>DATLRP010000016.1:0-248911 GCA_035534635.1 Occallatibacter sp.
CGGCCCCGTCCCTCCGGGTTGCGGCGAAAATGCGGCCAGACTTCGTTGTCGTCCTCGGCAGTGGGGCCGCCACAGCCTTCGGACTTCGCCTCGCCTGCCCGCATTTTCGCGCGCAACGCCATCCATCCCAGTAGTGTGAACGGGCCCTGGCAAAACCAGGCGTTAGCGGCGGGTTTCAGCCAGTACTTCGCGCGGCTCCAGTTCGACAGATTCCACGCAGTTCCGTCCCCGGTGTTTGGCGCGGTAGAGCGCCTGGTCAGCGGCCTGGATCAGCTCTTCATGGCCTACCGAGTACCCCGATGCGACGCCGAAGCTGGCCGTGACCGGAATCTTCTCAGTGGCGTCACCGATGCGGGCCGTCTCAAGCGCGGCGCGGAGATCCTCCGCGCGCAGGCAGGCGCTGGCATAGACGGTGCCGGGCAGAATGAGCAGGAACTCCTCGCCTCCGTACCGACCCACCCAGTCGTAGTTGCGCACCAACTGCTGGAAGATGGCGCCGGCCGAGCGCAGCACCTCGTCGCCGGCAGGGTGGCCATGCGTGTCATTGATGCGCTTGAAGTGGTCCAGATCGACGAGGATGACGCTCAGCGGCGTCCCCTCGCGGCGCGACCGTTCGACCTCACACTCCAGCCGCTCGACAATGATGCGATGGTTCCACAGGCCGGTGAGGTCGTCGTGCTCGGCATAGTGGCGCATCTGCTCGCGGGTGCGGACGAGCTCAGCCTTTTCCTTCACCAGGTCTTCGGTACGCATGAGCACCGCAGCATCGAGATGCCGCTTCTGGGCGACGAGCCGATCCACGCGCCAGTGCCACGCAACCATCGCCAGGACGGCCACCAGCAGGGCAAGAAGGAACTGGACCAGGCCGCTCTGCCACCAGCGCTCGCGAATGTGGAACTGGAACGACGCCACCGGCGACAGGGGAACGCCGGAGGCATCGACCGTCATGGCCTCAAACCGGTACTTACCCGGGACCAGGTGGCGGTAATGCACGGTCATCTCTCGCGTCGTCTCCCAGTCCGAGCCCTCGCCGCCCTCCAGCCGGTAGCGGATTCCGATGTCCTGGTTGTCGCGGAAGGTAAGCGAGGCCATGGAGATGGTCAGCGGGTCATTCTGCCAGTTCTCGTTGGCGCCGCCTTTCAGCAGCCTGTCGCCGTAGGTCACACGCGAAAAGACCGGGGCCTTCTGCCCGCCGGCGGGGGTGACGTCCGGATGCATCATGTGCGAAATGCCGCCGGATGTGCCGATCCAGAGGCTGCCGTCGCGGCCCACCATGAGGGCGTCGCTGTCCACGTCGTTCCAGATGAGGCCGTCAGCCTGCGTGTAATTGCGCCAGTGCTTGCCATCGAAGACGCTCAGGCCCGCATCCTGGCCCACCCAGAGCCAGCCGCGATGGTCGACCATGAGCGCCACCACCTGCTGGGAGAGCAGCGGCGGCTCGGCGAAGTGTGTGGCTTCCACCACGCGGTCGCCGCGAATTTTGACCCTCATCAAATCCTGCGAGGGGCCGGCGGTCCAGAGGTTGCCCTGGTGGTCAAAGGCAATTTCATCGGGGCTCATGCCAGAATCGGCGGGGTCGATGCGGGTCCAGCCCGTCCCGTCCAGGCGGTAAAGATGGCCATCGGCGGAGGCCCAAACCGTGCCGCCGGGCCCGAGGCAAACGTTGGTGAACCGCTCGTTGACGCTGCCGAAGGCGGGCGACACGACGCGGTGGGGCGATTTGTCTGGCGCCAGCGGGTCGAGCACGAACAGGCCGTCGGCGGTGGCCACCCAGATGCGGTTTGGCCCGTCTGCCAGCATGCGGTAGACCTCAGGAACCTTCCACTGCCTGCCATGCAGCGTGGCGGGGTCAATGCGGACCAGCGCGCCTGCGCCACTTCCCATCCAGACGGCTCCGTCGGTGCTTTTCTGCAGCGCGACGGCGCGGGTGGAGGCGATTCCCGCCTGGCGCCAGGTTTGCGCGGTGTGGCCGCCGGCGGGCAGGTAGTCGAGCCCGGAGTCGGTTCCGATCCAGAGGCGGCCCTTCTGGTCGCGGGCCATTGCCCACACGGTGTTATCGCTGAGCCCGTCGGCCGCCGTATAGGACTCCCAACTGTCCTCGCCGAGCCAGAGCAGCAGCCCGTGGCCGACCAGGCCCATCCACAGCGAGCCTTCGCGGTCAGTGAAGAGCTGAGAGATGTCCACATGGGCCAGTCCGTTCTGGCTGGTGACCATCCGCCACTGGCCATCTTCCCAAATCCCGAACGAGTCCCCTTCCGAGGCCACGATGCGGCCTTTGGCGTCCTCGGCAAGCGCCTGATCGGGGCGGGAGCTGGGCGTGCCGGGCAGGTCGTGGAGCGCGAAGCGGCCGGTCGCCGGGTCCACCTGGCCCACGTGTCGAAGCCCGCGAATCCAGAGCTGCCCGTTCCGGGCAATGAGCAGATGCAGCCATTCATCCTTGGGCAGGTGACGTGCGACTCCCATATGCTCGGTCCTGCCGTTTTTCAAGCGGCACAGATCGTCGTCGCATCCGTACCAGAGCGCGCCGTTCGGCCCGTAGGTGGCGCTGCGAATACGGGCGCCATCCAGGTGCATCGGCTGGGCCGACCACTGGTCATGGCCGGTGCGGCGCATAAGCATGGCGCCCTGGCGCGTGACCGCGACCACAGCATCAGAGCTGTTCGCGGCAAAGGTGGTTCCGGCGCGGAGGGAGAAGTGCCCATTGCCGTCCGGAGGCGTTACTTGAGAGAAGTCTCCATCCTTGCGCTCGAAGAAGATGCCGTCTGAGGTGCCCACCCAGAGAGTTCCGTCAGGACCGACGAAAAGGTTCTGAACGGTCCGCCCGGTCATGCCGGTGTTGGCGCCAAAGCGCAGGAACTGCACGCCGTCATAACGGTAGAGGCCGTTCTCGGTGCCGGCCCAGAGGTAGCCGGTGCGGTCCTGCGCAATGCCGGTGATGTTCAGGTCGCCGAGGCCGGAGCGGTATTCGCGAAAGCTGTAGCGCTGCGCGGCGCAACTGGCCGCAAGCCCGAGCAGCATTCCGCCGCAGAGGATGACCCGTGCGAATTGAATGAATCGCAGGACTCGTCTTCGCAAAGTCATGTTTTCACGCTCTGTCCTCTGTTCAGGACCGAAGGTCCCTTTCGGGACTCTCGGTCCGTTGCTGGCCGTTTTGGGTGGATGAGGGCTGGCCATCGTGGACCACGCATGCACTCTGGGGAAATCTGCTTCGTAGGACCACTATAGCGATATCGGAGAGAAGGCAGAATCACACAAAGGTCGAGGAAGATCTATTACTTGCGGGAGGAGGGAAGTTTCCCTGCGGGTCTCAAAATGGAACTCTTCCAGCCGGAAGTAACCGGCAAGGGAATGCGCGGGCTCAGTCGCAGACGAGCGCGGCCTGGGGAAAATCCGGCAGCCGAGAGGTTTGCGGATCTTCGACTTCCACTTTTGCACAGCCCGCCGGGGAAAGGAAGAAGCGGTCCACCTGGGCCAGCACCTCGGTGCCGGTGCGGGCCTGGTAAATGGAAGCTCGGAGCTTTGCTCCGCCGGGGACGCCGTGGGTGAACCAGGAGGCGAACTGCTTCATTTTGCCGGCGGTTTCGCCGTGGCGGGCATCGCGGGGCAGGGCCTGGCTGGCCTCGGCCTCGTGAAGCAGCATTTCGAAGTAGGTCCGGATCATGCGGTAGCGGTCGTCGTCCGTCGGCCGGTCGTAGCTGCCCGTTGCCGTGTACTGGGCGATCTGACGGAAGATCCAGGGGTTCGCGGGCGCGGCGCGGCCGATCATCACGGCGTCGCAGCCGGTGTGGGCGACCATGGCCGCCGCGTCCTCGGGGGTGCGGACGTCGCCGTTGCCGATGACGGGGATGCCGACGGCCTGCTTGAGGTCGGCGATCCACTCCCAGCGCGCCTGCCCGCTGTAACCTTGCTCGCGGGTGCGGGCGTGGAGGGCCACGGCGTTCAGGCCCTCTGCTTCGGCCATACGGGCCAGCTCGACGCAGACGATCTGTGCGTCGTTCCAGCCGAGGCGGAACTTGACGGTGAAGGGGATCGAGACGGCCTGCCGAACGGCGCGGAAGATTTCGGCGATTTTAGGCAGGTCGCGCAGCAGGCCGGAGCCGCCGTTGCAGCCCACGACGCGCTTGGCCGGGCAGCCCAGGTTGAGGTCGACAAGATCGAAGCCCGTATCCTGCACGATGCGCGCGGCTTCGGCAAGGGTTTCGGCATTAGAGCCGAAAAGCTGCGCGCCGATGGGGTGCTCGTCGTCGTAAAAGGTGAGGTAGCGCTTGCGCTTGGCCTCGCGCATGCGGCTGAGCCCGTCGGCCGAGGTGAACTCGGTCATCAGCAGGCCGCAGCCGGAGTGCGCATTGGTGACCTCGGCCTCGATGGCTGCTTCACTGGGGCTGGCGGATGCGGTGAAGAGGCTGGCGTGGCGGATGAAGCGGCGGAAGACGGTGTCGGTCACTCCGGCCATGGGCGCCAGCACCGTGGCGGGACGCACGGCAACCGAGCCGAGGCGGACTTCGGCGGGCACCCGCACCCCTTCGGGCATGGGGTGCTCCACGGGATTGTCCCAGTCCTTCTTTACCGTGAATCCTTTGCCTGCCAATGCTTTTGCTCCGTGTGCGCTTTCAACGTACGTGGGCCTCCGCCATGGCGGAGGCCCGCTGAAAAATGCCAGCCGTGGCGCCCTTACTTGGCCGCCGTGGCCTCGCCCGCCTTGGCGTACTTGCGGCGGAAGCGCTCGACGCGTCCGGCTGTGTCGATCAGCCTTTGCTTGCCAGTGAAGAAGGGGTGGCAGGCCGAGCAGATTTCCACGTGGATGTCGCCCTTGTGGGTCGAACGGGTCTCAAAGTTGTTGCCGCAGGCGCACATCACGCGCACTGCGTCGTAGTTGGGATGAATCTTTTCCTTGGGCATGTTCTTTTGATGCAAACCTTTCCTGCAATGGTTCTATTGTAGGGGGATTTGAGCGCCAGCGCAATCGCGGGCGCGGGCTTACTGTGTCAATGCTTTCTCGATGCCGGCTTCCGCAAGCGGGGCCATGAGGGCATAGCCGGCCGCGGTGGGGTGCACGCCGTCCTTGCTGAGTCCGGGCTTCATGCCGCCCTGGGCGTCGGACAGGGCCGCGTGGTAGTCGACATAGACGTAGCCTTTCTCGGCGGCGTAGTGGCTCAGCCAGGCGTTGAGCGCGTCGATTTTGGGCGCGGGATGCTGGCCGTGGCGCCAGGGAAAGTCAATCGAGGGCGTGACCGAGCAGAGCACCACCTTGATGTGGTTGGCGGTGGCCAGATCGGCCATCGAAGCCAGGTTGTCCTCGATCTGCTCCAGCGTCTCCGGGCCGGTGTTGCCGGCGATGTCATTGGTTCCGGCAAGAATGATGACGACTTTGGGGTCGAGATGAATCACGTCCTGGCGGAAGCGGACGAGCATTTGCGGCGAGGTTTGGCCGCTGATGCCGCGGTTGATGTAGGGCTTGCCGGGGAAGGATTTCGTCAGGTCCCAGCCCTCGGTGATGGAGTCGCCCATGAAGACGACGCGGTCATCGCCGGGCTCAGGCGGACCCAGCTTTTCGTTTGCATCGTGAAAGCGGCCGAGCCAGGGAAAGTCGTTGAGCAACTGCTCGTCGTGCGATTTCCAGTAGGCGTTGTTCGGATGCCAGCTCGGCGCGGTCTGGGCGGCGGGCTGGGCAGGGGTGGCCTCGGCTGCGGGCTGGGCAGGGGTGGCAGGGGCAGGCGCGACCTGCGCGGGCGAAGCCGCGGGCAAAAGAAGGAAGGCCGCGGCGATGGCGAAGACGGCGGCGCGCGCGAAGGGTGGTTGCATCATGAGGGCTCCGGGACAGAAATGGATTGCAGGCGGAGGTTCCCGCGCGCCTCCGATTATAGGGCTGCCGGCTGGATGGCCAGGGCGGTTGCGGTGCGGCTCATTCGGAGAGAGGGCAAGCGGTCGCTGTTTAAATCAGTTAGTGAGCGCATAATCCACAGGCACTCATGGTCGGTTCTTCGTAATATCTGTGTTGGAGAATGCACCTCATGGGTAAGCGTAAGAGGAAAAAGCAACAACGGCCACCAATACGGATACAGCAAACCACAAAGCAATCAACTTCCCCTTCGCCTAGCCAAGCAAATCAACGAATTTTGAAGAAAATTCCCCACTGGCTTTGGACTGCCCTTTCTATATTTGTGGCAATCGTTGGATTGTTGTTTGAACTTTACCCATCGTTGTCCATCAACCAAGACTACGCGTTCGACACAATGTTTCCTTACAATACGTCGTTCTCCGTCACCGATGAGGGCTTCTGGCCCGTAGCCGATTTATCCGTAGTTTGCAGCGCTGATTTCACAATGCTGCCGTGGACTACCAATCCTTCAAACAAATCCAGCATGGACCTTCACACGCAGAGCAGTGAGTATAAAGACTTCCCCAAGATACTTTTCCACAAGCAGCGAATAACACTTCCCTGCAACCACAACGTAATTGCCAACGGCCACCGCATAGCACCCGACGCAAAACTGCACATCAAAACGACCTATAGACTCGCTGGAACCGACCTCATTCTTCATAAAACGTTCGAATTCCGCACGGTAGAGGGATGGCGCGGTCAGCAGTTCTGGCAATATCAATGACTTCGAGGTTCAGCGCAGATTTATGAAGTTCCGTGCGGGTGCGGCTTTTCCACACAAGCGACTGGGATGCGCACCGGACCGCGAAGCTCCGGATAGGCTAGGCTGGAAGGGATGAGCAGTTGTCCCATGTGCGGCGGAATCGGGCTGGTGGAGGAGCGGACGCCGGGCGGCGTGATGGTGTCGCGCGCATGCCAGTGCCAGGAGGCCCAGCGCGAGGAGCGGCGGATTGCCTCGGCGCGGATTCCGGAGCGCTATCGCGACTGCACGCTGGACGCGTATGAGATTTATCACGGGGCCGATACCTCGCTGAGCCTGGCGCTGCAAACGGCGCGCAAGTTTGTGGAGGCTTATCCGGTGGACACGGCGGGCAAGGGGATGCTGCTGACCGGCTCCATCGGCGTGGGCAAAACCCACCTGGCCGTGGGCGTGCTGCGGCGGCTGGTGCAGGAGCGCGGGGCAAAGGGGTTGTTCTGCGACTACCGGGAGCTGCTCAAAAACATCCAGAACAGCTACAACCCGCAGGTGAACACGACGGAGCTGGAGCTGCTGAAGCCGGTCTTCGCGGCCGAGGTGCTGGTGCTGGACGACCTGGGCGCGCAGAAGCCCAACGAGTGGGTGTGGGACACGGTGGCGTTGATTCTGAATACCCGCTACAACGACCGGCAGTCGACGATTATCACCACCAACTATGCGGACCAGCCGCCGGGCGCGGGCGCAAAGAGCGACGCCGAGCGCGCGGCGCGCGAGCCTACGCTGGGCGACAGGATTGGCGAGCGGATGCGCTCCCGGCTGGCGGAGATGTGCGTGCGGGTGGAAATGACGGGGAAGGATTTTCGGCAGACGGTGGTGCAGCGAGCGCGGTTCGGTTGAGGGCAACGCCGAAACGAACGGGGCCTAAAAGACCCACATGCTGAGGAACACTACCAGGATGGCGACGACGGTCATCACCTGGTAAGTGGTGCTTCCAGAGCCGGACGGACTCGCGAGTCTGGCGCCACTGGAGGCCAAAGCCGGTGCTGCGGACTGGAGGGAGGGCTCCATGGTCGTGCGCTCTTCCTTGCTTTCCGGGCGCCCAGTTGCCGCTTGATGCCGGCGTGTGTGGCGCGCGTCCCTATTTAGATACAGATCCGTGCCGAGTGGAATCAAACAAAAGATGTAGGAGTCCGGCACCCGCGATCGTTCTGCTTGCCTGATCGGCTTAAACGGGAAAATGTGTACTTGAAAGGGAAGAACGCAGAGCCGGGGAACTTTCCTTTCGGAACCGGTGTAAAATCCGCTCGTGAGCGTGGAGAAAAGCGAGCGTGGAAGAGGATGAGCGTGGATGAGGAATTGAAGCTGGTTCCCCCGACGGACCGGCGGGAACGCAACTGGCTGCCGCTGGCCATTGCCGGGTTTGTGGTGATTGCCGTGGGCGTGATTTTCACGCTGGCTCTGCGCCGCGACAGCAACAAGACGACGGTTGAGTCGGTGAACGCTCCCCTTGATGCGTATGCGGCCAGCCTGCCCATCACCGGCCTGGCGATGAGCGAGTCGACGAACTTCGTGGGCAACAAGATCACCTACGTGGACGGGCACATTGCCAACAAGGGCAGCCGCACGGTTACCGGGATTTCGGTCCAGACGCTCTTTTTTGACTCCGCCCAGGAAGTGACCCAGAACGCGACCCAGCCTCTGAAGCTGATCCGGACGCGGCAGCCTTATGTGGACGTGGAGCCGGTCGGGGCCAACCCCATCAAGCCGGGCCAGGAACGGGATTTCCGGCTGATCTTCGACGGGGTGTCGCAGGACTGGAATGGAGCCTATCCGCAGTTGAAGATTCTCCACGTGGACTTCCAATAGCAACGCCGTGACACGGCAGACGGACGAGGCTTCCTTACCCGGTAGAAGTTACCGGACCCGGAAAAAATTACGCGATCGGGACGAAGCCACAGCTCATCTGGGAGACTGCCGCGCGCGGGATTTTGTTTCTAAGTGATTCCATAAAAAAGACTTGATCTTTCCTTCTCAAATGGGCCCGGTTTGGCATGGCCGTTGCACATTACCAGAGGGAACGGCAAGTCGCACCGCCTGCAAAGGCGCTGCGGCAGATGCACGCAGAGGCCAATTTCGAAATTCAATTACGAGGCGAAAACTCATGAAGCTCGCAATGACAGCCCACAACATGTTTCCCGGACAGATTGCTGTCCTGATTCTTGCGTCTGCAATGGCTATTCCCGCGGTGGCGCAACAGGCGCAGCCGGCAGGGCAACCCCAGGATACCCCTCCATCGGTGTCGCAGCAGCCCTCCCCTTCGGCCTCGCAGCCGGCCACCGACAAGGAGGGGTTCTGGGGTCATCTGAACCCGTTCGCGCGCAAGAAGTGGGTGCACAAGCGGATTGATCCGCTGAGGGACCAGCTGAGCGAACTGGACGAAGTGAACGCTAGGAACTCGAAGGACATCAAGGACGTGGACAGCCGCGCACAGGCCGGCATTCAGCGGGCGCAGAACTCGGCTGACCAGGCCAACCAGGCGGCGCTGGCGGCGGGAAGCCAGGCGCAGACCGCGAACGGCCTTGCCGAGGGCGCGTCCAGCCACGTGGCCCAGTTGAACACCACCGTGAACGGTTTGGACCAGTATCACAAGATCAACGACGTGGAGGTAGCGTTCCGCTCCGGCAGCCCGGTGCTTTCTGCCGCGGCGCGCAAGCAGCTGGACGACCTGGCGACGAGCCTGACCGGACACGAAGGCTACATCATCGAGATGGAGGCGCATGCGCCGGGTCGCGGCAGCGTGGGCATCCAGCACTCCGAGCGGCTGGCTGAGGCCGTGGAGCGCTACCTCGTGACCCAACACCAGATTCCCGTCTACCGGATGCACTATGTGGCTCTGGGCAACGTCCGCTCCGCGGAAGCGAGCGACGATTCCGGCCCGGTTCACCACAGCAGCGTGCACATCCGGTTGATGGAAAACAGTTTGGCGGCCCAGGGCGCCACATCTCCCCATGATGTGGCTACCTCGACGGGCGCGGAACGGCCGTAAGGCCGCAAGCCACCCCCCTGAGGCTACAACCGCACCGACGGCTCCCCGGCCGTTCGGCCGCCAAAAAAGCTCTCGCAACACGAGAGAACCAAGGCAACTTGGCCCCCGTCGAAAACGGGGGCCGATTTTTGTCTGGATGCAAAGTACGCGCCGTGTTGTGCGTCATGCGGGAGAATCACGTCGGCGCAACTGCCGCCGCGGTGCGCCGGCCAGTTAAAATCGGCTCATATGGAGATGGAAACGAACGGTCCGGGAGCGCCGGATCCAGTGCAGGATACGGTGCCGAATACAGTGCCCAATACGGTGCCCAATGCGCTGCAAGACACGCTGCTGGAAGGCAGCCGTTTTGTGCGCGCATGTTTGCGGCGGCCGGTGGACCGCACGCCAGTGTGGTTTCTGCGCCAGGCCGGGCGCTACATGCAGGAATATCGCGATGTGCGCAAGCACCATACGCTGGTGGAGATTTGCAAGCAGCCGGAGCTGGCCGCCGAGGTGACCATTACCGCGGCCGAAAAGCTGGGCGTGGATGCGGCGATTATCTTTGCCGATCTGCTGCTGCCTCTGGAGCCGATGGGGCTGCCGTTTGAGTTCATGGCGGGCGAGGGGCCGGTGGTGCATCAGCCAGTGCGCACCGCCGAGGCTGTGCGCGCGCTGCGCACGGACCGCGCCGATGAGCTGGCGTATGTGGCCCGCGCGATTGAAAAAGTGGCCGCGCACTTTCGCGACCGGCTGGGCGTGATCGGATTCTGCGGCGCGCCGTACACGCTGGCCAGCTACATGATTGAAGGCGGCGGATCGCGGAATTACATCGAGACAAAGCGGATGATGTACGGCGATACGCTGGCGTGGCGGCTGCTGCTGGACAAGATTGTGGCGGTGCTGACGGAGTACTGCCGGCTGCAGGTGCAGGCAGGCGCGGACGTGATTCAGATTTTCGATAGCTGGGTGGGCTCGCTGGGGCCGGCAGACTATCGCGATTATGCCTTTGAGGCCAGCAAGCGGCTGGTGCGGGCGGTGCAACAGATGGGCGTGCCGGTGATTTACTTTGGCGTGGAGACGGCGGGGCTGCTGCGCCTGATGGCCGCCACCGGGGCCGACGTGATGGGTCTGGACTGGCGCGAGCCGCTGGACGAGGGCTGGCGCGCGGTGGGCGAGGGATGCGCGGTGCAGGGCAATCTGGATCCGATTACGCTGTTTGCGCCGGTGGAAGTGCTGGAGCAGCGGGTGCGCGAGATTCTGCGCGCGGCGGGCGGGCGGGCGGGGCATATTTTCAACCTTGGACACGGCATTGTGCCGGGCACGCCGGTGGAGAATGTGCAGGCGGTGGTGCGCATGGTGAAGGAGTTTCGCCTGGAGGAAGCGAATGGCTAAGCAAGCCGTGCTGCTGCTGGCCCACGGCACGCCGGAGACGGTGGAACAGATTCCGGAGTACCTGCGCAACGTGGTCAGCGGGCGTCCGCTGCCCCAGCATGTGATTGAGGAGATTCAGCGCCGCTACAAGCGGATTGGGCGCAGCCCATTGACCGAGCTGACGCTGGAGCAGGGACGGCTGGCGGAGGCCGAGCTGGCACGCGCGGGGATTGCGGTTCCGGTATATGTGGGGATGCGCAACTGGCGGCCGTACATTCCGGAGGTGGTGAAGCAGATGCGTGCCGACGGCGTGGAGGAGGCCGCGGTGATTTGCCTTGCGCCGCAGAACTCGCGGACCAGCGTGGGGCTCTACCGGCGGGCGGTGCAGGCCGAGGCGGGGCCGCTGCGCATCGATTTTACCGAGGGCTGGGCGCAGCATCCGCTGCTGGCCGAGGCCTTTGCCGAGCGGCTGCGGTCGGCGCTCAAGCGGCTGACCGCGGAGACCGGCGAGCCGGTTCGGGTGCTGTTTACGGCGCACAGCGTGCCGGTGCGGACCGTGCAGGCTCCGGCTGCAGGCGAGGACGGACCGCGGCACTGGCCGGGCGAGGGTGCGGACCCCTACGCCGACGAGGCCAAGCACACGGCGCAACTGGTGGCCGAGCGCGTGCCGGAGATTTCGCGCTGGGGTTTCGCCTTCCAGAGCCAGGGCGCGAGCGGAGGGCCGTGGATTGGCCCCACGGTGGAGGCCACGCTGGACGCAATTGCCGCCGAGGGCGCGAAGACGGTGCTTCTGCAGCCCATTGGGTTTCTCTGCGACCATGTGGAGATTCTTTACGACGTGGACATTGCCTTTCGCGCGTATGGGCGCGAGAAGGGCCTGCGTTTGGAGCGGCCGGAGTCACTGAACGGCTCTGCAGCGCTCGCTCGGGCGATTGCAGACCTGGCCCGGCAGGGGCTGGCGCGGCTGGCGGAGCGTTAAAGCCGGGCAGCCAGGTATCCGGCGGCGGGTGTGCGCGGTTACTGCCGGCTCCGTGTGCGCTTTTTCTGCTTTTCAAGTGCCGAGGACTTCCGCTACTCTCTTTCTACTGTTTCCTCCATCTTGTCTTTGTCGCGGTCGTGCCCTGAAGGCACCAGCCGCCAGCTTGTAGCACGCTGGCTTTCCTGGGAGCGGGCCCCGCGAGCGAGGGCTGCGCCGTACTGCAGTGAAGACGGAACAGAGCGTGCGTGGAGGAAGAGGATCGGCCGCAAGCCCGCGATACAGAGGGCGCAACGAGCCGCGAAAGGAATGGGGGGCTCCGGCTTTGATCTCTTCTGGCGACCTTGAAGACTCGGGGTATGCGTGCCCGGATTGCGGCAGCGGCAAGCTGCGACGGCTGGCGCGCGCGGGATTCCTGCAGCTGCGGGTGCTTGCCATGCTGGGGTTCTATCCATGGGAGTGCCCTCTTTGCCGGCAGAGACGATACTTCCGGCAGCGGGGCAGGCGGCACGCACAGGCCCAGTAGCCGGGCCCTGCGGGCTATTTGCGGAGCAGGTTTTTGGCGAGGAAGATCACGTTGGCGGGCCGCTCGGCGAGCCGGCGCATGAAGTAGGGATACCACTCGCGGCCGAAGGGAATGTAGACGCGCACCGGGTAGCCCTCGGCCACCAGCCGCCGCTGCAAATCGCGGCGCACGCCGAAGAGCATTTGAAATTCGAAGTGATTTTTGGGGATATGGTGCTCGGTGGCGAAGGCGATTGCGGCGTTGACCATGGCTTCGTCGTGCGTGGCCAGGCCGTGGGAGAAGGGGCTCTGGAGCAGCAGGGCGCTGAGGCGGACGTAGTTCGCATCCACGTCAGACTTTTGCGGGAAGGCCACGCTGGCCGGCTCTTTGTACGCGCCCTTGCACAGGCGGATGCGGATGCCATCGGCGAGGAGCTGCTCGACGTCGGCCTGCGAACGGTAAAGATAGGCCTGGATGACGATGCCGATAACGTCGCGCAGGTCAGCCCGCGCGTGCAGGCGGCGCACGATGTCCACGGTGACCTGGGTGAGCGAGGAATCTTCCATGTCAATGCGGACGAAATTGCCGGTGGCGGCGGCGTGGGTGGCCAGGCTTTCAGCGATGCGGCCGGCCAGCGCGGGGTCAAGCGAGAGGCCCATCTGGGTGAGCTTGACGCTGATGTTCGACTGGAGCTTGCGCTCGGCGATCAGGTCGAGCAGGCGGTGGTAGACCTCAGCGGCGCGAAGGGCTTCCGCTTCTGAAGTGACGCTTTCGCCCAGCGAGTCGAGCGTGACGAGCATGCCCTGGCGATTGACGTCGGCGGCCACCCGCAGGGCGTCCTCGATTTCCAGCCCGGCGACGAAACGGGAGCTGAGCCGGGTGCCGGCGCGCGAGTGCTCCGCAAAACGGCGCAGCATGCGATTGCGGGAGAGCGCGATGAACGCGGAGCGAAGAAGGGCCATGCGCGAGAAGGTCCTTGCGGCGGACGGGAAAAGGTTAGCACCCGGCCGCCGGACACATTAGTTTCGCACAGGAGGGCGGCTTGGGGCGGTGCGCGGGGTGGCGGCGGGCACGCTCGAAGGACTGTGGCGCACAGGGTCACAGGATCACAGCCGGAAAGGGGGTTTTAGACTGTGCTGCACAGTGTCACAGGATCACAGGCGGAAAACGAGTTTTGGGCTGTGCCGCACAGTGTCACAGCTTCACAGCCGGAAAGGGGGTTTTAGACTGTGCTGCACAGTGTCACAGCTTCACAGTTTCACAGCCGGAAATGAGTTTTGGCTGTGCTGCACAGGATCACAGCTTCACAGCCGGAAAGGGGGTTTTAGACTGTGCTGCACAGGATCACAGCTTCACAGCCGGGAAATGAGGGTTTGGACTGTGCTGCACAGTGTCACAGGTTCACAGCCGGGAATAAAGGGGAGGGTCTGCTTGTGGTCTGCGGCCGGCGAGCACAGATGAGGGGCATTCGTGGAACTGGATGCTGTTTCTATTGTGCGGCGGGAGGGGGAAATTGTCGGCAAAGGTTCGCGGAGATTTTGTCGGGTGGAATGAGGGGATTGCGGGGTGACGGCAGAGAGTGGGTCTTGACTCATGTAGGAGAGCGCGGATGGATTTGATTCCCCGGTCCCCAACGGCGAGGGACCGGGGCCACCCGCCAATCCGCAGCCCGCCGAAGTAAATGTACTCGTTCACATTGTTTCCCGAAGCGTCGGTCTCCGCCAGCAGCGAAGACCCGCTCATCACAAAATGCGCGATACACGGGGCACAGCCCTTCGTGGTTCATGGTGTCTTTTGCGGAGTATGACCGGGCCACCCGCCACATGCCGTCCCATTCTTTGCCGACTCAATGGAGGAAAAAAGCATGCACCAGACCGATCAAAACTGCGATGGGAGTAAGCACCAGCACCTGCTTCTTCCACGTTTTCCTTGGAGGAATTGCAAGTTGAAATATAACGCCAAGGACGAGCCCCACTCCATATGCAATGTTATTATGTTCATGAAACAGGTACGCGGAGAAATCTGCACATCCAAGAATGACGCAAACCTTAGCGATAACCCATGCAAGTTCTAGAATCTCCTTAGCCGCGCGGTTCACGCAATACCTCCAAATACTGCATCCAGTGAAGCCACAATTGCACGACTGCAGGCATTGGAGCTGCATCCGTCGCCGACTAGGGTGCCATGAAAATAGGCGCACTTGATGGAGTAGCGCAGTTTGAGTACACAACGCCCCAGACAAACGCCTTTGCAACGGCATGAAATGCAGCAGTCTTCGCCAAGCCGGCTAGTGCCCCGCCGACAATGAATTTGACTCCCCTGTAAGTACCGCCCGCCAATGGACCGTCATCGGGGGCCGTAGCTATCGCGATGCCTAATCCGACTGCACTCCCAAATGTCTCATCAGCAACCTCCCAGTTATTAGGCAAAACGGCGGGTACTGCCGAGTTCGCACTTGCACTTGCCTGCTGTGAGCAGGTTGGCGGCTTTGGCGCTGGGTTATTTGGGGCATTGGTCGCACCATTTCCGGGATTGACGCCGCCTTGTGGACCGGTGGGGTTGTTGCAGCCTGTTGCTGCCCTGGGGCGGATTGCCTGAGGGCCGAACGGCGACATCGTCACGGGTACTGCCGTGGGAAGGAGTTGGCACGGCTGACCTGGACCGTTGCCCGAATCGCTGCCACTACTGCCGTCCTCATTAGCGCCGCTTTCGAATCTGCCACAAGGAAGGATGCCGCCAGTGCACCAGCCCCCGCAATACTCATAAAGCCCCCAAGGATCGATCCAGTTCATCGGCCCATTCATCACATACGCATACCGGTTCATGCTTTGCGGATTGGAGGGATCGTAGCTGCCCGCGTAGGGGTCGGGGCTGAGCCAGCGGCCGTTGTTCGAGGCGTACTGGCGGAAGATGGTTCTGTAGAGCCCGGTGGCCGAGTCCTGCTCCATGCCTGCAAATTTCTGATTCGGCGCGCATGTGCTGGTGTACGCGTGTTCTCCTCCAAAGGGATAGAAATCCGCGTCATAACAGATGCTGCCTGTGGCTGTGGTGATGGTGGGCGAGCCCAGCTCGTTGCTGAAAGAGTAGTACACATTCCCACTCGAATCGCGCCGCGCAATCCGCATCCCGTCGAAATAGATGTACTCGTTCACCGGGTTTCCGCTTCCGTCGGTCTCCGCCAGCACCGAGCCGTCCAGGCCATACCAGTAGAGCTTCGGCGAGGTATACCTCACCCGCTCGAAGTTCCCGTGGAAAGTATAGGACACGCCCGCGGAGGTGGTCATCCGCTGGGACCAAAGGGTCCAGGGGGTAAGCGGTTTCCCAGGTCCGAAAATCCGGACCCTTCGACTCCGCTCAGGGCAGGCTCTGGGGCACCCAGAGGTGGTGGTTGGTTAAGACCACCGGGGATGCGGGGCACACGGCGAAGCGAGGAGGGATTGACAGGACCTCCGGGGCTGAAGCCCCTCAGTGCGGGTGCGCGGATTCAGAGGCCTGAAGGCCCCTGCTCCCTCCGGAGGCAACGCGCCTCGAGAGAAGCGCGCTTTACTCCAGGCGGAAGAGGGCGCAGCCGTGGGCGGCGAGGTCGACGTGGAGGGTTTTTGCGGCCGGGATGCGCTTCTGGTTCCAGATGTCGAAGACGGCGTGCGGCTTGTTGTCCAGATGAAAGACCATCCAGGGCAGATTGGCGGAGCTGGGCGCGTCGGCGAGGTTGAAGACGGCGAGGTAGGTGTGTGGATGGGGCCCGCCGGTGCGCGCGGTCCAGTAGCGCTGAGGGAACTGGGCGAGTTTGGCTGTGGGCGGCAGCAGACCGGGCTGGCTTTCAACGGCCTGCTGGTCGATGGAGAGGACTTCCTGATTGGTGATGAGCGAGCGGGTGAAGGGGTCGAGTTTGGTGAGATTCGCGCCGAGGATGAGCGGCGAGCGGCTGACGGCCCAGAGCGTGAACTCGGTACGCTGCTCGTCGGGTGTCTCGCGGGACTGGCGCGGCTGGCCCCATCCGGGATGCGGGCCGAGGTAGCCCCAGGGCAGCATGTCGTCGTCCGGCCAGTTGCCGGGCTTGACGTAAGGAGCCCATTCGGCGAGGTAGTCGAATGCGTTGCGGATGCCGGTGGGGAAGTCGCCGCCTTTGGGGTGCGGGAAGGTCCAGCCGTCCCAGTGATCGTCAGAGATGCGCCACATCTGCGCGTATTTGGCCACTTCAGCCGCGTGGGAAAGCTGCGTGGGGCCGGGGGATAGGCTGAGCACGATGGGCCGGCCGCTTTTGCGGATGGCTTCGGCAATCTGGCGGATTTCGGTGGGGCGGTAAGGATGGTCAGAGATGCAGTCGACCTTGAGAAAGTCGACGCCCCAACTGGCGTAGAGCTTGATCATGGAGTCGTAATAGGCCTGGCCGGCGGCGTTGTCGGCCACGCCGTAGTTGCCCTGGTCCCAGGGGCAGGTGGCGGCCAGGTCCGCGGCGTCGGCGGCGCGAAAATGGGTTCCGGCGATGGGCAGGTTTTTCCTTACGACCTGGCGGGGAATGCCGCGCACGATGTGGACGCCGAATTTGAGCCCCAGCGAGTGGGCCCAGTCTGCCAGCGGCTTGAAGCCCGCGCCATGGGACGAGGAAGGGAATCGATCGACGGCGGGGATGAGGATGCCGTTCTTGTTCCAGACGTATCTGCGCGCGGCCACGGAGTTGGCGGAGGGGTCGCGCATATACCAGCCCTCGTCGATGACCGAGTATTGCCAGCCGTACTGCTTGAGGCCGGCGAGCACGGTGGTGTTGGCGCGGTACTGGGCTTCGTCGATGGTGAGGCCGTAGGCATCCCAGCTATTCCAACCCATAGGCGGGGTAGCGGCCAGTTGCTGGGCGCGGGAGACAAGGCAGCCAAGGGCGAGCGCGACAAGACAGGCGACGGGCAAAATGCTTCGGCGGAGCATGCCAGAACGTATAGCACATTGCAGCCCCGCGCGCACCGAAAGCGGAACCGTTCCGGTACCCCGCGGATGCGGCTGTGATTTCCGACCTTGCGCGGGCCATGAACGATGAGCCTATAATGCTCGCGAATATCCACAACAGCTGCAAGATGCCTCTCCCCGACACCTGCAACTGAGGAGAGTGTCATGTTCAAGACTTTTCTGCTTCTTGCAGCGCTCGTCTCATTAGGAATTGCGGGGACTCTTTCCGCGCCCACGCCGGCGCGGACCGGCGGGTCCAGCGCCGGCGCCACCACCTTTGCGCAACTGCCGCCGGATGCCCAGGCAAGGGCAAAGGCCATTTACAAGATTGACTGCGCGCTGTGCCACGGGGACGACGGAAACGGGCAAACAGACGTGGCCAAGAGCATGAACCTGACGATGGAGAACTGGACCGACGGCAAGGTGCTGACGGGCAAGAGCGATGAGGCGCTTGCCGCGATGATTCGCAAGGGCAAGGACCCGATGCCGCCCGAACCGGAAGACCGCGCGACGGACGCACAGGTTCGCAACCTTGTGCTCTATATTCGCAAATTTGCCAAGGAGCATCCCGACGTGATTCCCGCGAGTGCGCCAGCCACGCCGTCGGCGGCTTCGGGACCGTCGCAGATGCATCCCTGACGCGGCCTCATCCGTCAGTGAAGCATAGAGACCTGCGCACGAGAGACCTGGCGAGCGAGAACTCGCGTCTTTCTGGCGCTCATACGGAGTGCCTTGGTGTGGGGGGCCTGCGAGGGCCCGCGGTCCGGGCCCCGTGGTTCAAGTGGGTTAAGCTGAAGCGAGGGGATACGAGGCGATGGGAGTGCACGCATCGAGCCGGAAGGCCCTTGCAATCCTGCTGCTGGCTTTGGGACTGGCGGCGTGCCCACTGCGGGCGGCGAGCCGGCCGGCCCACCCGCCTCAACTTCCGGTTATCCACGTTGAAAACGGCCCGAATTCCGCCGCTGCGCGGAAGGCGCACTATGTGGTGCTGGTGTCGCTGGACGGATTTCGCTGGGACTACGCCAGGCGCGACCATGCGGACCACCTGCTGGCGCTGGGCCGCGAGGGCGTGTGGGCTCCGGAGGGCATGCTGCCGAGCTACCCGTCGCTGACCTTTCCGAACCACTACGCGATTGTGACGGGCCTCTATCCGGAGCACAACGGGCTGGTGGCGAACCGATTTCTGGATGCGGATGCGAAGAGCCGATATGCCATCAACGATCCGCACGCGGTGACGGACGGGCAATGGTATCGGGGCGTTCCGCTGTGGAGCCTGGCCGAAAGCCAGGGGATGCGCACGGCGTGCTTTTTCTGGCCGGGATCGGAGGCGAAGATCGCCGGATTCCTGCCAACGTATTCTCTGCGCTTCAACGACAAGATCGACGACAACGCGCGGATTGGCCAGGTGATTGCGTGGCTGAATCTGCCGCCGGCCGAGCGGCCGCATTTCATCACGCTTTATTATTCGGAGCCGGACCACGAAGGGCATGAGTTTGGCCCGGACGCGCCGGAGACGCGCGCGGCGGTGCGCAAGGTGGATGGGCTGGTGGGCCGGCTGAAGTCCGCCCTGGACGCGACCGGGCTGCCGGTGGACCTGGTGGTGGTGAGCGACCACGGCATGGCGAAGACCGAGGGCAGCTGGATTACGCTGGACAAGTTTGCCGATCTGAGCGGTTTTGAAACGGATGGTTCGCTGCTGTATGGGAAAACGGAAGCCGACCGCCAGCGCGTGTACGACGAACTGAAGAAGGCTTCGCCGCAGTTCATGGTCTTCCGCCGGGCGCGCGTTCCGGCAGCGCTGCACTACGACGAAAATCCGCGCGAGGGCGATCCGGTGGTCATCGCTACGGGGCCGTATGCGATTCGCGCGCATGGGCCGCCGGCTGGAGCGGCGGATCGCGGGCCGATTCCCGGCATGCATGGCTTCGATCCGCGCACGATGCCGGAGATGAAGGCAAGTTTCTTCGCCGCCGGTCCGGACATTCTGCCCGGAGGCACGGTGCGCCCGTTTGAAAACGTGAACCTGTATCCGTGGATTGCACACATGCTCGGCCTGAGGCCGGCAAAAAACGACGGCAGTTTGAATATCCTGGCCGGAACCCTGCGCGACGGCGGCGGCGAAGCTGCGCATGGGCCCGTGGATGGACATGAGTAGGGCACGATGAGCGTGGTGCTGGGCATCGACGGCGGAGGAACACGGACGCGCGCATCCATTACGGACGAGGGCAGGGTTCTGGCCTTTGCCGAGAGCGGGTCGATCAAGCGGCTGCGCGTGGGCGCCGTGGTTGCCGAGGCCAATCTGCGCTCGCTGCTGGCCGAAGTGTACAAGCAGGCGGGCGTGAGCATCGTGCGGACGGCTTCAGCCGGGGTTGCGAGCGCCAATATGCCGGGCGTGGCGGACTGGATTACGTCGGTCTTTCGCGACTTTGGCGTGGAGCGGTCCGAGGTGGTGGGCGACGAGATGATCGCGCTGGACGCGGCGTTCAAAGGCGGGCCGGGGATTCTGCAGATTGCCGGGACCGGCTCCAACTGCATTGGCCGCGCGCCGGACGGCGGCCGGGAAAGCGCCGGCGGATGGAGCTCGCGGCTTGGCGATGAAGGCTCGGGCTACTGGATTGGCCTGCACGCGGTGCGCGGCGCGCTGAAGGCCTATGACCGCGAAGAGCCCACGCGGATTCTGGAGACGGTGGGCCGCATCTGGGGCACGCGCAGCCTGGACGAGCTGGTGAACCTGGGAGACAGCACGCCGGGTCCGGATTTTGCCGCGCTTGCGCCGGCCATCAGCCAGCTTGGGGAGGAAGGCGACCCGGTGGCGGTGGCGGTGCTGCGGCAGGCCGGGGCCGACCTTGTGCAAACCGTGATGCTGGTGCGTTCCAAGCTGCGCCGCAAGCATGCGCTGACGCAAGAAGTGCCGGTGGCGTGGATCGGCAGCGTGATCGGAAAGGCGCGGCTGGTGCGCGCGGAGTTCCTGGCCGGGCTGCGCGCGGCGGCGCCGGAGATGCCGGTGGGTGAAACCGAAGTGGTGGGCATCGAAGGGGCGCTGTGGCGCGCGGCTCAACTGGCGGCGAACTGAACGCTAACAGACGCGCCGGCCGCCGGCAAAGGAGGCCAGCAGGCCGCCGTCCGCACCGACCGCCACAATGTTTGCAGCGTGCCCCACGGCCAGCGAACCGGCCAGCGCAGTGAGCCCGGTCATGGCCGCGGGATTGGCCGTCATCAGGCGCAGGCCGTCTTCCACGGTTGCGCCGGTGAACTCGACAAATTTCATCAGCGCGCGATCGAGCGTGAGGACGCTGCCAGCGAGCACGCCGCGGGCCATCGCGCGACCATCTGCCACCTGCACGGGAAAGCCCCCGAGCTGATACTCGCCGTCGGGCATGCCGGTGGCGCTCATGCCGTCAGTGACGAGAATGGCGCGCTGCGGGCCCTTTGCGCTCCACCACAACTGGACCATCTCCGGCGCGGTGTGAATGCCGTCGCAAATGAGCTCGGCGTAGAGCGCGGGCGAGGTGAGGACCGTGCCTAGAATGCCCGGCTCGTGATGGTCGAGCGGGCGCATGGCGTTGAAGGTGTGGGTGGCGCTGGCGGCTCCGGCGGCAACGGCGGCGCGGGTTTCAGCGGCAGTGGCATCCGAGTGGCCCACGGAGACGCGCACGCCGCGCGCGACGGCATGCGCGGTGAGCTCGACTGCGCCGGGCAGTTCGGGCGCAAGGGTCATGAGGCGCACCGTGCCCTGGGCGGCCTCAAATAGGCGGTCGAAAGTAGGAATGTCCGGAGCGAGAAGATACTCTTCGGGCTGTACGCCGCGCCGCTTGTGCGAGAGAAACGGTCCTTCAAGATGAATGCCGATCGGCTGCGCCTGGCCCGGGGCCGACGGCTGCGCGATGCGGCGAGCGAGGCCTTCGACTGCGCGCAAGGTTAAGTCAATTGGGGCGGTGACCGTGGTGGCGAGGAAGCTGGCGGTGCCGCGCGTGGCCAGAAAGCCGCAGATTGCGTCGAAGGCCTTGGGCGCGGCCTCCATCAGGTCGTGCCCTGCGGCACCGTGGATGTGCACATCAAAGAACGAAGGCGCCAGCGTTGCGCCGGGGAAGTCGAGAACAGCGGCGTCCGCGGGCAGTGCGGCTGATTCACGCGAAGCAACGGATGCGATGTGTCCATCCTCGATGAGGAGGACGGGATTGCGGAGGATTCCTTCGCCGTTCCACAGCCGTTCGGCCGTAATCGCCGTGCGCATACGGATGATTATTGCAGTTGCGGACGCATTTTGGTGAGGCGGGTTGAAGGAATGGGCCGGGGCCGGCCGCCGGGCAATCGTCATCCGCGCTTGAAGCGCCGGAGGCGCAGGCTTTGCTATTGTTTTGCCATGCGAATTCGGGGTTGCTTTACCATCGCTTCCGTCGTCCTTGCCTTAACCTCGCTGCCCCAGGTCTCGACACTCCTGGCCGCGCAGGTGCGGAACCTGCCCACCAGCAAGGAGCGGATTGGACCGATTCCCGGCCACCCGGAGCAGCTGAACAGCCTGCCGATGTCGATGGCGGTTTCGCCCGATGGCCGCTACATTGCCACGGTGAACGCCGGCTATGGCACGGCGGAATCAGATTACGAGCAGTCGATCGCGATTCTGGATACGCAGACGGGCCAGCTGAGGGATTTTCCGGATGCACGCACGCTGGTGCGGGCGCACCAGACGCTGTATTCCGGTCTCACTTTCAGCGCGGACGGCACGCGGCTTTACGTCAGCATGGGGTCACTGACCGATCCGCTGGGCACGGCCAAGAACGATACGGGCAGCGGGATCGTGGTCTATCGCTTTCAGAAGGGCGCGGTCACTCCGGAGGGATTCCTGCATTTGCCGCTGGAGCCGCTGGCCCCGGGGCGCGAGACCCTGCTGCTGAATGATCAAGAGGGAAACAAGGGCGTGCCTTTTCCCGCGGCGATTCTGCGCGTGCGCGAGGGCGGCGCGGACCGGCTGCTGGTGGCCGACAATCTTTCAGACGATGTGCTGCTGCTGGACCCCGCAAGCGGCGTCATCGAGCACAGCTTCGATCTTTCGGAGAGCAACACCGTGCCTTCCACGTATCCCATCGCACTGGCGCTTTCAAAGGACGGCCGGCGGGCGTATGTGGCGCTGTGGAATGCGTCGGAGATTGTGGAGTTGAACCTGACCGACGACACAATTGGACGCAAGCTGGCGCTGCTGAAGCCGGCTGGTCCGGAGGCCGCGATTATGCCGGGAACGCACCCCTGCGCGTTTGCGCTCTCGCCGGACGGGCGCACGCTCTATGTGGCGCTGTCCAATCGAGACGCGGTGGCCGCGGTGGATGTGGGCGCGGGACGGTTCAAAGTGAAGGGCTACTTTGACACGCGCCTGCCCGGCCAGAGCTACTTTGGCGCCGAGCCGGTTTCCCTGGCGCTGAACGCGACGGGCACGCGGCTTTATGTGGCCAACATGGCGACCGATTCCGTTGCCGTGATGGAGACGCGCAAGCTGACGGCGAAGGCCGCGCGCAAGGGCATGGTGGAGCCGGATGGATTCATTCCCACCGACTGGATGCCGCTCTGCCTCAAGTTTCTGCCGTCGTCCACCGGCGGCAGGCTCTACGTGGCGACCGCGAAGGGGAAGGGAACAGGCCCGAACGCCGCGCCGATGAAGGCGCCGACCGCTGGAGCCAGGAGCTTTATCCGTCCGTACACCTATATTGCGTCGATGCTGCATGGCTCGCTGGCCACGCTGGACGCAGGGAAGATTGACGCGGAGCTGGCGCACTGGACGCAGGTGGTGCTCGCGTCGAACCGCATGAAGTCCGCGCAGAAGAAGATTGAATTTGCGGATGGAAGACCCAATCCCATCAAGCACGTGATCTACATCATCAAGGAGAACCGCACCTACGACCAGGTGCTGGGCGACCTGGAGAAGGATGGCAAGCGCGTGGGCAACGGCGATCCGGACCTGACGATGTATGGCGAGCGGATTACGCCGAACATACACAGGCTGGCGCTCAGGTTCGGCGTGCTGGACAACTTTTATGACTCGGGCGAGGTTTCCGGCGATGGGCACGTCTGGTCGAACGCTGCCATCGGCACGGATTATCTGGAGAAGACCTGGCAGCAGTCCTATCGCGGCGGGCAGCGGACGTACGACTACGAGGGCGTGGTGGCCGAGGGGCTGCCGCTGGAGCAGAAGATTCCCGATGTGAACGAGCCGGAGAGCGGCTATTTGTGGGGCGACCTGGCCGCGCACCACAAGACCTACTACCACTTCGGCGAGTACATTTCGAGCACCTTCTGCGATGAAGTGAAGACCGTGAATCCGGAGCAGGGGCCCATGTTGCCCGGCGGGAACTGCGCACGCAAATCGATTCTTCCCGGCCAGGAGATTCCGGCCGCGTGGGGCGGCGGCGTGAATAAATGGCCGTGGGCGATTCCGCTGATGGCCTCAAACCAAGCCACCAAGCCGGAGCTGGTGGGGCACTTTGCAGTGGAGGCTCCGGACTTCAATCTTGCCGTTCCGGACCAGATCCGCGTGAACATTTTCATGCGCCATTTGAAGCAGTGGATCGCGGACAAGAAGCACGGCCGGGACACGATGCCTGATTTTGTGATGCTGCGGCTGCCGGACGACCACACGGCGGGCACGAGGCCGGGGATGCCCACGCCGCAAGCCTCAGTGGCGGACAACGACCTGGCCGTGGGACGCGCGGTGGACGCGATTTCACACTCGCCTTTCTGGAACGACACGGCGTTTTTCATCCTGGAAGATGACGCGCAGGACGGCGCCGACCACGTGGACGCGCATCGCAGTTACGCGCTGATCGTCAGCAAATATGCGCCGCGCGGGCCCGGAGGCGCGCCGTTTGTGGACAGCCATTTCTACTCCACGGTGAGCGTGGTGCGGACCATGGAGTCGCTGCTGGGGCTGCCGCCGATGAACAACAACGACGCTTTCGCGCCGATGATTGCGTCGCTGTTCGCCGGGCCCGGCGATCAGACGCCGTACACGGCCGATTACGCGAATCGCGACAATGGCCTGCTTTACACCGCGAATACGCAGAAGGCCTACGGCGCGGCGGCGTGCCTGAAGATGGATTTCCGCCATGCGGATCGCGCTCCAGCGGAAAAGCTCAACATCATCCTGTGGAAGCAGGCGATGGGCAAAAGGCCCGTGCCGGCCATGCTGCGGAATCCGGTGAAGAAGACCGCGAAGGACGACGACGATTAGCGCCGCGCGGCGGCCATCCCCCGCACACATTCTGCCGCCGCGCCGCCGCCCGGCGCGTGTATGGTGGTATGCGGCAGAAAATTGATGTGCGGGAGGGTCGTGTGTCTGTGTGGAATCGCAGGAGCTTTCTTCGAGTGGCGGGTTCGGCTTCAGCAGCAACGATGATTGCGCCCCGGCTGCATGCGCTGGCGGCGGAGAGCGAGGAGCCGACAGGACCGATCGCGGCGAATGATCATCTACAGATTGCGCTGATCGGCGCCGGCGGACAGGGGCAATATGACACGGGCGTGGCGCTGCAGGTGCCCGGAGTGAAGGTGGTGGCCGTGGCCGACTGCTACGACGGGCGGCTGAAGCACTGCAAGGAGATGTGGGGCGACGATCTGCTCACCACGCGCGACTACCGCGAGATTCTTGCGCGCAAGGATATTGACGCGGTGATCATCGGGACGCCGGACCACTGGCACAAACAGGCCTCAGTGGACGCGATGAACGCGGGCAAGGACGTCTACTGCGAAAAGCCGATGATTCATCTCTACAGCGACGGGCCTGAGATGATTGAGACTTCGCGCAAAACGGGGCGCATTCTCGAGATCGGCAGCCAGAGGGTCAGCTCCGTGCTCTATGCCAAGGCCAAGGAGCTGCTGGCCGCGGGCGCGATTGGCAAACTGAACATGGTGACGGCGCATTGGGACCGCAACTCGTCCATGGGCGCATGGAATTACACCATTCCGCCGGATGCGTCGCCGGAGACCTGCGACTGGCCACGCTTTGAAGGAACCGCGCGGCACATTCCCTTCAACGCCGGGCATTTTTTCCGCTGGCGCAAGTGGAAGGCTTACGGCTCGGGCGTGGCCGGCGACCTGTTTGTGCATCTGTTCAGCGGGACGCATTTTGTAACGAATACAAAGGGACCCACGCGCGGCATGGCTACCGGCGGTTTGCGTTTCTGGCACGATGGCCGCGATGTGCCGGATGTGATGCTGGCGCTGTTCGACTATGCGGAGGGTTTCAACCTGAACCTGCGCGTGAACTTTGTGGACGGCGGCGCGGAGAACGAAGGGCTGCTGTTCACCGGCTCCGAGGGCACCATCGAGATCGGTGGAAATGCCGTGACGCTGAGCAGCGTGCCGCGCGAGAAAGAGCCGGGACTCACGGTGGGCACGTTTCCTTTGGCGATGCAGAAGGAGATCGAAGCCGCCTACGCCAAGAAGTATCCGCGCACGCACTTTAAAGGTGAGCCGCCGGCCGGATACGAGCGCTATGTGGTTCCGGACGGCTACAGCGACAGCTATGACCACCTGCGGAATTTCTTTGCTTCGGTGCGGTCGCGCAAGCCGGTGGTGGAGGATGCGGTCTTCGGCTATCGCGCGGCCGGGGCGGCGCTGCTGAGCAACCTGAGCTACGAGCGCGGAACGGTGGTGCACTGGGACCCGGAGGCGATGAAGCTGCTGTGACGGTGGGGTTGCGGGCCTTCGCTTTTGCGCGCAGCCAAAGCGCCGCGCTGCCGGGTACACTTGTCGCATGACGAAACGCATCGGCATCCATCTGGGCACGGCGGGCGGAGCATCGAACGCCGTGGAGCGGGCGCACGAGATTGGCGCGAACACCTTCCAGATTTTCTCCTCCAGCCCACGGATGTGGCGCGCGCCGAAGATTGATCCGAAGCAGGCCGAGCGCATGCGCGCGCTGCGCACGAAGTACGACGTGGGCCCGCTGGTGATCCACACCAGCTACCTGGTGAACGTGTGCAGCCAGTCAGACGAGGTGCGGCAGAAGAGCATTGTGGCGTTTCGCGGAGAGATTGAGCGCGCGCTGGCGCTGGGCGCGGAGTATCTGGTGCTGCATCCGGGCTCGTGGAAGGGACTGACGCGCGACGAAGGGCTGAAGCTGGCGGCGGATTCGATTGAGCGCGCGATTGACGGCTTGCCCTGGCAGGAAGCCGACTTCCACATTCTGATTGAGAACACGGCGGGCGCGGAGTTTTCGCTGGGCGGCAGCTTTGAGCAGGTGGCGGAACTGGTGGCGCGGCTGAAGGCGCATGCGCCGGTGGCGGTGTGCCTGGACACCTGCCACACGCACGTGGCCGGATACGACCTGGTGAGCCCTGAAGGCTATGAAGACACGATGCGGCAGGCAGCGGAGACGGTGACGCTGGAGGCGGTGCGCGTGTGGCACTGCAATGACGCGAAGGCGGCGCGCGGGTCGAAGCTCGACCGGCATGAGCACATTGGCAAGGGAACGATCGGTCTGGAGCCGTTCCGGCGGCTGCTGAATGACGCGCGATTTGTCCACTCCGCGTTCATTGCCGAGACGCCGGAGGACGAGCCGGCGGACGAGGAGCGCAACGTGCAAACGCTGAAGAGCCTGGTGAAAGCGGTTCCAGAGTAAGCGTGCCCTGTTGGCGCCGGTGACCGGCGTCATTTTCTTGAGGAAAATGCCGCGATACATTCCGGTTTCTGCGTATTGCAACTCTGGAACCGTTGTGAACGCGCCGGCGAAGTGAGCTTTCCACTCCGGTTACACTGGAGAGGTATGGCGGAAGAGAACGAACAACGCTACGACCCGGCGGCGATTGAGCCGAAATGGCAGGCGCGCTGGGCCGCGGAGCCGGCACTGTATGCGGCGGATGCCCCCCACCCCACGGACGAAGACCTGTCCGCGGGGGCCCCGGCTGCGGGCGACAAGCCGAAGTACTACGTGCTGGAGATGCTGCCCTATCCGAGCGGGCAGCTCCACATGGGCCACGTGCGGAACTACTCGATTGGCGACGCGCTGGCGCGGCACATGTGGATGCGCGGCTACAACGTGCTGCACCCGATGGGCTGGGACGCCTTCGGGTTGCCGGCAGAGAATGCGGCGCTGAAAAACAACACGCCGCCGCGCGAGTGGACGCTGGCCAACATTGCGCACATGAAGCGCCAGATGCAGCGGCTGGGCCTGGGCTACGACTGGGCCACGGAAGTGACGACCTGCCTGCCGGAGTACTACCGCTGGAACCAGTGGTTTTTTCTTCGCATGTATGAGAAGGGGCTGGTCTATCGCCGCAAGAGCAAAGTGAACTGGTGCCCGGAGTGCGCCACGGTGCTGGCCAATGAACAGGTGATTGACGGGCACTGCTGGCGGCACGAAGACACACTGGTGGAGCAGCGCGACCTGGAGCAGTGGTTCTTCCGCATCACGGCGTACGCGGATGAATTGCTCGATGGGTTGGACAAGCTGGAGGGCTGGCCGGAAAAAGTTCGCACCATGCAGCGCAACTGGATTGGCCGCAGCGAAGGGACCGAGGTCGATTTCACGGTGGAAGGCACGGGCGAAAAGATTCGCGTCTTCACCACGCGCGTGGATACGATTTTTGGCGCGACGAGCGTGCAGCTTGCGCCGGAGCACGCGGTGACAGCGGCGTTTGCCGCGGCTGACGCTGAGCTGAAGGCGAAGGTCGACGCGATGATCGACGGGCAGAAGAAGGCCAGGGAAGCCGGCGACCTGGGCGCGATTGAGAAGGAGGGCGTGGCGACAGGCCGGTTTGCCGTGAATCCTTACAACGGCGAGCGCGTGCCCATCTGGGTGGCAAATTACATTCTGGCGGATTATGGAACCGGCGCCATCATGAGCGTGCCTGGGCACGACGAGCGCGACTTCGAGTTTGCGAACAAGTACGGGCTGGAGATTCGCCGCGTGATTGCTTCGGCGGAGGTCGCGGCTGAAGAGCCCGCGTTGCCGTTCACGGCAGAAGACGGCGTGCTGGTGAACTCCGGCGCGTACAACGGACTGAGCTGCACGGCGGCGGAGAAGAAGCTGCAAGAAGTGGCCGAGGCGGGCGGGTTTGGCGAGGCCACGGTTACGTTTCGCATCAAGGATTGGGGCGTGAGCCGCCAGCGCTACTGGGGCACGCCCATTCCGATGATTCATTGCGCGCTTGACGGGCTGGTGCAGGTGCCGGACGATCAGCTTCCGGTGGTGCTGCCGGCGCAGATTGAGATTACGCAGCAGGGCGGGTCGCCGCTGAGCCGCGTGCCTGAGTTTGTGAACGTGACGTGCCCCCAATGCGGCGGACCGGCGCGGCGCGAGACCGACACAATGGACACGTTTGTGGATTCGAGCTGGTACTTCTATCGCTACATGGACGCGAAGAACGCGAAGGAGCCGTTCAGCCCGGCGAAGGCGCGCTACTGGTTTCCGATTGACCAGTACATTGGCGGCGTGGAGCATGCGATTCTGCACCTGATCTACTCGCGCTTCTGGACGCGCGTGATGCGCGACCTGGGACTGATTACGCATGACGAGCCCGTGAGGCGCCTGTTCACGCAGGGCATGGTCATCAAAGACGGCGCGAAGATGTCGAAGTCCAAGGGCAATGTGGTCTCGCCCGACGACATGGTGGCGCGCTACGGCGCGGACGCGACGCGCATGTATGCGCTGTTTGCCGCGCCGCCGGACCGCGACCTGGACTGGCAAGAGGATGGCGTAGCGGGAGTGAGCCGGTTCCTGGGGCGCGTGTGGCGGCTGGCGACCAAGTATGCCGCGCGTGCACGCGAGGGCCGCGGGCAGAAGGCTGCGCAGCCGATGGGGCTCTCGTTGAAGCTGCTGCGCAAGTTGCACCAGACGACCGCGAAGATCACGCAGGATTTCGAAGGGCGCTGGCACTTCAACACCTGCGTGGCCGCAATCATGGAGCTGGTGAATGAGATGCAGGCAGCCGATGCGCAGCTTCAAGCCGGCAAGGTTCCGGCGGCGGTGCTGCATGAGCTGCTGCGCACGCTGGTGCTGCTACTGGCGCCGTTTGCGCCGTTCCTGTCTGCGGAGTTGTGGACCGAGCTGGGCGAGGACGGAGCGATTCTCCGCCCCGGCGACAAGGACCCGTCGCCGGGGACCCCAATTTTGCGCGCGGAGTGGCCCAAGAGCGACGCGGAACTGGCGCGGGAAGACGAGCTTGAGATTCCGGTGCAGATCAACGGCAAGCTTGCGAGCGTGATTCGCGTGGCGGCCGAAGCCGCGGCGAAGGAGATGGAAGCCGCGGCGTTTGCCGACGAGAAAGTGAAGATGCGCATCGCCGGCAAGACCGTGGTGAAGGTGATTGTCGTCCCGGGAAAGACGGTTAATCTGGTAGCGAAGTGAGGGTGGAGTTGCAGAGCAGTGGGCAGGTGCGTGGCACGCAAACTCTGGTGGACCAGATGGGATGGGTCTTCAATCGGCCGACGCTCACCCTGCTGGAGATTGGCTGGCGCTGGCTGTTCGGGATACCGTTTCTGTGGATCTGCTGGGAACACTGGCAGAAGATTCTCGTCCTCCTTCCGCCGGATTCGGCAGGTTATAACCGCGTCGACACAATGAATCCCTGGCTGGCCGCGGTGCAACTGGGCGGCATTTGGGACCAGTATCAGCCCCACGTTTGGACGGTCTTGGTCTGGCTCGCACCGCTGGCCGCGGTTGTTTGGTCCATCGTTTCCGGCGTGGGCCGCAGCGCGGTGCTGCGCAGGCTGGAGCCGGGCGCGCGCTTCCGGCCGTTTGCGCTGATGGTGCTGCAGGGCGCATGGCTGGCGCTGCTGGGGCTTACGTTCTGGATATGGCTGCGCTGCATCCACTGGATTGCGGCCACGCACATTTTCGCCAACGGCGAGGCCGACCTGGTGGGCTACTCGGTGTGGGCCATCTTTCTTTCGCTGGGCTTGTTCTCTCTGTGGGCGCTCATCAGCTGGCCGGTCACCATCGCGCCGTTCCTGGTTGTGCTGGAAAAGCGGGGGCCGATAGACGCGCTGACGGAGAGCTTTCGCCTTGGCCGCACCTTTACCAGCAAGCTGATGGAGATCAACCTGGTGACGGGCATCGCGAAGATGATGATCATCGTGCTGGCCATGGTCTTCGCCGCCGCGCCGCTGCCCTTCAGCGACCAGCTCGGCCCGCAGGCGCTGGAGGTGATTTCGGCCGGGTCCATCGTCTTTTATCTGGTCGCCAACGACTACTTCCAGGTGGTGCGGCTGAAGAGCTTTCTCGAGTTCTGGCGCGCCTATCGCGAATCCTACGGCGCGATTTCCGGGCTTTCCTAGAGCGGCTCTGGACGGATTTCGCGCGCGGCCCGCACGCATTGCGGCCGGTGGCCTTCAGCTTATTTGCGCGCGTTCCGCATTTCCTCAAGAAGCTCCGCGCTGAGAGTGCCTTTCTTCAGCGCGACGGGCAGCAGCGTGGGATAAAACTGCACGAAGGTGGTGTCCACCGCGCCGTGCGCGGCGTGGCAGCTGTAGCAGGGCGCGCCGGAGGGGATGAGCGTGCCGTTCGAGGCGGGTGAGTCGAAGGAGAAGAAGGCCCACTTGCCGGGAAAGCGCGCCTCATCCTTGACGTGGACTTCAAGATCGGTGACGGCGGGGCTTTGAAAGTTTCCGCGGCGGTTGATGGAAGCCTTGCTTTTGGCTTCGCGGACTTCGAGCACGAGCATGGTTTTGTCCGGCCATGTGCCGGTGCGCAGGAAGGCGCGGTAAGCGGCCGGATTGACGAAGACATTGTCGAACATGGGCATGCCCGCCGGCTTGGCGGTGTAGCTCATATTGAAGCCGGAGGTGAGGAAGATCCATTCGCGATAGTGCGCGGGAGGAAGCAGATCGCCGTTGGCGGCGTAGGAGGGCAGGTTGGCGGAAGCGGAATGTGTTGACCCTGGGCTGGGCGCTTTCGGCGCGAGAGCCGCGGCCGCGACGACGCAGAGAGCCGCGACCAAACAGAGAACAACGGCGAGTGGGACGATTCCGGCCTTGCGCATCCTGCCGACCTCCGCTTGCAATGAAGTAAAAACCAACCGCAGCCTCTAAAAAACCTTCAATCGGATGACAAGATACTTTTTGGGATTGTCACGGATGCTCTTGATGAGCTGATGAGCCTGTTCCATGGTCTGGTCGGTGTGGTCGTAGAGCGACCGGTTGTGCAACAACTGGCCCAGCGTGCCCTGTCCCTGATCCACGGCGGTCAGGATGTTGTCCAGGCGCGTCACGGTGTCGTCCAGCTTGCGGGCGAAGGTGGGGTCCTTGGCCAGCTTGCCCAGCGAGCCCTTGCCAGCATTGATCTCCGTCATCAGCTGGTTGGCGTTGGCCACGGCGGAGTTCAGGTTGTTGTAGAACGAGTCGTCCTTGAGCAGCTTGCCCGCCGAGCCCTGGCCCTTCTGGAGTGCGGTGGCAATCGAATTCAGCTTGCTGATCGTCGAGTTGGCATTGTTATAGAGGGTGGGATCGTAGACCATCTTGCCCAGCGAGCCCTGGCCCTGGCTGATGGCGTCGGTAATCTTCGCGAGGTCCGTGGTGATGCGGGAAATCTTGGCGTACAGCGTGGGATCGTTGATGAGCGCGCCGAGGGTGCCGCGCTTGGAGTTGAGCGTGTCGACGAGCGTTTCCAGTTTCTGCATCAGCACGGTGACGTGCTGGATGGACTGTTCGCTGGTCCGGATGACGTCCTGGATGCTGGGCGAGCCGGTGGCTTCCAGCTCGGCGTTATTGGCGGGCGGTGGTCCGGTGGCGTGGGTGGAGTCAATGTCCACGTAGCTGTCGCCCAGTACGCCGGCCTGGGCGATGGAGGTGGTCGAGTCCGTGTGCAGGTCGTGCATAAACTCGTGTCCCACTCGCATGGTCACCTCCACGGGCGTGGGGTTGCGGTTCGGGACGACGCGGATGCGGAGGACGTTGCCGATGGTGACGCCCTCGAGAGTGACTGGCGCGCCGTTCTTCAGGCCTGAGGCGTTTTGGAAGTAGGAGCGGAGGGTGAGCTTGGAGGCAAAGATCCCGCCCGTGGAGCCGGACATGAGAAAGATGAGCAGGACCAGCACAGCCACGGCCACCAGGACCAAGACGCCAACCTTCAGTTGCGACCACTGAATCTCTTTGCGGCTTGGCACGGCAACTCCTTCTCTGAGTTGAGCCTTCGGCTCGCAGTCCCGACGCCTTGAGGATACCAGAAAGGGCGTGCGGATTCGCTTCAGGCTTTGCCTTCGCGCCCCGTGAAACGGGCCCTGGGCCTTCGCGCACGGTTCAGCTTAAGCTATTGCTTTCCTTTTGCTTAGTACGCCGCCGGATGTGCCGCGCTCTCGAGCACGACGCTGGCCATGGCCAGATTGCCGGTGTGGGTGAGCGACAGCGCCGTGTGGGCCACGCCCAGGGCGCGTGCAATTTCGGCGGCGCGGCTGGCAAAGCGCAGCGTGGGCCTGCCGCCAGACTCGCGGACGACCTCAATCTCCAGCCAGTGCACGCCCCGGCTGATGCCCGTGCCGAGAGCCTTTGCGCCCGCCTCCTTGGCGGCAAAGCGCGCGGCCAGGCTTTCGGCGGCAGTCTTTCGTTTGCGCAGGCAATAGGCCTGCTCGGCCGGAGTGAAGACGCGATCAAGAAAGCGCTGCCCGAAGCGATCCAGCGATTGCTGGATGCGCGCGATCTCCATCAGGTCAATCCCGCTGCCCACGATCATCGTGATTCCAAGCTATACCATGCCCCGCAAGTTGCAGAGAGCACTCCGGGTTTCCTGCCGGGCAAACCGCCGGGGTCAATTACCAGCGCGGCCCCTTGCGGCGGCGCGGAGGGCGAAAACCACGCCGAAGTGTCGCGATTTCAGCCACTGCTTGTTCGAGGCATGCACAGCACTCTGGGATATGGATTCCTTATCCGATGAAAGCAGTGTGCGAGAGAATCGGGTTATCCCTTCCATTCGACCGGTGGCGCCCCTTCCCTGGGCGGTGCAGATGCGCGCAGTCTCCGCCGAAGAACCGGAGCGCCTCATCCAGACCCTGTCGGGCGCCATCCTGGGATGCGGCGGCTGGGTGCTGAGCCGCGGATCTTCCGACACCGGCATCGTGAGCCTGCTGTTCGAGTTCGAGCGTCAGGCCTGCCTGGACATTTACAGCATCCTGGTGGGGGTGGGGCTGGAACTGAGCCAGAGCGGGCACAGCTGGATGACCGAGCTTTACCAGTGCACCCGCCTGAGCGCAGAGGAGTGCGGCGACGAGATTGTGAGCGTGGCCCTGGAGATTTTTTCGCTGCAAACCAGAAGCGAGGAAGACCTCTGCTTCTGCGCGGTCGCCTAGCCGGCTGCAGCGTTTACTTGCCGGCGTAGAGATCAGGCACGGGCTGGGCGCTATCCAGCCACGCCGAGTAAATCATGTCGCGCAGCATGCTGGCTCCGGCGGCGAGGCGCTCGGCGGTAAAGTCTCTTGAGGCGGCCGTGCCGGCACCCACAAAGCCGCCTTCCTTTTCCAACTGATAAACCTTCTCCACGTAGGTGTGCGTGTGGCGCAGATAGGTCACATACGCATCGAACATATCTCCGGGAATGGCTTTTGCCGGAGTCATATCCGCCTTCACCTGCGGAAGGTGGATGTTTGCAGCCACAAACGGGCCTTCAAACTGCCAGTGAATCTGGTGGGACGTGGTGTATCCGTGCGGATTGGGGCCCACCCATCCGTTGTACTGGATGGTGGTGTGCAGGGGCTGCGAGCCGTCGCCCACGTAGTGGCCGAGCCAGCCCGCGTAAAAAATAATCGCCTGCTCCACGGGGTGCCTATCCTTGTCCTCTGCCGGAAGCTGGCGGTAGGCGCGCATGGCGGCCTTCAGCCGCTCCCAGACTTCATCGGCCTCCCAGGGCTGCAGGCCGATCGTCTCCGGCCGCTCGCCGGCGGCGAAGACCTCCGCCTCGAAATCCAGGCGCTTGTGGGGCAGCGGGAGGAACTTGTCGGCCAGCTCCAGGTCAATGAAGTGCTCCGGCGCCTGGGCCGCGTTCAACTCCGGCTCGGCGGGAGAGCGCCAGCGGTCGGGTTCCGGCCCAAGGTATTCGATCTCGTCCAGGGCAGCAGGCGCCCGCAGAAAGGCGGGCACGTCCGCCGGCAGCGTTTGCACGGCCAGGCGATTGATCATCCTGTGGCCCTCACTGCCCCATGCGTGGGCGTCCGGCGCGCCGGCCTGCAAGCAGAACGCGGCCAGCAATGCCGGAAGAAGCACGCTTCGACTGGAGCAGCTCAAAAACATGGACCCAGTATAGCGGGAGGACCGGCGCTGGCTGCACACGGGCGGCGCCGGAAACAGAGGCTGGCCGACAGACCACTTTGCGGAGCCCGGCGGGGAGTGACTCTCCGAAGCCCCTCACCGCCGATTTCTCGGCCCACGCTCGTTTTTTTTGAGTAACATACGCGTAAGGCTGGGCGAAGGGCAGCCGCAGCAACCCCCATTGGTTCCGGGAGTTTAAGTTACCGGCGGCAGGTAGAGCCAGGAAGATAGTCAAACCACGCATCCCTTTACGGTTGTATCCTCGTGGCAGACTCGATCCAGGTGCTGAGGTTGCAACGGTTTCCCTGCGCTTCGCCAGGCCGGATTTCGCTGAGTGGTCCGTACACGATGCGGCCCAAACAGCGAACCGGATTTGGCTGCAGAACCACAGGAGATACGGGTCCGCAGGGGCCAGGGAAGGCCGCCTGAGCCGCAAGGAAGAGCAGCAGGAGGAACGCGGAGGATGAAGGACTCGACGCGCAACCATTCCCCTTCCACATGGTCCGCATTGGCCGTGCTCGCGCTGGCCATGGCATGTGGCGGGATCACTGCGCGTCTTGAGGCCGGTCCGAAGTTCGAGTGGCTGCTGCTGGTGACGGCGATGGGCCTGGCGGCGGCGGTGCTGATGCGCCTGCTGGCCGACAACGCCGAGGCAGAGGAGTCCGCGGGCCAGGTCACGGGCGACCCGACGAAGGACCTGCTGGATTCGGCCGGCTCCGTGGTTCTTTCCATGGACCTGGATGGGCGCATCACCTACATCAATCCCTCCGGCGAGCGCCTGCTGGGTTATCGCCGCGTGGAACTGGTGAACACGGCGCGCGCCGAGGACCTGCTGGCATCCGGCGAGGCCGCCCGGCTGATTGCCGAAATGCAAACCCTGGCGCGCTCTGAAGGCGTGCCCAGCGCGCCCGGTGGCCGCATGGCCACCTTTGCCGAATCTGTCCGCTCGCTTCCGCCCAGCCAGGTTCCCAGCTTTGATACGCTCATGCGCCGCAAGGACAGCACGGTCATCTCCGTGCGCCTGAATGTCTCCGCACTGCGCAACAAGAGCGGAGAACCGGTGGGACTGGTCGCCATGGCGCTTGATCTCTCCCAGGTCTCACGCAAGGAGCAGGCGGCCAAGGGAGAATCTCCCGAGCGCTATCGCGACGTCTTTGAGAATTCGAGTGAGATGGTGGCCACGCTCGACCTGAGGGGCAGATTCCTCTACGTGAATCCGGCGTGGAAGCGGTGTTTCGGACTGGAGCAGGCCGCGCCCGGGGAGAGAGAGTTCTTTGAGGAATCCTTCTCGCCGGATAGCCGTGCCGAAGCGGCCGCGCTGCTGCGCCGCGTTCTGGAGGGTGAGACGATTGACCGTGCGCCCATGCGCAACGAGACTCCCGACGGCCACCTGCAGGAACTGGAACTGAGCCTGCACCAGCGCCGGCGCGGCGGCAAGGCGGTGGCGGTGCAATGCCTGATTCGCGACGTGACCCAGCAGAAGCAGCGCGAGCATCGCCTTGCTCTCCAGCTTCTGGTGAGCCAGATCGTGGGCGAAAATGTCTCCTCCGACACGGCTGCCATGCGCGTTCTGGAAGCGCTTTGCGTTTCGCAGGGCTGGGATGTGGCTGTGAAATGGGAAGTGAACACGGCGGATCAGCAGTTGGAGTTCAGCACCGCATGGGGCGTTCCGGGCGAGCGCGTGGAGTCGCTCATCCGGGAGAGCATGGGCATGGTGCTGAAGGCAGCGGGCAGCGTGCTGGGCCAGGCATGGAAGGACGGCCGGCTGGTCTGGGTTGCCGATTTAACCAAGATTCCCGTCGATCCACGTTTGCAGATCGCGCGCCGCCACAAGATGGTTTCAGGATGGGCGGTTCCCGTGCAGGTGGGCAGCTCGGTGCTGGCCGTGCTCGAGTTTTACAGCCACCTGAAAGTGCGCGAGGATCGCGAGACGATTGCCGCGCTGGAGACGGTTGCGGCCTCTCTTGGACAGATGCTGGCTCGGGCGAAGGAACGCGAGCGCGCCGAGGAACTCAGCCGCCAGCAGAAGATTCTTCTCCACTCGGTTGCCGACGGCATTTGTGGCGTGGACCGCAACGGCCTTGTGCGCTTCGCGAATCCTGCCGCTTCGCGCCTGCTGGGCGCGCCTGCCGGCAGCATCATCGGCAAGGAGGTTCACGAACTGCTGCACGGCTCGGCCCCGCCAGGCGAGGTCTGCGGAGAGGATTGTCCCCTGCGCGCCGCGCTGGAGCAACGCATTGCGGCCAGCGGCGAGAACAATCTCTATCGGCCCAACGGAACTTCGTTTCCCGCCGAATACTTCCTCAATCCCATCCTCGACGCGGGCCGGTTCTCCGGCTCGGTGCTCAGCTTCCGCGACATCAGCCAGCGTTACGCGCTCGACCGCATGAAGGATGAGTTCGTCTCCACGGTGAGCCATGAGCTGCGCACGCCGCTCACATCCATCCGCGGCGCGCTGGGCCTGCTTTCCTCCGGCATGCTGGGCCAGATCAGTGACAAGGCTTCAAACCTGCTGCGCATCGCGCTCAGCAACTCCGATCGGCTGGTTCGTCTCATCAATGACATTCTCGACCTCGAGAAGGCGCAGAGCGGCCGCGAGCCGCTGGTCTTCCGCCCGGTGCAGATGGGCGACCTTGTGCGTCAGTCGATGGACGGCGTGCAAGTGGTGGCCGAAGAGGCCGGCGTGCTGCTGATCAACGACAAGACGCAGGTCGAGATCACGGCCGACTCCGACCGCCTGCTGCAGGTGCTCACCAATCTGCTTTCCAATGCGGTCAAGTTTTCGCCCGCGCACTCGGCCGTCTCCATCATGCTTCGGCCGGGCTCCAGCGGCGTCACGCTTTCGGTCATTGACCAGGGCCGCGGCATCCCTGCCGACAAGCTCGAGGCGATCTTTGGCCGGTTCCAGCAGGTGGATGCCTCTGACTCGCGCCAGAAGGGCGGAAGCGGCCTGGGCCTGGCCATCTGCCGTGCCATCGTCCAGCAACACAATGGGCGCATCTGGGCGGAGCGCAATCCGCTGCGCGGTTCCACGTTCCGTGTCTTTCTGCCTTATCATCCCGCCGCGGCCGCTCCTGCGAGCAACGTGAGCAAGGTCGTCTCCGGCCCGGGCGTCATTCTTCTCGCCAGCGCCAATGCCGCCTCGCGACCACTGCTTGGCCAGCAGCTTGCCGACCATGGTTACCGCATTGTGGAAACGTCCACGCTGGAGCAGACCGTGGTAGCCGCGCATGAAGGCGTGGAGGCTATTGTGCTGGATACGAACCGCAACGGCATGAACGGCTGGGAGGTTCTTCCGCATCTGCGCCAAAACGGTCCCGAGGCGCAGACGCCGGTCCTGCTGATCAGCCTTGACACGCAGGAGGACTCTCCGCAGCCCGCGTCCAACGGTGACGCGCGACACGCGCAGGAAGCCGAGTTGATGGGCGAGCTTGTCCGTGTGATGGCCGGTCCCGGCGAGCGGCTGCGCATCCTGGTGGTGGAAAATACGGAAGAGGTGGCCTATCTGCTGGGCGAGGTCTTCTCCTGGGACAGCACCTCAGCCAAGCTGGCCCGCACACGGCAGGAGGCCACTGAGGCGTGCCGCAACTTCCAGCCTCATCTTGTGGTGGTGGATATTGATTTGCCGAACTCCGAGGCATCCAACTTCGTGGATTGGATACGCGATTACGAGGCCATGGCGTCGGTGCCGATGATCGTCTTTTCCAGCAAGGCGCTTTCGCGCTACCAGCGCAAGGAGGTTCCGATGGACCTTTCCGAGTTCCTGATGCACGCCCGCGTGCAGCCGGAACAGCTGGAATCGCTGGTGCTCACGCGGCTGCGGGAGCCGGCTCAGGTCGAGGAAGCCGTCAGCGAAATTCCTGGAGTGCGAAGTGCCTAAGCCGCGATCCGGTTTTCCGCCTTGCCTCCAATCCAAACCGACCGCCGCACCGGCTTCAGGCATCGTGAAGGCGACGAATGAACTCGAAATCAAGCTGGCAAAACAGAGAAAGAAGAAAACGGGCCGCCGGCTTTTGACGGCAGTGGGAGAATTCGGCGATGCCACATCGCATTTTGATTATTGACGACGAAGATGACATCCGCGAGATTGCCGCGATGAGCCTGGAGACCGTGGCCGGGTGGGAAGTGATGGTGGCCAGTTCCGGCTCGCAGGGCCTGGTGCGCGCCAGCACATACAAGCCCGACGCCATTCTGCTGGACGTGATGATGCCGGGCATGGACGGTCCGACCACCGTTCGCGAGCTGCGCAAGAATCCCGCCACGGAAAAGATTCCCGTGCTGCTGCTCACGGCCAAAGTGCAGGCCAGCGATCAACGCCGCTTTGCAGACCTGGATGTGGCCGCGGTGCTCGTCAAGCCGTTTGACCCTCTCACGCTTTCGCGCCAGATTGCCGAGATTCTCGGATGGGAATAGGGAGTTCGGACGTGGAAGAAGGCGGCCGCAACGCGCTTGAAAAGGCCATCCACCGGATGTGGGGCCAGTTTCTGCCGGACCTTCAGGAGCGCGTCGCACTGATGGAGTCGGCGGCACGGGCGCTCACCGCGGGCAGCTGCACGCCGCAGCAGCTCGAGGAGGCTTACTTCGCAGCTCACAAACTGGCCGGCGTGCTGGGCACCTTTGGCCTGATGGAAGGGACGAAGCTTGCCCGCGAGGCGGAGAATCTGTATGCGGCGGGCGCGGAACGGACCGCCCAGGAGTCGGCGCGGCTGGAATCCATTGCCGCGCAGCTCGGACGAATGATCGCAGACCGGCCGTAAGCGACCATTCCGGGAAGACGTTGCGTTTCCGCCGCCGGCGCCCGGCTCGTCCACCAGCGCGATTGCAAGTACACTTGTCCTTGGTGCTCGAGAAAAACAAATCGGCGGGGCAAATGGACCTCTTCCTTCAGGAGGCGGGCCCTTCGCGCCGCATCTGGCCGGTTCGCGAGCTTGTGGAGCAGGCGCGCCAGCTGGTGGAGCAGCGCTTCGTCGATCTCTGGGTTGAGGGAGAGATCTCCAACCTGCGCGCGGCTCCTTCCGGCCATCTTTACTTCACACTCAAGGACGCCGAGGCGCAATTGCCTGTCGTGCTCTTTCGCAGGCAGGCGCTGCTGCTGCGCTTTCTTCCCGCCGATGGCCTGCATGTGCTGGTGCGCGGGCGCGTAAGCGTCTATGAGCAGCGGGGCCAGCTGCAGCTTGTGGCGGAAACCATGGAGCCGGTCGGGGCAGGTTCTCTCCAACTGGCGTTTGAGCAGCTCAAGGAGAAGCTGCGCGGCGAGGGGCTCTTCGACGCGGATCGCAAACGCCCGATTCCGGCCTTTCCCCGAGCGGTGGGCATGGTCACCTCGCCCGGCGGCGCGGTGATTCGCGACTTTCTGAACATTGCCGGCCGCCGGCATTCCGCGCTGCATGTACTGCTGCGCCCCGTGTCCGTGCAGGGAGATTCTTCTCCTGCGGAGATTGAGGAGGCGATTGCGGAGTTGAATGCCTGCGGGCAGGTGGATCTCATCGTTGTCGCGCGAGGAGGCGGATCGCTCGAGGATCTTGCGCCGTTCAACAGCGAGCGCGTCGCGCGCGCCATCGCGGCGTCGGGCGTGCCCGTGGTTTCCGCCGTCGGACACGAGACGGATTTCACGATCGCGGATTTTGTGGCCGACCTGCGCGCTCCCACACCTTCCGCCGCGGCAGAGCTCATCACCGAAGCGCAATTTCGCATTGCCGACCGCGTGGAGGAGCAGGCCACCCGGCTGGAGCGCGCCGTGCGTTACCAGTGGCTGCTGGCGCGCCAGCGGCTGGATGCGGTTCCGACTGATCGGATGGAGGGCCGCATGACCGGCCTCTTTCGCCGCTTGAGCCAGCGCCTGGACGACGCGGGATTTCGCACACAATCGGCCATCCAGCGCGCGCTGGAGATGCATCGCAGGCATCTTGTGGACCTTGAGGGAAGCGTGGCGCACCGCGATCCTCGGCAGGGGCTGCAGCGGGTGCGTGAGCGCCTGGGTTTTGTGGGCATGCAGCTTGCGCGCGCCGTGGAACAGTCTGTCGGCGGGCTTTCGACGCGGCGGCATGAACTTGACGCGCGGCTGCACGCACTGTCGCCGCTCTCCGTGCTCGACCGCGGATACGCACTGGTTCAGGGCCCTCAAGGCGCCCTGATCTCCTCTTCCACGCAGCTTGGCGCGGGCGATCGGGTGACCACGCGGTTGCGTCATGGGTCCTTCACCAGCCGCGTGGAAACCATTCAACCCACTTCCCGAACCGGGAAGACCAAGTCAAACAAGAAGTGAGTCGATGAGCACAACCGCTGAACGCAAACTCTTTGGCACCGACGGCATCCGCGGCATTGCGGGCACGCCGCCGCTGGACCCCACCACGATTTTCGCAGCAGGTCTTGCCATCGGCCACTCGCTCCGGCAGGCACACGCGTCGGCCCGGGTTCTGCTCGGACGCGACACGCGCGCGTCGAGCCCTGAGATTGCGGCGATGCTTGCAGCGGGCATTCGCCAGGCGGGCGTTGGGGTGGAAAGCGCGGGAGTGGTGCCAACGCCCGCCGTTGCATTGCTGGTCCGCACGCACGGATTTCAGGCGGGTGCGGTCATCTCCGCCTCGCACAATCCCTGGCGCGATAACGGCATCAAGCTCTTCGGCGCCGACGGCTACAAACTTCCCGATGCACAGGAGCTGGCCATTGAAGAGGAGATTTTGCAGCACGCGAGTACCGCTGTGCCGCCGGACCAGGCCAGTCTTGCTCCCGTGCAGGACAACCCGTCCATGCTCTCCGACTACCTCGATTTTCTCCTCAAGACCGCTCCCGGCCTGAGCCTGGAGGGGCTGCGCATTGTGGCCGATTGCGCCAACGGCGCGGCTGCCGCGGTGGCGCCGGCGCTCTTTGCCCGGCTGGGCGGGGAAGTGACCCTGCTGAACATTGCACCCGATGGGCGCAACATCAATGACGGCTGCGGCGCTTTGCATCCCGAGTACGTTGCGAAGGCGGTTGTGGAGCACTCCGCGCATGTGGGCCTGAGCTTTGACGGCGATGCGGACCGCTGCATGCTTGCCGGCTCACGCAACAACGTGGTCAACGGCGACGCAATTCTGCTGATGGCCGCTCGCGACCTGCAGGCGCGCGGCCTTCTCACCGGCGATGTGGTCGTTGCCACCACCATGTCCAATATGGGCCTTGAGGCGGCGCTTCGCCATTCGGGCATCGCCATGCTGCGCGCGCCCGTCGGCGACCGCTACGTGCTGGAACACATGAAGACTTACAACGCGGCGCTGGGAGGCGAGCAGTCCGGACATATCCTCTTTCCGCACCTGGCCACCACGGGCGATGGACTGTTGACCGCCCTCGTCGTGCTCGATCTCGTCGCGCGCTCAGGGAAATCCATTGATGCGCTGACGGCCGATCTGAAGGTATTTCCGCAGGTCATCCTCAACGTGAAAGTGCGCGAAAAGAAGCCGCTGTCCTCGCTGCCCTCAGTGGTTGCGCGCATTGCGGAGGCTGAAGCGGAGCTGAAGGATTCCGGCCGCGTTGTGGTGCGCTATTCAGGAACGGAAGCGCTGGCGCGCGTGATGATCGAGGCCGAAAAAGAGGAGCCGATGCGCCGGCACGCAGAGGCTATTGCCAACGCAATCGCGAGTGAGATCGGCGTCTGATCGCGCCCTATCCTGTTGTGTGCCTCCAAGGTTCAAGCGGCGGCTACTGCATGTCGCGCCAGTTGGCTCCGAAGGCAAGATCGACAACCAGGGGAACGCGGAGCTGAACCACGCCTTCCATCTCCGCCCGCACCAGAGCTGCCAACTCTTCCCGCTCCGCTTCGGGAACCTCAAACAAGAGCTCGTCGTGCACCTGCAGGATCATGCGCGATCTCAGCTTCCGCTCGCCGAGCTTCCTGTCCAGCGCAATCATGGCCAGCTTGATGAGGTCGGCGCCGGTTCCCTGAAGTGGCGAGTTGATCGCAGTCCGCTCTGCGAATCCGCGCTGGTTCGGGTTGCGGCTTTCAATGTCCGGAATGGGCCGAAGCCGGCCGAACATGGTCCGGACGCAGCCTTCGCGCCGGGTCGCGGCAAGGGTCTTCTCGATGAACGCTTTTACGCCCTGGTAGCGCGCGAAGTAGCGGTCAATGTATTCGCGCGCATCGCTGTGCGGAATGCCGAGCTGCGCAGCAAGGCCGAAGGCGGAGATGCCGTAAACGATGCCGAAGTTGACCGCCTTCGCGCGATTCCGCACCTCTTTGTCCATGGTCGCCGCGGGAACGCCGAAGACCTCGCTTGCCGTCAGCGTGTGAATGTCCTCATTGTTCCGGTAGGCGCGCACCAGCAGCGGGTCCTCGCTGAAGTGGGCCAGCAGGCGCAGCTCGATCTGCGAGTAGTCGGCAGAAAGAAGCTGCATGCCGGGGGCGGCCACAAATGCGGCGCGAATCTCTCTGCCGAGCTCGGTGCGCACGGGAATGTTCTGCAGATTCGGGTTGATGGAAGAGAGTCGGCCGGTCGCCGTGGCCGCGGATTGAAAGGTGGTGTGCACACGCGAGTCGGCATCGGCCAGAAGCGGCAGCGCATCCACATAATTCGACTTCAGCTTGGCGACATGGCGAAACTCGAGCACCAGCTTTGGTACTTCATGCTTGTCCGCCAACTGCTCCAGAACATCCTGCGCGGTCGATACGGCTCTATTCTTGCCGCGGCTGGGAGGCGCGGGCAATCCAAGGTCCGCGAACAGCACCTCGCCGAGCTGCTTGGGAGATTGAATGTTGAAGGTGCGCCCGGCAAGCTCAAAAATCCGCCCACTCAGCTTCTCCAGTTCGACGGCGAAGCGCGACGACAGCGCGCCGAGCCGGGCGATATCGATGCGGACACCGGCCTTCTCCATGCGAAACAGCACCGGCGCCAGCGGCAAGTCGATCTCGCGATAAACTCGCGCCACACCTGCATCCTCGGCTTCCTTCATCAACTGCGGGGCCAGCGCGTATACCGCGGCTGCCCCGGCTGAGAGCGTGGTGGGCTGTGCCTGGCCGTGCCGCGCGGCGACATCAGCCAGCGATTGCGTCGAGTGCGTTGGGTTCAGCGCATAGGAGAGGAGCATGGTGTCCTGCACATCCCCGCGCAGCGCGATGCCGTGCTCAGCAAACGCATGCAGAGAGGCTTTCCAGTCGTGGGTCTGCTTGGCAATCGACTCATCTTCCAGCAGGCCACGCCATTGCTCGCCGACTGCCACGCGCAGCGCGACGCGGGCCTCGGCGCAGATTCCGGCTGCAAAGTTCTCGGCGCGGGCTGCGGCTTCAGCCACATCCAACAGCGACATCGATTGAGGTTCTGATTCCGCGTCCTCTTCCTTGGCTGTCTTCGCCGCGTCGAGGAAGAACGCAAAGCCATTGGCGCGCGCGGCCTTCAAGGCCTGAGCAACTTGAGCCTCAGTGGGCGTTTCAATGTGGTTGGCTGCCGGAGCGTCGCCGGAGGACAGTTCGCGCAACAGCGACGTGAACTCGAGCTCGGTAAACAACTCCCGGCAGGCCGCAAGGTCGGGAGCCTGCGTCTCCATCTCTGCCAGGTTCAGGGCAAGGGGCACGTGCGTGTCGATGGTGACCAATTCCTTGGATAGAAGAACCGCATCGCGATTCTGCTCGAGCGATTCCCGATAGCTTTTGCGCTTCACCTCCGCGGTGCGGTTCAGCACTTCCTCCACGCTGCCGAATTCCGCAATCAGATCCACGCTGCCTTTGTCGCCAATGCCGGGCGCGCCCGGCACATTGTCCACTGAGTCCCCGCGCAGCGCCATCACGTCAATGACCTTTTCCGGCGGCACCCCCAGGACTTCGCGGACCTTTTCAGGATCGAGGATGAGGTTGTCCTTCTGCGGGTTCAGGATCTTCACTTGATCGGTGACGAGCTGCATCATGTCCTTGTCGCCGGAGACGATGAAGACCGGATGCTCTTGCTCCGCTGCCTGGCGCGCCAGCGTTCCGATGACGTCATCGGCCTCAAAGCCCTCGGCCTCCAGAATCGGAATCCGCAGCGCCTGAAGCGAACGGCGAATGTAGGGAATCTGGCGGCGCAAATCCTCAGGCATGGCCTGGCGATTGGCCTTGTACCCCTCGTAGCTGACCTCGTCGAAACTCTTCGATTTTGCATTCCATTTGCGCAGTGTGCCGATTGCGCGGGCCCGCTCGTCGCGAAAGACCTCTCCGCTGACGTCAAAGACTGCGGCAAAGTACCGCGGCCCAAAATCCTGGCGCAGCCTCTTGATCATGTTCACGAAGACGAAGGTTGCGGCCGTTGGCAGGCCGGACCGGGTGGACATGGGGCGGCTGCGCTGCATGGCGTGATACGCGCGAAAGATGAACGCCATGGCGTCCAGCAAAAAGACGGGCGGTTTGGCTTGCTCGGGCACGATTCCGAGTCTATCAGCGCTGCCGCGTCTCGGCGTGGATCAACTCTGCTTTGCCCGTGCGGCGGCTGGAGCCGCGTCGGGGTCCGGCAGCATGGCAGCGTCACGGTCGGCGCGAACGTAGATCCAAAGGTAGAAGATGCCCGTGGCCAGCAGAATCAGGGCCACGGGCCTGGCCAGCACCACGGTGAACATCTCTTTCGGAAAGCCGGTGAGAGAATCCAGCAGTGGCTCAACCATCCGCACGCGCAGCAGCGTGGGAATGTCTCCGTTCACAAGTACGCCGGCCGCGGTAAGCCCAAGCGCAATCCAGCCGGCCGGCCCGCGCCGCGCCCACAGCATGAAGCAGGCAGGAAAGGTGAGCAGGAGGAGCTTGGCGTCGTGCTGGCGGTGATAGAGGGGAAGCATGGAAAGCGCCGCGATGGCCGCCAGCGCAAGCCAGAGCTGCGGCTCCGTGCGGCGCCCGCGCGCGGCCACCACGATCCACACCAGCAGCAGCGGGCCGCAGACCAGATAGGTGGCGAGGTTGTAGAAATGCGGATCGTCGCGGAAGACGCTGACGACGGTTTGAAGATTCACCAGGATGTCCACGCCGCCGATGTTGTCGGAGGTTGGGCCCGGATCGTTGGTGCCGCCGCGCGCCGCATCCACTCCCAAGTTGACGCGCAGTTCCGTCGTCCAATGGGGCGAGATGTACGCAATCCACAGGGTGGACGGAATGCTCAACGCAACCAGGACGGCCAACGTTTGCAGCGCGCGCTTGCGGTATGGGGGCCCGAAGAGAAGCAGGCACAGCCAGACAAAACCCACATCATGCGGCTTGAGCGCCAGCGCCGCGGCAAGGCACAGCACGCCGGCCACTGCATGGCGCCTGCGAAGGAAACACCAGACAGCAACCACACACAGCCCGACCACAATGCCGGCGGGATTGCCCACGGCGAGCAGCGTCGCGCTGGTGGCCAGAAAGAATGCCAGCAGCGCGCCGGCAAGGCGCGGCGCATCGGCGGAGCAGAGCTCCCACACAAGATAGACCGCCAGCAGGAAACAGCACGCGGTCAGGAGGGTCCACGCCGTAAATGCAACCTTCCAAGGCAGCAGCGCAAACGGCACCATCAACAGGAACGTGGTCGGCAGGTAAACCTGCGACGTCACCACCTGCAGATCAGGAAGCGCAGCGGCATTCAGTGTTCGATGCCCACTTTCCTGCTGATAATCCTTCAAAATTGCTGCGGGATTGTAGGGATCGACCTGGTGCAGCAAACATCTCGTTGGGTAGTAGATGCCGCTGAAATCTTGCACCCTTCGCATGCTCGTCCTGGCGAGCAGCAGGCCTACCAGCAGAAACAGAACGCCTCCGACGGCAAGAATGCGCATACCGTCCAGTCGCTCTCTCATCGTGGCTTCCTTCGTCGGCATTCCGGGTTCCAGCGTCCTGCGATGGGTTGAGCCAGTGCCTAAGCCTTGCGTCGCAACGCGCGCCCAGGCTGTGCGTTTGCGCATTCGGAACTACTCGGTCGCGCGTCGTCTTCCGTGGGAATCATCCCATGATACCTTCACAGATACCGCGGTAACGAGGGGTTTGCATATTCCTGTCGATTCCGAGTGCGCAAATCCGCTATATTCCAGCTTCAGGGGCGGGCAAAGCGAGTTGTCCGATTCGTGCGAGACTCGCTGCGCGCTTCGGTTCTGCGCAGTAATCACAAGAAGCACCAAACATCCACAATGAAACACGATTACTCAAACAACGATGAGATTGAGCCGTGCCTCGCGGCGGTGATGCCCGTGTACAACGAGGCGGCGACCGTCTCGGAAGTGGTGTCGGTCGTATTGGCTCAGCGGCCGGTGCAGCAGTTGGTGATTGTGGACGACTGTTCACGCGACGGAACCTGGGAGCAGCTTGAGCAGCTGGCTCGAAACGACGAGCGCATCACGCTCATCCGGCACAGCGTGAACCAGGGCAAGGGCGCGGCGCTGCGCGCGGGGATTGCGCAAGCCACGGCTGAAATTGTCATCATTCAGGATGCGGATCTTGAATACGATCCCCGCGAATACTTCCGCTTGTTGGGCCCAATCCTCTCCGGCAAGGCGGATGTTGTCTACGGGTCGCGTTTCCAGGGCGGCGATGCACACCGGGTTCTCTACTTCTGGCATTCGGTGGGGAATCGCATTCTTACCCTCTTCTCAAACATGGCAACGGACCTGAACCTGACCGACATGGAGACTTGCTATAAGTCCTTCCGGCGCGAAACCGTGCAGCAGATACGAATTGAGGAAGACCGGTTCGGATTTGAGCCTGAAATTACAGCCAAGCTCGCCAAGGCCCGCGTGCGTGTCTATGAGGTGGGCATCTCCTACAACGGAAGGACCTATGCCGAGGGCAAGAAGATTGGCTGGAAGGATGGCGTGCGGGCGCTGTGGTGCATAGCGAAATACAACTTCCTTCGCTAGCGAAGTCTGGTGGATCGTCAGCTTCGGTCCGCGGCGTGGCTCTGCGCAACCTCAAGAACGCCCCTTCTGTACCGCCAGAGCAGAAACAGACTCAGCGCCAGCAGCCCAAGAGTTGCCGGGCGGGCCAGCAGCACGAGTTCGATCCGGCTCCAGGCTCCCGTCGCAGCCAGATGCATGCGCCGGGTCAAGGTTCCCAGCACGATCAGCGGGAAGTCGCCCGTGCACACAAGGGCAAGCGCCATGAAGGCCAGAGCCCATTTCCCGATGAGACCTTTCCTGGTCCAGAGCAGCGCGCACGCCGGGACAGCCAGCAGGAGCAGCGGTGCGTCGTAGAGCCGATGGTAAGTGGGCAGCAGAGAGAGCGGCGCGACTGCGCCCAGAGCCAGTAGCGGCGCGCTGCCGGTTTGCCGGCTACGCACGGTTACTGCGATCCACACAAGAAGCAACAATCCGCAAAGGAGATAGGTGCCGAAGTTATAAAAGTGTGGCGAGTCGCGAAAGACGCTGAAGACGGTTTGCAGATGGATGGGCATGTCGAGCGAAAGGTGAGTGACCGAGCTCGGTCCCGGGTCATTCAACTGGCCTTTTGACGCCGCGTGCGCGAGGTTTGCGCGTAACTCGGCAGGCCAGTCAGGCGCAATGCGCGCAATCCAGAGCACGACGGGCAGCCAAAGCGCCCCCAGAACCAGCAACGTTTGCAGCGCGCGCCTGCGAAAGACTCCGCCTGCAAGCAGAAAGTAGAGCCAGACCAGCCCCGCGTCCTGTGGCTTGATGGCAAGCGCGAGAGCAAGGCTGAGCACGCCGAGCCACGCCAATCGCGCACGAAGAAAGCACCAGACCGCAATCAGAGTCAGGCTGATGACGATTCCGGCGGTGTTGCCGCCGGTGAGCAACAGAATGGAATCGGCGACCAGAATGCCAACCGCGCTTCCTGAGGCCAGCGGCGCAAATTCGGCGCAAAGATCCCACACAAGATAGCTGGCGAAGAGAAACAGGCCGGCAGTCAGGAGCATCCAGAGAAAATGGGCGCTTGACCAGGGCAGCAGAGCCAGGGGAGCGACCAGGCACAGCGTCGTCGGCAGGTTGATGCATACCATGGCAACCTGCATTTGACGCGAGGAGTTGGCGATGGCATTGCCGGGCTCGACCAGGGAGTGAAGCTCAGCGAGGATGTTGCCCGCCTGATAGGGATCGGCGTGGTGCAGCAGCGAGCGAGACGCAACAAAGACGGCCTGAAAATCCGCCATGGCACCCGGCCAGTGCGGCTCCCACAGGAACCCGGCCACCAGAAACACGGCGGATCCGAGGACGAGCATCCGGATTCCATCGAGTCGCGCGCTTTGCATTGCCTTACTCCGGGATCAATTTCGGGAGCTCTTCTCGTGAGCCGGACTGTCGAGCTCACCGTGGTCGTCCACCCACGTGTTTATGAAAATCCGAACATCCGCGGCCTTGGTCACTTGGGTTTCAAGGCATCCCCATTCAGCGCGCGTTTGCGGTAGACCCACAAGAAGAGGGCCATCAGCAGAAAGAGCAGAATCGGAGCGGGCCGGGCGAGTACGAGCATGGCCAGTTTGTCGCCGAGCGTGGCCGTCGTCAGGTGCCACTGCTTGGTGGCAAAAACGAGCAGCGCCATGGGAATATCCCCAATCATCACGATTGTGGCGACCATCAGCAAACCCACGATCCACCCCGTGCGGCCGCGGCGTTGCCACAGGGCGGCGCAGGCAGGCAGGCAAAGCAGCACCAGCTTGGCGTCATACGAGCGGTGATAAGTGAAGAGCATGCTGAGCGGCGCCGCAACGGCGAGCGCCAGCCAGGTGTTTTCCATCGTCACGCGCGATCGCAGTGTTACAACCATCCAGAAGAGGAGGGGAATTCCGCAAAGAATATAAGTGACCCCGTTGTACACTGCGGCGTGTTCCCACAGAACGCTTACCGCCGTCTGCAAATCGATGATCATGTCGGGGCTGTTGACGCCGATCGAATCCGGTCCCGGGTCGTTGATCCCATTCGGTGCGGAGATGGTCTGCAGATTGGCGCGCAGCTCTCCGGGCCAGTGCGGAGCGGCGTGGGAGACCCAGAGAACCGACGCCCCAACCAGCACGACCGTGAGAGCCAGGGTCTGCAGTGCGCGCTTCCGATAGGTCCCTCCCGCGAGCAGAAAATACAGCCAGACAAGGCCGCCGTCATGGGGTTTCATCGCCAGGCTGACGGCGAAGCATGCAACGCCGAGCAGGACAAAGCGTTCCTTCATTAGGCACCAGACTGCGATGAGGCAGAGACTCACCACGAATCCCGCCGTGTTTCCTCCCGCGAAGATAATCTCGCTGTTCGCCAGCACGATGCAGACCACCGCCGCCGCAAGCGCAGGCGCGTCGACGGCAGCGGCAGACCAGATGAGGTAACCGCCCAAAAGGAAGCACCCGACAATCAGCAGAACCCAGATGAGTTGAGCGGCCTTGAGCGGAAGCAAGGCAAATGGCGCGACGAACAGAAAGGTTGGCGGAAGGTTGACATAGAGCGTTACGGATTGGCGACGCTCAAGGGATTCCGCGGACGCTCGCGGGTTCTGCTCCTGATAAAACGCCTGGAGTTCGCGCAGGTTATAGGGATCGCATCCGTGAACCAGGCAGCTGGTGCCGTAGTAAATTCCCGGGAAGCCCATGATCCCGCCCGGCGTTCCGCGATTGAGCACAAATCCCCAGGCAACAGACAGGCCCGCGCAAAGGAGCATCAGGTACAGACTGGCCTGTTTGGCATTGACCATGCGTCTCGCAGTTCTTGTGTCAGTCAGCAGCCAGCATAGCAGACCACGGAGAAGAGAAAGCCTGCGTTCCGCGTGGCGCGTATCCCAGGGGGAACACAGCGATGATGGGCGAGCTTGAATGGGTGTGGGTGCGCCTGCCGGAGGAGTCCGGCTAAGCGCGGCAGTGCTGGGCAGGCGGCTGCGATGGCCGGCAAACAAAAGGGCGGGGAGGGCAGGGAAGGAGCCTAGAAAAAACCAGCGCGCTGCCATCGAAGAAGGTTTGCGGCCGGGAGCAAGTTGGCTCCGGGCGATTCCTTCATCCTCGACGCGGCAGCGCGCTCATAAGGGGAGTTGGATAAGCCTGTTACGACTACGTCGCAGTGAGCATCGTGCTGCTGATTGCAGAGTAAAGGATCGACATCATACCGCCAAGCTCCTGCAGGCCGACAATCGCCCCAAAGGCCACCAGCGCTACGACCAACCCGTATTCGACCAGGTCCTGGCCGTCCTCGCGCTTGATCAGCACGCAAAGCAAATTCAGGATTGAAACCAATGGACTATTCACACAGCCCCCCCGCACAAATTTGAGCGTTCAACAGAGCTCCCATCTGCTACCCCAGCATGGAACAGATCTCCGTCGCTGCCGGAGTTTTGCTCCGATGGGAACAAGGACATTGGGGAAATTGGGACAAGGTAACAAACCGGGCAAACCAGAGGCCGGCCCCGCCCTGTTTTGACGGGGCCGATTCCGAGTCATCCTCCAGGCACGGCAAGTAGCTCCTGTGGATGCCTGCCGCGCTCTTGCGAATGCTGGAACAACTCCCAGCTTGCCCAACGATCGAACCGTAGTTAGATCGAGTTATTGAGCGTCTTGTTGATATCGTTGAAGAGGTCACCGAGCTGAGAGCCAAGGCTCTGCAGGGCAACGACGGCACCGAAGGCGACCAGAGCAACGACGAGGCCGTACTCGACCAGGTCCTGGCCTTCTTCGCTGGAAAGAAGGTTCTGCATCTTGACGAACATCTTGAGCATCAGGTTGTTCATTTGTCTTTTTCTCCAGGATTTGAGTTGTTCCAGCCGCAGGCTGGTGTACCTCTTTCTTAGCAAGTAGCATGCCATTCCAATGAATGACGTACATCCACCCGAAATCAAGGAGTTAGAGAGGTTCTGCCTGGCCGGGGTGTATACGAGCGTTTACACAGAACGTCAATTCGGGCCCCCGTCCGTATACATGACACGAAAGTAGGACACACTTAAGTGTCATGTTTATCTGACGTTTACATCGGAGATGCTCAAACTGCCAGAAACCGGGCCCGGGCGCGCTCTGAGGCAATCCTTGGCGGAGGCTAATGGCTTATTTCCTGCACGGAATCGTCGCTCTCTATGACAGCGGGCAAAAACTCCAGCACATCTCCAGGTTGTGTCTCTGTTTCGAGCACAACCCCTGCCGGAAGCTCAAGGACGGAATGCGCGAGGAAGCACGCGGACAGGCGCCACGACGGCACGCTGCTTCTGACTTTGCGCACCCGGTTCTGCCGGTCGATGTAGACGAGATCGATGTCGAACTGCATCCAGAAGGTGTGGACCGCCTCGCAGGGAATAATCCAAAGCGCCTCCCCGGGCTCCAGTCCCTTTCTGCCCAGCAGTCCCTTGGAGCGCTTCGACCCGGTGCCCGCCACTTCCATGCGGCTTGCGAGCTGTGTTTTCCGGTTCAGATTGTTGACCTGATACCGTCGAGAGCCGGTCCCGGAGCTACGCATATCCATTTCAGCGATGGCTCGGCTGCGCTCTTTCATTGGCGTTTCTTCACTCCTGACTCCTTGTATTCTCCCCAGCATCCCCCATCGGCCGGGGCTTGTCGAGTGCCGGATCGTGTCCCTGAGGCAAAGAGCAAGAGCCTCACCTGAAAGGCGAGGCTCTTGGGTCTGTTGCAGCGTGTGGTTTGGCTTCCTTCCAGTCATGTCCGCTACTGCGGACTGGAACTGCTGGCGCCCACTCCTGCTCCCGATCCCATGCCACCGCCGCCGGCGCCCACTGAGGCGGGTGCGCTCAACTGCGGCTCGGGCTTCATGCTGTCAAGCAGCTGCTCGATCGGAATGGTCTTGGGCGACGTAGACAGCGTGTTGTCCGGCGTCTTGGCATCCGGCGAGTGCATGGGGGTGTTGGAGTTGGGCGGCAGGAAGGACTTCGGGAACTTGGGAATGGGAATGGACTGGCCTGCCGGCACTGGAGAAATAATCTCAGGAGTGACGATCACGATCAGCTCGGTGTTGGACTTGGTTGTGGACCACGACTGGAAGAGTTTGCCGAGAATCGGGATATCGCCGAGGAAGGGAATCTTATCCCAGGTTTCGGTGTCGCGGTTGTCCAGCAGTCCGCCAATGGCAAAGCTCTGGCCGTCCGCAAGCTCGATCTCGGTCTTCACGCTGCGAACGGTGAGCGCCGGCTCCACATAGCCGGCCACGGTTACGGCGTTGGCGTAATCCAGCGAACTGACCTCGGGATCGACCTGCAGCCGGATGGTCCCGCGCGGCGTGATCGTGGGCAGGAAGCTGAGCCGCACACCATACTCACGGAACTGAATCGTGATGGGGACGGCGCCGCCGGTTCCGGCGCTCTGAATCACCGGGTAAGGAAATTGGCCGCCAGCCAGGAAGCTGGCTTCCTTGCCATTTTCGGTCAGCACGTTGGGCTCGGCCAGAACCTGGACCATACCCTTCGAGGCCAGGGCCTGAATGGTTGCGCCTAGGTTGATGCCCGGGTAATAGGCGAAGAGGTTCAGGTCGCCGGCTAGGGTTGCGGCGCCCGTGGTGAGCACGGTCGGCTGGCTGAACTGACCCGTGGAGATGGAACTGAGCGTATTGCCAAGGCCGGTGCTGAAGAGGTTGATCCCAAACTGGTTGTTCTTGGTCCGGTCCACGCTGACGAAGCGAACCTTCAGCAGGATCTGCGGCTGCGCTTCCGGGACCCTCACGTTCAGCAAGTTCACCACTTTGCCAGCCGTGGAGGCGATGGTGACCGCACGGTTAGAACTGATCAGGTCATAGGCGACGCCGCGCAGGAAGATGGTGCCACCCTCCTCGTTCACCTTGATGTCCTGGCCGGGCAGCGCGATGCGCAACTCGCGTCGAACGGATTCGAGGTGGTCCATGATTTCGTAGGTGCTCTGCCGAACGGTCACGTTGAAGAACTGCCGGCCGCCGCCCATGTCCCAAAGGATCAGGGTGGTTTCACCCGGAGTCTTGCCATTCACCAGCACCTGCGTGGGGCTGATGGCCGTCGCTTCCGCATAGCCGCCCAGGCCGACGACGATGCGAATGACAGGACGGGCAAGGTCCAGCACCACCGACTTGCCTACCGCGACGGAAAGGTCATTCGACGAGTCCTGCGTGGAGAGAGGCACCGCGGGAGCCGCGGGGACCTCGGTGGCCGTAGTGGTCGCGGGGGTCGCAGGCTTGGCGGTCTGCGCCGCCACCCTACTGGCCTGCGCCGCCTCCACAGTGGCCTGTGCCGCCAGCATCGCGCCGGCGCTGGAAAAGGTCATTGCACTGAGGCAGACAATCGTGAAGCTGAATCTCGCGTTCACTGTTTCCCCCCGGGAGAAGCAAATTTTTCTTCGGTCTTTTGCGCGCCGTTATAGACCTGAATCGTGAAGGCGGGCGGCCTGGCCTTAACCCGCCGCACGATGTGCTGTTTCTCGGGTGCTTTTCCACCCGAGAAGAGGCTCGCCATCTCTGTTCCCAGAACCGGCGTAACCTTGTTATCCAGTGGGTTTCTCAGCACCAGCTGGATTTTCTCGTCGCTGGCCAGGGTCAACACCTGCGCCTGCTCCGGCGTCACCAACAGGTTCACCACCTGCACCTGTTGAGGTTTGCCCGAGGCATCGCGCTGAATATCGGTGCCCGCTGAGAGCACGTCGATGTCCTGCAGAATGGTGCGTGCCTGAGTCTGCGGCTGGCCACTGCCATTTGGCGGAACGCCGGTAACGAGCACGTCCACCCGCGATCCAGGCGTCACGAATCCGGCCACGCCCACCACCTGGTCCACTTTGACGGCGATGGCGCGCATGCCCTGCGGAATGGTTGCCGCCAGGCCGCCTCCGGAGCCTAAGGGCGCCAGCCGACTGTTCAGGATCGGCTCGCCAGAGTAGATAGGCGAGATGACTCCGCGTCCGATTGCGTTCTTCGGATCCTGGATGGCTCCCTGCGGTGCCTGGCCAACGATTTGAATCTTGGTCAGGTCCGCGGCAGCCAGAACCGTTCCGAGCGGAATGTCTTTTGCGGCCGCGACCAGGCTCGTGGAGGCCACCGGTTTTGCCGCTGACATGCGTGCCCCCACCATGCGCACCACGACAAAAGTGCACACGGCGGCGACCATAAATGCACTAAGGAGGATGATCAGCAGTCGTCGGTTCATTCAGAATCCTGTCTTCACCAGATATGCGGTCGTTCGCTTTCGCCGAAACCTTGGCACCCTTTGCACAAAGAAGGTAGCGGTGAGCGGTTTCACGCCGGGTTAAAGGTTCACTTCGTGGAGCGCCGAATCAGGTTTAACGCCGTTGAAGTATAGCACCATTTTTGAGGCACCAAGTCAACATATTCTCCCCGATTGAAGGCCCTGTTCCGCAAAAAGTAACGGGTCATTTCGCAGGCACATACCCTGGAGTAAGTGGCGCCAAAATACCCTTCAGTTCGGCGAAAATCCGGTGCCCAGGGTGAGGCTCCCGGTCAGCCTTCGTTGCCCCTTGAGCAAGCGATCGGGAGTAAGGCGGCTGACTCTTCTTCTCCCCACGTTCCGTAACTATGCGCGAGGGTGAAAACTCCTGTCTAGTTACCTTGGATTGGTCGAGGCCCAAGCCGACCGGTGCTGATACCGGCTTACGCCCTCAAGGTCCCCTCACACATTGCGGACCGGCATGAATTGTGCGTGTCTGCTACCGAAGAAGATACGCACTTCCATGCTGCCATTCAAGCGGAATCCTCGGCCTCTTGCGCGATTGTGCACGGGGGCCGCCGCACACAACCCCAAAGTACCGCGAGCCGCTCCTCCGGGCCTTGGAAACCTCGCCGTCCCCCCGGTACACTGGAGGCAGCTTTGAGACTCGTATACCGTACCGGCTCGTATACCGCACCGGCTCGGCCATCGGTCGGCTATCGACCGAACATCGGGCCCGCTTCCTCCCCAATCCGGCCTGCAATTCCACACCGTTTTGGAGCGCGCGCGGGGCATCCGTTTCGCCAATGCGCGCGCGGCTACCATCCATCCGCGATGCGGTTAAAGTGGGAACGAGCGAGGACGAAGAGAAGGACATGAGTTGTCAATGAGGGCCTCCCGCCCAATTTCGCTGTTTACCGAACGTCCGCCTGCCCACAACAGGCCGTCGGCTTTTGTCGTCTCCGTCTTCGTCCACTGCGGCGTGGTCTTCATGGTGGTCTTCGGCTTCCTTTACGCGCCCCGGATCAACATGGACGCCGCCGCGGAGCGCTATGTTGTCCGTCAGATCGATATCGATCCCCTTGAGGCTCCGCCCATGAAGAAGGCCTCGGGCAGCGGAGCGGATTACCCCACTTCCCACGCCGCAACCCACACCGCCAGCGCGCACAGCAAGCTTGCCGCGCCTTCTTCCAGCGTGCGCCGTCTCCATCTCAAGTTGGCGAAGGAGACCCTGGTGGAGCCGAACACGCCGGCCAACATGGTGCTCAAGCAAATCCCAGTGCCCTCCATGCTGCTGTGGTCCGAGCCTCAGCCCAACGTCACGCTCATCCGGCCGCCGCAATTCAAAAAGCCGATGCTGAACGACCTGCGCGCCTCCGTGGCTCCGCCCAACGCGGCCACCCACGTGGCGGACATGGCCATCACGCCCACGCCGTTCTCCTCCCCGCTGCCCATGCCGATCCCATCCACCACCACACCGATTCTGGTGCACGCTCCCAATCCCACGGACGCGGTGCCCGAGACGGCCTCGATGACCACCGCAAATCCCTCCACCATGGCGGTGATGTCGATTTCGAACTTCAACATGACGAAGGGCGCCTTTGCGCTGCCGCCTGCCAACCAGACCGCCAACGGCGTCAATGACGGCGGCATGGCTCCCGGTCACAAGGGCCAGTCCTCGCTGGCCGGCAGTGGAGACGCCTCCAGCCGCGACACCGGAGCGAGCCGAGGAGATGGGCTGGGCAACGCCGATGAAGTTGCCGATGCGCGCAGCGCAGGAGCGAAGAACGGCTCCGGGCATTCTGCGGGCAAGGGAAGGGGCCCCGGTTCCGGCTCCAGCCATGGCGCTTCTCCCGCAACGCTCTCCGGTCCCGGCCTCGGCTCCGATGACGGCCCGGATGTGACCCTGACGCGCCTCAATTTGCCCGAAGACGGCCAGTACGGTGTCGTCGTCGTCGGCTCCTCCATCCAGCAGCAATATCCTGAGACGGCAGGGCTCTGGGGAGGACGATTGGTCTACTCCGTCTTTCTCCACGTGGGGCTGGCACGGAACTGGATCCTGCAATTCACGTTGCCGTCGTCGTCGGATCCGAATGGCGTCAGCAAGGTCAAGCAGATTCAGGCGCCCTGGCCCTATTTCATCCTGCGGCCCAATGTGGACGCCGACTACGTCAATTCGAACGCCATGATGATTCACGGATACATCAATGACAAGGGCCGCTTCGAGCACCTGATGCTTGTGGTTCCCCCACGCTACGCCCACGCCCAGCAGCTGCTGGACGCGCTGAAGCAGTGGCAGTTCCGTCCCGCCAGTCAGCGCGGTATGCCGGCACGGGTGGAAGTGCTGCTCATCATGCCTGAAGGCAATCTCTAAGCTTGCGGTGGCAACGAAGCGCCGGCCGGCCTCTGTGCCGGTGAGGGTGGAAGTGGCGCGTTGCAACGCACTGCGCATGCGCTCGCCAGGCCGCGAAGGCGCCGTTTGGGTCCGGATCGCAGAGTCAGCAAGCGCGCGAGGAAGAGAAGAGTGGAATGTATCTATTGTAGAAGTAGTATCAGCAGGAAGAGAAAAGCTGGGGCGAGCCCGCTGCCGATGCAGGGCACACCGGCTAGCGTGGAATCAGATGGAGGTCTTCTGAAGGCTGGCTCAGCCGGTCAAGGAAGCGCTCCAGGGTCTTTCGGTCCGCGCCGTTTTCCCGCGCGCCGTACAAGTCCCCCGGATCCGCCGAGCGTGCCAGGACAAACGCGAGCCCTAGCCCGTCGCTGCCCCACCGCACCACCTTGGTCTGCACGGAGATTGAATCTTCCAGGTTCTTTCCCAGGCTGTCGGTGCGCTGCAGAGTCATCAGCACCAGTGTGCCGGGGAACCAACGCTCTTCCGTCAGCACATAAAAGCCGCTGGAACTGATGTCGGAGATCTGGTAGGCGCGCGGAGTGCTGCCGGTCCAGTAATAGGCAACCAAGCCGGGCAGCGGCTGGCGCAGGGAGCGCCGCCGGTCCGACGAAAGCCAATTCTGAAGCCAGGTTTTCAGTGAATTCGGCCTGCCTGTCTTTGGCTCGAAATTCTTCATCTCATCTGACCCTTGAAAGGTGGAGTGTACATTTTTCGGGAGACCTTGCAAATGGGATAACTGGGGAACCGTGGCGCCAGGGCCCTGCTGCTTCGAAGATACATCAGTTCGAATCTTTGTGGATGCAGTACCTGCGCTGGACAAACCCTCCAGCTGCTGTTCCATTTCCTGCGCCACACAAATCACCAACTGGTCGCCAGGCTGGGTTTGGGAGGAGTAAATGGTATGCGCCGGAAGCACCAGGGCACTTGCCGCTTCTGCCTTGGTCGGCTTTTCATTGGAGTTTGGAAATGACTCCAACTCCTGAATCACTCGAAACTCCGTATCCAGGTAAACCAGGTCGACCGCCGAATATCTCCTGAGCGACGGAACGCCCCGGTACGGCTTTAGCCAGAGTCCGCTGTCTGTTTTGACGCCCTGTCTTTCCACCCACTCTTTCACGAGCCCAGGTCCCTCATCGGTGACCGTGACCCCCAGACTCAGGAAGCTTTCGCGGGTTTGGTTATACACACAGTACTTCTGGCCTTCCATTTCCCCTCACCCTCCCTGGAGTTTGCCAGGCTGCAGGGCATGCCGAAGCTTCTCACGCCGCAAACGGATCGGGGCTCATCCATGCCGACCTTGCGCGCACCCGCCATCCTTCTGCCTCGGCGCTGGGCTGCATTCGCGGCGATGGTGGATTCAAGGTACGGGACACCGGTCCGGACGGAAGCACCCTTCCCGCGGCTGCATGCGAAAACCGTAAAGTGCATCACCTGGAACAGCGCTCCTTGCCGCTCCAGCCAAATGGATGGGCGGGCAACGGAACAGAGTGCCCGCCAGAAATGTCCGCTCCGCCCTACTTGACCTTTGTGCGGCGGCGCTGGATCAGTAACACCAGCACGATGACAAACAGAACTCCGGCAACGATTCGGATAAGCATGACATTGTCCATGGTTATGCTCCCTTTCCTTGATTGGTTATTTTCCTGCTGCGGCGCAGAGTTGAGTCAGACACCACTGGCTGAGTAACACTCGCTGCACTACTTCACTTTTGTGCGGCGGCGCTGGATCAGGATCACCAGCACGATGACAAAAAGCACACCGGCGACAATCCGGATAATCGTCACGTTCTCCATCGTCTCTCCTCCTTCTTAGTGGTTGAACAAGCCTTTGAACGAATCCATCATGATAATCATTGCGGGTCCAAGCGTGATGAGAAACAACGAGGGAAAGATGAAGAACGCCAGCGGAAAGATCAGCTTGACCGAAAGCTTGGCAGCCTTTTCCTCAATCTCCTGCACCCGCTTGGTCCGCAGCGTGTCAGAGTGCACACGCAGCGTCTTGGCCACGCTGGTGCCAAACTGCTCAGACTGAATCAGCATCGAAACCAGGTTTTGAATGCTGTCCACGCCGGTCCGCTCGCTCAGATGCTTCCAAGCCTCCGAGCGCGGCGCTCCGGCGCGCTGTTCGAGCGCGACCATGCCCAACTCGTCGCTCATCACTGGCTGCGACCCGTGCAACTCTTCGGCGGTGCGTGCGGTTGCCTGGTCCAGGCTAAGTCCGGCTTCCACGCAGATCACCAGCAGGTCAAGCACGTCCGGCAGGCCCTTGCGGATCTTGTTCTGGCGGCGCGAAATCATGCGGCTAAGCCAGAAGTCCGGAATCAGGAATCCCAGTCCGCAGCAGGCGATGTAGACGAAGATCGGGTTGGCGCTGGCCACTCTCGTTACCAGGGCAATGGCGCACAGGGAAAGCGGCACCAGGACCTTGGCGCTGTAATAGAACTTGAGCGCACTGTCTTCGCGATATCCGGCGCGGATCAGCCGCTGCTGCACCACGCCCACTTCGGCCGCGCTGCGCGGCACCACGCGCTCAAAGCGCTCAACCATGCTTCCCAGGGCCGTGCGTGTGTCCTTAATGGTGGCTTTCAGCGACTTCTGCTTCACCTGCGGATTGATGACGGCCGAGATTCTGGCCTGCAGCGTCTCCCGATAGAAGATAAGAAGCAAGACGGCCGCGATCAGCGCAAAGACACCGACGAATGCAACAACCCCGACTCCCATAGTTTCCCTTCTACACGTCCATGTTGACGATTTTGCGGATGATCAGCCCGCCGATGACGATCATGATTCCGGCGGCGTAGAGCAAATGCAGCCCGACCGGCCTCTGCCACAGAATGCTCATCATCTTCGGATTCACGAAATAGAGCGCGCATCCCAGCGCGATGGGCAGGCAGGTGAGCACGAAGCCCGTCAATCGTCCCTGCGCGGTGTGGGTCCGCACCTGCCGTTTCAGCCGGAAGCGCCCGCGGATCACCGTCGAGGTGTTTTCCAGCACCTCGGCCAGGTTGCCGCCGGTCTCCTTTTGGATCACGATCGCCGTGACCACAATTTTCAGGTCCTGCGTGGGCATGCGCGCGGTCATGTTGTCCAACGCGGTTTTCAGTTCCAGGCCGTAGTTCTGCTCGTCAAACGTCACCTTGAACTCCGAGCCGATCGGGTCCGGGCACTCGCGCGTCACCAGGCCCAGCGCGGAGTTGAGGCTGTGGCCCACGCGCAGCGCGCTCACCATCAGGTCCAGCGCCTCGGGCAGCCCTTCTTCGAACTTCCGCATGCGCTTGTTGCGCTTGCTGAACACGAAGAGCAGGGGCAGCAAGCCGACGACCGCACCCACTCCGAGACCGAACATGAGCGAATCCGTGCGCAGGTACACCAGATAGCCCGGAACGGCGAAGGCGCCGAGGGTCATCAGCATCAACCCGCCCACGGTCCACTTCAGGTTTGCCTGGTAGAGCAGTTTGCGCAGCCGCGGCGTCACCTCCGCCCTGCGCAGCACCCGGTCGATCCACGGAATGTTGCTCAGCAGATCGTCCTTGCGCACGTCCACCAGAAGGTCGGCCATCTCCGCTTTGCCCTGGCCCGAAGTGGCCAGCGCCGAGTCCAGTCTCTCAAGCATCTGCTTGTCCTGCTTGGTGGCGCCAACGCCAGTGGCGGCGATCAGCAGAGCGATCACCACGAAGACGCCGAGAAACACAAGGACGACGATCAGAGTCATAGCCGATTTCTCCCTTCCGCTCAGCTCACTTCCGTAACCCGCTCGAACAGGCTGGGCGGCAGGAAGATGCCCGCCGTGCGCAGCTGTTCGAGGAACCGGGGCCGGATGCCGCTGGGCTTGAAGACGCCGAGAACCTTGCCGTTGGGCCCAATGCCCTTCTTCTGGAACGCGAAGATTTCCTGCATGCTGATCACGTTCTCTTCCATGCCCGTGATCTCATGAATGCTGACGCATTTGCGCGAGCCGTCGCTCAGGCGGGTGCACTGGACAATGATCGAGAGGGCCGACGAGACCTGCTGCCGCACCGTCTTTTCAGGTAAGTTCAGGTTGCACATGGCCACCATCGATTCCAGACGGATGAGCGCGTCGCGCGCCGTGTTGGCGTGGATGGTGGTCATCGAGCCCTCGTGGCCCGTGTTCATGGCCTGCAACATGTCAAAGGCTTCCTCGCCGCGGCACTCACCGATGATGATGCGGTCAGGACGCATACGCAGGCAGTTGATGAGCAGTTGCCGCTGCCGGATGGCGCCTTGGCCCTCCACGTTGGGTGGCCGCGTCTCCAGCCGCACGATGTTCTCCTGCGCCAGCTGCAGTTCGGCCGCGTCCTCGATGGTGATGATGCGCTCGTTCTGCGGAATGTACTGCGACAGGATGTTGAGGAAGGTGGTTTTGCCGGCACCGGTGCCGCCGGAGATGAGAATGCTCAATCGCGCGCGCACGGCGGAGGAGAGCAGCTCCATCATCTCGGCGGAAATACTCTTGAGCTGGACCAGCTGGTTGGCCGCCAGCGGTCCGGTGCCGAAGCGGCGGATCGAGAGCGAAGGCCCATCCAGCGCCAGCGGCGGAATGATCGCATTCACACGCGAGCCGTCCGGCAGGCGAGCGTCCACCATCGGAGAAGACTCGTCGACGCGCCGGCCCACGCGGGAGACGATGCGGTCGATGATCTGCAGCAGGTGCCGGTCGTCGCGGAACGAGGCGTCCGCACGCTGCAGCAGGCCGCCGCGTTCGATGAAGACGTGGTCCTTGTCGTTGACCAGGATGTCGGAGATCTTCTGGTCCTTCAGCAGCGGCTCCAGCGGGCCCAGTCCGAAAACTTCGTCCAGCAGGTCGGTCTGAATCTTCTCCTGCTCATCGAAGCTCAGCGGCACCCGTCGATCGCTGATGATCTCGCTGATGATGCTGGAAACTGCCTGCCGCGCCTGGTTTGAATTGACGCGCGAAAGCTTTTCAAGATCCAGTTTGGAGATCAGGGTACGGTGTACTTCCGATTTGAAGTTTTCGAGATTCAGATGTTCCACTTTGCACCGTTTCGAGCGTTATGAACTTTTGTCAATACCGCGGACTCAGCCGAACAGGCTGAATCCCCTCTTTTTCTCCGCCTTTGCAGGCATTCCGCAAGCCGCCCTGGCCATGTCCTGGATCGCCCGGGCAATCATTGAATCTTCCAGGGCCAGAGGGGTGGCTTCGTTCTGCATCCGCCGCACGGCAACATAGTCACTGGGAATCTTCCACTGCACCGGCCGTGTGAGCGCCTTCGCAATATGCTCTTCATCCACACCACCGGCCTTGGGGATGAAGCGATTCAAGACGATCTCCAGGTTCGACCCGCCCGACTTGAAATACTCCGAGATCACCCTGTGCGAATTGCGCAGTTCCGGGATGCCAGCCTGCATCACAAGGTACACCGTATCGGCAAGATCCACCAGCTTCGTTCCACTCAAATCAAAGCGCGAACCAGCGTCGACCACCAGGTAGTCGAAGCTCTGCCGCGCCACGCTGAGCATTCTCTCCAGCGCCTCGTTGTTCACGTCCACGTGGGGAAACTTCCCCGGCGCGGCCAGCACGAACAGTCCTGAGCTGTGCTTTGTCAACAACTTAGACAGGAAATTTCCGTCCATCCGGCTGTAATTCTGCAGCGCATCCACGGTGGAAAACTGGGGGTTGACGCCCAGGTTCAGGGCCGCGTCGCCAAGGGGTAAGTCGAGGTCGATCAGCAGAGTACTTTGGGCACATTCCTGGGCCAGCGAGACGGCGAAATTGCAGGCCAATGTCGTCACGCCCGTGCCGCCCTTGCCGCCCATGAAGACCAGCACCTTGCCGCCCTGCCCCTTGTTCGACTTCAAGGCCGGCCGGCGCGTCAATGCGCGGTTCATCGCCTCGTTCAGCGCGTTCATCGTCAGCGGCTGCGACAGGTACTCCCGCGCCCCGGCGCGCATGCAGTTCATCAGCACGTTCGGGTCGTTCTGCATCGAGTAGACCATCACCGTCACCGCGCTGTCGGCGGCGATGGTCTCCACCAACTCCAGCGCGTACTGCTGATCGCTGTCCAGGTCGATGATCACAACGTCGTAGCCCTGCTCCAGCAGGCGCGGCACATCCGAAAGTTTCGAAGGGTAGGCGGTGAACTCCTTCACCTGCGTCACATTGGCGCTGGTGAGGGCGCTGGCCACAATGCGACGCCGCTGATCGTGCGGCCCGATCAGCGCGACCGAAAGACCTCCGGCTCCAATTGAATCCAGATCCTGCATGATGCTCGACATTCCCGGTCTCTAACTCCTAACTCTGCGCTTCGGGTTCTTTCTCTACCGTCAGCCTTCCTGCCTGTCCTGATGATCGCTTCGGATGCCGCCGTCTATGGCGCTCAGTGCGCATGGGCAAAAAACGACAACAGCGTTCCGATGGCGATGGCCGGCGCGTAAGGCATCTTGCGCGCCTTCGGATTGGCCAGCGTCATCTTGGGCTCGGCTTCCTTGTCCCGCTTCCTCCACCCGAAAAGCAGCTTGCTCGTCCCCGTAAACAGCTCGCCCAGGAATCCGCCCGCGACCGCCCATCCCACGGCCATGATTCCTCCCACGATTCCCGTGATCACCAGAGCAAGCAGCATTTGCCGGGGGCCCACCCACGCGCCGATGGCCGCGCACAGCTTCACGTCTCCGGCTCCCATGCCGCCCATCACAAAAAAGATGCCGAACAAAAATCCGGCCAAAGCCAGACCCTCAACGCTACGGCCCAGCCCGGCCCAGCCTCCCAGCCAGCCCGATACCACCAGTCCCGCGGCGAGGAATGGCAGAACCAGCCAGTTGGGTATGCGCCTGCTCCGCAGGTCCGTATACGTCGCCACAGCGAGGACGGCCAGCGTCGGCGCAAGAGTTGGCCACCACGCAATCGTGTGCAAGCGAAACCCCCAAACGTGTCTTTAGATTGTACTTTCGCGCTTCCTTGCTCTATGCAATTGTGACGCCAAATCCAGAGAAGTCAAGCGCATATGATTTCAATGTGATAAAGGTACTTTCCTTTGGTACGGTGTAGCCGCTTGTTTACTCGATTCCCGGAATGGTGAAGCGCCGCGGTTACACTTTCCGGTAGATTTTTCTCCCCTCCTCTGGCCGCGTGTTCCACCGGACGTATCTCCCACCCTGCCAGAAGGTTATCCCCGCTCCGCGCTCGCGCGGCCGGTGGGAGCCACAAACATGCAGTCCCCGTAGCTGAAAAACCGGTAGCCCGCGCTGACGGCGTGCCGGTAGGCCTCCAAAACCCGCTGCCTGCCAGCCAGCGCACTCACCAGCATCAGCAGGCTCGATTGCGGTAGGTGAAAGTTGGTGAGGAGCCCATTTACAGCCCGGAAGGGGAATCCCGGCGCGATGAAAATCTCGGTGGTTCCGGAATGGGCACGCAGCGTTCCATCGCGGGAGATCTGGGCGCAGTGCTCCAGCGTGCGCACCACCGTGGTTCCCACCGCCGCCACGCGCCGCCCTTCGGCCCGCGCGCGGTTCACGGCCTCCGCCGTGGCCTCCGGCAGCGTATAGCGCTCGCAGTGCAGCCTGACTTCGTCCACGTTCTCCACGCGCAGGGGAGCAAAGGTGCCCAGGCCCACGTGAAGAGTCACGGGTACCACCTCCACGCCCTTTACGCGCAGCTTCGCGAGTACCTCTTTAGTAAAGTGCAAACCTGCGGTCGGAGCCGCCACCGAACCCTTTTCGCGCGCGAAGACCGTCTGGTAGCGCTCCCGGTCCGGCGCCGTATCCTGGCGATGAATGTAGGGCGGCAGCGGCACGTGGCCGATGCGCTCGAGCGCCGCGAAGAAATCCTCCGCCGGGTCAGAACCAGTCTCGAAGCGCAGCAGGCGTTCGCCGAACGCGCCGCGCTCCAGCACCTCGGCTTCCAGCGCAACGGTTCCATCCTCCGCGGGAAACGCCAGCCGCTCGCCGAGGTCCACCTTGCGTCCCGGCCGCACCAGCGCGCGCCAAAGCATGCCGCCCACATGCTCGCTCACGGGCTCGGTCAGCATCACTTCAATCCGCCCGGTCGGCTTTTCGCGCTCGCGCCGCAGCGTGCGCCGCGCAAACAATCGCGCCGGAATCACGCGGCTGTCGTTGAGCACCAGCACGTCGCCGGGCTTCAGCAGGGCGGGGAAGTCGGCAAAATGCGAGTCGCGCATCGCGCCGGTCTCCGGGTCCAGCACCAGCATGCGGCTCTGCCCGCGCTCGGCCGGGGGCTCCTGCGCAATCAGCTCCTCGGGCAGCTCGAAGTCGAAGTCCGCAACGCGCAGCCCGCTCATTCGGCGGCCTTCCCAAAATGCCGGAGTGCCCGCATGCGCGCCCGCTCCAGCGCGTCATTCAGTTCCAGCCGTTTGGACTCGAACTCGTCGTCCGGCAGGTCGCTTTCGACGCGTATCCACTGCGCCCAGCTCACGCAGATCCGCGTGAACGGCTTGGGCACCAGGAAGCGATCCCACGAGCGCAAGGTCCAGGCGTGCTCAGGCTCCAGATGGAAGATGCCGATGGGCGCGCCGCTCATCTGCGCCAGCTTGATGGGCCCCATTTTTGTTTGATAAATCGGCCCGCGCGGTCCGTCCGCCGTGAAGATCGCCGTTCGACCGCGCTCGATCACCTGCTTCAGCCCCCGCAGTCCTTCGCGCGCGCCGCGCGAGCTGGACCCGCGCACGGCTCCATAGCTGAACATCCTGAGAATGCGCGCAATCAGCTCGCCGTCAAAGCTGCGGCTGATGAGAATCACCGCGAGCGCATGGCGGAAGTACATGGTGCAGGGCAGCACGCACTGGTGCCAGAAGCAGTAAATCTCCGGCCCGGGGCGCTGGCCGAAGAGCACCGGCTCCACGCCTTCTTCGGCAATTACCTCGTAGCGCCAGGTGCGTCCCACCAGCCAGAGCAGCGCCCACACCACGCGCGGCGCCACCGCCAGCACAAGGCGCTGGCTCAGCGTGAATCTGGGGCTGGTCTCTCTGGGGCTGGCTTCTCGGGTCACCTTCCCGATTCTAGTGCCTGCCTCTAGCTATAGCGGAGCCAGCGCAGCAGCTCCGGCACGGTGGCCCGCTTGCCGTACATCAGGATGCCCACGCGATAGAGCCGCGTGGAGAACCACAGCACCGCGACGATGCTCACAATCAGCAGCCCGATGGAAACCGCGAACTGCCACAGTGGAGGAATCTCCGAGGCCATGCGCAGGAACATGATGACCGGCGCGGTGGGCGGAAAGAGCGAGGCCGCGATGGACCAGACGGAATTCGAGTCGTTGATGACGACCAGAATCAGCGCGAAGCTGAGCCAGGTGGGCGCGGCGGCCAGCGGCATGTACATCTGCAGCTCCTGCTCGGTTTCGCACGTGGCTGCCAGGCCGGCGAAGAGCGAGCTGTAAAGCAGGTAGCCCAGCAGGAAATAGACCGGGAAGAGAATCGCCTCGGTCCACGTGAAGTGCACCGCGAACTGGCCGGTCATCATCGCCTGGGCAAAAGGCGAAAACAGAATGGCCGCGCCGGCCACCAGCCAGAGGCCGATCTGCGTGAGGCCCACGGCGGCCACGCCGATCAGCTTGCCGGCCAGCAGGTCGCTCGGCTTCGCAATCGAAAGCATCACCTCGAAGATGCGCGAGGTCTTTTCCTGAATGATGGAGCGCGCCACGTTCATGCCGTAAATCATGGTCGTCATCGACAGCAGAATGGCCATCAGGTAGCCCTTCCAGAACGAGGCTTCGGCGCTGCTCTTCACCACCGCGCCGTCCTTCTTCACCTGGAAGGTTTCAAGCCTCACACCCTTCACCAGCACATCGGCCGCGGTCTGTTTCATGCCGCCCTTGGTCAGCCGCTCGTCCAGCAGCGCATGGTTCAGCGCTGAGCTCATGCGCGCCGCGGTAATAAAGTCGCCCGAAGAGGCCGAGGAGTAGTGCGCCGTGGGAATCTTTCCCGCCGGCGCGTTCACCCAAAGCACGCCGTCCAGCGATCCATCCTTCACGCGGTCGCGCAACGCGCTCAGGTCGGCCGTGGTGGCTGGCGCAACCACTTCCACGCGCGCCCTGGCCTCCTTGTCACCCACAAGCTGGCCACGAATCTGCCCCGCCAGCGCGGGATCGTTTGAGGCCACGGCCAGGCGCCGGTTCGAGCCCAGCCCCAGGCTGGAGAAATAACCCACGCCCACAATCAGCGCGAACACCGCCGGCAGGCCGATCGTGGTCATTCGGAAGGCCCGCCCGCGCACCTGTTCCAGAAACTCGCGCCTGGCAACAAGCAGCATGTTACGCATCCACTTTGCCTCCCACCGTGCGAATAAAAATCTCTTCCAGCGAAGGCTCCATCAGCTCAAAGCGATAGATCTTGGCCACCGCCGTGGCCTCGCGCAGCAGCTTCTGCGCGTCGCCCAAATGCTTCAGGCGAATCTCCGCGTGGCCTGAGAAGTTTTTCGCCTCGGCAATCTCGCTCGACTTGAGGAACTCCGCGCTGCCCTCGAACTCCACTTCCACGTGGTTGCGCTCATAGCGCGATTTGATCTCGCGCATGCGCCCGCTGAGCACCGCTTCGCCGTTGTTCACCAGGCAAATCGAATCGCACAGCTTCTCCACCTGGTCCATGCGGTGCGTTGAAAACAGAATGGCCTTGCCCTCGTCCTTCAGATCCAGCAGGGTCTTTTCCAGCAGCTTCGCGTTCACCGGGTCCAGGCCGCTGAAGGGCTCGTCCATCACGATGAGGCCCGGATCGTGAAGAAGCGAACCGATGAACTGGATCTTCTGCTGCATGCCCTTGGAAAGTTCCTCGGTCTTTTTGGGCAGCGCGTCATCGATCTCCAGCCGCTGGGCCCAGCGCGTGGCGCGGCTGCGCGCCTCGTCGGCCGTGAGCCCGTGCAGTTGCCCGAAGAAGACAAGCTGCTCCAGCACTTTCATCTTCTTGTAAAGGCCGCGCTCTTCCGGCAGATAGCCCACGCGCTCCAGGCTCTTGCGCTCGAAGGGGCGGTCAAAGAGCTTCACCGTGCCTGAGTCCGGCAGCGTGATGCCCATCATCATGCGGATGGAACTCGTCTTGCCTGCTCCGTTCGGTCCCAGCAGTCCGAACATCTGGCCCGCGTCAATCGAAAGGCTCAATTCGCGTACCGCGATCTTCGCCTCGTAGGCCTTGGTCACTCCCGCGAGTTCCACAACTGGCATGGATTCTCCTGCGCGCTGGTCTGGTCCCGCGCGCACAAATCCAGCACGTACGAAGGATGAGCGCCGGTTCCCCCGGCAAGTCTAGCAGAGAGCACGCGCGCGGTTGCGCCCCGCATCCCGCTCGTCTTGCGCTGCCGTTTCTTTCTACGTGTGCTTGTTGTACTGCGGCGGACCGCTGACCACCAGCGCGCTGTCCTTCTCGCCGTGGATGTAGCGGCAGCACCAGTCGGTCAGGTAGAGCTTCTTGTCGGGAACCTCAAGCATGTCGCGATAGCTGACGCGGCCGAAGATGAAGATCTTGTCTTCCCACAGCTCGATGCGCTCCAGCTCCTCGCGCGTCTTGCAGATTTGCTTCACTTCTGATCGGCTGAAGCGCCGAATGCCCAGCGACTCGCCGGGCAGCAGAATCACCGGCTCCAGCAGCGCGCCCGGCTTCTCGTCTTCAAAGACCGGCGTCTCGGGCAGGTGCGTCTCGTCCGGCGCCACCCCCACCAGGTCCACCGTGCCCACAATGCGCGCCGGCGTATTGCCCTTGTTGGTGGCCATCACCTTGAAGCTGTTCTCCATCGTCAGGAAGGACTCAATCGAAATCAGAATCCAGGGCCGCTGCGCCTCGTGGATGGCCTGACACTGGGCCAGCGCGGCGTCTGAGGCGTCCAGCGCCGCCTGCGCCGTGGCCGCGCCCACCTCCACGTGCCGCTCGATTCGCTTGAGCGTGCGCAGCGCCAGCATGATGCCCGAATAGCCCAGCACAGCCAGCACCAGCAGGGCTCCCCACAGCACGCGGTCGTGCCAGGTCCACGGCGCGGGCGGCGGCGCAGGACTCGTCACCACAATCGGCTGCTGAGTCGGGCACGGGCCTCCGCCGCAATCCGTGTCGCTGTTGCCTGCTCCCGCCTGTGATGCATCGTTGGCCGCCGCGGGCTTCGCCTGCAGCGCGGCTGTGGTCGCGCTCTTGTTCGCCGCGCCGCCGATGGCTTGTCGCGCTGCCGGTCCCGCTGCCGGTCCCGCCGTCGGTCCCGCCGTCGGTCCCGCCGCCGGGCTCGTCGCCGGTCCCGCGGCCTGTCCCGTGGCCCAAACGGGCGCAGGGACAAGTGCCAGCAATGCAAGCAGAACCGCGCATCTCCTGAGCATGATGAGAGAACTATACCAGCTTGTGTGCGCTGGGCCCGGCACGGAAGTGCATCGAACCCGCGGCGCGCGGCGGCCTCCATCGAGACGCGTTTCATGCAGCGCGTACACTTCCGCGCGCGCGTGCGCCGCGGTTGCGCCTGTGCCATGGATTGCGTGAAGGGGTCTTACGCCGAAGCCGAGTTGACGTTGTCCTGTTCGAAAACCATGTCGGGGTCGGCGAGCCGGATCAGCCGGTGCAGGTAAGCGCGCGAGATGCCCAGGCTGCGCGCCGCCAGCGTCTTGTTGCCGCTGTTGTCGCGCACTGCATCCATCGCCAGCTTCACCTTGTAATCCCTGAGTTGCCGCTCGAACGAGCCCTCGGGGTTGTACTCGCTGATGTCGATGATCTTGTCGCCGTGCATGTTCAGCGGCAGCTCTTCAGTCCGAATCATCTGCCCCGGCGCCAGGATGATGGCCCGCTGAATCGCGTTCTCCAGCTCGCGCACGTTGCCCGGCCACGTGTAGCTCTGCAGCATTGTCATCGCTTCCGGCTCAATACCCTGCATCGGCTTTTCGAACAGCTGCGAGTAGTGGCGCAGATAGTGTGTCGCGATCTGCGGAATGTCCTCGGCGTGCTCAGCCAGTGCCGGAGCCGGGATGCGCATCACGTTGATGCGATAGAAGAGGTCCTGGCGGAACTTGCCCTCGGCCACCAGCTTGTTAAGGTCCTGGTGCGTGGCGAAGATCAGCCGCGCCCGCAGCGGGATGAGCCGGTTGCTGCCCAGCCGGCTGAACTCCATCTGCTGCAGAACGCGCAGCAGCTTCACCTGCGTGTAGAGGCTCAGGTCGCCAATCTCGTCCAGGAAGAGCGTTCCGTCTGCGACCTGCTCAAAATAGCCTTCGCGCGAGCCCACCGTGCCGGTGAATGCGCCCTTCTCGTGCCCGAACAGCTCGGCCTCGATCAGCGGCTCGGGAATGGCGCCGCAGGAAACCGCCACGAACGGCCGTTCCACGCGCGAGCCAAGGTTATGAATCGCCCGCGCGATCAGCTCCTTGCCGGTGCCGCTTTCGCCCGTCACCAGCACTGAGGCGTTCAGGTTGGCCACCCGGTGCACAAGCTGGTAGACCTGCCGGATGGGCGAGCTCGACCCGATCATCCGGTCGCAGCTGGTCATCACGTCCACGGGAGGCTCAGCGGTCTGCATCTGTCTTTTCAGTACCGAGTTCTCGCTGGCCCGGCAAAGCAGCGCCTTCAGCTCGCGAATCGACGGCGGCCGCCGGCAGTAGCCGAAGGCGCCCATCCGCACCAGTTCCATCGCCGCCGAGCGCAGGGCGTCTTCGGCCATCACCACGGCCGGAACCTGCAGCGCCAGAATGCGCCCCGAGCTTTCCATCCGTTCCTTCAGTGAACGGTTGCTCGAACTCATGTCCAGAATCACCACGTCGCAGTCGCCGGCCTCCAGCAATCGGCTTACTGAGGCCTCATCGGAAACGAGTTGAACCTCAAAATCCCTCCCCAGGGCGGAGGAGAGCAAGGGTTGCAGCGCGCAATCTTCTGTGAGCAGCCCAATCTGGATCATGGTCGGCAAGTCTCTTTTCCTTATGCGCCCCCGGGTTCAGCAGCGGCGCCAGTTCCAAGCCCGGAATCAATTCATCAAAGACGGCTACAGCCTTTTGGTCTCACCCGGCCGCCGGGTTTCTACATTCAGCGAATGAGTCCACTCATGGAAGCCAGCCCAGGGTCTTTACAAATGCCTGTTTCTTTCAATTGATCGCGTGTTCGCGATTCAGTATTGGCAGCCTCCGAGGGACAATCCCAGGTTGGTGCATAAACAAAGCGCGGAGGTAACGGTAACGCGCCATTAACCCCCAGGAATGAAGCACTTCCACGCAGTCAGGAAGCGGTGGTTGCCGCCGCGGCGCCAACCCGCGCGCCCCGGCCAGCGGAGCCGGAAGTTTCGTGAAATCCTTCGACCCCATCATACCGAGCCTGCAACCCACAGGGAAGCTCCAAATTCAAATCCAAAGTACGGGCGTAATCTTTCTGGCAAGGGTAGCCATTTGGCCCCTTCCGCCACTCGCAAATTGCGGCCGCTGGCCGTTCGCTCACCCAAAACTACCCCTCCACGCCCCACAAAAGTCACTTTCTCCCCGGGCTTGCGGCGGGTACTGTTATGGCTATGCATGCAACCCCCGGCGAAACCATGACCTCTCCCGCGGAGACCGCTGCCCAGCCGCCCGCCCAACCACCCGCGGCCCAATCCAGGTCCGCATTTGTCCGGGCCTTCAACCGCGTCTTCAGCCGCCACTTGATGAGCTGCGCCATGCTGGTCCTGGTCCTGTTCCTGATGGCAGGCAACATTCGCTCGCCGGGAAACATCCTCCACGACCCGGATCTCTGGTGGCACATGGCCGACGCCCGCATCCTGGCCACCACCCACCACTTCATCCGCATGGAGCCCTACTCGTTTTCCGTCGCCGGCAAGCCCTGGGTCAATCCCGAGTGGCTGTCCGAGGAACCCTTCTGGTTGGGCTACAAGCTCTTCGGCTTCTCGGGCATTTACCTCGCCACTCTGCTGGCCCTCTGCGGCAACATCGTCTTCCTTTACTGGCGCGGCGTCTGGCGAAGCCGCCACGCCGGCGCAGCCTTCTGGGCGGCCGCCATCGGCATCTCGCTTATGATCGTCAACGCCGGTCCGCGCACCATCGTCATCGCCTATCTCGCCATGTCCGCGGAGATGGCGGTTCTGGAGGCCGCCGCCCGGGGCAGAACCAGACTGCTGTGGCTGCTGCCGCCGCTCTTTCTTGTCTGGATCAACCTGCACGGAAGCTGGATCATTGGCCTGGGGCTCTTCGTGCTCTACATCCTTTCCGGGCTTTTTGAGTTCAACAAGGGCGTATTCGAGCAGCCGGCATTCTCGCCGCAGGTCCGCAAGCAGCTCCTTTTCGTCCTGCTGGCGTGCATTGCCGTGCTCATCGTCAATCCTTACGGCTGGCGGCTGGTGTGGAATCCCATCGACATGATGCTGAACCAGAAGCTGAACATCCAGAACGTGCAGGAGTGGCAGCCGCTGAACCTTGCCTGGTTTGTGGGCAAGGGCGCGCTGGCCATCATCTTCCTCACGGTGATTGCCAACGCGCTCCACGGCCGCAAATGGAAGGTCTTTGACCTGGCCGTGGTGCTCTTCGCCTGGTACGCCGCCTTCGCCCACGCGCGCTTCGCATTCATGGCCGCCATCCTCACCGTGCCCATCCTCGCCATCGATTTCGAGAATGCCTTCTGCACTGAGTCGGACGAGAAGACCATCCCGGTGATGAACATGGTCATGGTGCTGGCCACGCTGGGAACCGTCGCTTACTTCTATCCCTCAAGCGCGAAGATGGACAAGGAGTTCCACAGGGTCTTCCCGCTCGATACCATCGCCTCCATACAGCCCTCGTGGCGCACGCTCAACAACGACGGCCTGGGCGGCATCATGGACTGGGAGCACCGGTCTCCATTTATTGACTCGCGCGACGACACCTTCGAGCACCACGGCGTGCTCAAGGACTACCTCGACATCATCCGCATGCAGGATACGTTTGCGCTGATGGACAAGTACCACATCGATCACGCCCTCCTGCAGCGCGGCGATGCGCTCTCCTATCTGCTGGAGCACGCGCCGGGCTGGACGCTGGTGCGCAGCGAGGGACCCTCGGACGGCGGCTACCTGCTGTTCCAGCACACTCCCGGTTCGCCTCCCGGCGCAAGCCTCATTCCGCAGCCCGCGAAGCATTAGCACAGCATTGGCGGGAAATGTACCTGCCCGGTGGTCTTTGCTATCGGCCCCGCGCAGCCCGCGGGTAAGTTAAGAAACGGGTAAGTTAGGAGAATGGACACGATGCCTGACGATCAGGCCCCTGCCGGCCCGGCTCATTCCGCCGGAGGGCACAGTCCGCTGCTGAGCACCTTCAATCGCGTCTTCAGCCGCCACTCCACCAGCGTGGCGCTGCTGCTGATGCTGCCCATGCTGCTGGCGCCCAGCATGAACCCCGCGCTGAACCTGATGGGCGATCCCGATATCTGGTGGCACCTGGCCGACGCGCGTTTCCTCTTCACCCACCACCACGTCATCTTTACTGATCCCTACGCCTTCACCGTGGTCGGCGTCCGCTGGATCAACTGGGAGTGGTTGAGCGAGGTGCCGTACTGGTTCAGTTACCAGGCCTTCCATCTGCAGGGCATCTATCTGGTCGCGTGGCTCGTCCTCGGCCTCAATCTCGTCCTGTTTTACTGGCGCGGCTACTGGATGACCCGCCACGCCGGCGCGGCCTTCTGGGCCGCCTGCGTCGGCTTCACGCTCACCCTGGCAAACTCCGGCCCGCGCACCATCGCCGTCGCCTATCTCGCCCTCTCGGCTGAGATGGCGATCCTCGAAGCCTTTGAGCGCGGCCACAAACGCCTGTTGTGGCTGTTGCCCCCGCTCTTCGCTCTCTGGATCAACCTCCACGGCATCTGGTTCATCGGCTTCGCGCTGCTGGTGCTCTACATCGCCTGCGGCTTCCTCCGGCTCAACGTCGGCATTTTTCAGCAGGAGCCGCTCGCCGCCGCCGACCGCAACCGCTTCTTCGCCGCCCTCGCCGTCACGATTGCCGCGCTCTTCCTCAATCCCTATGGCTGGCGGCTGCTCTGGAATCCCGTGGACATGATGCTCAAGCAGCATCTCAGCATCTCCGTCATCTCGGAGTGGCGTCCGCTCAATCTCTCTTCGCCCGAGGGCTACGTCGTCACTGCCGCAATCCTGCTGATGCTGGCGGCCAACTGCATCCGCAGCCGCAAGTGGACGCTCTTTGAGCTCCTCGTTGTCCTCCTTGCGTTTTACGCCGCCATCGATCACGTCCGCTTCTCGTTCCTTGCCGCCGTTCTCATCACGCCCATGCTCGCGCGCGATTTCCAGCGCGCCTTCACCACCGAGTCCGACGAGAAGACCATCCCCGTGATGAACCTGATCATGTGCGCCGCGGCCATCGGCCTCATGGTCCACTTCTTTCCCAGCGAGAACACGCTGCAGAAAAAGCTCGAAGGCAATTTTCCGCTGAAAATGATCGCCTCCATCCAGCCCGACTGGCGCACCTTCGACTGGGATTACGTGGGCGGGCGCATGGACTTCGATTCCAAGCCCATCTTCATTGACTCGCGCTTTGACATCTTCGACCACCAGGGAGTGCTGCACGATTACCTGGCCACGGAGAACATCGGCGATGCGCCCCTGAAGATGCTGGACAAATACCGCATCGACCACGCGCTGTTGACTAAGGGCATGGGCCTGGCCTATGTGCTCTCGCACGCGCCCGACTGGCGCCTCGCCTCCAGCGAAACCTGTGGCGACACGGTCTATCTGCTGTTTGCCCGCACTGCCGCCGCAGCCGACGCCCCGCCGCAGTTCATTCCCGCTTCAGAGGCGGCCTCGCACTAGCCCACGCCGAACGCCGGGACTGACCAGGGACCGACGGAACTCCGCCGCCAGCGTACCCTGTCTCGCCGCCGTGAACATCCACCCGTGATGCGCGTCACATGCCGGCCAATCAATCGATGTAACGATGACTGCATGGCTACAGCAAAACCAGGGTAGGTATATCCCGAAACCACGGCGTTCAAGTCGATGCGACCAACAGGGAGCGTCGACCTGGCACGAATCCTGCAAGGACACAGATACCCTGGTTTTGCTCTAAGGTCCGGCAAAAATTCCCCGGGCTCGCCGCTCCCCATGCATCCGGAGAAGCATTGTGAAGCTTGATTCTTCCTCATTTGGCGCGGACCGCGAGCTGATGGAAGCGCTTGAGCTCCATTCCACGCCGCTGGACTGCGAAACGCCGTGCGTCCTGTTCACGCAGGGCGAGCCGCCCAGCGGGCTTTATGTGCTGAAGGCCGGCACCGTCGTGCTCGCCATGACTTCGCCCCAGGGCCGCGAAATCTTTCGCATCCCCGTGGACGCCGGATCGGTTCTGGGCCTGCCCGCCCTCATCGGCAATCAGCCGTACTCGCTCACCGCCACGGCCGCGCGCGGAGCTCGGCTCTGCTTTATCTCCATTGAGGATTTCTCCCGCATCATGGTCGAGCGGCCCACGCTTTCACTCAGCATTCTCCGCGTCCTCGCCGCCGAGGTACGCACCGCGCGCTACGCCATCACGGAAAGCTGACCGGGCGCGCCGATTCTCCCCTCACTCTGCCCCGCTCCGTTGCGATAGCATCCAGAATGTGCCCGGCCTCGACGACCCAGTCAAATACGTGCGCGGCGTTGGACCGCGCGTTGCGGAGCTGCTTGCTCCCAAAGGCATCCTCACCGTGGAGGACCTGCTTTACCATCTGCCTTTCCGCTATGAGGACCGGCAGAACCCGCGCAGCCTCGACGATCTCGAGCCCGGCGAAACCGCCAGTGTCATCGCCGAGGTCCGCGGCGCGGCGCTGCTGCGCACCCGCCGCATGCCCATCTTTGAAATCACGCTTGGTCGGGGCACCCGCTCGCTCAAGTGCATGTGGTTCCACGCCACCTATCTCGACGGAAAATTTCGCGCCGGCCAAACCGTCGCCGTCTACGGCAAAGTGGAGCCGTCGCGCTCTTCGAACAATCTCAAGATGATTCAGCCGCAGTGGGAGCTGCTGCCCGACGACACCGACGACGCCGAAACGCGCCTGCTCGAAGTGGGCCGCATCACTCCGGTTTATGAGTCGCTGGGCGGTAGCCGCCTGGCCTCGCGCTGGCAGCGCAAGGTGCTCTTCCGGCTTCTGGAGAGCCTGCGCGGCGCGGTGTCAGAGTGCCTGCCGGGCGCGCTGCTCAGCCGTCTTGATTTGCCCGGCCGCGAGGAGGCCCTCCGCCAGGTTCATTTTCCGGCCGAAGACACGCCCATGGCGGAGCTTCAGGCTGCTTCCACGCCGGCGCACCGTCGCCTCATCTTTGAAGAGCTGTTTTTCCTCGAGCTCGGCCTCGAGCTCAAGCGCCGCCGCATGCGCCAGCGCGCCGGCATCGCCTTCGCCACCACTGACAAGGTGCGCGAGGCCATCCGCGAAGTTCTCCCGTTCCACCCCACCGCCGCGCAAAAACGTGCTCTCGGCGAAATCGTGGACGACATGCGTCGGCCCAGCCCCATGCGCCGCCTGCTGCAGGGCGACGTCGGCTCCGGCAAAACCATTGTGGCTCTGCAGGCCATGCTCGTCGCCATGGAAAACGGCTACCAGGCCGCGCTGATGGCCCCGACGGAAATCCTGGCCACGCAGCATTACCTGGCCGCGCGCAAACTGCTCGAGCGCTCCTCGCGCCGCTACCGCATCGTGCTGCTCACCGGCTCGCTCGATGACGACCGCAAGCGCCTGAACCGCGGCCTCATCAACCGCGGCGAGGCCCATCTGGTCATCGGAACCCACGCGCTCATCGAGGAAAAAGTCGAGTTCGACCGCCTCGGCCTCGTCGTCGTGGACGAGCAGCACCGCTTCGGCGTGATGCAGCGCTTCCGCCTGATGAAGAAGCCCAACCAGGCCGAGCCCGATGTGCTCGTCATGACTGCGACGCCCATCCCGCGCACGCTGGCGCTCTCGCTCTACGGCGATCTGGACCTGAGCGTACTCGACGAGCTGCCGCCGGGCCGCACGCCCATCGTCACCCGCCGTGTTCCCGGCGAGCGCGCGCCCGAGGTGTGGGAGTTCGTCCGCAAGCAGGTGGCACAGGGCCGCCAGGCTTACATCGTCTACCCCGTTATTGAAGGCTCGAAGGACGACCAGCCCGAGCTCGACTTTTCGCACGACGAAGCAAGTGCAGTGCAATCCGCTGCCGCGCCCGACCCGAGCAAGGCTGTGCGCCCGACTTCGGGCCCAGCTTCGGGCCCGGCTTTGGGTAAGGCCCCGCGCAAGGGCAAGACCGCCGACCTTTTTTCTGATGCACAACAGGAGGCCGCGCCCTCCGGCAAATCCGGCCTCAAGTCCGCCGTCGAAATGCACAAGCAGCTGCAGTCCGGCCCGCTTGCCGGCCTGCGCGTGGGCCTGCTCCACGGCCGCCTGGATGCCGACGAGAAAGAGGTCATTATGCGCCGCTTCCAGCGCGGCGAAATCGACGTACTCGTCTCGACCACCGTGATTGAAGTTGGCGTGGACGTGCCCAACGCCAGCGTCATGGTGGTTGAACACGCTGAGCGCTTCGGCCTTGCGCAACTCCACCAGCTTCGCGGCCGCGTGGGTCGCGGCGCCGCCAAAAGCTATTGCATTCTGGTCACCGGTCCGCGCGTTTCCCCGCTCGCAGAAGAGCGCATCGACGCAATGGTCCGCACCCAGGACGGCTTTGAGCTGGCCGAGCTCGATCTCTCCATGCGTGGCCCCGGCGAAATCTTCGGCACGCGCCAGACCGGCCTGCCGGTATTCCGCGTCGCCAACCTCGTCCGCGACCGGCAGCTCCTCGAACTCGCCAAAATGGAGGCCGCGCGTTTTGCCAATGCCGCGCCGGAGCGGGGCAGGGAAGTCGAAGGCACCGAGGCCGAGCGCGCGCGCGTGTGGGCGCGGCTCAAAGAGGCCTGGCAGCGCCGCTACGGCCTGGTAGAAGCCGGCTGAACTCTCGTCCGTCCGCGCGTCTGTGCATTTCTCACGCGCAATTTTTTGGTTGGAACCGTCGTGGAGGTCCGCGGTCGGCTTACGCGCCTTCGCCCGCGCGCCCGACGGCCAGCGCCGGAACCCGCCGCAGCACCAGCGTCAGCCCCAGCGTCATCAGCGCCACGGTGGGCACGGCCACCAGCAGCCACGCCGCCATCGCTTCGCCGGCCAGCCCGCCGGAGTTCCGCACCATCTCCCACGGCGCGGCGTGCAGCAATCCGGCCGTCAGTCCATCCTTCGGTCCCCAGCCGAAGAGCCGGTCGCCCATCCGCACCAGCGGCAGCATCAGCGCCACCTGCAGCGGCATGGCCGCGTAATTCGCCGCCTGAATCGCCGGAGCGTTCAGCTTGAGCGCCAAGGCCAGCAGCGCGCACAGCAGAGTTGGAATCCCAAGCACCGGAATGCAGCCGATCGCGAAGCCCAGGGCGAGCGTCAGCGCCAGCCGCCGCGGCGAAATTCCCTGCCGCAGCCATCCGGCCACCTGCCCCTTCCGCCCCTCAAGCCATTTGCGCATTCTGCCCTCACTCTATCGGTACGCATCGCGCGGCATTTTGGATTCCAGGTAAAAATCCCGCGGAGGTACCCCTTCCGGCATCCTACAGAAGCGTAGCGCGGAAAGCGGAAAAGCGCTGTCACCCATTGGACGCAGAGACCACCAACCAGAGTGCGATGACCTTGGTCCTTTGCGGTCCTTTGCATCGGTACCCATCGCCGGTCACCGCCCGGAATTGGCACTTGAAGGGCCATTCAAGACCGTTAGCGCCGCAGCAGTCCCCGCTCGCGCAAGGCGAAGCGCACCTGCTCCACCTTCCAGTCCAGCGCCTCGGTGCCGTCCACAGTCAGGTCAGCGTTCGCCGCCGAAGGCCGGACGTATTTCTCGCTCGCCGGCCGCACTGTGGCCTCATACTGCCGCAGCACGGACTCCTCGGTCCGTCCGCGCTCTTCCATGTCCCGCTTCATCCGCCGCGCAAAGCACACATTGTCCGGCGTCTCCACGTAGACGCGCAGTTGATAGAGCGGCAGCAGCGCGGGATAGTGGAGCGCGAACAGCCCCTCCACCAGCAGAAACGCGTCGGCACGCATCGTATCCGTCTCTCCCGGAACCCGCGTGTGCGTGGAGAAGTCGTAAAGCGGCCGCTCAATCGCCTCGCCGCGCGCCAGCGCCGCGACGTGCGCGGCCAGCAGGCTGCTCTCAATCAGTTCCGGGTCGTCGAAGTTCTGCTTGAGCCGCTCTTCGTGCGGCAGGTGGGCAAGGTCGCGGTAGTAGTTGTCCAGCGGAAAGTGGGTTCCGCCCAGCATCCGCGCCAGTTCGGCCGCCAGCGTGGTTTTGCCGGAGCCCGATGCCCCCGCGATCCCCATCACCACAGGCGGAAACGGCAGCCTCGCCGTCGCATCGCCGCCCATACCTGCTCCGGTCACAGCTCCGGTCACAGCTCCGCTTCAAGCATCGTGGAGATCCACACCGCCAGCCGCTCCAGGATGCTCGAGAGCCGCCGTTCCACCAGCCGCCCTGTCTCGAAGACCTCCTGGTGGCTCAGGTGCTGCTTGCTCAGCCCCGCCGCCAGGTTCGTCACGCAGGAGATGCCGAGCACCTCCATGCCCATGTGCCGCGCCACAATCGTCTCCGGCACGGTGGACATGCCCACCAGCGTTGCGCCCATGGTGCGGAAGGCGCGAATCTCGGCCGGCGTTTCAAAGCTCGGCCCCGAGACGCCCACGTACACGCCCTCTTCCATCGTGATGCCCTCGTCCACCGCGGCGCGCAGGGCCATTTCGCGCAGCCGCTTGCTGTAGGCCTCAGACATATCCGTGAAGCGCAGGCCCGTGCCCTTGCGCAATGAAAACTTCGGCTCGTTTGGCCCCACCAGCGGATTCCAGCCCGTCATATTGATGTGGTCGGCCAGCACCACAAGCTGCCCCTGGTGATACTTCTCGCAGATGCCACCGGCCGCGTTGGTCAGAATCACCACCTTGAGCCCCAGCGCGCCCAGCACGCGAATGGGAAAGGTGACCTGCTGCGGCGTATAGCCCTCGTAATAATGCACGCGCCCCTGCAGCAACAGCACCGGCGCGCCGCCCAACGACCCGGCCACCATGCGGCCCTCGTGGCCCTCCACGGTCGATTGCGGAAAATGGGGAATCTCGCTGTATGGCACCACGATCGGTTCCTTCACCGCGCCGGCCACCGCGCCCAGCCCCGACCCCAGCACCGCCGCCACGCGGGGACGGAACTTGCCCAGCCGTCCGCGCAGGAACTTCGCGGCCTCCGTCACCTGATTGAAGTAGTTCATCCCCATATCCCGCTGGTGCTTCTTAGCGATTTTACAGGCCCCGCGCCAGCCGCACGCCGGCCATGCCAAAATCAACCCATGAAGCAGATGGTTGCTCTCCTCTTCGGCCTGGGACTCCTGGGCAACGCCCTGCTCTTCGTGCCCCAGATTCTTGCCGTCTGGCGCAAGAAGAGCGACGAGGGCATTTCGCTCATCACCTTTGGCGGATTCAGCATTCTGCAGGTGGTCGGCATCGCGCACGGGCTTTTCCAGCACGATCCGTCGCTCACGCTTGGCATGGCCGCCAGCCTGCTCACCTGCGGCTCCGTTACCGCGCTCACCATTTATTACCGCATCCGGCGTACGCGTGCCGCAGCCTGATCGCAGTGGCGCATGTTCGCTATCCCAGAAACATTCCTGCAATCGACGCCGAGATCAGATTCGCCATCGTGCCCGCCAGCATGGCGCGCACGCCCAGCCTGGCCAGGTCATTGCGCCGCTCCGGAACCAGCGCGCCAATGCCGCCCACCTGCATGCCAATCGATCCCAGGTTGGCAAAGCCGCACAGCGCGAACGTGGCAATCGTAAACGAGCGCGGCGCAAGCGTGGCCTTCTGCGCGCCCAGCCCAATGTAGGCAATCACCTCATTCAGCGCCATGCGCGTTCCCAGCAGGTTGCCGATGGCCATGCAGTCGTGCCACGGAATCCCGATGAGCCAGGCAACCGGCGCAAACAGCCAGCCCAGCACCTGCTCCAGGCTGCCGGGGAACCAGTGGAAGCCGGTATGCATGTGCACCCAGCCCATCAGGCTGTCCAGCAGCGCCACCAGCGCCAGAAAGCTGATCAGCATGATGGCCACATTCAGGGCCAGCTTGCCCCCGTCGATGGTGCCCCGCGCAATCGCGCCGATCAGGTTCTCGTCCTTGTGCTCCTCGTCGCGGGGAATCACCACCTTGCCTTCGGTCTCCGGAACCTGGGTCTCCGGAACCAGCATCTTCGAAATCAGAATCGTTCCCGGCGAGGTCATGATGACCGCGGCCAGCAGGTGTTTCGCCGCCACGCCCTGGGCAATGTACATGGCCATGATGCCGCCCGACACATGCGCCATGCCGCTGGTCATGATGCACATCAGCTCGCTGCGCGTGGCGCGCGACAGAAACGGCCGGATGGTCAGCGGCGCTTCGGTTTGCCCCATGAAGATGCTCGCGGCCACGTTCATGCTTTCAGCGCCGGAGATGCGCATGGTCTTCAGCATCACCCAGGCCAGCCCGCGAATGAGGATCTGCATCACGCCGATGTGGTAAAGCACCGCGAAGAACGCGGAGATGAAGATGATGGTCGGCAGCACCTGGAAGGCGAAGATCGATCCGAGCGAGGTGTTCGGCGTGCCCAGCGCCCCGAACAGCACCTTTGTTCCCGCCTCGGTTGAGGCCAGCATCTTGTTCACCACGTCGCCGGCCCAGCTCATCGCCTCCTGGCCATAGTTGAAGCGCAGCACGCAGTAGGCGAAGACAAACTGCAGTCCCAGTCCCCACATCACCGTGCGCCAGCGGATATGCTTTCGGTCCGTCGAGCCCAGCCAGGCCGCTAGCAGCACGGCCAGAATCCCCAGCACCCCTGTGAATCGAGCCAATCGGCAACTCCTCTCCACTTCCTCAAATGGGAGAATCTTCTTTTGGGTCTACCTTACAGCATCGCGCAGGAATCTCTCCGCCTCTTCGCGCGTAAACACGCGGCTCACCAGCGGGGCCGGCTCCGGCGCCCGTCTGCCAATCCGGATTGCCCGCCGCACCAACTCCGCCGGCTCGTCCAGCATTGCCTTGCGCATGGCGTATAAGGTCACGAGCGGCTGCCCGCGCTTCACCCGCTCGCCGCGCTTGGCGTGGAACAGGATGCCCGCGTGCGGATCGACAGGCTTGCCGGCCTTCTCGCGCCCTGCGCCGGTGCGCTGCACGGCCCATCCCAGCAGTGTCGTATCCATCTCGCCCACAATGCCGCTCTGCCACGCCTCCACGACGCGCGTCGCGCCGGGTTTGTGGAAGCCCTCCAGATTGTCAAAGACCCTTACGTTTCCACCTTGCGCCTTCACCATTTCCAGAAACACGCGCAGCCCGGTGCCATCGGCCAGCGCCGCGGCCGCTGCCCAGTAGCCGCTCTGCGGCGTCTTGGCCCTTCCACCCAGATGAATCATCCATCCCGCCAGCTGAAGCGAAAGCTCGCGCAGGTCCGCCGTTCCCTCCGGCAGTTCGCCGCGCAGCAGCTCCACGCACTCGGCCACTTCAATCCAGTTGCCCGCCGCGCGCCCCAGCGGCTGGCTCATATCGGTCATCAGCGCTGTGGTGCGCGTGCCCGCGGCCTCGGCCGTGGCCACCATCAGCGCCGCCAGAAACTCCGCATCCTCTCTGTTCTGCAAAAACGCGCCCGATCCGGTCTTCACGTCCAGCACCAGACCGTGCAATCCGGCCGCCAGCTTCTTGCTCAAAATCGACGCGCAGATCAGCCCCGGATTCTCCACCGTTCCCGTCCGGTCGCGCAGTGCATACAACACGCGGTCGGCCGGGACCAGCTTTGGCGTCTGCCCCACAATCGACGCGCCGCACGCGGCCACCACGGCTTCAAATCGCTTCAGGGTCAGCGCCGTTTTGTAGCCCGGAATCGACTCCAGCTTGTCCAGCGTTCCGCCGGTGTGCCCCAGCGCGCGCCCGCTGATCATCGGCACCGCCACGCCGCAGGCCGCCGCCAGCGGAGCCACCAGAAAACTGGTCTTGTCACCCACGCCGCCGGTCGAGTGCTTGTCCACCGCCTGCCCGCCCAGCCTGCTCGCGTCAAACTTCTCGCCCGAGTCGCGCATCGCCAGCGTCAGCGCCCGCGTCTCCTCCCGCGTCAGCCCGCGAATCCACGCGGCCATCAGCCACGCAGCCAGTTGCTCGTCCGGAATCTTTCCCGAGGCCGCGCCTCGCGCAACGAACTCCAGTTCGCGCGCTTTCAGAGCGCCGCCGTCCCGCTTGCGCCGGATCAGATCAATCATGTGCAGCGGCGGCCCGGCGTCGGAGGAGGCTGCTGGGGAATTTTTCGCCATCGCGCGCCTCACTTCCGCTTCGGTCCAAAAGGAAACGGCGTCAGGGTTGAAAACGGCTCCACCTTCACCTTCTTCTTCCATGGGAACGCCACCGGCGCATCCGGCTCGGTGAACTCGGTCAGCACCTGGCGGCAGGCGCCGCATGGCGAGCTGCCCGCCCTGTTCAGATTGGTAATCGCAATCGCAACCACGCGAATCTTCGGCCCGTACTCGGCCACTGCGCGCACCACCGCCGACCGCTCCGCGCAGATGGTCAGCCCATAGCTCTTGTTCTCCACGTTGGTGCCGGTCACAATCTTGCCGTTCGACAGCCTGAGCGCCGCACCCACCTTGAACTTCGAGTACTTCGAGTAGGAGTTCTTCGCCACCTCGTTCGCCCGCTCGATCAGCCTGGCCATGGCTGCATCCAGCGGCTCGCCTACCTCTGCCATCGTCCCGTTCCTCCCCATGTGAGTCCCAGCGTGAGCTTTGAGGCTAAAACATTTGCGCGTGCCGTGTACATTCAACCCTCATCGTTGCGCATGCGTGGGAGTTTGCGGCCGCGAGCCTGGGCGAGCGCGAGCTGCTGCAGCTCATCTTCCTGCGCAACGTGATGCTCTGCTTCTCGCACGAAACGCGCATCGCGTTGCGGGCCAACATTCATCGCGTCCTGGCTCCCGATGGCATTCTCTTTCTCGGCTCGAGCGAGCAGCACGCCGATCTCTCCCTCTGGACCCCCACGCTCGAAAGCCGAACCTGCTACTTCCGCCCGCGCCGCGCCGGATAAGTCCGGCCGCGCCGCCCTCCAAATCCTCCCCGCAGCCATTCCTGCAGCCGCCAAGGTGTCTCAGGATGCAGCACAGGAGCAGGTAACCGTAACCAAAGTAATTGCAATCTCCACCAAAGTAGGATTGTGCGGGGTAAGATATTGTCCAACCTGTGTCGCGATTTGTGCGTCTCATGTTTGTATATGGGCAGGCGTCCTTCCCCCTCCAAAGGCTGCCCATATCAATGTTTGGGAGGTCAAAGGACGGTTCCCGTCATGGACTCTATGCGTTGGCAAACTAAGAACTCTCAGGCCGGATCCCCCATATCAAGTAAACAACGTCCCGAGCGCAGAGTGACCCCCCAGCTTGCCGCTTATCACTGGGCCGGCGCCGCCTTCCGTCAGGAGAGCGTCTACAACATCAGCTCCACCGGGCTTTACCTCCAGACCGATCAGCGCTGGGAGCCCGGCGAAGTTGTCTCGCTCACCTTCCAGCGCAAGGGGCCGCCGGAGAAGGACGCGCCCCGGCGCATTGCCGTGGAGGCCCGCGCCGTCCGCTGCGGAAATGACGGCGTCGGCATGTCCTTCGTGCTGCCCACGGGCATGGAACTTCATTTCTGGGAGAGCCCGCTCAAGAGCGCCTCGGAGCAGACCGAGCCCGAGGACATCCTCTCCGAGTTCCGCCTCGCCGGGGCCATCTCGTTCCTCAGGCACCTCTGCCCTTCGGCTGAAGCGGAGCTGCGCGGCTTCCTGCGCGAGGGCCTCAGCAACTACCGCGCCATGAGCGCCATCGACATTACCCTCCGCGCGCAGCAGCTGCTCGCCCTCAGCGCCAACGTGGACGAGATGCGCGCCTCCCCGCGTGTTCTTCTTCGCATTCTGCAGGATGGTTCCTGGTCCGACACCGAGTCTATCCAGCACTTGTGGGCCGGCCTGCTGGCCACCGCCTGCACGCCTGGGGGCGACGACGAGTCCAATCTGACCTTCATCAATCTCCTCAGCCAGCTCACTCCGGGCCACATCCGGCTGCTGGCCGCCGCCTGCACCCGCTCGTCAAAGGTCCTCACCGGCGCGGGCAAAATCTCCTCGCGTCCCGTGGCCTGTTCCACACAGGAGCTCATGCGCGTCACCGGCTTGCGCGATTCGATTCGCATCGATCGCGACATTGAGTTTCTCTCTGACCTTGGCCTCTTCATGAGCCGCATCAAAACGGCGTTCTTCTCCGCCGAGGACGCCAAGATCGCGCCCACCAGCCTTGGCCTGCTGCTCTACGCGCGCTGCAACGGCTTCCGTGGCACGCCGCAGGACTTCTACGGGGTCACAGTCACGGAAACGCCCGCGGTCGTGGCCGCCTCAGCCTGAGCGTCGCGCTCCATTGCAGGGGGCTCTCCGCCCCCGGCTTGCCCGGCGGCTGCCCTGCCGCACCGTTGACGAAAACGGAACACCTTCCTGTAAATCCAGCCCCACGACCAACGTCTTGCGACCTTCGTAGCAGGAATGGCTGGAATTGCCCTTGGCTCCGGGGTACAATCGACGGGTCCGGGACGTGTCTGTAGGAATTGTCTCGCCCTTGCACCCTGCCGACCCCTAGTTGCGTGCCGAAATCCCCCTTCGGGAGCTGTGGAATGTTACTGAGCAAATGGTTGCGCAAGCCGTCGCTGGGTGTCCATCAGCGAGCCGAGCGTAGGCCCGTCCAGGGACTCGCCGCCTACTACCGTACCGGGATGACGCTCAAGAAGGCGGAAATCCGCGACATCAGCGCCTCCGGCCTCTTCGCCGTCACCGCCGAGCGCTGGATGCCGGGCGAAGTGCTCTCCCTGATTCTGCAGCGCGAGGGCCCCCCCGAGCGCGACCAGGAGCGCCGCGCCAACGTGCAGGCCAAGGCCGTCTGGTGGGGCGGGGATGGCGTCGGCCTGGACTTCGTGATCAACGACGAGATTGAATTCAATCTGTGGGACGGCCCGCTCACCAACGCCTCCGGCGAACACGAGCCGGAAGACGTCATCCGCGAGTTCCGCATTGCCGAGGCCCTCACCTTTCTGGCCCAGCTCTGCCCGGAAAGGACCAAAGAGCTCACGCTGCTTTTCCGCAAGGAGTTCAGCCACACCCGCGCCCTCACCGCGGTCGAAATCGCCCTGGAAGCGGCGCGCATGCTCACCTTCCGCCCCGATGTTGCGCAGCTTCGGGTCCATCCTGACCTGATCTATCGCGTGATGGAATCCGGCTCATGGGCCGAGGATGCCTCGGTGCGCCGCTTCTGGTCCGGCCTGCTCATCGCTTCCTGCACCGTCGGCGTGCCCCGGGACGAGAACCTCGCTTACGTCGAGCCCCTCAGCCAGCTTCTCTCCAAGCACATCCGCATCTTCACCGCCGCCTGCACCCGCGCCAAGCTCTCGCTGGCCGCCGACGGCACGGTTCACGCTGAAACCAGCACCTGTCCGATAGAGGAGATCATCCAGATCACCGGCGCGCGCGACATCGCCAAAAATGAGCGCGACATGGCTCATCTTTTCCTCATGGGCTTGCTCGACGATCGCAACCGCTCGCTCGCCCTGCTGCCCGTCGACGAGGCCAACCTCACGCCCACTCCGTTCGGGCTGGAGATTTACGCGCGCTGCAAAGGCCACGCCGGCCCGGTCAAGGATTTCTTCGGTCTGCCTGTCGCCGAAGCCCACGCACCCGCGCTGCCGGCCGATGAGCCTGGCGAGGAAGAGTCTGCGTCGCCCGCGCCCGAAGCCTGAATCATCCTGCCTGAGTCAACCGTCGGATCAGCCCTTCAGCAGCCGGCTCACTTCCGCGTGCAGCCGCTCCGTAATCGCCGTCTCCGTTCCCTTGGCCGCGAAGCGCAGCGGCTCGCCCACGCGCACTTCAATCCGGCCTGAGCGAAACCATCCCCGCCCCTTCACTTTCAGCTCGCCCAGTCCGCGAAGCGCCACTGGCAGAACCGCGGTCTGCGACTGCTTCACCAGCAGCCCGATTCCTGGCCGGAACCGTGCCAGCTCGCCTGCCGCTGATCGCGTTCCCTCCGGAAACACCAGCACGTGGAATCCGCGGTCCAGGGCTTCGCCCGCATGCCGAAAGCTGCGCTGGAAATCCTTGCGCCGCGGCAGAGGAAACACGTTGAACAACGCCGTCACCAGCACGTACGCCAGCGGCCCCAGCAGCAGGAACCGCCTACTGCCCGGCACGCGCTCCGGATTGCGAAAGTGCCGGTAATCCTCCAGCATCTCGCCCGCCATCGCCGCCGCCACATGCCGCCGCACGCGCCCCGGCAGCGCATACTGCACCAGCGGCCCGTCATACGCCGTCACGTGGTTGCATACGATCAGCATCGGCTCAGCGCCGGCCAGCCCGCGCGGAACTGTTCCCACCTTCGGCGCTGCCAGAATCCACACCAGAGGTCGCGCCACCAGCTCCTGAAACGCCGCCCTTACCCACTCCACCGGCCGCCACCACGGCCAATGTGGATAGAGATAGTGCGCCTTCTCTTCGATCTTCGGCGCGGCAGGCGCTGGCGCGGCCTCGTGCTCATGCCTCCCCACCAGCGGTGGCACAGTCTTCTCTCCTGCTGTTGCGCTCGCTGCCACCGTCGACGCTTCTTCTTGCTCGACCCCATTCCCGTGCTCAATCGGCTCGCGCGTCTGCTCACCCCGCGCCTCACTCGTTCCCAGCAGCCTGCGCAGCTCGCCCAGCGTTAGCGCCTGGTCCATCGCGGCCTCGCCCGGCACTTCGCCCAGCCGCTCTTCGAGAGCCGCCGCCAGTTGCACGCGTCCCAGGCTGTCCAGATGCAGGTCCTCGGTCAGCCGCAGTTCGTCGCCTGTACCCGGCGCAGCCTCGCCCGCAATCTCCGCAATCATAGACAGCAGCCAGTCCCCGCGCGCCGCTGCGGCGGTCCCGTCGCCGTTTGTCTCCCCCTGCGTGCTCTCCGCCCACGCCGCCACTGCCTTGCGCTTCACCTTGCCCGTCGGGGTCCGCGGCAAATCCGGCTCCGGCCACACCCTCCATCGCCGCACCCGCTGGAACTCCGCCAGGTGCGCATTGGCTTGTTCCACCGCTCTCGCCGCTGCCGCCTCTGCGCCGCGCACTGCCAGCACCGCGCAGGGCTCCGGACCGTTTGCCGTCTCCACCGCCACCACGGCGCACGCGACCACCGCCGGCTCCCGCTCCAGCGCAGCCTCCACGTCCTCCGGATGCACATTTACGCCCGCCGCCGTCACAATCGTCTCGCTCTTGCGCCCCAGGAACTTCAGCTCGCCGGTCTCCTGCCGCTCCGCCAGGTCGCCCGTCGCCAGCCACTCGTCCTCGCGCCGCCGCAGCTCGCCGCCGCTCCACGTTGCGCGCGAAATCATCGGTCCCTTCACCAGCACTTCACCGTCGGCTCCGATCTTCACCTCACGCCCCGGCAGCGGCTTGCCAATCGTCCCTCGCGCCACGTGGAAGGGATGGTTCATCGTGATCAACGCCGTGGTCTCCGTCATCCCGTAGCCCTGCACCACCACGATTCCCAGCCCGTTCCAGAACTGCTCCAGCGGCAGGGCCAGCGCGCCGCCGCCTGAAATCAGCGCCCAGAACTTCAGCCCGAAGATGCGGTGCACATCCCGGAAGCGCCACCACCGCTGCCACGGGTTGATGCCCTTCGCCGCCTCCAGCCGCTCCGCCAATCCCGGCCGCGCCGCCTCCAGGTTGGTCTTCACCAGAGCCATCACGCGCGGCACCGCCGCCAGTACGCTGATCCGTTCGCGCTTGATCGTCTCCATCAGCCGCGACGCCACCAGCCGGCTCTCGAAGTGAACCTCCGCGGCAAAAATCGCCGGCACCCACAGCCCCATCGTCTGCCCGAAGACGTGGCTCAGCGGCAGCGTGTGCAGGAATCGCAGCGGATGCACCAGCCACTCCCACCGCAGGTACGGCCGCGCCCCGTCCTCAATCGGATCTACACTCGCCAGCACGTTGCCATGCGTGTGCACAATGCCCTTCGGCTCGCCCGTGGTGCCCGATGTGAACAGAATCTGCAACGGCGTTTCACGGCTAAGCCCCGCCGCCGGTCCCGCTTCTTCAACGGGAAGGGAACTGGTCCACTCCTCGAACGCCAGCATCTCCAATGCGCCAGAGTCCCATGACGCGCTTCCATCCAACGACGCGGGTGCCTCATCCTCGTCGCCGTTTTCTGCGGAAAGGGTGGGAAGCGCCGCCTTCAATTGCCGCAGCAGCGCGCCGTCGCCCACCGCCAGCTTCGGCTTCACGTCCGCTGTCACCCGCGCGGCAAACTCCGCGCTTCCGTTGGCGTCCAGCGGAACGGCCAGCACCCCGCGCAGCATCATTCCGTAAAAGGCCGCCACCCACTGCGCGCTGTTTTCAGCCCACAGCACCACGCGGTCGCCCGGCCCCACGCCGCGCTGCTCCAGCAGTGCCGCAAACCGCCCCGCCGTCCGCGCCAGCTCGGCATATGTGGTCGTGCGCCGCCGGTTCCCGCGGAAGTGCACCACGGCAATGCCGCGCCCATACCGCCGAAAATCTTCGAGCAGCGTCGCCAGGTGTTCCCGCATCGCAACCTCATCCTACCAGTGAGCGCAATCGCATTCCTGGTGGGTTGGGGCACATCCTGTAAGTGTCCTTGTTGCTGTCGCAATCGATTGCGCGCTAAGAGTGCATCTCCTCAGCGCGTCCTGCGTATCATTGCGCGGGTTGTGGAAAGCCCTCTAATTTTCGCTTCCTCTTCGCCGCCGGCCCGCGCTATCCTCACACTCAGGCATGTCCCCGCACCCGCCCCAGTCCGATACCCAGACCGGCGCTGATCCCTTCGCTTGCTTCCACCCCGTCACCGCCGAGTGGTTCCGCGCCGTCTTTGACGCGCCCACCGCTCCGCAGCGCCTTGGCTGGCCCGTCATCGCCCGCCGCGAAAGCGCCCTCATCCTGGCCCCCACCGGCACCGGCAAAACGCTCACCGCCTTCCTCTGGTGCCTGGACCGGCTGATGCTCAGCGATGTCGAAGCCGCAGCCGCAGCCAAAAACTCGCCGCCCAAAGCCCGCCGCGGCTGCCGCATCGTTTACATCTCTCCGCTCAAGGCCCTCGCCGTCGATGTCGAGCGCAACCTCCGCTCGCCTCTGGCCGGCATCGCCAACATGGCCCGCCGCCGCGACGTCCCCTTTCACGAGCCGCTCATCAGCGTCCGCACCGGCGACACCCCCCAGCGCGAGCGCGCCCGCTTCCGTCGCCAGCCCGCCGACATCCTCATCACCACGCCCGAGTCGCTCTACCTCCTGCTCACCTCGCAGGCCTCCGAGGCTCTCCGCACCGTCGACACGGTCATCGTCGACGAGATCCACTCCCTGGTCCCCACCAAGCGCGGCGCACATCTGGCCCTCTCGCTGGAGCGCCTCGAGGCGCTCACCAAACGACCCCTCCAGCGCATCGGACTCTCCGCCACGCAGCGCCCATTGGAGGAAGTGGCCCGCTTCCTCGGCGGTGTGGATATCCCTGTGGAAAACTCCGAAGCCATCCCGCAACTCGCACCCTCAAACCCCACCAATACAGCGCTTTCCGAGGACAATCCTCAAGCCCCGGATGCGTCCTCGATTCCCGGCCTCGCGGCTTCCGACTCTCCGGATTCCGCCGCCCTGAAATTCCGTCCTGTCACCATCGTCAATGCAAGTCATCCCAAGCAGTTAAGCCTTAGAATTGAAGTTCCAGTTGAAGATATGGCGCGCCTCAACGCCATGGAGGAGATTCCCTCCGGCCCGGCCTCGCAAATGCCCCGCCGCGTCTCCATCTGGAACGCCATTCACCCCCGCCTGCTCAAGCTCATCCGCCAGCGCACTTCCACCCTTCTGTTCGTCAACAGCCGCCAGGTGGCTGAGCGCCTTGCCGGCGCCCTCAACGACCTGGCCGGCGAACCCATTGCTCGCGCACACCACGGCTCCCTCGCCGCCCACCAGCGCTCGGTGATCGAGGAGCAGCTCAAGGCCGGCCAGATTCGTGCACTCTGCGCCACCTCCACCCTCGAGCTCGGCATCGACATGGGCGCCATCGACCTCGTCATCCAGATTGAAGCGCCGCCCTCGGTGGCCAGCGGCATGCAGCGCATCGGCCGCGCCGGCCACACCGTGGACGCCGTCTCCGAAGGCGTCTTCTTCCCCAAGTACCGCGCCGATCTGGTCGCCTGTGCTGCCGTCACCCAGGCCATGCATGAGGGGGCCATCGAATCCACCCGCTACCCGCGCAATCCGCTCGATGTCCTCTGCCAGCAGCTCGTCGCCATCGTCGCGCACCCGCCCAACACGCCGCCCCTGCCGCGCAAGCCCAAGCCGCGTGCAATTCTCCCGGGCGTCGAACTCCCGCCAGAACCCGTCCCCGAAGTCTCCGTCGACTTTCTCTTCGATCTCGTTCGCCGCGCCGCGCCCTTTGCGGCCCTCACGCGCTCCAGCTTTGAAGGCGTCTTGGACCTCCTCAGCGGCCGTTACCCCTCCGACGAATTCGCCGAGCTTCGTCCCCGCCTCACCTGGGACCGCATCCGCAACGTTGTCTCCCCGCGCGCCGGCGCGGCCCGTCTCGCCATCCTCAATGCCGGCACCATCCCTGACCGCGGTCTCTACGGCGTCTTCCTCGCCCATACTGAGGGCAAATCCGTCCGCGTCGGCGAGCTCGACGAGGAGATGGTCTTCGAGTCGCACACCAATGAGACCTTCATCCTCGGCGCTTCCACCTGGCGCATCGTGGATATCACGCACGACCGCGTCCTGGTGACGCCCGCGCCCGGCGAGCCCGGCAAAATGCCCTTTTGGAAAGGCGACGGTCCCGGCCGCCCGCTTGAGTTTGGCCGCCGCATTGGCGCTCTCGTCCGCGAGCTGCGCGCCCTGCCCAAACCCGCCGCGCTCACCCGCCTCGTCACCCAGCAAGACCTGGACCCCAACGCCGCCGAAAATCTTCTCCAGTTCCTTGCCGACCAGGCCGAAGCCACAGGCCAGGTGCCCGATGACCGCACCATCGTGGTCGAGCGCGTCCGCGACGAGCTGGGCGATTGGCGCGTCTGCGTCCTCACGTCCTTCGGCAGCCGCATCCACATTCCCTGGGCCATGGCCGTCTCCGCGCGCATCCGCGCCGCCGGCGGACCGGAGGTGGAAACCCTCTGGGGCGACGACGGCTTCGTCCTGCGCTTCCCTGACACCGACGAGCCGCCCGACCCCGACTGGTTCCTCGTTGAATCCGCCGAGGCCCTGCAGCTTGTCCTGCGCCAGCTCGGCTCCACGGCGCTCTTCGCCGGCCGTTTTCGCGAGGCCGCCGGCCGCGCGCTGCTGCTTCCGCGCCGCCGTGCAGACCAGCGTTCGCCGCTCTGGCAGCTTCGCAAGCGCTCTTATGATCTGCTCAGCGTCGCCTCGCGCTACCCGTCGTTTCCGCTGCTGCTCGAGGCCTATCGCGAATGTCTCCGCGACGTCTTTGACATGCCCTCCCTCATCGAAATCCTCCGGGAAATCGAACAGCGCAAGCTGCGCGTCCATGTGGTCGAAACCCGCAAGCCCTCGCCCTTCGCCTCCTCGCTGCTGTTCAGTTATGTCGCCAATTTTCTTTACGACGGCGACGCACCTCTGGCCGAGCGCCGCGCGCAGGCCCTCACCATCGATCAGGACCAGCTTCGAGAATTGCTTGGCGAGGCCGACCTGCGCGAGCTGCTCGACCCCAACGCTATCGCCGACGTGGAAGAAGCCGCGCAATGTGTCGCTGAAACCCACCGCGCCCGCACGCCCGACGGCCTGCACGATCTCTGCCTGCGCCTCGGCGACCTGACCCGCGACGAGCTGGCCCTCCGCGTCGCCGACCCCGCGCTGCTCGACCATCTTCCGCGTCTGGTCCGCGCCCGCCGCCTGCTGGAGATGCGCATCGCCGGCGAGCGACGCTTCGTCGCCGTGGAAGACGCCGCGCGCTACCGCGATGCACTCGGCATTCCGCTGCCGCCCGGCCTGCCCGTCTCCCTGCTTGAGCCCATCGCTCAGCCCGTCCTCGAGCTCGTCCGCCGCTTCACCCGCACCCACGGTCCCTTCACCCTCCGCGACGCCGCAGACCGCTTCGCCCTCGACGCGTCTCTCGTTGAAGCCGCGCTTCATCAGCTCGCCGTCGAAGGCCGCATCCTCGAAGGCGGCTTCCGCCCCGGCGGTCTCCATCGCGAGTGGTGCGACGCGGAAATCCTGCGCCAGATTCGCCGCAAATCCCTCGCCAAACTCCGCCGTCAGGTGGAACCCGTGGAGCCGCACACGCTGGCTCGGTTCCTCACCCACTGGCAGGGCCTGCTCACGCCGCGCCGCACCGCCAACGCCCAGCTGGACGCGCTTCTCGACGCGGTCGAATCCCTGCAGGGCGCGCCCATCCCCGCCTCGCTGCTTGAGTCCTCCATTCTGCCCGCGCGCATTCCCGGCTACGCGCCCGCGCACCTCGACACGCTCATCGCCGCCGGAGAAGTGGCATGGGCCGGCGTCGAGCCCCTCGGCGAGCGCGACGGCCGCATCGCCCTCTTTCTCGCCGACAAGCTCCCGCTCCTCGCACAATCGCGCCAGAGTGCCGACCCGCTCACCGAGCGCGAAGAAAAGCTTCTCGCCGTACTCCAGACCGCCGGCGCCAGCTTCTTTGATCCGTTGCACCAGGCCGTCGGCGGCGGCTACCCCGGCGAATCCATTGACGCGCTCTGGAGCCTCGTCTGGCGCGGCCTGGTCACTAATGACTCGCTCCACGCTCTCCGCGCTTACATCGCACGGCCCGACTCCGCGCGCGCCCCGCGCCGCCTGCAAACCGGCTCAGTTTTCCGCTCTCGCCGCACCACGCCGCCCAATGCGCAGGGCCGCTGGTCGCTGCTGCCCATGCACGCGCAAAAGGGAAGTGACATCGCACCCACACGCACCGAAGCTAGCCACGCGCTCGCTCTCCAGCTTCTCCATCGCTACGGCATTCTGCTGCGCGAGTCCGTCGCCGCGGAGAATGTTCCCGGCGGCTTCAGCGCCGTCTATCCCGTCCTCAAAGCTCTCGAAGAGTCCGGCCGCGTCCGCCGCGGCTACTTTGTCGCCGGCCTCGGCGCAACCCAGTTCGCACTGCCTGCCGCCGTCGATCTTCTCCGCCAGCTCCGCAGCGAGCCGCCTGCGGAAAAGCCCGAGTTCGTGCAGCTCGCCGCCGCCGATCCCGCAAACCCTTACGGCTCCGCCCTGCGCTGGCCCGACCTGGCTGCGGAATCCGACGACACCGAGTCAGGCCCTCGCATCCTCACCCGCGCCGCCTACGCCGAGGTGATTCTCCGCAACGGGCGCCTCATCGCCTGGCTCCGCCGCAACAATCCCAACCTGCTCGTCTTTCTTCCCGCTGACGAGCCCGAGCGCTCGCAGACCGCTGCCGGCGTCGCACACTTCCTTTGCGAGCGCGGCCAGCAGCGCATGCACACCGCCGGACACCACGGCGTGCTCATTACCACCGTCAACGGCCAGCCCATCACCGCGCATCCTCTCGCACGCTTCCTCATGGACGCCGGTTTCTACGCCGGCCCTCTCGGCATGCACCTGCGCCGCATTCCAGTTCCACTCGCGCAGCACGACCAGCCTTCCGGAGAGTTGCAGTAGCCATGCCTGAAGGCGACACGCTCTTCCGCACCGCACGCGCCCTGGGCCGCGCTCTTTCCGGCAAGCCCATCACCGGCTTCCGCTCCACCTTCCCACGGCTCGCGCGTTATCATGACGACACGCCACTCACCGGCCAGCTCGTCCGTGAGGTCGAGTCGCGCGGCAAGTGGCTGCTCATCCATTTCTCCTCCGGCGCAACGCTCGCCACGCATCTGCTCATGTCCGGCAGCTGGCACATTTACCGCCCCGGCGAGCGCTGGCAGAAGCCCGCCTCCCACATGCGCATCGTGCTTGAAAATGTCGACTTTCAAGCCATCGGTTTCCGCGTTCCCGTGGCCCACATGCACACCGCGCAGTCGCTCGCGCGCGAACTCCGCATCCCCGCGCCCGCGCTCGATCTGCTCAGTCCCGACTTCGACGGCGAGGCCGCCTCCGCCCGCATCGCTCTCAACGCCGAGCGCGAAATCGCCGACGTGCTCCTGGACCAGCACCTCCTCGCCGGCGTCGGCAATGAGTTCAAGTCGGAAATCTGTTTCGTCTGCGCCGTCAGCCCCTTCGCGCGCGTGGCATCGCTCTCCGCCGCGCACATCGCCGCGCTCGTTGCGGCCTCGCAGCGCCTGCTCCGCGCCAATGTACTCGAGGACTCGGGCGACACCCTCGTCACTTATCGCGGCCTGCATCGCCGCACCACGCGTGCCAGCAGCCCGCAGGAAAGCGTCTGGGTCTATGGCCGCGCGGGCCAGCCCTGCCGCCGCTGCGGAGCCTACATCGAACGGCGCGCACAGGGCCCGGAGGCGCGCGTCACCTTCTGGTGCCCGCTTTGCCAGCCCCTCGCGCAGAATTGATTTCGCTTACTGGCTTGGTTTGCCCAGCCCGAAGATTTTCTGGAAGAGATTCCGGTGGTCGCCCGGATGGTCACACGTGTCCGTCGGCTCCGTGCCCGCCAAAAACGCCGCCTGGTAGTCGTCCGGGCACGCGGCGTCGGCCAGCAGGTTTGTCACGTTGTCCAGCGTCACCACGTCCACGCCGTCCGGCGGCGTAAAGTCGTGCGTGTCGCTGTACTGCGGCAACTGCACCGCATTCTTCATAAAGTTCGCCCAGATGGGTGCCGCGAGTTGCGCACCCTCCAGCTTCACGTCGCTGTAGTCATCGTTGCCCACCCACACCACGCACAGCAGGTTGCTCGTGAATCCCGCGAACCACGCGTCGTGGCTGGTGCCCGTCTTGCCCGCGGCCGGCGCGGTAAAGCCCATGTTGCGCACGACCGCACCGGTTCCTTTGCCCTGCAGCACCGCTTCCATCAGGCTCGTCGTCAGGAACGCCGTCCGCGGATCAAGCACCTGTTTCGATGCGGGCGTAAAGTCGTCAATCACGTCTCCCTGCTGCGTACGGATGCTCGCCAGCATCCACGGCTGCAGGTGCAGACCGCTGTTCGCAAACACCGTATACGCGCCCGCCATCTCCAGCGGCGAAGCATCATACGATCCGATTGCCATCGCCGGCGTCCCGCGCGCGCTCAGGACGCCCGAATCCCGCGCCAGTTGCGCCACGCGATCAAAGCCCACCATCGACGCCAGGCTGATCGTCGCATTATTGTCCGACCGCATCAGCGCAAAGCGCGCCGTCAGCTCGCCGTAGTATTCACGCTCATAGTTGCGCGGCGTGTAAAGCCGCCCGTTGCCGCCATCGTAGGTTGTCTGCTGGTCGTTCAACATCGTCGTGGGCGAAAACAGCTTTGTATGTCCCGGCAGCAGCGTCCCGTCCACCGCCGTCTGGAAAGCGGTCGCATACACGAACGGCTTGAAGATGGATCCCGTCGGCCGCTTGGCCACCGCATGGTCCAGCTGCGACTCGCCGTAATTCTTCCCGCCCACCAGCGCCAGCACCTGTCCGGTATGCGGATTCAGCGCCACCAGCGCCACCTGCGGATAGCTGTAGGAGATTCCGCGCTTGCGGTCGCGTGCGTGTTTCTTGTCCACCAGCTCGTCGATAATCGGAATCGTTTGGTTCACCGCCTCGCTGGCAAGCCGCTGCAAGTCCGGGTCCAGCGACGTATAAATCCGCAGCCCTTCGCGATTGAAGTCCCGGTCGCCCAGCGTCTGCACAAGCTGGTCGCGCACCAGGTCCACAAAGTACGGCGCCTCGCTTTCGTCCACGCTGGACTTCACCAGTTGCAGCGGCTGCTGCTTGGCCTGCTCAGCCACCTCCTTGGTGATCGCGCCGGTCTCCACCATCGAATCCAGCACCAGGTTGCGCCGTTCAATCACCCGCTTCGGATGCCGGAAGGGATTCAGGCGGTTCGGACTCTGAATCATCCCCGCCAGCAGCGCGCATTCCTGCAGGTCCAGTTGCCGCACATCCTTGCCGAAGTAGGCCTGCGCCGCTTCGCCGAATCCATCAATCGAAAAACTTCCCCGCTCGCCCAGGTTGATCTCGTTCGCATACATGGCGAAGATTTGCTGCTTCGTGAACCGGTGCTCCAGCTGGAAGGTGATCACAATCTCCTTCAGCTTGCGCTTGATCTTCCGCTGCGGCGTCAGGAAGAATCCCCGCGCCAGTTGCATCGTCAGCGTCGATCCGCCTTCAGTCCACTTGTGCCCCGGCTTCAGGTCATTCACCAGCGCGCCCCCCAGACGAATAAAATCCACGCCGCCGTGCTCGAAGAACCGCCGGTCCTCAATGGCCACCACCGCGTTCACCATGTTCTTCGGCAGCTCGTCATAGGTCACCAGCCGCCGCTTCGTCCGTTGCGCACCCTCGCTTAGTCCCGTAATCAGCAGCGGTTCCAGCTCGTAGCTGGCAAGCTCCCGGCCCTTGGCATCGGTAATCGAGTCCACCGCGCCGCCGTGGATGTGGATCGTCGCAGGGTCCTCCGTGTGATAGGACTGCGATCCCGGCCGCACTGTGATGCTCGCCTCATCCATGCTGAAGGTGCCCATCGGCGAGGGCTGCGATGCGCCGTCCGTGGTGTAGCCCGCCTCACGCAGATTCTGCGCAACCAGCTTCAGGCTCAGCCGCTGCCCCGGCCGCACCTCCTGCGGAGCCGCATAAATCTTCGCCGTATCCTTGAACAGCGGCTTTTCCAGCCGCGCACTCACAATCGGCTGGTACTTCACGTAGTAGAAGCCGCACAACCCCACCACTGAAAGCCCTGCCACCAGCATCGCCAGCACGCACACCTTCACCAGCAGCATCGCCCACGGATGCCGCCCCCTCGGTCTCGTCAGCCGGATTTTCAGGGTCTTCAGCGCCATCTCCGCTCCAGTCTCCCCTTGTTTGCCACTTCGTCCTGCTTATGCGCCTGTCTGGGTCGGCAGCACGCTTTCTTCCACGCGCCGCTTCACCTCTGCCGCCACTTCGCCCAGCGCCACATCCACGCTCGTCCCCGTCGCGCGCGTCACCACTTCCACCTGTCCCGCCGCGGCCTTCTTGCCCACGTTCACGCGATAGGGAATTCCCACCAGGTCAGCATCTTTGAATTTGACGCCGGCGCGCTCGTCCCTGTCATCCAGCAGCACGTCCAGTCCCGCCGCTTCCAGCGCCGCGGCCAGTGTCTCGCCAGTCTTCCGCAACGCTTCGTCGCTCGCGTTCGTCACCGTCACCACCACAGTAAATGGCGCAATCGACGGCGGCAGCCAGAAGCCGTTCGCGTCGTTCGACTGCTCAATCGCCGCCGTCAGAATCCGCTCAATGCCAATACCATAGCTGCCCATGATCGGCGTCACTTCCTTGCCGTTCTCGTCCAGCACACGCGCGCCCATCGATACGGAGTATTTGTAGCCAAGTTTGAAAATGTGGCCGACTTCGACGGCCTTGCCCACCACCAGCCGGCCCGCGCAGCCTTCCGTCGGACACGCCTCGCCTTCATTCACGCTGCGAATATCGGCCAGCAGCGTCCACGTAAAGTCGCGCCCCGGCGTCACGTTGCGCAGGTGCATGTCCAGTTTGTTCGCGCCCGCCACAAGGTTCCTGCGCCCTTCGAGCGACCGGTCCACCACCACCGTCAGCCCGTCGCCCATCGGCTTCGCATCGGGCTTCAGCCCCACCGGCCCCAAAAATCCCGCCGGGCCGCTCATATACTGCGTCAGCTCCTCGGCCTGCATCGTCCGCAACTCCGCCGCGCCCACCGCGCCCATCAGCTTCGTCTCGTTCACCTGGTGGTCGCCGCGCAAGAATGCCGCCACGCCGTGCCAACTGTCTTTTGCGGATCCGGTGTCCTTCGCGCCAGCCACGCCGCGCTTCAGCGCCATATACGCCACGCACTTGATGTCGCTCGCCGGCGATATCTTGAAGAACGCCGCCACGTCCGCAATCGCCGCGCATCCCGGCGTCGCCACCAGCTCCGGCATCCCGTCGCCCGTGGCAACCATCTCGTCCAAAGGATCAAGCCGTGAAACGGCCTTTTCCAGATTCGCCGCATACCCGCACACCGGGCAGCTCGCAATCAAATCCTCGCCCGCGTCCGTATACACCATGAACTCCTGCGACTGCGACCCGCCCATCGCGCCCGAATCCGCCTCCACGGCCACAAACTTCAACCCGCAGCGCGTAAAAATCCTGCGGTAGACCGCATCGTGCAGGTCAAAACTTTTATCCAGCCCCGCCTTGTCCAGGTCGAACGAGTACGAGTCCTTCATCAGGAATTGCCGCACGCGCAGCAGCCCCGCCTTCGGCCGCGGCTCATCGCGAAACTTGGTCTGAATCTGGTACCAGATCTGCGGCAGCTGCTTGTAGCTGCGCAGCTCGCCGCGGGCAATCACCGTCATAATCTCTTCGTGCGTCATGCCCAGGCACAGGTCCGCGCCCTTGCGGTCCTTCAGCCGGAACATGTTGTCGCCCATCGCCGTCCAGCGCCCGCTTTGCTCCCAAGGCTCGCGCGGCAAAATCGCCGGCAGGTAAAACTCCTGCCCGATCGTGTCCATCTCCTCGCGCACAATCCCGATGATCTTGTTCAGCGCGCGCTGGCCCAGGAACAGGTAGTTGTAAATCCCCGCGCCAAGCTGGCGAATGTAGCCGGCCCGCAGCAGAAATTTGTGGCTGGCCACTTCGGCATCCGCCGGGGCCTCACGAAGGGTAGGAATAAACAGCTTCGACCAACGATGCATACGAGAGTGTGTGCGTGCTTTCCCGTCCGTTCGTTTGGGGGCCGGTGCAGCTCCGGGCCGCCGGCCGTTACACGGACGCAGGGCGTTTGGATGAACCAGCTCCCATTCTAACTGTTCAAGCTCTTCCGGACTCCGCGTCGACGCCTGTGCGGTGCCTCCCAACGCACGCCACGTATCCAGACAGGTTGCCATCGGCTCCGGCCCTCCTCCATCGCCTCTGCCGAAGGAATGTGCAGCCGGAGGGCCAAATCCTCCTAAGCTGAAAACAAACGATGTAGAGAAGGGAACCGCAGGCCGCGCCGTGTCAACGCGCACACACGCCGTGGAAGCACTGACACGGGTAATGCTTCTCTATTACCCAGCATTAACTATGATGGGAAAATTCCTCGCATATCCAAACGATACGGCTCAAGGATTTTCTTGATTTTTCTGCCTACCGTGGCGAAGGCATATTCTCCGTTTTGCCATGATCGTGTTCCCTCTATGATTCCCTCTTCTTTTTTTACTCGTTCGAGAATCTCATCGTGAGGGAATAGGTACCAAAATTCGCCGTCGCAAAAGCTTATGTAAATGTCCTTCCCCAAATACTTCTTCGCAAACGTCAGGGCACCTTTAAGCTGAACCTTCAAAAATGTCTTTCCATCCACATGCTGCGCAATAAAGTCAGCGCCTTGCCAATCGCTCGCAAGGCGGATAGTCGCAAAGCCGTATACCGCTAAGATTGCCGAGATCATCTGGAAGTTATAGGCTTACTTTTGTCGCGCGTTAAGATCTTTCTTGTAATCGATCTTTCGGAATTCAATGACCATTGACGCTCCCTCCCACAGGCAACAGACAACTGTTTACTGACTACTGTCTGCTAGGTTTCAAATCATCTCCACGCCCCACAGATCATGCAGATGCACCACGCCTTCCACACGCTCCTCGGCATCCACCACAATCAGGCTCGTAATCTTTTTCTCTTCCAGAATCGCCAGCGCCTTCACCGCCAGCTCGCCCGCTGCAATCGTCCGCGGATGCAAGTGCATCGCCTCGCCCGCCGTCTTGCTCAGCGCCGCGCCGCCCTCGCGCTCCAGCAGCCGCCGCAAATCGCCGTCGCTAATCACCCCACGCAGTCGCCCATTCTCCTGCACAGTCGTCATACCTAGCTTCTTGCGCGACATTTCATAAATCACGTCCGTCATCGTCGTCTCCGGCGCCACCGCCGGCACATCCTCGCCCGCGTGCATCAGGTCGCGCACCTTCGCCAGCCGCTTGCCCAGCTTGCCGCCCGGGTGCAGCTCGGCAAAATCCTCCGCCTTGAAGCCCTTCTTCAAGCTCACCGCAATCGCCAGCGCATCGCCCAGCGCCAGCATCGTGGTCGTGCTCGCCGTCGGCGCCAGGTTCATCCCGCAGGCCTCGCGCGCCACGCCGCAGTCCAGCGCCACGTCGCTCGCCGTGGCCAGCGTCGACGCCAAATTGCATGTGAAGCTCACCAGCGCATCGCCCTTGCGCTTCAGCGTGGCCAGCAGCCGCAGAATCTCCTCCGTCTCGCCGCTGGCGCTCAGCGCAATCACCACGTCGCCCGGCATCAGCACGCCCAGGTCGCCGTGCACCGCCTCGGCCGGATGCAGAAACAGCGCCGGGCTTCCGGTCGAGCTCAGCGTGGCGGCAATTTTCTGCGCAATCACGCCGCTCTTGCCCATCCCCGTCACCACCACGCGCCCGTGGACTTCGCCGCAGCGCACAATCAGCTCCACGGCCCGCGCAAAGGGCTCCGCCATCAGCCCCTCCAGCCGCGCCGCCAGCGCCTCCAGCGCCGCCGCCTCGGTCCGCACCAGCTCTGCCGGAGTCATGCCTTCGCCCTTGCCTTTCTCGCTCATCGGTTCCTGATGGTATCAGTTTCCGCCCGCTATATCCCCGCCCGCATCCGCCCCACCTAACACCCCGCACGCAGTGCCGCAATTTGCGCTCCCCGCGCAGGCTCGTACAATGGCTTCAGGTGCCCATGTTTCCCGTCAAACGCAACACCATCGTTCTCTTCGTCATCCTCATTCTTCTCGCAGTCTTCGGTTGGGCCGGCTGGGCCAACTGGATGTACCACCGCCAGCAAGCCGAGCGCCGCGCCGCCCTCGCCGTCAAAAAATCCGAGACCGCGCCCTACGCGAATACCCCCGCCTCGGCGGCCGACATGGGCGACATCGCCGGCATGCCCTCGCCGCTGGTCAACAAGCCCGCGCCGGCCTTCACCCTGCAGGACGTCAACGGCAAGAAAATCTCCCTCGCCGATTACAAAGGCAAGGCTCTCCTGCTCAACTTCTGGGCCACATGGTGCGGCCCCTGCAAAATTGAAACCCCCTGGCTCGTCCAGCTCCGCGACAAGTACGCTTCGCAGGGCTTTGAGGTCCTCGGCATCTCCAGCGAAGGCGACGGCTACACGCCTGCCGACAAAACCGGCTGGGCGCAGGACCGCGCCGCCATCCAGGCCTTCGCCACGCAGATGAAGGTCTCCTATCCCATGCTCATGGGCGGCGACAGCATCTCCAAGCCCTACGGCGGCGTGGAAGATCTGCCCACTTCCTTCTTCGTCAATCGTGACGGAACCATCGTCGCCACGCAGGTCGGACTCACCTCAGAAAGCGACATCGAGTCCAACATCCGCAAGGCTCTGGGAGAAGGCAAGTGAAGCATAGAAGGGAAGTGAAGCGCATCCTGATTGCCGCCGCTCTGCTCACGCTCGGTTTCAGCGCCATCGCGGCGCGCGCGCAATCTGCCGGACCCCTGCAGCGCTTTGACCACCCCGATCAATCCCTCGCAAAGCAAAGCACCGCCGTCGAGTTTCTTTTCCCGGAGCAGATTACCGTCCGCGCCGGCAAGCCCAGCCCCGTAGAAATGCACTTCCGCGTTGCGCCCGGCCTGCACATCAACTCCCACGCGCCGCACGACGCATACCTCATTCCCACCACGCTCGACGTGCCCGCGTCCTCCGGCGTCCGGCTGCTTGGCGCAACCTTCCCTGACGGCAAGGACTTCACCCTCCCCGCCGATCCGAAGACTCGCCTCAGCGTCTACACCGGCGAGTTCACCATCCTCACGCGCATCCAGGCACAGCGCGGCAACCACCTCGTGCAGGCGCGCCTGCGCTACCAGGCCTGCGACGACAACCAATGCATGCCGCCCAAAAACCTCACCGTCGCCATCGACGTCATCGGCAGGTGATGTCGGAGACCGGAGATGAGGAGCACCCGCACTCATGCGAGCGAAAAGCGAGCGTCTGCCCCACCGCAGGTGGCTAACTCGCTGCCTTCTTCTCAATCTTTGCCCACGAGTCCTTCAGCGCCAGCGTGCGATTGAAGACCAGTTTGTCGGGAGCCGAGTCGCGGTCAAGGCAGAAGTAACCCACGCGCTCGAACTGGAAGCGGTCTTCCATCTTCGCTTCGGCCAGCGACGGCTCCAGCTTCGCGTCCGTCAGCACTTCCAGCGAATCAGGATTCAAGTTGCTCAGGAAGCTTTCGCCTTCCGCTGTGTCGCCGGGGTCCGCCTTGGTGAAAAGCCTGTCGTAGAGCCGAGTCTCGGCTTGGATCGCGTGCGCCGCCGACACCCAGTGCATCGTCGACTTCACCTTGCGACCGTCGGGCGAACTGCCGCCGCGGCTCGCCGGATCGTAGGTGCAATGCACCGCCGTCACGTTGCCTTCGGCGTCCTTCACCACGCTCTGCGCCGTCACAAAATACGCCCCGCGCAGCCGCACTTCCTTACCCGGCGAAAGCCGGTAGTACTTCGGCGGCGGCGTCTCGCGAAAATCGTCCCGCTCAATATAGATCTCGCGCGTGAACGGCACCTGCCGCATTCCCGCCGCCGGGTCCTCCGGGTTGTTCGCCACCTCGAAGTGCTCCGCCTGCCCCTCCGGATAGTTGTCGATCACCAGCTTCAGCGGCCGCAGCACGGCCATCGCGCGCCGCGCGCGTTGGTTCAGGTGGTCGCGCTGGAAGTGCTCCAGCATCTCAATGTCCGTGGTGCCGTTGGTCCGCGTTGCGCCAATCGCCGCGCAGAAAGTCCGCAGCGCCTCCGCCGAAAAACCGCGCCGCCGCAGGCCGCTCAGCGTGGGCATGCGCGGATCGTCCCACCCGCTCACGTGCTTTTCCTGCACCAGCTGCAGCAGCTTGCGCTTGCTCAGCAGCGTATACGTCAGGTTCAGCCGGTCGAACTCAATCTGCTGTGAAGGAAAAATCCCGAGCTGCTCGATGTACCAGCGATAAATCGGCTGATGGTCGGCGAACTCCAGCGTGCACATCGAGTGCGTCACGCGCTCAATCGAGTCCGACTGCCCGTGCGCGTAGTCGTACATCGGATAGATGCACCACTCGTCGCCCGTCCTGTGGTGCGTCGCGTGCAGAATGCGATACATCACAGGGTCGCGCAGGTTCAGGTTCGGCGAGGCCATGTCGATCTTTGCCCGCAGCACGCGGCTGCCATCGGCAAACTCGCCCTTCTTCATCCGCGTGAACAGGTCCAGATTTTCTTCCACGCTCCGGTTGCGATACGGGCTGTTCCTGCCCGGCTCCGTCAGCGTGCCGCGATGCTGCCGAATCTCCTCGGCCGTCAAATCGTCCACGTAGGCGTTGCCCGCCTCGATCAACTTGATTGCCCACTCGTAGAGCTGCCCAAAGTAGTCTGACGCATAGCAAAGCCGGTCCCACTCAAAGCCCAGCCAGCGCACGTCCTCCTGAATGGAATCGACGTACTCCTGCTCTTCCTTTTCGGGATTCGTGTCGTCGAATCGCAGGTTCGTCTTGCCGCCGAACTCGTCCGCCAGCTCGAAGTCCAGACAGATCGCCTTGGCGTGCCCAATGTGCAGGTAGCCGTTCGGCTCCGGCGGAAAGCGCGTCTGCACCGCAGCGTCGCCGTACTTCCGCGTGCGCACGTCTTCGGCCATCTGGTCGCGCAGAAAATTGGAGAGGGCGCGTGGTTCCTCGATGTGCTTTCGTTCGTCCCGGCCTTCCGGATTTGCGTTCGTCATTGTCGCGATCCCTCGCTCCCTGAAAACTGCTCTGCAGATTTTGTGCTCAACGCGCCGCGCTCAACCCAGTCCGGAAAGTTTGGCCTCGGCCTGCTCCATCCGCTTCAGGCAGGTTTCGCGGCCCAGCACTTCCATCGTTTCAAACAACGGCGGCGCGTTTTTCCTTCCGCACACGGCCACGCGAATCGGTTGGAACATCGGCCCCGTCTTCACACCCAGCGGCGCGGCCGCCTCGCGCAGCGTCTGCTCCAGCGTTGCCGCGTCAAAGCCGCTTGTCGCCAGCACCGATCCCGCGTACACCAGGATGCGTTTCGCCAGCGCCGCATCGCCCTTCTGCGGAATCAAGTCGGCCGCGTCATACGGCGCCAGTTCGTCCACAAAAAAGAAGTCGGCCACGCTCACCGCCTCGCGCAGCGTCCGGATGCGCTCGCGGATCAGCGGTGCAACAGCAAGCAGCTTTTCCGGCGCGGCCGCCAGCCCGGCCTCCGCGAAAAACGGCGCAATCCGTCTGCTCAACTCCTCCACCGGCAGTGCGCGCAGGTACTCGCCGTTCAGCCACTCCAGTTTGTCATTGTCGAAGACCGCATTCGATTTTGAAATCCCATCGAGCGAAAACATCTCCACCAGCTCGCCCGGCGAAAACACTTCGCGGTCCTTCCCGTTCTCGTCCTTCCCCTTACCGGGCGTCCAGCCCAGCAGCGCCAGAAAATTCCGAAAGGCCTCTGGCACAAAGCCCATCTCTTTGTATGCCGTCACGCTCGTCGCGCCGTGCCGCTTGCTCAGCCGCGTCTTGTCCGGTCCCAGAATCAGCGGCACATGCGCAAACACCGGCATCTCCGCGCCCAGCGCGTCATACAGCAGCACCTGCTTCGGCGTATTCGAAATATGATCCGCCCCGCGAATGATGTGCGTCAGCCGCAAATCGATGTCGTCGGCCACCACGCTCAGGTGATACGTCGGCACGCTATCCGACCGCAGCAGCACAAAGTCCTCAATCTCCGCGTTGGCAAACTCCACCCGGCCAAACACCGCGTCCTCAAAGCTCGTCGCGCCGCTCTCCGGCACGGCAAACCGCAGTGCCGCCGCCTCGCCTGCCGCGATTCGGGCATCCGCTTCCTCTTTCGGAATCCGTCGGCAGCGCCGGTCATAGAGCGTGGGCCGTCCCTCAGCCGTTGCCTCCTTGCGTCGCTGCTCCAGCTCTTCCCGGGTACAAAAGCACGGGTACACATGCCCGCTCGCCCGCAGCTTCCCCGCCGCAACCTGGTAAAGCCCCAGCCTCTGCGATTGAAAGAACGGTCCCTCGTCCCAGTCCAGGCCAATCCAGCGCATCCCCGCAAGAATCCCTTCGACCATCTCGTCGGAGGAGCGCTCGAAATCCGTATCCTCAATGCGCAGCAGGAGTGTTCCGCCCGTGTGCCGCGCGAACAGCCAGTTGAACAGCGCCGTCCGCGCCCCGCCCACATGCAGGTAGCCGGTGGGCGAAGGCGCAAAGCGCACGCGTGGTTTTTTCGCTTGGGAGAGTGTCTCTGCCGTCATCGTAGAGCGAGCGTTTCCTCTACCGATGCTATCAGTCGCGCCTTCAGAACTGCTGCGATCCTGGCGGCGGTGGCGGCATCGGCGGCCAGCCCGGCGGCCGCAGCGGCATCACCTTCCACTCCGCAAACGCCAGCACGTAAATCAGCACAAGATTGCCGAGGGGAACAATGTTCAGCAGGGACAGCCACGGCGAAAATCCGGCCTTCTTGCAGATGAACCAGAACGGCACAATCACAATCGCCATGCCGACAAGCACAAACAACGCGATGAGCGGCGCCGCCACCATCATGATGTGCTGAAACTGTTCCGGACTCAGCTGGTATTGCAGCAAGTAGAGCGCGTAGTGCATCGGTGTGCTCCGTGCAGGATTTTTAATACTCCCGCCACGGTACGGCCAAACCCGCAAAACTGCAATGGAAAAATGCGGCCGCCGCCCAGCCCTTCCCCGCGCTGATTCATGGCCCGCTTACGTGATGTCTTCCGTGTCGTACACCGGGTCCACGGTCCGCTTCTTCGGCACGCCGTGCACGCTGCTCAGCAGATCTTCCACCACGTCTTCCAGCTGCTTCTGGCTCTCAATCACCGCGCTCATTGTTTTCAGCTCATCGGGGTCCACGGCCCGCTCCACCAGCGCCACCGCGTGGCATTGCGCCACGTGGTCCAGCCCCAGCCCCTCCGGCGTCTTCGCCTTGATGCTTACCTGGTCCATCCCGATGCACAACAGGTCGGCCACCCGCGCGCGCATCTCCCCGGCCACCGGCCCAATCTTCGGCGCGGCCAGCACCAGCGTCGCGTCAATATTCACAATCTGGTAGCCCGCGTGCTGCAGCTCCTCCATCGCCAGGTTCAGGAAGATCGCCGAATCCGCATCCTTCCAGCGCGGATCGCCCGGCGGAAAAAAGCTGCCGATATCGCCCGCCGCCACCGCGCCCAGCAGCGCATCGGTAATGGCATGCAGCAGCACGTCACCGTCCGAGTGGCCGGCCAGCCCCTCCGGATGCTCCAGCGTCAGCCCGCCAATCCGCAGCGGCACTCCCGGCTGGAATGCGTGCGAGTCCCAGCCAAATCCGATTCGTGTGTCCATGCTCACCGTGCCTGTCTTCTCTTGCAGCTCGTCCCGGAGCAATGCCGGCTTCCCGCTCACCGCCGAAATTACCGCGACTGCCGGCGCAGGTAAAACTCGGCCAGCTCCAGGTCGCCCGGCTGGGTAATCTTCAGATTAACCTGAGAACCCGGCACCACCGCCACCGGCAGTCCCGCGCGTTCCACCACGCTGGCCTCGTCCGTGCCCACAAAGCCATCCGCCGTCGCCTCGGTCAGGGCCTTCTTCAGCAGCCCGAACCGGAATCCCTGCGGCGTCTGCGCCAGCACCACAAACTCCCGCGGAATGGTCGCTGTAATCAGCGCTCCGTGCGCTGTCCGCTCCACCTGCTTGATGGTGTCCACCGCCGGCATGCCCACAATCGCCGCGCCGTTCTGCTCAACTGCCTCAATCGTCCGCTCAATCGTCGCCGCGTCAATCAGCGGTCGCACAGCGTCGTGCACCAGCACAACGTCGTCCGCCTCGGCCGGCAGCGCCGCCAGCGCATTTGCCACGGATTCCTGCCGCGTGTCGCCGCCTTCCACCACGTGCGTCCTGTCGGCAAATCCATATTCGTCCACCTGCGCCCGCACGCGTTCCACCTCCGGCTTGCGCACGGCCACATACATCCCAGCCACGCGCTCCACGGCGGCAAACGCCCGCAGCGAATGGATCAGAATCGGAACCCCATCCAGCTCAAGAAACTGCTTCGGCGGGGCCCCCGACGACGGGTCCTTGTCGTTGGGGTGTCTGGGCTGCGGACCGGCCATCCTGGTTCCCAGCCCCGCAGCAGGAAGAATCACAAATACCTGCATAACTCGCCGAGTATACAACGCCGCACGTCTGCTCACAGCGGCGCGCCCAAACGCCGTATCATCCTCTCGTGCGCGCTTCCTTGCCCATCGATGCCACCCTCCTCCGTCCCGGCCTGCGCCTCGCCGTCGGCCTCTCCGGCGGAGCCGACTCCGTCGCGCTCCTCTGCGCGCTCGCCGAAAAGAGCAGGGAACTCGGCCTCGTCCTCCACGCCGCCCATCTCCACCACGGCCTGCGCGGCGCTGAAGCCGATGCCGACCTCGACTTCTGTCGCGCCCTCGCAGCCCGGCTCAACATTCCGTTTCATGAAGCCCGCGTCGACACCTCCGCCGAGGCTCGCCCCGATCCCGCAAACGCCAAGCCCGCCGAATCCCTGGAGGAAGCCGCGCGCCGCTTGCGGTACTCCTGGTTTCGCAAACTTCTGTCCCAAACGCCACTCGATGCAATCGCCACCGCGCACACCCTTGACGACCAGGCAGAAACCGTCCTCGCCAAATTTCTGCGCGGCGCGTGGACTGAGGGTTTATCCGGCATCCATCCAACACTCGAAAGCCCGGAGGGCCCGATTCTTCGTCCCCTCCTCGCCACAACCCGCGCGCAAGTCGAAGAATTTCTCCGCACGCAGGGTCAGCCCTGGCAATCGGATTCCTCCAACGCCGTCACCGCCTTCACCCGCAACCGCATCCGCCACGAGCTGCTCCCCGCGCTTGAATCCTTCAACCCGCGTCTGCGCCCGCACCTGGCGCAGATGGCCCTCCTGGCCCGCGACGAAGAGGCCTTCTGGCAATGCGAGCTCGACCGCATCGCTCCGCAGCTGCTGCTGCCGGGCCGGCCCGTGCGCGGCGGAGGCCGCGCCGCCGCTCCCGGAGTTGATGCCGGCCTCGCCCTCGACGTCGCGCGCCTCGCCGCGCTCCCACTCGCGCTGCAGCGCCGTCTTCTGCGTCGCGCCGCCCAACATCTCGGACCATCGCTCGACTTCCTCTCCACGGAAGCCCTTCGCACCCTCGCGCTCAACGGCCGGGCCGGGCAAAAACTTCCCCTCGCCGGCGGCCTGCTCGCCCAGCGCACGCACCGCGAGCTGCGCCTCTCGCCCGGCGTCGCCTCAGCGGCCAAAAGCAGCACGTCCGCCGTGGTTACCCACTATGCAGTCCCCATCCCCGGCGAGGTGGAAGCGCCCACCTTCCAGCTCACTCTCCGCATCGATCTTGACCCTCCCCACGCGCCTGCCGGGCCGGCTCTTTTGCGCTGCTGGAAGCCCGGGGACCGCGTCCGCCTGCGCCACTCCTCAGGCCCGCGAAAGGTGAAGGAAGTCTTGGAACGTCTGCGGGTTAGCGGCGATGACCGCGCTCTCTGGCCGGTCCTTGTCCTCGACGGCCGCATCCTCTGGATGCGCGGCGTCGAACTCGAACCCCAGCCCGGCCTGCGCATCACCACACGCGCCTCCGGCTCCCATTCCTCGCAGCCCTCCCCGTAACTTGCCTGTAACTCACTCGAAACTCCCCCTTTCGTGCGCCCCTTTCTTGGGTGTTTTGCTCTGCTTCGGAGTAGAATCAGAATGACCATCGAACCGGGCGGGGGTTGCGTGTACCTCGCCAAGGAATCCCCTACTTTCTGTGACTTCCCACGAGGTTCGGGCGTCTAAATAGGTTGATGGAGGCGGTATGGAGGCCCTGGACCATGGCTTCTCCCCCGCCGGGAAAGAGGAATCCTGGTGAATTCGACCGTCAAGACGATCATGTTCTGGGTGTTCATCCTCGTCTGCCTCATGCTGCTCTGGAGCGTCGTGCAGAAGAGCAACAGCGGCGGCAAGGACGCTGAGATCACCTACTCCGATCTCTTCAACAAGGTTGAGGCCGGGCAGGTGCTGGACGCCACCATTCAGGGGACCGAACTCCACGGACATCTCAAGTCCAGCCCCAAGGAACAGTTCCACACCACGATTCCCGCCAGCTATGAGGACCTGGACAAGGCGATGCTTGCCGCCAAGGTCAACCTCACCATCAAGAATGAGCAGAACAACGGCCTGTGGCTGCAGGTGCTCATCAACGTCGGTCCCTTCGTGCTGCTCATCGCCATCTGGTTCTTCATGCTGCGGCAAATGCAGTCCGGCGGCAACAAGGCTCTCTCCTTCGGCAAGAGCCGCGCCCGGCTGCTTTCCATGCAGCAGAAAAAGGTCACCTTCAAGGATGTGGCCGGCGTCGACGAGGCCAAGGAAGAGCTGAAGGAGATCATCGAATACCTGCGCGAGCCGCAGAAGTTCCAAAAGCTCGGCGGCCGCATCCCCAAGGGCGTTCTGCTCGTCGGACCTCCCGGAACCGGCAAGACTTTGCTGGCCCGCGCTGTGGCCGGCGAAGCCAACGTGCCCTTCTTCTCCATCTCCGGCTCTGACTTTGTTGAAATGTTCGTCGGCGTCGGCGCAAGCCGCGTCCGCGACCTCTTTGAGCAGGGCAAAAAGAACGCTCCCTGCATCATCTTCATTGATGAAATCGACGCCGTTGGCCGCCATCGCGGCGCAGGCCTCGGCGGCGGACACGATGAGCGCGAGCAGACCCTCAACCAGCTCCTCGTCGAGATGGACGGCTTTGAGTCGAACGACGGCGTGATTCTCATCGCCGCCACCAACCGGCCTGACGTTCTCGATCCCGCGCTGCTGCGCCCCGGCCGCTTTGACCGCCGCGTCGTCGTCGGCCTGCCCGACGTCCGTGGCCGCGAGGAAACTCTCCGCGTCCACGTCAAGAAAGTGCCTGTCGCGGACGACGTGAACCTCAACGTTCTGGCCCGCGGCACACCCGGTTTCTCCGGCGCCGATCTCGCCAACCTCGTCAATGAGGCCGCGCTCAACGCTGCCCGCGCCAATCGCAAGCAGGTCACCATGTACGACTGCGAGCTGGCCAAGGACAAGGTCCTCATGGGCGCCGAGCGAAAATCGATGCTCCTTACAGACGAGGAGAAGAAGGTCACCGCCTATCACGAGGCCGGCCACGCGCTCGTCTCCTTCCTGCGCGACAACTCCGACCCCATTCACAAGGTCACCATTATTCCGCGCGGCATGGCCCTCGGCGTCACCATCTTTCTGCCCGACGACCGACACAACTACACGCGCGAGTATCTTGAAACCCGCCTGGCCACGTCCTATGGCGGCCGCGTTGCCGAGGAGATCTTCCTCAGCCAGATGTCCACCGGCGCGGGCAGCGACATTGAAACCGCAACCGACCTCGCCCGCCGCATGGTCTGCGAGTACGGCATGAGCCGCCTCGGTCCGCTCACCTTCGGCAAAAAGGAAGAGCAGATCTTCCTCGGCCGTGAGATCGCGCAGCATCGCGACTTCTCTGAAGAAACGGCCCGCCAGATTGACCAGGAGGTGCGCCGGCTCATCGACGATGCATACCAGTCGGCACACGCGCTCGTTGACACCCACCGCGACGCCATGCACCGCCTCGCCGCGGCGCTGCTGGAGCGCGAAACCATCGACGCAGAAGAGGTCCGCCTGCTTATCGAAGGCAAGGAACTGCCCCCCATGCGCTCACCGCTCGCCTCGCCCAGCGACAGCGGCAGCAGCGGCGGCCAGCAGGTCCTCAAGCCGGAAAGCCGCGGCACCGGCACCATGCCCGAGGGCTCTCCCTCCCCGGCATAACCGCCGTTCATCGCCTCAACAGCAAAGGCCGCTCCCAACCGGAGCGGCCTTTCTGCTTTCCTCCACGACTTCGCGCCTCACGCGCCGGGCATCTGATCGTCCACTTCCGCCTCCACCACCGTCCCCTGGTGGTACGCAATTCGCCACTCATTCGCGTCCCGCAGCCAGAGTGTCGCCCGCCGCGTCAGCCGTCCCGCCTGGTTGAGCGTATACGTCAGCAGATACGCCTCGCCGCCCAGCCGGCGTACCGCGAAATCCCATGTTCGCCAGCCCGCCTCCGCTGCCTCCACCGGCGGATTTCGCTCCAGCCAATCCAGAATGAACGCGCGGCTGTAGCGACGCCCCGACGCGCCCACCTCCCAGTACTCCGGCATCATCGCGTGTTCCCACTCCGCGCGCGTCCGCCCAAAGGCCGCCGTATGAAAGATCGGCTCGCGCGCCCGCAGCTCTTCAAGCACGCTCAGCCACTCCGGATCCGTCTGTGCAAACTTCGCGTCCGTCATGCCGTCATTCTAGGGGTATTCGGCTTTGTCGCGCCGCGCGGCTATGCAACGCACACCTCATGCCCGTGCACGTCATGCCCGTGCACATCCGGCGTCCATCGTTTCCTGTTACAGAGGGGCCTTAAAAGATGCGGTAGCTGATGCCCACGCTCACCCCGTAAGGGTGCAACTGCGAGTTCTGCAGCTGATACCAGTTCGGCAACTGCTGGTATTCAAAGTCCACCGCCCGCAGCGTCCATCGATTGTCCAGCTTCACATCCGCGCCTCCGCCGTAGGCAATCGTCTGGCAGCGGCAATCGGTCTCGTTGTACTCGAAGTTCATGTGCGTAAAGCCGAATAGCACCTTCCCATACGGCGTCACGCGCCCCAGGAACGTGTGGATCGGCACCCGCGGCCCAATCAGGTAGTTGTCCTGGTAGATGTTGATGTACTGGTGGAAGCGCAGCCAGCGCCCCTCGGCTTCCAGCTGCACCCAGCGCCGGAGCCGCACGTCGACATACGCGCCCGCCCCGAAGAGCCGGTAGGGGCTTGCCTGCGCAATGCCTCCGCCTGCGTAATCCGGCTGAAAACCCGAGCCCATCGCGCCCACCCGCACGGAAAGAGTTCCGCGCTTCGCCGTGGGTTGCACCTGCGCCCGGGCCAGCGTTGCCCCGGCGCACATCATCAGGCTCAGCACCACACACGCCGAACGTCTCATGGCATCCGCATCCCTTCTGTCTGCGCGTTCCGGCCGTTCTCGCGGCCTGGTTGTTCCTGTTGCTTACTGGGAGGCCGTCGGTGCGGGCCCAGTGTTCGTTGCGGGAGCTCCCACCGGCCCCGCCGGGGCTCCGTTCGTCGTCGGCGGAGCCGCATTCGGTTGCGTGGCCGGAGCCGCATTCGGCGCGGCCGGCTCCGCATTCGGCGTTGCCGGCTTAGCGTTCGCGTCTTCATAGCGCTCCAGCCGGAAGTAGATTGGCGTCACCTCGAGCGGCATCTTGTCCCGCGCGTTCATCGGCGCATAGCGCTTGGCGTCCAGCATGTGCACGTGGTCGCTCCACGCGTCCACCTTCAGCCAGCTTCCCAGCGGAAAAGCCGGAATCTGACTCAGGTCGTCCCAGTTGATCTTCGGCGCGTCGTGCGCCAGCGCCAGCATCCACGGCGTTCCGTCCGGCCGCAGCATGCTGTCGCCCAGCAGCGGCGTGTTCAGCGCCTTCAGCTCCTGGCCGCGATCCGCAAGCTGCTCCCAGTAGAGTCCCGCGGTCGCCAGCTTGTCCTTGTACATCGAGGTTTCCAGGTACTTCATCGCCTCTTTCACCGCCGACTGGTCGTCGATCTGCGTGTGTGCCATGTCGATTCGCTGGAAGGTCGCCTCGTCAGGGAACAGGAGCCGGTCGTTGAAGGCGTACTTGGTGTCGATGTGGTGCCCCAGAGCCACGTGCGCCAGCTCCAGCGCCACCACGGACGCAATCGACTCCTCGTTCGGCAGCGTATCCAGCAGACCCTTGCTGATCAGGATCGTGTTGCCCACCGTCGTCGCCTCAATCGTGTCGGTCAGCAGCACCCGGCAATGCACCGGCGTTTCGAATGCCAGATTATTCGGCACCGCCAGGTTGATCACAATCTGGTCCAGCACCTTCTGCTCGTAGCCATCCGGCGTCATCGGCGCCAGCAGTCCGGCCTCTTCCAGCCGGTCCAGCACGTTGTCTTGCGCCTGCTGCACCCATTTCTGCTCGGCCTGCAGAGGGCTCACGTCCTGGGAGTCGCTGCTCTTGTCCACGGCGTTGTCCACCGTGATGTTCACGTTCTCGCTCTCTCTGGTCGGCAGCCGCAGGCTGTAGCCCCAAAAGCGCGTCTGCGCCTTCAGCCCCATCGGCTTGCGGTCCGTGCCAATGTTGCTCTCTTCCACATAAATCTCCACCGGCAGCCACAGTCCCGGCTGCACGTTCATCCGCCAGCTGTCGAAATGGAAGAAACGGTTTGAATCGTACTCCGATCTCCCGCCCGTGTAGGTGCCGTTGAACCGCACCACGTTGCCGCCCTGGTCCTCAATCCAGATGCGTCCGTAAAACAGGCCGCGCTGCATCACCTTCGGATGCACGTCAAAGACCCACGTCCGCACCGAGCCCAGGAACTCCTTGCGCACATAGCTGAAGACGTAGCGCTGCTGGTCAAAGCCCGTCGGGTCAAGGAACATCATGTCCATAAAGCCCGTCGGGTTGTAGGTGTACTTCTTGTCCAGCCCAAGCAGCTTCGTCAGGCTGCGAATGGCCGACAGCGATCCCTTGAAGAACCCGTTCTTATCTTCCTCGCGCGGCGTGTATTCCTTGTCGAAGAATGCCTTGCCGAAATCCACCCGGCTCAGCATGTACTGGTCGCTCACCGGTACTTCCAGCAGCTTCTCGTCCGGCCGCGTCTGCTGGATATAGGTCTCCACCAGCGGCGACCGCTCACGGATGCTGCGGATAATCAGCTTCTCCTGCGCAATTGCCTTCGCCACCAGCGCTTCCTGGTCCGGGGTCAGCGGGTGTGCCTGCTGGAACTTCGGTGCTTTCTTCGCATAGGCGCAGCTCACACTCAAAGTCAAAATCAGCAATACAAGGGAAATCTTCCGAAAGTTCATGGGTTGCTCCTGGCTTAATGTCTTCCGTTTGTTCTCCGCCCGTCGCCGCCGCGCTTAAAGATTTGCGCGGAAGGTTCCAGGCGGGGTTGTTGTGTTCTGCCCCCTGGCCCTCAGGCCAGCTGAAAACTGATCGTGATATTCGTTGTCAGATCTACCGCGTGTCCATCCCGCGTGGCCGGCTTGAAGCGAATCTTCTCCGCTTCTCGCCGCGCCTCTTCGTCCAGCCCATGTCCCAGCCCGTGCACCAGGCCCTGCACAATCACGTGCCCGGTGGCCGTGAACGTTACCCGCAGAACCACTTCGCCCTGTACCTTCGCCTCCCGCGCCTCCGCCGTATACCGCACGGGCGGCTTGGAAAGCACCTCAAGACTCGTCCACGACGGCTTCAGATCCTTCATCGCGGGCCGCGCCGGGGCCGCCATTCCCGGAATCCCCGCCGACGCCACGTGTCCACCGTAGCCGCCGCGCTCCGCCGTGCCGGTTCCGCCCGGCAGCCCCGTCTGCGCCACGCGGCCCACCGTGCCCGCATTCGATCCTTTGCGCGATCCGTTGCCGATTCCCGTTGAGCCCACCACGCCGCGCGGCGTTGCCGCCGGGCCATTCATCCCGCCGTAGGGATTGCCCAGCGCCGCCACCGTTGCCGGCCGCGAGGCATTCGCATTCGGCATCACACCGTGCATATCGCCCAGGTGCACCGGAGCCGTGGAGGGATGCGCCTGCTTCTCCACCGCAGGAGCCGCTGCCGTCAGCGCAGCCTTCGGCTGCGGGGCCAGCACAACCGCCGGACGCACTTCCCGCATCTGCGGCATCGCCACCTTGGCTTCCATTTGCACCGGCTCCAGCGCCGGCTTCGGCTGCTCAAAGTGGATTCTCGGGGCCTCCAGTTTCACTTCCGCCGGCTTGGGCAGCAACTTCATCTTCGGTGGCGGAGGCGTCTTCACATGCACCTTCGGCTGCGGCGGTTGTTTGGTGGGGAAGATCAGCTCCGTCTGCTCATAGTGGTGCTGGATCACGTGCTTAGCCATCAAGCCGATCCAGATCGAAAGCGCCAGAATAATCAGGTTAATGATCACACTTGTCAAAAACGACGCACCCCGCCCTTCTCCTTCCGGCAGAAGGCCGAACCGCAGATTCACCGGGTACTGATTCATCACAGGGTATTGATTCGCCGACATCGTGTGGATTCCTTTGTTGTGGCCATGGAAACGGCGGGGTCTCGTCTTCCTGGGCCAGAAAAGGCCCTGCGGATTGGATGCGGTCGCCAGTCCTTCGGTTCGACCCGCCCACACACTCCGCTGGATTCCAGGCGCTGCTGGTTCGTGCTCCAACGTCTCCGGGTCGCCGGTCTCGCTTCCGGCCCTCCCCGTGCCTTTGGTCCCATTCGGCCGTTCTGCTGCCTGCATCCGGCAAGGTCAGGGTTTCCCCGGCCTTTTTCCGTCAGGCTTTTCCTCGGTCGACCGACCCATATCACGATGTGGGGAACACAGATAATTGTGGTTTCCGCGGCCAACCCGCGCTCCACCCACACGGTGCGCGTAGACCTCGGCACTGCAACTTCGTCTTCCGCGCTCAGCGCGTCAGCCTTCCTGCCGACCCCGGACATCTCGTTGCTCCCCGTCTGGTCCAAGGCAGAGAAAGACAATTTCACGCTCCGCGTCACGCTGGAGGGAAATTCACCCGGCATCCCGCCTGTCCGTCTTCCCGCGGGTACCCGGAATGAGCCCAGCGAAGACATGCCACTCGAAATGCCCGATTCGGCTCGCCGCCTTCCAGGCGGTCTTTGGGAATACCGGCCCTTGCCGACTATTCCCGCCTGACATATAGACTAAAGGTAAACCAATCTGTTCACGAGAGGACAGGATTTTTGTGAATCTCTTAGTTACCGGGGGTGCGGGATACATCGGCGGAACCGTCGCAACTCTTTTGGCTGCCCAGGGTCACGCCATCACGGTCCTTGACGACCTGAGCCACAGCCGCCTTGAGGCCGTGCCCCCGGGGGTTCGCTTTGTCCAGGGAGAGCTGGCCGACCGGGTGTTGCTTGAGAGCCTTTTCACCTCCGCCGCGCAAGCCCACAATCCCTTCCACGCCGTACTCCATTTCGCCGCGCTCATTGAGGCTGGCGAGTCCATGCACCATCCCGAGCGCTTCTTCCGCAACAACTCCGCCTCCACCCTCACCCTCCTTGAGGCCATGCTCGCCGTCGGCCCCCGCACCCTCGTTTTCTCCTCCACCGCCGCGGTCTATGGCGAGCCCGAATCCGTCCCCATCCATGAAACCGCGCGCCTCCTGCCCACCAACGCCTACGGCGAATCCAAGCTCCTCGTCGAACAGGTACTTTCTTGGTTCCATCGCGTCCACGGTTTCCGTTACGCTTCTCTCCGCTACTTCAATGTCGCCGGCGCACCCGAGAGCCCCAACGGCATCACCCGCGGCGAGGCCCACGATCCGGAAACCCATCTCATCCCTCTCATCCTCGACGTCGCTCTCGGCCGCCGCAGCTCCATCCGCATCTATGGCGACGACTATCCCACCCCCGACGGCACCTGCGTCCGCGACTACATCCACGTCTCCGACCTCGCCGACGCCCACATCCTCGCCCTCCAGGCGCTCGAATCCGACCCCGACGCTCCCACCTCCGGCCACGACGGCCGCCTCCTCTTCAACCTCGGCAATGGCAAGGGCTTCAGCGTGCGCCAGGTCATCGAATCGGCACGCTGCGTCACCGGACATCCCATCCCCGCGGAAGTCCTGCCCCGCCGCCCCGGCGACCCCGCCGTCCTCGTCGCGTCCTCTCAGAAAGCCATGCGCGAACTCGGCTGGAGGCCCCGTTACACTGAGCTCGACGAAATCCTTCGCACCGCCTGGGTCTGGCACCAGATGCGTTACCGCGCCTGACCCCTCCCGGACACATCGGCCCGGTTCCCAATTCCCGCAGCCTGTGAGACAATCCAACCACGCCGTTTCCTCCCCTGGATTTCCTGCTGTGACAGCACCAGAATTGCCAGCAGGCGGGCCCACGCTAAAGCCGACGCGGCACGCAAGAGTCGCGTGAGAGCCGGAGCGAAGGCTTTCCTCCGCACGCTTTCTCGTCACCAGCCTTAGGAGAGGTCGCATGTCGCCCGACACCTACCACACGCCGCTCACCATCGACGTCGAAATCAACGGCGACTCCGCCATCGTCCATTGTCACGGCCGCCTCGTCGCCGGCGTCGGCGATTGGTTTTACCCCGAGATGCGCAAGCTCCTGCCCGAGCGCAAGTGCATCACCCTCGACCTCACGGATCTCACTTACATGGACAGCATGGGCATCGGCACCATCGTCCGGCTTTACGTCACCGCCCGCTCCAACGCCTGCACGCTGCGGCTCATCAACCTCGGCCCCCGCGTCCGTGAGCTGCTCGGCATCACCCACCTGCTCAACATCCTCACTGACATGTGCGAGCAGGGCATCTCGCTCCGCTTCTAAAAGCCTGGTTCCCGCGCCAGCCTCAGCGCGTCAGCCAGCCCCGCGCCCGCACCGTCAGCAGCGCCCACGGAAAAATCCAGAACATCGCGAAAAACGCGTAGTACTCGTAGACCACCCCATACAGGATGTTGAACGACCGCTCGCTGCGCAGATAGTAGAGCGAGTAAATGAACGAGATCAGTCCCAGCGACACCAGCAACCGCGGCAGCACAAATGGGTCAACGAACACCGCCGCCCCCAGCAGACCCAGCGTCAGGCCCATCACCGGAAAACGAAGATTCGTCACCACCTGGTCAAACACCGCAATGGCCCGCGCCACCGGCGGCCGCGTCCACACAATCGCCGCGAACCGCAGCTCCTCGCGGATGTAGCTTCGGTCCCAGCGCAGAAACATCCGGCACAGCTGCCTGTAGCTTGTGGGCACAATCGTGTACACCGTCGCGTCCCGCTGATACACGCTGTCGTAGCCCAGCCGCAAAATGTCGTTCGTCAGCGCGCGGTCTTCGCCCGTGGTCACCTCCGCGCCCAGGAACCGCTGGTGCAGCCACTTCTCCAGCACCGCCCGCACCGCGCTTGCGCGATACGCTGAAAGCGCGCCCGGGCTGCAGTACACCGTCCCGTAGGTCGACTGGTAGGCGCGCAGAAAATCAAAGCTCAGCGTGAACCGCACGTGCAGCATCCGTGGAATCAAACCTTCGCGCTGGTTGTAGACCTGCACCTTGCCCGCCACCACGCCCACGCGCTCGTTTGCAAACGGCCCCGCCAGCGCCAGCAGCGCGCCCCGAGCCACCACGCTGTCTGAGTCCACCGTCACAAAAATATCGCCGGTGCCCAGCCTGAAGCCTTCAGCCAGCGCCGCCCGCTTGCCGCTGTTCTTCGCAAGCCGCACCGTCTGCACACGCCCCGCGTGCCGCGCCGCCGCCGTCTGGATATGCTCCCACGTATCGTCCTTGCTCCCGTCGTCCACCACAACAATTTTCAGCCGCTCCGGGTCGTAGTCCGCCTCGGCCACGGAATCAATGCTCTTGGCCACCATCGGTCCTTCGTTGTACGCCGGAATAATCACCGTCATCCGCGGCGCGCGCGCACGCTCCGCCGGCGGATGCGGACGGTAGGTGAACCAAAGCAGCGTCCGGCACACCACCAGAACAAAGCCCAGCGAAAACCACAGCTCGCTTGGCCGGTAGAGCATCGCGCTCAGCCCGTGCGTCTCCGCCACCTTGTACACCGGCGCGAACACCCGCTCGTGCACGCTGAACAGCACCACCGCCGTCAGCCCCGTCAGAATCCCCAGCTTCAGGGGAAGGTCCCACGTATCCCCGCGCGCGCCAGCAGCCTCCACGCCAAGCGTGGCCTCGTCTTCCCTTACTGCCATACCCGTCCTTGTCTTTCGTCCTGCCTTCGCTGTCGCGCTGCCGGCGTTTATCAGTCCCTAATACAGACGCTTCCGCCGCCGAAACGACGCGCTCCTTCGCCTGCCCTGTCAGCCTTCATTCCATTGTCAATCACAAGACCTCACGCGACCGGTCAATCCACCTCATTCGATGAGCCAAAAAGACCGCGCCCCTTTGCCGGCACATCCGCATTCGCCTTCGTAATGTCTTCGCCCCTCACCCGGCGACCCACGACCTCCGCGAAGAGGCAATCCAAACAGATAACTGACAGCTCACAACTGGTCGCTCACTTGCCCCTCCTGCCTCGCCGCCGGTAAAGTGTCTCCGACGCGCTTTCGCCGTGCCGGCCCGCATTCTCCGCCTCGGTTCCTCGCGGTTTGCGCCCATTTTCCCGCCTCTGAGAGGGGTCTTGCTCATGTCGTCCATCAACATCTCCGTCGGTCCTCATTCGCCTTCCGGGCCCAACCAGGACCTCGACTCCACCCTCCGCGAAAACCGCGTCTTTCCGCCGCCACCCGAGTTCAGCAAGCGCGCCCACATCAAGAGCCTCGCCGAGTACGAGGCCCTCTACAAAAAGTCCATTGAAGACCCCGAAGCCTTCTGGGCCGCCGCCGCACGCGAGCTTCACTGGTTCCAGCCCTGGACCAAAGTTCTCGAGTGGGACCACCCCTGGGCCAAGTGGTTTGTCGGCGGCCGCATGAATCTCAGCGACAACTGCCTTGACCGCCATCTCAGCACGCCCCGCCGCGACAAGGTCGCCATCCTCTGGGAGGGCGAACCCGGCGAAATCCGCCGCATCACGTACGCCGAGCTCCACGCCCAGGTCGCGCAATTTGCCGCCGCGCTCAAGGGCCTCGGCATCCGCAAGGGCGACCGCGTCGCCATTTACATGGGCATGGTTCCCGAGCTCGCCATCGCGCTGCTTGCCTGCGCCCGCATCGGCGCGGTCCACTCCGTCATCTTCGGCGGTTTCGCCGCCAACGCCATCGCCGACCGCGTCAATGACTCTTCCTGCGTCGCCATCCTCACCCAGGACACCGCCTACCGCCGCGGCAACGAGATTCCCCTCAAGCGCACCGTCGACGAAGCCCTTGCCCACTGCCCCACCGTGCAGCACGTCGTCGTCTATCAGCGCACCGGCTCGCACGTAAACATGCTCAAGGGCCGCGACCACTGGTGGCATGAACTCGTGGCCAGTGCGCCCGCCGACTGCCCTGCCGAGCCCATGGACTCCGAGGATCCGCTCTACATCCTCTACACCTCCGGCACCACCGGCAAGCCCAAGGGCCTCGTCCACACCACCGGCGGTTACGCCGTCCAAACCTATCTCACCACCAAATACATCTTCGATCTCCATGAAGACGACATCTACTGGTGCACCGCCGACATCGGCTGGGTCACCGGCCACTCTTACATCGTCTACGGCCCGCTGCAGAACGGCGCAACCGTGCTCATGTATGAAGGCGCGCCCAACTTCCCTGACTGCTCGCGCTTCTGGAAGATTATCGACGACCACCGCGTCACCATCTTTTACACCGCGCCCACCGCCATCCGCGCCTTCATCAAGTGGGGCAATCAGTACGTTGAAAAACACAAGCTCGACTCCCTCCGCCTTCTCGGCACCGTCGGCGAGCCCATCAATCCCGAATCCTGGATGTGGTATCGCGAGAAGATCGGCCACAACCGCTGCCCCATCGTGGACACCTGGTGGCAGACTGAAACAGGCGCCATCATGATCGCGCCCGTTCCCGGCGCGGTTCCCACCAAGCCCGGCTCCGCCACGCGCCCCTTCTTCGGCATCCAGCCGGAAGTGGTCACGCGCGAAGGCCACCCCGTCCCCGCCGGCTCCGGCGGCCTGCTCGTCATCCGCAAGCCCTGGCCCTCCATGGCGCGCACTGTCTACGGCGACCCCGAGCGCTACAAGAAAACCTACTGGTCCGACGTTCCCGGCTGCTACTTCACAGGCGACGGCGCGCGCATGGACGCCGACGGCTACTTCTGGCTCATGGGCCGCGTCGACGACGTCATCAACGTCAGCGGCCATCGCCTCGGCACCATGGAAGTCGAGTCCGCCCTCGTCGCCCATCCCAAAGTTGCGGAGGCCGCCGTCGTCGGCCGCCCTGACGATCTCAAAGGCCAGGCCATCGCCGCCTTCGTCTCGCTCGAAAGCGGCCACCAGCCATCCCCCGAGCTCAAGGACGAACTGCGCAAGTGGGTCACCAAGGAAATCGGTGCGCTCGCCCGGCCCGACGACATCCGCTTTACCGATTCGCTGCCCAAAACACGCTCCGGAAAAATCATGCGCCGCCTCCTGCGCGAGCTCGCCACCAACGGCGAAATCAAGGGCGATACCACCACCCTTGAAGACTTCTCCGTCATCGCCAAACTCCGCGAATCCGACGAAGGCTAGGCAACAGGCTCAGCGAAGAATCCGAGGAAGGGTAGGGAACTGGCACAACGAATGTGCTGTCGTCCTGAGTGTCGTGTGCCACCTCCATTCCGCGCTCGTTGCGGAAAAGGTGAGATGGTGCTCTCCACATCACTCACGCTCTGTTTTCTTGAGCGAGTCTGCGCAGCCGACGAGTCGAAAGATACGCGGTTGCTCTTCGTATTCTCCACTTAGCTGGTGACTCGACCGGAGCCTCGGCAAGCTTTCGGGAATACCTTGCCACAAGCCGATTTTCGAGGATCTATTTCGGCGAGAGCCTATAACATGCAGAAGAAACCGTCTATATCATCGATTGTCGAGCTTCCCAGGTGGTGACATGCGCGTCCGGTTGAAGAGCAGTGACTAACTTAAACATCAACATCGTGCGCGATATCTCCGGCAGCCTGAAGAGTCGAAAAGAAACGATGCGGAATATCGGGAAGCCTGTATCGTGGGGCGGGTGCGGGGTTGATTCGGGGACTCGGAATCTGGACACACGCGCTCCACTTGCCCGGAGTCATTACCGAATGGTTCCCCTTCATCGTTGCCCGGATGCCCGCAGAATCCTGCGCGGATTCATTGGGAATATTACTTCTTCGGTTTCTTCTCCTTATGCTTTTGTTGCGCCTGACGTTGCGGAGCCGTCTTCCGATGTTGTTGCGCCTGGCGTTGCGGAGCCGCCTGCCGATGTTGTTGCGCCTGGCGTTGCGGAGCCGCTTGACGCTGTTGCTGCGCCTGGCGTTGCGGAGCCGCCTGACGATGTTGTTGCTGGCGTTGCGGAGCGGCCTGACGCTGTTGCTGTTGCTGACGTTGCGGAGCGGCCGGACGCTGTTGCTGTTGCTGGCGTGGCGGAGCCGCCTGACGCTGTTGCTGTTGCTGGCGTTGCGGAGCCGCCTGACGCTGTTGCTGTTGCTGACGTTGCGGAGCGGCCTGACGCTGTTGCTGTTGCTGGCGTGGCGGAGCCGCCTGACGCTGTTGCTGTTGCTGGCGTTGCGGAGCGGCCTGACGCTGCTGCTGTTGTTGCTGACCCACCTGACGCTGCTGCCGTTGCGCTACAGCCCGATTGGTTGACCGCAACGCTGCTGGAACACTCACGTTGCGATCTGCCGCAAGAGGCCGTGCAACGGCCAAACTGGCCGGCCGGCCATGGTTGACACTCGCAAACTGAGCACGGTTCGTGCTGGCCGCCCGCTCATTCTGTATTTGTGCCGCCATCCGGGAAGTATGCTGTTCATGCAGCGCCGCCAGTTCCGCGGGCCGTGCTCGCACATGGACTCCACCCGATCCGCCGTTGTAACTCACACGGGATTCGCCGCGCTGAGAATTGCTCACGGGGTGGTTGTAGATGTATTGCGCCCTTGAGCCGTTCATATTGTTGAAGGAGCGGTTGTAGTTGAAGTGGCCGCCGCCCCAATAGCCGCCCTGGTAGCCGTAGCCAACGTAGCCAAAGCCGTAATCGATACCGCCATAGTAGCCAACATACTGGCCCCAATAACCAGGGTAGAACCCGTAGGAATTATTCCGGTAGCCCCAGTAGCCCGGCGTCCACAGCGCGCCCTCGTACGGAGCCTGCACCCACGCGCCGGGCACCCAGTAATAGCCGTACCGGCCCCAGGCCCAGTATCCGGGCGTCCAAAGATAGCCATCGCCGGGAGCGGGTGGCTGCTCGTAGTCGGGCATGGGCGGCGGCGCCTGGGCCGAAGTGTATTCCGGCTGCTCTCCGTAACCCGGATCGTACGAACCCTGGTCCGACGTCTGCGCATAGGAGCCGTTCGCCTCCGGCGGCGGAGCGCCTTGCTGAGCGTAGGAAGTCTCTGGAGCCTGCGCGCCTGAGTTTGCGGCAACCGGGGCAGAATTGTTCGCAGCCGGGTCCGTAGCCTGATTCTGCGCGCCCGCCTGGCTGTTATCCGCGGCCACCAGGCTTGGATCCTTGTGGCATCCGGTGGTGAAGAACACCGCCACCAAGGCAAGCAGAGGCAATTGTCCAAATCTGATCGTCCGGGTCATTTCACTCTCCAGTTGGATGGAGGATATCCGGAAGGGAGGTAGCAAGGCAGTGCTCTTTTGACCAGTTGGTTGCCACTGCCCGACCTGCCGACAGAGGCCCAGGAGGGAGATCTGCTCCGGCCTCGAATACCTTTGCGTCCAGCCCCCGGGCCAACGCCTCTGAAGGAGGGCCAGGGATAGGTAGTTACAAGGGGACAACCCTCCAGTCACGCGACCTGCCGGGAGTCCTCTGCAACAGTCGGGCTTCACGTGGTGCCTTCTGATAGAAAGCCATGGAGAACCCCATACCCTTTCGCCCGCTCAATTCGTCACCTGCTGGAAGGCCAGGACACAATGCGCCGTCGCCCGCGCCCAACACGTCACTCCCGTACCTTCGCCAGCACTGCGCCCGCGCCGATTCCCGGACAGTCTCACGGTAAGATGACCGCATGCCAACCAGCACAGGCAGTCCGCCGAGTGACTTCGAGAAAGGTCCAGCGTGGCCCAGGCGCTGAACCTCGAAGAAGAGAACGCGAACCCCGCGTCCGTGGCCGCCGCGCGCCGGCCGCGCCTCCACTTGCCTTACGTTGACGGCTTCCGCGCTCTCGCCGCGCTCTACGTCGTCGAGTGCCACACCTGGGTGCAGTCCTGGCCCAACACCGACTGGAACAGCGCTCTCTCCGGCTGGCTCGTTCCCGGCGACTACGCCGTCATTCTCTTCATCGTCATCTCCGGCTTCTGCCTCACGCTGCCCGTCGCCGGCCGCGACGGCACGCTCGGCCCCGGCGGCGCGCCGCCCTTCTTTTTCCGCCGCGCGCGCCGCATCCTGCCGCCCTACTACGCCGCGCTCGCGCTCTCCATCGCCATCGGCCTCTGGCTCGTCACCGGGCCCACGCATCGCCAGTTTGACATCTCCTGGCCCATCACCACCTCCGGCGTGCTCACGCATATTTTCCTCGTCCACAACCTCAGCACCCGCACCATCAGCCAGGTCAGCGTTCCGCTCTGGTCCATCGCCGTCGAGTGCCAGATCTATCTTCTCTTTCCGCTCCTGCTCTGGGTGCGCCGCCGCTTCGGCATGGTGGCCGTCCTCGGCATCACATACATCGGTGGCCTCACGCTCAACTCCTGGCTCGCCAGCACCTCCTTCATCGGTCTCGCGCCCATGTACGTCTTTTACTTCGCGCTGGGCATGTTCGCCGCTGAGGCCGCGCTCGCCCCGCCCAGGCGTGTCTTCGTCTGGCTCTTCGCTGTCTGCTGTGTTCTCGCGTTTTGCGCTGGCTTCAAGCCAATCGTCTACGCGTACACCATCACGGAAATCGTCTACGGCCTGCTCGGCGCAAGCGCGCTCATCCTCTGTGCCCACCACCCGCGCAACCCGCTCGCGCGTGTCGCCGGCAGCCGCCCGCTGGCCCGCATCGGCCTCTTCTCTTACAGCCTCTATCTCATCCACTTCCCGCTGCTTTACGTCCTCTGGCAGCACGTCGCGCTGCCGCTGCACCTCGGCCGCACGGCCACTTGTCTGGTCATGGCCACGGCCGGCGTCGCGCTCATCCTGCTCGCTTCCTTCGCCTTCTACCTCGTCTTTGAAAAGCCCTTCCTCAACCGCGCCGCCGCCGTGCCCACGCTGCAACCCGCCAACTAAACCCGCTCGCACGCTGCACGCTGCTTTACCCGCAGATGCAGATAGGGCCAGCAGACGCAGAAAGGGCGGAAGCTCTCCGGCCTCCGCCCTTCGCAAATCGCCTCTCGCGCGCGCCCTCAGAACCTGTACGCCACGCCCATCGACGCACGCGCATTCCAGCGCTTGTGCGGCGAATCGCCGGACGCATACGGAACCAGCGTGAACGACGACGCAATGTCGTCGCCGCTCAGCCGAATCGCAAACCGCTTGTTCAAGTTGTAGTCCATGCCCATGCCCAGCCCGCCCGCGAACGACACGGTCGGCGAGATGCTCACATTGCCCGTGTGCGCTCCGCCCAGCAACCCGTGCACGAACAGATCGAGCGGACCGAAGAGCGGCGCGCGTATCTCCGGGCCCACCAGGAGCAGGTCCATCGAGGGATTGCCCACCAGCGCGTTCGACTGCGTCACCGACCAGGCGTAATGCCCGCCCACCGCCGTAATCCCAAAGAACCGGCCCCAGTTGCGCGTCACCGAATAGCTCACGCCCTGCAACCCGCTGCGCGACTGGTTCACCTGGTTGATGCTCGTATAGCCCCAGCCGGCAAAGGCGACGTACTTATAGATCGGCGCGGTCGCCGGGGCCTTCGGCCGATCCTCCTCAATCTGCCCGAGCGCACTCTTCGGCATCATCGCCGCCACAACCACGGCCAAAAGCAAAATCACTAGCTTTCTCTTCAACGCGAGACTCTCCTCCATCGCTTTGCGGGGGCTGCTCAGCCGAATCCCGCGCTCTGCCCCTGGGGCTGCACGTCTCCCTGGAATGAAGACACTCCAATAGACTAACCGCTCGCCCCCTCTTCCAAGAAGTGCGGGCAGTCTCGCCTGCGGTCCCTCCATGCACGATGCAATTCCTGTGACGTTTGCGCCGCGCGGAAGAGAGCACGCCGGGCGCCTTCAAGGTCCCATTTCCCATCCGCGCCGCCGCTGCCGCCGCTTATGCAAACACCGCAAACGTTGTCCCTTCGAGCCCGTCGAAACCATCAGCCTGGCGCAATCGGGGCGCAATCGGGGCGCAATCAGGCTCGTGCCATCCGGCGGGTTGCTATACTGAATCGACGCCACGGAGCGTCGCTCGCAAGGCCGCGCCGGCTGTGCTCACCGTGCGCGTTGTTTTTTTCGGGCGCGTTCCGCCACCGCCGAGGCCCTCTGCGCCAGCGGGCTTCTTGGATTCCCGGCTTTTTCCCGGGGGGAAGGGTGCGCATGGGAACATTGCTGGACTCCATCCATTCACCTGCTGACGTCAAGCGTTTGAATGAGTCGCAGCTCACCGAGCTCGCCGAGGAAATTCGAGCCTTCCTCATCCAGGCCCTCTCCAAAACCGGCGGACATCTCGGGCCCAATCTCGGAGTCGTCGAACTCACGCTCGCTCTCCACACTGTTTTTGACACGCCTGCCGACCGCATCCTCTTCGACGTGAGCCACCAGGCCTACGTGCACAAAATCCTCACCGGCCGGCGCGAGCGCTTTGAGACCATCCGCCAGCCCGGCGGCCTCAACGGCTTCATGCTCCGCACTGAAAGTGAGCACGACTGCTACGGCGCGGGCCACGCCGGAACCGCGCTCTCCGCCGCCCTCGGCATGGCCGTCGCGCGCGACCTCGCCGGCGGCAATGAGCATGTCGTCGCTGTCGCCGGGGACGCGGCCTTCACCAACGGAATCTCCTTTGAGGCCCTCAACAACATTGCCGAGCAGACCAAGCGCCTCATCGTCGTGCTGAATGACAACGAGTGGTCCATTGACCGCAACGTCGGCGCCATCGCCCGCTACTTCCACCGTATCGTCACCAACGAGCACTACCGCAGCTTCCACGAGTCCGCCGCGCGCCTGGTCGAGCGCTTCGGCGGCAAGCTGGCCATCACCGCCGTGCGCCGCGCCGAGGAGGCCGCCAAGAGCATGCTCTGGCCCTCCATCCTTTTTGAAGAGTTCGGCCTGCAATACTTCGGCCCCATCGACGGCCACAACATTCCTCTGCTCGTTGAAACCTTCAACTTCCTCAAGGCTGAAAACCGCCCCGTCCTGCTCCACGTGCTCACGCAGAAGGGCCGCGGCTACAAGCCCGCCCTCGACGGCCAGAAAAAATTCCACGGCCTCGGCCCCTACGATGCGCAGACCGGCAAAACCGCGCCCTCCGGCCAGCTCACCTATTCCGAGGTCTTCGCCAACACCCTCGTCAGCCTCGCCTCTGAGAATGATCGCGTCGTCGCCATCACCGCCGCCATGCCCAACGGCACCGGCCTTGACCTCTTCCGCCCGCACCATCCGCGCCGCTACTTCGACGTCGGCATCGCCGAGGAGCACGCCGTCATCTTTGCCGCCGGAATGGCCACGCGCGGCTACCGCCCCGTCTGCGCCATTTACTCCACCTTCCTGCAGCGCGCCGTCGACCCCATCATCCACGACGTCGCCCTGCAAAAACTGCCCGTGGTCTTCTGCATGGACCGCGCCGGCCTCTCCGGCGACGATGGCCCCACGCATCATGGCCTCTTCGACATCGCCTACCTGCGCGGCATTCCGGAGATGGTGCTCATGGCGCCAAAGGATGAGGACGAACTGGCCGACATGATGAAGACCGCACTCACTCTGCCCGGACCCAGCGCCATCCGCTATCCCCGCGGCGCAGTCGCCGGCGTGGCACGCAAAGATCAGCCGCAGGTGCTGGAGGTGGGCAAGGCTGAGCTCATCAGCGACGGCAATGACGTTGCCCTGCTCGGGCTTGGACCCATGCTTGCCATGGCGCGCGAATGCGGCCAGCGCCTGCAGCAGGCCGGCTTCTCCGCCGCCGTCATCAATCCCCGCTTCATCAAGCCCCTTGACCGACAGTTGCTCGAATCCTACGCCCGCCGCGTCGCCACCATCGTCACCTTTGAGGATCACGTCAAAATGGGAGGCTTCGGCTCGGCGGTGGTTGAGGCTCTGGATGAACTGGGCATCGCGGTGCCCGTGGTGCGCATCGGCTGGCCTGACCAGTTCATCGAGCACGGAAAAATCGACGGCCTGCGCGCCAAGTACGGGCTCACCGTGGAGGCCGCTCTGGCGCAGGTGATGCCTCTGCTTGCGCACCGCCAGCGCCACACGCTGGTGGCCAGCTAGCCCCCAAGGATGACCCATGCACCCTTCAGCGTTCTCAAATCGCTTCCTCGTCTCGTCTCTGCCCCCGGGATGCATGGCCCAAAGGGACGTTGCCCAGGCAGGAATGGCTCGAGAGGAAGTGGCCCAAAAGGAAGTGGATTGATCGTTCCTCGCGATTCCATGTGCGACAATCCTCCAAAGACCCGATTCCCTATGCGATTTCCTCGTACCTTTCCGGCATGGATCGTCGGATGGATGCTGGTCGCGGCTCACATCTGGGCCCAGCCGGCTCCCCAGGCCGGAACAAAGCCCGCCGGGCCGCCGCCGCTGGTGCTCATTGGCGGCACCGTCATTGACGTCACCGACTGGGGACGCTCCGCCCGCGATCTGCCCAATGCCACCGTCATCATCGGCGATGGACGAATCGTGAACGTGGGCCCCGCGGACTCGGTGCAGATTCCCAAGGATGCGCGCGTCATCGACTGCACCGGAAAATACCTCATCCCCGGCCTCGTGGACGGCTATGCCGGCATCAACAGCCAGGGGCAGGCCAGCGCCGATCTTTACATGGGCGTCACCACCGTGGTCGCCGTTTCCGCGCGGGAACAGGGCCACATCGACTTCAGCGCGAATCCCCGCCCCAATCTTTATCTTGCTGACTCCGTGGGCGCCACTGACAACTGGAGCCTGCTTGCCGACCAGCCGGGCTGGGCCGCCACGCTCAGGGTCGCGCAGCATCCCACGGAACTGAGCCCGGAAGACACCGCGCGGCAGTTGGCGGCCACTGCGCGGCGGGGCACGCGCGTCGTTCGCCTCGGAGCGGCCATCACCGCTGCCAATGCGCAATGGATTATCGCCCGCGCCCATCAGATGGGCCTCATCACCTACGGCGATTTCGTGGCCACCCCTTACCAGGTCGGCATTGAGTCCGGCGTCGACGCACTGCTGCACATGGGACGGTACGAGCTTGGCGTGGTGCCCGATGAGCTGCAGCAGCCTCTCGTGCAGGACCCCTTCGGCTCGGCGGCCAACACCGCCTTCGATTACGCGCAGCGCCTGCCTCCCACGGATATCCATCTGCGCGCCTACGCGCGCCTGATCGCTTCGCACCATGCCGCGCTGATGCCCACCTTCAGCACCTATTTCCTCCGCCTGCCCGGCCACCGCAATCTATGGAACGATCCCGCCGCTTCTCTCCTGAATCCGGCCAACCTTTACGACCCGCCTGACCGCGCCACGGGCGAACTGGATTATCCTCTTGCCGCCTGGGGCCGCCGCCTGCCCGGCATCTCGCAGCGCTGGATGGAAGACAACCAGCGCAAAAAGGCTGACCAGGCGGCGATGCGCCTGTGGAAGATCAACCAGACCATCTTCAGCGCCGGTCCGCATTACCTTGCCGCATCCGGCGCGCCCGTTTCTGGCTCCATGCCCGGCATTTCCATGCACACCGAGCTCGAGCTGCTCGTCCGCCTCGGCCTTTCCGCGCGCGAGGCTCTCGCTGCCGCCACGAATAACTACGCCCTCCAGTTCGGCTGGACCGAGCTTGGCCAGATTGCGCCCGGCCGAAGGGCCGATATTCTCGTCGTCGACGGCGACCCGACCGCCAACATCTGGAACGCCCGGCGCATCTCCACCCTCATCCTCGACGGCAAAGTGATCGACCGCGATGAACTGCTCAGGACACACCGCTAGCGGGTTCACCCCGGCGGCCGTGTGCATGCGGCATGTTGGGAGAACTTCCCGCAATGGGTTAACGTAGCGTTAGGCGCAGGTTTTGCGTGCGCCCGCAGAGGACACCATCAAGATCCCAGGAAAACGCAAGCTCGGGCGTCTGCCTCGCAACAAATGGCTCCTGCTGATTGCCCTCTACAAGTTCGTTCAGGCGACAGTGATTGCGGCCATCGGCGTGGGTGCGCTGCGCCTTCTGCACCAGGATTTTGGCGACATCATGCAGCAGGTGGCCTCGGCCCTGCGCTTCAATCCCGAGTCGCGCTTCGTCAACTTCGTCCTCGACAAAGCCTCGATTGTCGATGACCATCTCCTGCGCAGGATCGGTCTGGTGGCCTTCTGCTACGCGGGGCTGAGCCTTGCCGAGGGGATTGGACTTTACCTCGAAAAGGCCTGGGGAGAATTCCTGACGCTCTTCATCACAGCGTCCTTCCTTCCCTGGGAGGCCTTTGAGGTCTTCAAACGCATTACCTGGATCCGCATTGCGCTGCTGATCGTGAACGCCCTGGTCTTTCTCTACCTCCTGAAGGTCGTGGCGGAGCGAAAAACCCGGCCGGGCAGATAAGCGTGCGACTCCGGCAGAGAAGCGGCCCGCAAGCCCTGTTCACCGTCAGGATTCCATCGAAGCGGCTGTAGGAATCAACGCAATAAACACTAGATGTTGTATAATTTCGGTGTGGGAGTCCTATTAGGCGTGATTCCCGCCGACCCACCCCACCACATGCCCGGAATGGGCCCCGATTCATACCCCCCTCATGCATTTCGTGTTGGAAACCTGAGCGATGTGGTCTATTATCGCCACTGAAGTGGAGCAAAAGGGAGCGAAAGGGAGTCAGCAGAGGATTTTCAAGCCCTGCTTGCCCAATCTTACTCCGAAAAGGACGATGAACGGCCAGAAAGGCCCTGAGGGCGGCTTAGGAGCTGCCGGCGAAAGGCGAGAGTCGAGCAGATGTTCAGAGGCAACCATCCCGCGAAGGTGGACGAAAAGGGGCGCTTGAAGCTGCCCTCTGCTTTCAAGCAGCTGGTGGATGCCGCGAACGTGGCCCAGTTTTATGTAACCAGTCCCGACGGCAGAAGCGCGGAAATCTGGCCCTTGCCGGAATGGGAGAAGCGGGAAGCGCAGTTGGCCGACTCCAGCACGATGGACGACGCCGTGAAGAAATATCTGAACCTCACCAGCTACTTCGGCCAGCAGGTGGAGATGGACAGCCAGGCCAGGCTTCTGCTGCCGCAGATCTTGCGGCAATCGGCCCGCCTGGACGCCGAGGTGACGGTTTTCGGCATGCGGACTTATCTCGAAGTGCACAACCGCGAAGACTTCGAGCGCAACCTGCCTGCCAATGAGTTGACGGCGGAAGACCGCAAGGCAATGGCGGCGATCCTCGCACGGCGCAGTTAGAACGGCAAGCCCCCAAGGGGGAACACATGACGAATCCGAGTGAGCGCCATGTGCCAGTTCTTTGCAAAGAGGCGATTGAGTTTTTGAACCTGCGCGAGGGCGCCACGGTGGTGGACTGCACTCTGGGCATGGGCGGCCATTCGGCGGAGATTCTTCGCCGGCTGGGTCCGCAGGGCCGGTTGATTGGGTTTGACCGGGACCCGGAGGCGTTGAGCCTGGCCAAGGTCAGGCTGGCCCGCATCAGCAATGAGCTGGGCAGCCGGGCGCCGGCGATACGGCTCATCGGCGAGGCCTTCAGTTCGGCGGCCGAGCATGTGGAGCCCGCATCCGTTGACGGATTGCTGGCCGACTTTGGCGTCAGCAGCCTGCAACTGAACGAGGCGCGCAGGGGATTCAGTTTCATGGCGGACGGCCCGCTGGATATGCGCATGGATACGCGCACCGGGCCCTCCGCCGAACAAGTGGTGAATGAGGCCAATGAGCGCGAGCTTGCAGACCTTATTTACGAATACGGAGAGGAAAGGAGGTCGCGGAGAATTGCCAGAGCCATTGTTCGCGGGCGGCCGATTGCAACCACGGGTCAACTGGCCCGGCTGGTTGCGCAAGCCGCCCCGGCAATGAAGCAGGACAGGATTCATCCGGCGACGCGCACTTTCCAGGCTCTCCGGATTCATGTGAATCGCGAATTGGACGAGATTCGGGCGTTGTTGGAGGCCGCGCCAAAAATGCTTAAGCCCTCCGGCCGCCTGGCCGTCATCAGTTTTCATTCTTTGGAAGATCGCCTCGTGAAAGACAGCCTGCGCGAGGGCGCACGGCAGGGAATCTGGGAAGTGCTGACGAAGAAGCCGGCGACCGCCGGCGAGGAAGAGACGGAACGCAACCCGCGCTCACGAAGCGCAAAGCTGAGAGTGGCACAAAGAACGGCAGCAAAGATTTAAAGCTACACGGCAGGAGAACCAAGATGGCGGCATGCACGACAACTTACGTTGACACCAGGCGAGGATGGACGGCGCGGATTGCGGAGCGCAATGCGGCCAGGTTTGCGCAGCAGCCCATGCGCCGCCGCGGCGTGCGCACGCCCGAGGTGCATTTGGTGAAGCAGTTTGACAACTCGCGGCTGGTGAAGGCGCCTGACCCGGTGCGCGCCCGCCAGATGCGGACCTTTACGGCGGCGATCACGGTCCTCTTTTCGCTGGTGATGATTTATGGATTGCAGCATTTCAGCGCCATCGAGGGCGGGTATCGCGTGGAGGCGGAGAAGCAGCTGGTCAACCACCTGCGCGAGGAGAATCGCCAACTGCGTTTGAACGAAGCCGAGCTTGGCCGCCCCGGGCGCATTGATGGCCTTGCCCGTCAGATGGGATTCACCGTGCCGGAGCCGGGGCAGATCATTCAGGCGCCCGTTCCTACTGATCCAGGCGCACCGGCGCTGGCCCAGGCTGCTCCGCCGCCTCGATTCACGCCATAACCCAACGCGCGACAGAACTCCCCCGAGCGATTCGCCATGCAGGCAACCCTCCGAGCCGCCCGACCACGCACCACCCTGCCGCGCACCATTCCAATGAATCGGGCCCGGTTCTGGCTGATCTGTCTCTTCTTTGCGTTCTGGGCCTGCGCCATCGCCCTTCGTCTCTTCTGGCTGCAGGTGCTGGATCACAAAGAGTACGTGGAGCGCGCCGAAAGGCAGCAGGAGCGGACATTCGAGGTGGCGCCGCGCCGCGGAGTTCTCTACGACCGCAACATGCGCGAGATGGCGATGACGGTGCAGGTGGATTCCATCTACGCCGTCCCCACCGAGATTAGCGACAAGGCCGCCGCCGCACGCACGCTCTCCGCCATCGTCCATGTCGACCCGGAAGACTCGCGCACCACGGCAAAAGCAATCGAAGAACGGCTCGAGCACGGCCGCAGCTTTGCCTGGGTTGCGCGCCGCGTCAAGGCCCAGGTGGCCTCGCGGGTGCGCGCCCTGGACATGAAAGGCATTTACTTCCAGAAGGAGTTTCAGCGGTTCTATCCGGACAACCAGCTGGCGGCGCAAATGCTCGGCTATGTCGGCATTGATGATAACGGCCTCGGAGGTCTGGAGCAGAAGTTCAACTCGCGCCTGCATGGGAAGCCGGGCATCATGTTTACAGCAGTGGATGCGCGCCGCCAGGTGCTGGGCTCCACCGAGCACGATCCGGAACCGGGGCAGAATCTTCAATTGACCATCGATGAAAACATTCAATTCATGGCCGAGCAGGCCCTGGACCACGCGATGGCAAAGACCCATGCCCTGCATGGAACCGTGGTCATCCAGGACGTGCACACCGGGCAGATTCTTGCGCTCGCCGGGCGGCCGACATTTGATCCGAACGATTTTCGACACACGGACCCTGAGCTGCTGCGAGACCGCGCGGTGAGCGACGTGTATGAGCCGGGATCGGTCTTCAAGCTCGTCACCTACTCTGCGGCTCTGCAGCAGGGTGTGGCCAAGCCCACTGACATGATTGATTGCCAGGGCGGGCAGATTACGCTGGCCGGCCGCGTGATCCACGACGACATCAGCGACCGCGGGCTGGGCGTGGTCTCCGTGGCCACCGCGCTCGCGCGCTCCAGTGACGTAGCGGCCGTCAAGCTGGCTCTCAGGGTGGGTCAGGACCGGTTCTACAAGTACGTTCGTGCATTCGGGTTCGGGAGCAGGACCGGGATTGAACTGCCCGGCGAAACGCGCGGCCTGTTGCGCCCGCCCAGCAAATGGAGCGGGTCCTCCATCGGCTCCATCGCCATTGGGCAGGAGGTGGGCGTCACGCCGATTCAGCTTGTCACCATGGTCTCCACAATCGCCAACGGCGGCGTCTATCTGCCTCCTCATCTGCTCATTCCCGGCCAGGTGGATCATCCGGCCACCGTATTGGGAGACCCGCTCAATCCCAGGCCGATAAGGCTGAATGAGGATTTGCCTGACCCCTTGCCGCCGGGCGCGCATCGCGTCATCTCCACGCTCACTGCGGCCGAGATGCGCCAGATGATGGAGGGCGTGGTGCTCTACGGCTCGGGAAAGAACGCCCAACTCAATGGGTACTCGTCCGGAGGCAAAACGGGCACGGCCCAGAAGGTCGATCCCCGCACGCATCTCTACTCGAAGACCATGCACATCGCGTCCTTCGCGGGAATCGCGCCCGTCAACAATCCTGAGATTGCAGTGGCCGTGGTCATCGATTCGCCGCAGGGGCAATACTACGGCGCGGAGGTCGCCGCGCCCGTTTTCGCTGAGGTCGCACAGGAGGTGTTGGAATACCTTGGCGTTCCCCACGACATCGCGGTGAAGCCGAGAACGGCTGCGAAGCCGGAAGCCGTCATCTCCGAGGATGATACTGAGTCCGATCAGCAGAGCGTGAACGCACTGTTTGCGGCCGCGAACGACCTGCCGCCGGATGATCCTTTGCGGACTCCTGCGGCTGAGCCAGGCGCAGGCGAAACCGCTTCGTCGAACGGCCAGCCAGGAGAGACCGAGCACCCGGAGAACAACCCCCCGCCCGAGGCGAAAACTACCACGAATGCTCCAGCCGCGGCGGCGCAGAGCGCGCAGAAATCCTCGCCGGTCACCATTCAGGACACCAAGAAGATTACGGTTCCTTCTTTCGTTGGTCTTTCCCTGCGGAAGGTGGTGGAAACGGCTGCGGCAGCCCGGCTTGACGTCCAGGTGGTTGGGGACGGAATTGCGCGCGAGCAGGCGCCGGCGCCCGGAACCAGGGTTCCCGCCGGAACCCGAATCGTGGTGAAGTGCGCGCGATAGGGATGCCCTGCGCCTGAGCGATGGGCGTTTAAACCGCTACAATCGAGCACGGAATGATTTGGAAAGAGCTTGTGGAGCAGGTGTCGGCGCTCGAAGTGGCCGGGGACTCTGGGGAGCCCCTGCGCGGTATCGAGCCCCTGCGCGGTATCGAGTATGACTCGCGACCCGTGCGTCCCGGCGCAGTCTTTGTGGCCATGGCGGGCGGCTCGACTGACGGAAACCGGTACATCGATCAAGCCATCGAGGCGGGTGCGGCGGGTGTCATCACGGACTCAAGGGAGGCAATGCACCGCCTCATCTCCGCGCGCCCCGGCTTTCCTGTTCTGCTTGTTCAGCATGGCCGCCGCGCCCTTGCTGAAGCTTCCGCCGCATTCTTTCAGCACCCTGAGCGCAGACTGGCCGCCACGGGCGTAACCGGCACCAACGGCAAAACCACGACAACCTATCTGACGGCGAGCCTCCTCAATGCCATGGGAAGAAAGACGGTCCTGGTGGGAACCATCGAGTACCGCATCGCCGGCGAGGTCCGGCCTTCGATTCACACCACGCCGGAATCGCGGGACCTGTTTGCTCTGATGGCGGAAGGCGTGGGCCGCGGCGCGACGGAGTTTGTCGCCGAAGTTTCCAGCCATGCGCTCGATCAGGGGCGCGTTCTCGGCATTCCCTTTGACGTGGCGGTCTTCACCAATCTCACGCGCGACCATCTGGACTACCACCGAACCCTCGAAAACTACTTCGCGGCCAAAAGGCTGCTCTTCGATGGAGCGCGCTACCCCACACCGCGGGTGGCTGTGCTGAACGCCAACGATGCCAGCGGCGTCGAGCTTGCCGGAATCTCGCGCCAGGCCGGCTCTGAAGTGCGAACCTATGGCATTGGCCAGGGCGACTGGCGCGCCGACAATGTTTCGCTCCTGCCCGGCGGCGCCGCGTTTCAGCTGCATACGCCGGAGGGTTCGGCAACGGTTTCTTCCCGTCTGGCCGGCGAGGTGAACATCCTCAACCTGCTGGCAGCCTGTTGCGCGACCCATGCGCGCGGAGCGGCCTTCGCGGACATTGTGGCCGCAATTCCGCATTTGGCCGCCGTGCCCGGGCGCTTTCAGCCCGTCGATGCCGGTCAGCCCTTCACCGTGATTGTGGACTACGCGCACACCGACGATGCCCTGCGAAACCTGACCACGCTGGCACGCAAAATGCAGGAAGGCGCGGCCGCTGGCGGGCGAGTGATTACGGTCTTCGGTTGCGGCGGAGACCGCGACCGCACCAAGCGGCCGAAGATGGGCGAAGCGGCGGGCCAGGGAAGCGACCTTGTGGTGGCGACCAGCGATAATCCGCGCTCGGAAGATCCGCTGGCGATTCTTGCCGACATTGAGCCGGGACTGAAGAGCACAGGAGTCAGATACTTTGTGGAGCCGGACCGTGCCCTTGCAATCCGACTGGCTCTGCATTCCGCGCGGCCGCACGACATCGTCCTGATTGCCGGAAAGGGACACGAAAAGGAACAGATTCTGGCGGACAGGAAGGTGGCCTTCGACGACGCGGAGATTGCGCTTTCCACGCTGCGCGAACTGGGGTACGGTGGAGTGCAGTGAAGCTGACTTTGGCAGAAGCGGCGGTGGGCGCGGGCGCGGTGCTGGAAGCGCCCACCAGCATTTCCCACGCGGGCGCGCTGACGGCGCAAGGCTATTCCATTGACTCGCGCACCATACGGCCCGGCGATCTTTTCTTCGCGGTGCGCGGAGACCGGCTCGACGGCCACGACTTCATCGCCGATGCTGTCGGCCGTGGCGCTGTGGCCGCGATGGTCTCCCGGCAGAAAGTTGCAGCGCTGCCGGATTCCGCGCTGGGCGTGCCGCTGCTGATTGCGGAGGATTCGCTCGCGGCACTGCAGGCTCTTGCCGCGCACGTTCGCCGCCAGTGGGGCAGGCGCGTGGTGGCGGTGACGGGCTCGGCGGGGAAGACGACGACAAAGGAAGCGATTGCCGCGGCCCTCAGCGTGAAGTTCCGCGTGCTCAAGTCCTCGGGCAATCTCAACAATGGCTTTGGAATGCCCCTGGAACTGCTTCGGATTGAGCCTGAGCACGAATATGCCGTGCTTGAAATGGGCATGAACCACAGCGGCGAGATCGCCGCTCTGGCCCGCATAGCCAGCCCGGACTGGGGCGTTGTGACCAACGTGGGAACGGCTCATATTGAGAACTTTGCCGAAGGACAGGCGGGAATTGCGCGCGCCAAATTCGAGCTTGTGGCCGCGCTGCCGGCCAGCGGGACCGCTTTCCTGAACTGTTGCGATCCCTATGTCTCGCAGTTCGGGCGCGACTTCCAGGGCAAGGTGGTTTATTTCGGCGAGGGGCCGTGCGCCGACCCGCAAATCCTGAGCGTGGACGAAACCGGGCGCGGCCTGGACGTGCATTATCGAGCCGGAGATGCGCAGGGCGAGTTCAATCTCAAGATGATTGGTGCCCACAACGCGACCAACGCGATTGCCGGATTGGCCGTGGCACTCGAGGCCGGTGTGGAGCGCGCCGAAGCCATCAAGGCTCTCCAGTTGCTCGAAGTCGGAAGCAAGCGCGGCGAAGTGATTGAGTTTGCCGGGGCAGCCATTCTGAATGACAGCTACAACTCGAATCCCGAGGCGCTCTGCTCCATGATTCACACGCTCGCGTCGCTGCCCGCACAACGGCGCATTCTGGTCGCGGGCGAGATGCTCGAGCTCGGCGAGCACGCTCCCCGTTTGCACCGCGAATGCGGGAAAGCCGCGGCCGATGCCAGGCTCGACGTGGTGCTGGGCGTCGGCGGCCATGCAAAGTTCCTGGCCGAGGCGGCCAAGGAGGGTGGGATTGCTGCGTCCAGCTTTCTGCCCGATGCGGAAGCCGCTGGAGAGTGGCTGAAGCAGAATCTCCGCGCCGGCGATGTGGCTCTGGTAAAAGGTTCGCGCGGCGTGCACATGGAACGCGCAATTGAGGTCGTTCTCAGCAGATGAGGAAAGGCAGTATCGCTCTGATGTTCAAGTACCGACTCCGCTGCCTCCTTTTCGCCCTGTGCGCCAGCCTGGCTCTTCCTCTGGCGGCACAGCCGGAGCCTTCCTGGAACCAGCCTTTTCCAGCATTTCGGATTGCCGGCAATCTCTATTACGTGGGAACCGCCGACCTTGCGTCCTACCTGATCGTGACGCCCAAGGGAGATATTCTCATCAACAGCGATCTCGAAGCATCCGTGCCCCTGATTCGAAAGAGCGTGGAATCGATCGGGTTTCGGTTTCGCAACATCAGGATTCTGCTCATCAGCCACGGCCACTATGACCACTGCGCCGGCAGCGCCGAGGTGAAGCGGTTGACCGGCGCAAAATATGAGGTGATGGCCGGCGACGTGAGCGTGGTGGAGTCCGGCGGCCGGACCGATTTCCATTACGCACACGACCGTACCATGTGGTTCCCGCCGGCGCATGTCGATCGCGTGTTGCACGATGGCGACACGGTGCGGCTGGGAGGCATGGTGCTCACCGCGCATCTCACCGCCGGCCATACAAAAGGCACCACCACGTGGACCTTCGACGAGCCAAAGGCGGGGAAGGAGCTTCACGTCGTCATTGTGGGCAGTCCCAACGTCAATCCGGGCTACAAGCTGGTCGGGAACAAGGCCTATCCCCAAATCGCGTCGGACTATCAGCACGGATTCGACGTCATGAAGCGATTGCCGTGCGACATTTTCCTTGGCGCCCATGGCGTGTACTTCGGATTGCGGGCCAAGTACACGCGCTGGAAGGCCGGCGATCGCACGGCGTTTATCGATCCGGCCGGCTATCGCCGCTACATCGCGGAGCGCGAGCAGGCGTTCCAAACCGAATTGCGGCGGCAGCAAGGTGAGTCGCACTGAATCAAGGATTGCACGGCCTCAAGGGCGTTGCCGCCCTGTAAAATCGACCTGAAACCCGCCCACTCCCGGCTTTGGAGGCCCTTTGCTTTACTGGCTGCTTTACCAAAAGCTGTATCCGTTCTTTCACACCCTCCGCATCTTTCGATACCTGACTTTTCGGACGGTTTTCGCTTCGCTCACGGCGCTGCTGATTGCGTTGCTGATCGGGCCCTGGGTCATCCAAAAGCTGCGCGAATTTCAAATCGGCCAATATATACGCGAAGAGGGCCCGCAATCGCACCAGAAGAAGTCCGGGACGCCCACCATGGGCGGCGTGCTCATCGTCATCGCCATCGTGCTGCCGACAATTCTGTGGTCGGATCCGACAAATCTGTTCGTCTGGATTGCGGTGCTTTCTACGTTGTCGTTTGGCGCGATCGGATTCGCGGATGACTACATCAAGGTGGTGAAGCGGCGCAGCCTTGGGCTCACGGCCCGCGCCAAGCTCTTCTGGCAGGCGCTTGCCGCTGCGCTGGTCGGGGCGGAGCTCGTCGTTCTCTCGCAATTCAAAATGTTCTCCACCCAGTTGACGGTCCCATTCATCAAGAGCTGGCGTCCGGACCTGCTGTGGCATTGGTGGCCAGCCACATTGCCGCACCTGGCACTCTTCGCATTCGTGCCGTTCGTGGCGTTCGTGGTGTTCGTACTCATGGGTTCCAGCAACGCAGTGAACCTGACCGACGGATTGGACGGACTGGCCATTGGGTGCACCATCATTGCCGCCGGCGCCCTCACCGCGCTCACCTACGTGAGCGGCCACGTGGTCTTTGCCGACTATCTGGATTTGCAGCGCATGCCGAGGGTCGGCGAGCTGAGCGTCTTTTGCGGCTCCATGGTCGGCGCTTCCATCGGCTTCCTCTGGTACAACGCCCATCCTGCTGAAATCTTCATGGGCGACGTGGGCTCCCTCGCCCTCGGCGGCGCCATTGGCACGGTGGCGGTGATCATCCGGCAGGAACTTCTTCTCCCGTTTATCGGCGGCATCTTTATTCTGGAAGCAGTCTCGGTGGTGCTGCAGGTTGGCAGTTATAAGTTGCGCAACAAGAAGCGCATCTTCAAGATGGCGCCGCTGCACCATCACTTTGAGCAGATTGGGTGGGACGAGTCGAAGGTGGTGGTGCGTTTCTGGATTGGGGCGCTGGTGTTTGCATTGTTTGCACTCACGACGCTGAAACTGCGCTGACCGTAGAGCCGAGGCCTATGCGCGCGATGCAAAATTGAGATACCGCCGGGCGAATCAGAGGTGCGAAATCATGATGGACTTGAAAGGGAAGAAGGTACTGGTGGTGGGGCTGGGCAAATCCGGCCTTGCGGCCGCGCTCTTTCTGCGCCGGCGGGGCGCGCAGGTCACGGTTTCCGACGTGCGCAGTGCGGAGGCGCTGGCCAAGGACATCCCCGCGCTGCTTGAGGAAGGGATCATGGTCGAGTCGGGCGGCCACGGACTGCTGACCTTTCGCCGGCAAGACCTCATCGTCGTCAGTCCGGGTGTACCGCTGGATACACCGGAACTGGTTCAGGTGAAGCGCTTCGGTTTGCCCGTAATCGGGGAGCTGGAGCTGGCCGCCCGATTCCTGAAAGGCAACACGGTGGCGGTCACCGGTTCCAACGGCAAAACCACCACCACCAGCCTTCTGGGTTCGATCTTCGAAGAGGCGGGCGTTCCCACGCTGGTCGGCGGAAATATCGGTGTGCCGGTGATTTCCCTAATCGATGAGAGCTCGGAAGAAACCTGGTCTGTTCTCGAGGTTTCGAGCTTTCAGTTGGAGAGCACCGAAGAGTTTCATCCCAAGATCGCCGTGATTCTCAACATCACCCCGGACCACCTGGATCGCCATGGGACCTTCGAGAATTACGCGCTGGCGAAGGAGCGCATTTTTGCGGCGCAGGATGACCAGGATTTCAGCGTGCTGAACGCGGATAACGCGCGCGCGGCCTCGGCGGCGTCTCGCTCCCGTGGGCGCATTTACTGGTTTTCTCTCGAGCGGCCGGTGAAGCGGGGAGTCTGGGTGGAAGAGGGCTCCATCCTGTTCCGCAGGGAGGCGGACGCGCAGCCGGAGAAGGTGATGCCTCTGAGCAACATTCCGCTGAAGGGTGAGCACAACGTGGAAAACGTGCTGGCGGCTGTCTGTGCCGCGCGCCTGGCCGGAGCCGAAATTCCCGCGATTCGAAGTGCGGTTGAGAAGTTTAAGGCTGTGGAGCATCGCCTGGAGTATGTCGCCACGCTCAACGGCGTCGAGTTCTATAACGATTCCAAGGCCACCAACGTGGACGCCACCGCAAAGGCCATCGCGGCCTTCGCGAACGGGATTCACCTCATCCTCGGCGGGAAAGACAAGAACTCCGATTACACGCAGCTTGAGCCGTTGCTGCGGTCACGGGTGCGCGCCGTGTACACCATCGGATCCGCGGCTGCGAAGATCGAGTCGCAGCTGCGCGGCACTGTATCCCTCCACTCGTGCGAGACCCTCGACAAGGCCGTCAGCGCCGCGGCTTCGGCCGCCCGGCCGGGCGAGGCGGTTCTGTTGGCGCCGGCCTGCTCCAGCTTTGACCAGTTTGAGAGCTACGAGCACCGCGGGCGCGTATTCAAGCAACTCGTCAATGAATGGCGCGACTGGAAGGTATGGCAAAACGTGTAGGCGTTGACAAGTGGATCTTCTTCACCACGCTTGTCCTGGTCGTGGTGGGATTGGCAATGGTGTTCTCCGCGTCGGCGGTCGTCGCCGAGGAGCGCTACCACTCCCCCTACGCGTTTGTGGGCAGACAGGCTGGCTGGGCGCTTGGCGGCGTCCTGTGCATGGTCCTGCTGATGAAGATCGACTACTCGCGGTATAACTCGCCGCGCTTCATTTACCCGGCTCTCTCCGTCACCACGCTGCTGCTGGTGATGGTGTTTTTCTTTCGCGGCTCGCACAACACCCACAGGTGGATTCGCTTCGGAGGGCTCTTCACTTTTCAGCCTTCTGAGATTGCCAAGCCCGTCCTGGTCCTCTTCCTGGCATGGTTTCTGCACACGCGTCTTGATTGCATGAAGGACTGGAGGAGAACTCTGCTTCCGGCGTCCATCATGCCTCTGGTTTTCATGCTGCTGATCGTCAAGCAGCCGGATCTGGGAACCGCCATGGTGATTGGCGGCGTGACCGCGATGATGCTTCTTCTTGCCGGGATGGAATGGAAATATCTGGTTGGCGCCTTCGCCGTTTCCCTGCCGCCCTTGGCCGCGTTGCTCTTCCTGGTGCCTTGGAGACGTGCGCGCATGCTCGCGTTTCTTCATCCAGACGCAGATCCCATGGGCGCGGGCTTTCACATCAACCAATCGCTGATTGCGGTTGGAACGGGCGGGCTTGCCGGCAAGGGATACATGGAAGGAATCCAGAAGCTCTTCTACCTGCCCGAGGCTTCCACAGACTTTATCTTTGCCAACATTGCCGAAGAGCTCGGCTTCATCGGCGCCATCTGCATCGTGGCGCTCTTTGTCGTGCTGGGCGTCCGGGGTCTTCGGGTGGCCTTTCGCTCCCAGGATCCGTTCGCAAGGCTCACTGCGTTCGGAATCATCGTCTCGCTCCTGTTGCAGGCCTTCTTCAACATCAGCGTTGTTCTCTCCCTGGTGCCCACCAAGGGCATTCCGCTTCCCTTCATCTCTTCCGGTGGAACGTCGCTGTTCGTCTCCCTGGCCAGCATCGGAATTCTCCTCAACATCTCCAGGAAGGTTGATTGACCGGTGCGTGCCGAGACGCAATTCTTTCGCACTGTGCGCAGGGCTGCGGCAACTGACGCATGGAAGAGACGAGCCGCACCGACGCGACAGTCTGCGCAGGATTTGCGCTGCGCATGCACGTCCCGAAAGGCGGATGCATGACCAGTCCGCGCGTTCTGATTGCGGGTGGCGGGACCGGCGGGCACATCATTCCGGCGCTCACCGTGGCGCGCGAACTGGTTGCGCGCCATCAGGCGGAGATTCTGTTTGTGGGAACCGAACGGGGTCTGGAATCCCGTCTGGTCCCGGCCGCGGGGTTTCCCTTGAAGCTGATCGATGTGGGACCGCTCAAGAATGTCTCCCTCGCCACGCGGGCCCGAACCCTGCTCCATCTGCCGCGGAGCGTCTGGTCCTGCCGCCGGATGATTCGCGAGTTCGCGCCAACCGTCGTCTTTGGGGTGGGCGGATATGCCTCAGGGCCGGGAATGGCCGCGGCGCTGCTGCTGCGCGTGCCCACCATGGTCTTTGAGCCGAATGCCATGCCGGGCCTTGCCAACCGCCTCGTGGGCCGGCGTGTCAATGCCGCCGCAGTCAATTTTCCCAGCGCGGCAAAGTGGTTCAGGAATGCGGAAGTGACCGGAATCCCCGTGCGTGCTGAGTTTTTTGAACTGGGTGAGACTCCCGGCCGTGATCCTCAGTTGCTCATCTTTGGCGGTTCGCAAGGAGCGCGTCTCTTCAATCGTGCGTGCCCGCAGATCGCCTCCGCCCTGCTCGGCGCGGTTCCGGGGCTGGCAATCGTGCACCAGAGCGGCGCTCAGCATGCCGAAAGTACGCGAGCCGCCTACGAACAGAGCGGAGCGAGCCCGGAACGCTGGCGCGTTCAGCCGTTTATCGACGATATGCCGGCCCAATTTGCTGCCGCGACGCTCGTGATGGCACGCAGCGGCGCTTCCACCGTTGCCGAGCTTGCCGCGGCCGGCAAGCCTTCGCTGCTGGTGCCGTTTGCCGCCGCGGCCGACGACCACCAGACGCGCAACGCCGAAGAGATGGTGAAGGCGGGAGCCGCCGTGATGCTCAAGGAGTCGGAACTGGGCGAGCCTGATAGGCTGCTCACGACGCTGCTTGCATTGCTGACGTCGCCCGGGCGTCTCGCAGCCATGGCCGCCGCTGCACGCACGCAGACCCATCCGGATGCTGTGGTTCGCATCGCCGATCGATTGGCGGCACTTTCCGGTTGCGCTTAGAAAGCAACCGCTGCGGTTCCATTGTGGAGCCCAGACCCTGCGCGCAATGAAAAAGCCCGTCTGCCTGAGCAGACGGGCCTGTTTTAACGAGCGGGTCAATTAGCGGTGTCCGCCACCATGGGAGCCACCACCACCGTGGAATCCTCCCCCACCGTGCGAGCCGCCGCCGTGGAAGCCTCCGCCACCGTGGGAGCCACCACCACCGTGGAATCCTCCCCCACCGTGCGAGCCGCCGCCGTGGAATCCTCCGCCGCCGTGGAATCCCCCACCACCACCGTGGAATCCTCCCCCACCGTGCGAGCCGCCGCCGTGGAAGCTGCCGCCGTGGAAGCTGCCGCCGCCACGGTAACCGCCATTGCCGCGGAATCCGTATCCGGTGCCGCCGCGCGGCGCCGCATAGCCGCCACGTCCGCCATAGGCATAGCCTCCGCGGCCTGCGTAGCCGCCCCGTCCGCCGTAGGCGTAGCCGCGCTCACCACCCCGATAGGGAGTGCGCCCGACATATCCGCCGCGGTAGCCGTCACGGCGTCCATAGCCGTCACGGTCGCCGTAGCCGCCGCGATATCCGTACCCGCCCCACTGGTACCACGGCCCCGCGCCGATGAAGACGCCGCCGGCGAACCAGCTCGGGCCATAGTAGCCATACGGAGCGCAGGTGTAGGGGTAATAGGAGTAGTAGCCCCATTGGCAGACCGGCGGGCCATAAGCGTCATTGTCATAGCCATTGCCATAGCCATAGCCATTGCCGTAGCCATTGTCATTGCCATAGCCATTGCCATAGCCATTGTCATAACCGTAATAGCCAGGATCGGAATAGGGAGCGACGGCTGGGCCGCCGACACCGACAGACACCTGCGCGGGGGCCGTCGCGCTCAATGGCAGCGCAGCCAGCATTGCGATCAGTGCCAGGCGAAGAATTTTCATTGCATCCTCCTTGTGCTGCGAGTCCCGGCTCAATCGGGCGGGACCACGGTCTGCATAGCATTCCGCAGCCGCTGCCGGAGTGGGAAGCCTGCCCAACCGGCTTACAGTGGTTCAAACCGCATCTTGAAGGTTTAGTTGCGGTCTGGTGAAAACTTTCTTGTTCGGCGCGGATTTCGGCGCCGCCGCGCGCCCCACTCGGGGCCGAGGGCGGCGAACCCGGCAAGCAGACAATCTCATGCCCGAGAGCGGCTTGCGCACCGCGAGAGCCGAGCGCGGTGAGGGCAGCGCGAGGCCGCAAATACACCGTCTTGCAGGTGTTAGAGTAGAGTTTCGATTACACATGTTTGCCAAGTCCCAGCACGCGTACTTCATCGGGATCGGCGGAATCGGCATGAGCGGAATCGCGGAGATTCTGCTCGGGCTGGGGATGCGGGTCTCCGGCTCAGACCTGCGCCGAAGCGCCGTCACCGAGCGGCTTGCCCAGCTGGGCGCAACCATTTATGAGGGTCATTCCGAGGCGCATGTCTCCGGTTCCACGGTGGTCGTCGCCAGTTCCGCGGTGAGTGAGTCCAATGCGGAGATTCTGGAGGCAAGGAAGCAGAAGATTCCTGTCATCCAGCGTGCGGAGATGCTCGCAGAGTTGATGCGGCTCAAGTTCGGCATTGCCATCGCCGGCATGCACGGCAAAACCACCACAACCTCCATGGTTGCCGCTGTGCTTGCCGCCGGAGGGCTCGACCCGACCGTGGTGGTGGGCGGACGCGTGGATGCGATGGGATCCAACGCGCGACTTGGATCCACGCAATTTATGGTGGTCGAAGCCGACGAAAGCGACCGGTCCTTCCTCAAGCTCTCTCCCATTCTTGCCATTGTCACCAACCTCGACCGCGAGCACATGGATTGTTATCGCGACATGGCGGACATCGAGCAGGCGTTCCTGGCCTTTATGGACAGGGTTCCTTTCTATGGCGCGGTGACAGCCTGCATCGACAACGATCTGCTGGCGGCGATTCTGCCCCGCACCAGGAGGCGTGTGCTCACCTACGGCGCGGCGTCCAACGCCGACTACCGGCTGCAACTGCTCCAGACGCCCGCAACAGGCTTTTCGCGATTCCTCATCGATGGGCCGCAGGGTCCTCTGGGTCCATTCGAATTGCATGTACCTGGCAGGCACAATGTGCTGAATGCGACGGCGGCAGTGGCGATTGCCCACCAATTGGAAGTTCCGTCAGAAAAAATCGCCCTTGGCCTGAGCCATTTTCGCGGGGTTGACCGGCGATTTCATCGGCGCGGAGAGGCGCGCGGCATTGTCGTTGTGGATGATTACGGTCACCATCCCACCGAAATACGGGCAACGCTGGCCGCGGCCAGGGAGTGCGGCTACTCCCGCATCCACGTCGTCTTCCAGCCTCACCGCTACACGCGGACTCGCGATCTGCTGGACGAGTTTGTCTCGGCTTTTGCGGGCGCGGACACACTGACCCTGCTTCCCATCTATGCAGCCAGCGAGGAGCCGATCCCCGGAGTTTCGGCGGAGGTTCTCGCCGAGACGATTCGCCAACCGCAGGCGCACTTTGTTGCGGATTTTCCAGCCGCAATCCATGAGGTCTGCGGCTGCGCGCGGGAGGGCGATCTGATCCTTACGCTCGGGGCAGGGAGCGTGAGCCAGCTTGCCCCGCAGATTCTTGACGCTCTGCAGGCCGGTTGCTGAAGGCTCCCACCCGGCCGCAGAGGTTGCAACCCCGTTTACGCACCAGATTCCTCCCTTCGCCGCCGGGCCGGATGCGTTTCCGCGCCGGTCTATAGTTGAGACTGGCGACGCTCATCATCGCTGCATCCACGTGGCGACAAAGAACGAAAAACGATCTCGGCTTCCCTCCTGGGAAGATGAAGCGCCCGTCGAGCCCCGCTTTCGGCGCGCACAGCCGGGTCTGCCTTTCAGGGGCGGCGGGCTACCCGGAATGCCTCTGGATTTGGACGACGAGGCCAACGAGCGCGGCGGAGCCGGAACACGCCGAAGCCGATTCGATGAGCCGGGCCGGCCCTGGTGGAGGGTCACGGGCAAACTGGGCCGTGCCGTGTGGCTCTCCGCCGCGTGCCTGCTCCTGTGTGGAATGGCTTGGGCTTTTCACACGGGAAGGTCCTTTCTCCAGCGCGATGCAAGGTTTCGTATCGTGGGCTCGCAGGATATTCACGCCACCGGCCTTTCTGTCCTTACGCGGGCCGATCTGATGCCGATCTTCGGCGAGGATATCGGCCGGAATGTGTTTTATGTGCCGCTTGCCGTCCGTCGTCAGCAGCTGGAGCAGCTTCCCTGGGTGCAGCAGGCGTCAGTGATGCGCGTCCTTCCAAACCAGATTCGCGTTGCCGTCGTGGAGCGCCAGCCTGTGGCTTTCGCGCGGAGTGGCGACCAGTTTGGCCTTGTGGATGCCGAGGGAGTTCTGCTGGACATGCCGGTCGCGATGATGACCGAGCGCCATTACTCTTTCCCCGTTCTAACGGGAATTGACAGCCGCGATTCGCTGCCGGCCCGCAAGACGCGCATGGATTTATATCTTCGGATGAAGCAGGCGCTGAGCGCGAACGGCGCGCATGATATGGACCAGATTTCAGAGATCGACCTGACGGATCCTGAAAACGCTCGCGTGCTGATGCAGCAACAGGGCTCCGATATTCTTGCCGACTTTGGCAAGGAGCATTTTCTCGAAAGGTTTCAGCGATACCAGGCCAACATCAAGGACTGGCGTCAGCAGTATCCGAGCCTGGCGGAAGTGGATCTTCGGTATGACCATCAGGTCGTGCTCGAAATGAAGCACGGTTCTCCATCCGCTCCTTCGCCGGCAGCCGGGGCCACAGCCTCTTCAGGAGCCTCAGCCATTTCAAAGGGTGATCCCGGGCCGGGCGGTCATGCGAAAGCAAAATCCGTCAAGCACGCGATACTCACCCGGACCGCAATCGCACGGCCTTCGAGCAAACGTTCGAGAAACCAGGTTCGATCTTCAAAAACGCACCACGCACAGTTGAAACACCCACGTCATCGCGCCGAAGTTCGGCGCAAAACATCCAGGCGTACACGGCAGCATAACGATGCGGCCCACGTCTCGCACGCGCGAACCGAGCAGGGACAGTGAGAATCCAGTGATGAATCAGAAACCTGAAAATCTGATCGTCGTGCTCGATCTGGGCAGCGCCTGGACCCGGGTTCTTGCCGCAGACCTGAACGAAGGCGCGTTGCGGTATCGCGGCCACGGCATCATGGAATCGGCCGGCATGCGGAAGGGCATGATCTCGGATCTTGGCCCGGCGTCAAAGGCCGTGAAGGCCGCCGTCGAGCGCGCCGAGTTGTCAGCCCGCGCCAACATCGATGAGTGCGCCGTGGGCGTCGGCGGACCGCATATTCGCGGCCTGAACACAAGCGGGGGCTTTGACCTGGGCAACCGCCTGCGAGAAATCTCGCGCGAGGACGTGCGCACCGCAATCGAACGCGCGCGCGCGGTGGAGCGGCCGCCGGACCGCGAGATTCTTCACCTCCTTCCGCGCCAGTTCATCCTCGACGATCAGCCGGGGATCTTCGATCCCATCGGCATGGTCGGGGCAAGGCTCGAGGTGGATTTGCACATCGCCACCTGCTCCGGCAGCGCGCTGCAAAGCACCGTGACGTGCGCCAATCGCGCGGGCGTGGAGGTCACAGAGGCGGTTCTGGAGTCGATTGCTTCCGCGGAGGCAACCCTCTCGGCGGACGAGCGGGAGCTCGGCGTGTGCCTGATTGATATCGGAGCGCATTCGAGCGAAATCATCGTCTTCTTCGAGGGGGCCGTCGCGCACACGGGCTGCATTCCGCTGGGCGGTCTGCACTTCACCAATGATCTTGCGGTCGGTCTGGAACTGTCGGCGGCACAGGCCGAAGAGGTCAAGTGCCGGTTTGGAAACTGCGTGGTCACGGCGGTTCCCCAGGATGCGGAGATTGAACTGGCCAATCCGCAGCCCATCCGGCTTTCACTGCGCATGGTGGCGGAGATCCTTGAGCCGCGGGCACGAGAGTTCATGTACTTTGCCAGGGAAAGTCTGCGGCAGGGAGGCGTGCTGGACGCGCTCGGCGCGGGTTGCGTGTTCACGGGAGGCGGAGCGTCGCTGCCCGGCCTTCTGGACGTTGCCGAGGGCCAGTTGCGCGTCCCTGCTCGCACCGGACTTCCTGTGCGGCTGTCGCACATGCCGGGTGAGCTGGTGAATCCCGCGTTCGCAACCGCCGTGGGCATGCTGTTGTATGCGCACCGCACGCGGGTGAGCCGGGCTGCGGAGAACAACTCGCTCCGCTCGAAATTGCGGTCGCTGTTCGCGTCAAGTTATTAAGTTGGGAGGAGGACCGATGGATCACGAGAGAAACGACGCCGGAGAAATGCGGATTCAGTTTCATGAGGAAGGCAGCCGGGGCGCCTGCATTAAGGTGATCGGCGTGGGCGGTGGCGGCGGCAACGCCGTGAATCGCATGATCCAGGCAAGGCTGGAGGGGGTGGAGTTTATCGCGGCCAATACCGATGTGCAGGCGCTTAAACTCTCTCAGGCTCCGGTCAAGCTTCAGCTCGGAGTGCGGTTGACCTCCGGTCTGGGAGCCGGCGCCAACCCGGACGTGGGCCGGCGTGCGGCCCTCGAGGACTCGGACAAGATTATCGAAGCCCTGGAAGGCGCGGACATGGTCTTCGTCACTGCCGGCCTGGGCGGCGGCACGGGCACAGGGGCTGCACCCGTAATCGCTTCACTTGCCAGCGAAATGGGGATTCTGACCGTCGCGGTCATCACGCGACCCTTCGCCTTTGAGGGCAAGCGGCGGCTGCAACAGGCGGAGCGCGGGCTCAAAGAGCTGCTCGAGAGCGTGGACACGATGATCGTGATCCCCAATGAAAAGCTGCTCGCCGTCGCCAAGGATGCCGGCTTCTTTGAGAGCTTTCGCATTGCCGATGACGTCCTGCGCCAGGGCGTGCAGGGCATCAGCGACATCATCACCATCTCGGGCATCATCAACCGCGACTTCGCGGACGTGAAGACCACGATGGCCGGAATGGGGCATGCGGTGATGGGAACCGCGGTTCGCTCCGGAGCCAATCGCGCCATTGAGGCCGCGCAGGCCGCCATGGCATCTCCGCTTCTTGAGGCCGGAGCCATTGATGGAGCGCGTGGCATTCTCATCAACATCACCGGTTCCAGCTCGCTCAAGCTGTCTGAGGTGAATGAAGCCTCTTCGCTCATCCAGTCGGCAGCGCACGAGGACGCCAACATCATCTTCGGCGCGGTGCAGGACGAGCGCATGGGCGAAGAAGTAAAGATCACCGTCATCGCCACGGGCTTCCGTGACCAGATGCCGGAGCGGCGCGCGCGGATGCTGAACGTGGCCGAGGAGCCGGTGATCTCGGTCCCCGTGATGGCGCCGGATACGTGGATGCGCGACGCAGATGCTCTCGCGGTGGCGGCTCCGGCGCGCGCGCACTTCCTGAGCGAAGAGGAGGAATCGCGGGAGGGAAGATCGGATCGGTTCGAGTCTGCGATTCACTCGTCTGCGGCCTCCAGGGATTTCGAAAGCGCGCCCTCGCCGCGGCATGAGCAGGCGGAGGAGCGAATGCAGCACGAGCCCGCACTGCGCGCGGCGTCCGCGGAGTTGGGTGGCGAATTCGAGGCCCGCGCATCCGCTCGGCCGGTGGAAGGCGAGCAAAAGGCCGGCGAACCGGCAGCCGCGTTTGAACATGCCGGGGAGGATGGCCGGGACCTGGACGTGCCGGCCTTCATGCGTCGCCACCAGTTTTGAGCCTTTAACCACAACGGTTCCGAAGGCAAACTTTCGGAACCAGCAGGGCGACGATTTCTTTGCCTGGCGGCGGCGCCAGCCGTATAGTGAAGCATCCGCATTGTGGTTGGCGGGGAAAAAGACCCTCGAACGCCGCGGAAAGGCTCTGGGGCACGGGGTTCAGTTATTGTAGAAGTATGCAACCTGGCGTGAGCTCCCAGGCGAAATGGGGGTTCAACGTGGAACGCAGAGGCGGATCGCGCATTGGCCGATTTCGTTGTCGCATGGTTCGGGGAGGATTTCTTGTGATGCCGAGAGGCCCAGTTTCACCACGGGAGCGTTGCGGATTCCGGTGCGAAAGGACACGAACAGCATGAGATTGTCTTCGATGCTGTCCGTCGGCTTGGCCTGCGTCGCCCTTGCGCTTGCGAGCCCGGCAACCCGCGCGCTGGATTCGACCACCTCACAGCATCCGTCCAAGACCGCCCATTCGCATCTTTCCACTGTGCATCATGCCCGCCGGCATGCGCGCAGAATACATCACAGCACGGTCGCGGCCAGGTCAGCTTCTTCCCTGCGGCGCGTGCACCCAGCGACTGTCCGCCGCTCCACGCACGCATACGCGTACCGGAGGGCCACTCTGCGCAGGACCCATTTGCGCGTCCGGCGCCATCGCTACTATGAGCGGTTTACCGCAAGCTCGTTCGCGCGGGGAGACATCTTTGCGGGGGACGTGACGGCGGGTGAGGATCCGGTGGTGCGCCAGGCGGCGATTGACGCTCTGGGCAACATGAACGGAACCGCCGTGGTGATCAACGCTTCAAATGGCCGCATCCTGGCCATGGTCAATCAAAAGCTGGCGCTCTCTCCCGGCGCTGAGCCGTGTTCCACCATCAAGCTGTCGGTTGCCCTGGCGGCGCTGTCTGAGGGGCTGGTGACGCGAGACACGATGGTCAGGCTGCCGGGCTTCCGCATGAACATGACCGAGGCCATTGCGCACAGCAATAATCTTTACTTTGAAGAGCTGGGCCGGGAGCTCGGCTTCGAGCGCGTGCACCACTATGCCACTGAGTTCGGCCTGGGAGAGCTGGCTGGCTGGCAGATTCAGGGCGAGCATTTGGGCGAATATCCCGATCAGCCTCTCCCACAGACCGAGGGGGGAGTGGGCCGCATGTGCAGCTTTGGGCAGGGCGTTTCAATGACGCCGCTGCAACTGGGCGCGCTGGTGGCGGCCATCGCCAACGGGGGCACGCTTTACTATCTGCAGCATCCCACCACGCCCGAGCAGATTTCCGATTTCCAGCCTCGCATCAAGCGAGTCCTCCACATTGCCAAGTACATCCCCGAACTGCAGGACGGGATGGCCGGCGCGGTGGAGTACGGAACCGCGCGAAGCCTCCGCACCAATTTCCGGGAGCTTCCGGTCTTCGGCAAAACCGGAACCTGCTCCGACAAAGGAACTCGTTTCGGGTGGTTTGCCTCTTATTCCGACACCCCGCAGGGCCCCATTGTGACCGTCGTCCTCCTGGAAGGTGGAAGGCCGACCTTTGGACCGCGCGCCGCCGAGCTTACGGGTGAGTTTTATCGGAATCTGCGGGACCGCAATTACTTTGGCGAGACGACTCCGCAGACCGCTCGCGTGGAAGCGCACGGCACCTTGTCCTCGGGCGGCCGCTGAAGCCCCTCCAAAAGGCGCCGCGCCCCCACCAATCGAAAATTGAGTATCCTTTTCCCCATGGCCCTTCACGGCGCGTCACAAGCCGGCATGGGGCGTGAATCCTCCTGCCCGCCCGTACATCCCATACTGTGAGAATCCGCAGGAGATGGCTCGCCTGGGACAACGGAGAGAGGCCTGATGGCGTTTACGACGCACGATTTGCTGCTTTACGGCTACCTGCTGCTCTTTGCGTGGGTACTGGTTGAGCAGCTTGGCATCCCGCTGCCTGCCACGCCTGTCCTGCTGGCTGCCGGCGCACTGGCCGCGCAACGCCAGCTCAGCTTTTTAGCCGCTCTGGTTGTGGCGGTGCTCGCCACGCTGGTGGCTGACACCACCTGGTTTCTTGTCGGCCGGCGCTACGGCCACCATGTGCTACGCATTCTGTGCCGGCTTTCCCTGGAGCCAACCGTCTGCGTTCGCCGCACTCAGGATTCCTTCGGCCGCCGGCGTGCAATAACCCTGATTTTCGCCAAATTCGTTCCCGGTCTAGCCACGCTTGCGCCCCCGGTCGCGGGGGGAAATGGGATGCAAATCGGCAGCTTCCTGCTCTTCGACGGCATGGGAGCGCTTCTGTGGGTGGGTACCCTGCTCACCCTCGGCCGGCTTTTTGGGGCCGCTCTCGAGAAGGACCAGAGCCTGCTCAATTGGGTGGGCCGATTTTCCGGTGCGCTTCTCCTGGCGGGCGTCGTTGGATTCATCCTGGCGCGCTTGTATCGCCGCCGTTATTTTTTGCGGAAGCTTGCCGAGGCCCGCATGGATCCGATGGACCTGAAAGCGCAGCTTGATGCCGGAGTGCCCGTGTTTATTGTGGATCTTCGTCACCCGCTGGAGTTGCTGCCCGATCCATTCACGCTTCCCGGTGCCCTGCACCTTTCTCCTGAGGCGCTCGCGGCCCGCATTGGCGAGATTCCGCGCGACCGGGACGTCGTGCTTTACTGCACCTGCCCGAGCGAAGCCACCGCGGCCCGGACCGCCCTGACACTTCACAAGCTGGGAATTGATCGCGTGCGGCCTCTTCGCGGCGGGTACGACGAGTGGAAGCGGCTCGGATTTCCGATGGATGCGATTCAACCCGCAATCCCGCTTGTCCAGGTAGTGCCCCTTACCGATTGATGGCCTTGCGCGCCGAGAGGCGCATGCTGCGGCCGGGATGCCGGACCGCCTTTCCAATCGAGGGACCCCCAAAGGCTTTAGACTGTGGGTAGGCGACTGCCTTCTTGCGGAGTGGACTCTTTTGGCCTACGACGATCTGCGCGACTGGATCAAAACGCTCGAAAAGCACGGCGAGCTCAGGCGCGTGCATGAGGAAGTGTCGCCGCTGCTTGAGATCACGGAGATTACTGATCGCGTGAGCAAGCTGGATTCGCCGGCGGGCGCCAATGTGGCCACAAAAGGGAAGTATGCACCGGGCGGCCCGGCCCTGCTGTTTGAGAACGTGAAAGGACACCCCGGCCACAAGGTCCTCATCAACCAGTTCGGCAGCGAACACCGCATGGCACTGGCCCTGGGTGTGGAACGGGTGGAAGAGGTGGCGGAACGCATTCAGGGATTCATGAACCTGAAAGCGCCCGAAGGACTGCTGGACAAGCTGAAGATGCTGCCCCAGCTTGGCGCCATCAGCTCCGCTTTTCCCAAGACGGTGAGCGCCAAGGACGCGCCCTGCAAAGAGGTTGTGCTGCGCGAGAACTTTGACCTAAACGCGTTTCCGGTCTTGCAGTGCTGGCCGCTCGACGGAGGAAGATTCATTACGCTGCCGTGCGTGCACACGCGCGACCCGCGAACCGGCAAGCGCAACATTGGCATGTACCGCATGCAGATTTACGACGGGCAGACGACCGGCATGCATTGGCAGAGGCAGAAGGTGGCAGCCGAGCACTACAGGGAAGCTCTGCGCCAGGCAGCCGAAGCGGCGGCAGATGCCGACCCCAAAACCGCCAGAGTCGCGGCGATGGCCGAGTCCGGCGGCGGGGCATTTCCGATTCCAGAGGGCTCCGTTGGCGGACTTCCGCGGGCGGCATTCGGCAATCTGAAAGGCTCGCGGCTGGAGGTCGCCGTCGCCATTGGGACAGACCCCGCCACCACATTTTCCGCAATCATTCCCGCTCCGCCCGAGGTGGAAGAGCTGATGATTGCGGGATTCCTGCGCGGCAAGCCGGTGGAGATCGTCAAATGCGAAACGGTGGACCTGGAAGTTCCCGCGCACGCCGAGATTGTTCTTGAAGGCTATGTGGAACTGGGCGAGCTGCGCGACGAAGGACCCTTCGGCGATCACACCGGCTTTTACACCATGACGGATCACTATCCCGTCTTTCATTTAACCTGCATCACCCACCGCCGGAACCCGATTTACGCAACCACCATTGTGGGCAAGCCGCCGATGGAGGATGCCTGGATGGGCAAGGCCGTCGAGCGCATTTTTCTGCCGGTGATGAAGATGCAGATTCCGGAGCTCGTGGACATTCACTTGCCGGTCGAGGCCGTCTTTCACAACCTGATGATCGTGTCCATCCGCAAGAGCTACCCTGGCCATGCGCGCAAGGTGATGCATGCCATCTGGTCGCTTGGGCAGGCCATGTTCACCAAGTGCATCGTCGTTGTCGATGAGGACTGCGATGTGCAGGACACGGCCGAGGTGGTGCTTCGGGTGGCCAACAACATCGACCCCGAGCGGGACATTCAATTCACCCTGGGCCCGGTGGACTCGCTGGATCATGCTTCCCGATTGCCCAATTACGGGTCGAAGATGGGCATTGACGCGACGCGGAAGTGGCGCTCGGAGGGATTCGAGCGTCCGTGGCCGGCAATGATCGAAATGGACGGCGCCACCCGGGTGCGAATTGACGCGATCTGGGCGAAGCTCGGCATTTGAGCGGCCCAATTGGGCTCGTCTGATATACCAGAGACTATGCGCGGACCCCTCTGTCGGCTGGCCTTTCCACTCTGCGCTCTGCTCTCCACATGCTCCCTGCCGCTTGTTGCCCAGCAGGCCCCCGAGGGCTTCCACTGGGTGGACTTTCACTCGCAGCAGGATCAGAGCGTCGTGGTGTGGGTTACGCGGGCGCTCCAGGGGGAAAAGTGGACAGCGATTCGGGAGATTGGTGTGCAGTATGATGCGGCGTTGGTCTTCACCACGCTGCGAGCCTCGCCGCTGGCCGCTCCGGACGAAGACACCTTCGCGGTGTGGAACGTGTCGCTGACAAGCCACCTGGTGACGCCTCTGCTGAAGGGCGTGAACCTGCGCTGGATGGACTGGCTGCATTACATCCCGAACAAGTCAGAGCCGGCAATTCTTTACGACAATTGCTACGAATGCCCGGCGGATACTTACCTGACGTCCTTTTACTACGATGCCAGTCATCACACATGGACCGCACGATGGATGCATGGAGGGCAGGGAATTCACTTGTGGAGCGCGAGCCCGCCGCCCGGCGTGAACTGGACGCAGGTCTATGCTGTGATGGCCCGCGGGAACGGCAGTGAGTACGTGGGCACCTGGAGCCACTTTGACTTCGGGAGTCAGAAGCCGCCAGCGGACTATGTGTACGAGTATGACCTGGATCCCGGTACGGGCCTCGACCAGGTGCAACAGTTGAGCGGGGTCTCGGCGCAGCAGATGGAGCGTCGCCTGTGCGCGGGACAGAGCGCAGTGCGCGGGCTTGCGCGGGGACAGGATTCCGCCTACTGCCAGGAGTTCGAGTCTTCAGGAGTTCGGCACAAGCGCAACGCACCCACGCACAAGTAGCGGAGAGGCGCATCCCCCGTCTTTCGGGCGGAGAAGAGTCGTATACTTGAGATATGTCGATTGTGCGCAATCTCGCCGGAATCGCCAAGGGAATGAGCGTCACCTTTCGCGAGATGCTGGAGCCCACGCTGGTGGAGAACTATCCCGACGGCAAGGGACCGCTGCGCGGCGCGGTCTTCGAGTCGCGGTACCGCGGAGCGCATGTGCTGCAGCGCGACGAGGACGGCCTGGAAAAGTGCGTGGCCTGCTTCCTTTGCGCCGCGGCCTGCCCCGCGAACTGCATCTACATTGAGGCCGCCGACAATACGGAAGAGATGCGCATTTCCTCCTCCGAGCGCTACGCAAAGGTCTACAACATCGACTACAACCGGTGCATCTTCTGCGGCTACTGCGTGGAGGCCTGTCCCACGGACGCGATCACGCATGGGCACGGATTCGAATTGGCATCCTTGAACGCGACCGGCATGGTGATGCGCAAGGAAGATATGCTGGTCCCGGTTGCGGCGCTCACCGCGCAAAAGTAGAGGTACGGCAGAGCTTTCCCGCACCCATTTCTGAACGCTGCCCACTACGAATGAACGAGCTTCGCGGCCGGCACTGGCCCCTTCGCCATTTGTGCGCCGTCATTTATCCTTGATGCATCGGCTTTTCCCCGATTTTCTGGGCTTTACAAAGTTAAGGAGCTCCTTTGGCGGACTTTCTGAAAGAACTCTCGCGGCGGGTGCTGGTTTACGACGGCGCGATGGGCACGAACGTGCAGCAGCACAATCTTTCCGAAGAGGATTTCTGGGGCAATGAGGGATGCAATGAGCTGCTCGTGCTCTCGCGCCCTGACGTGATTCGCTCGGTTCATGCGTCGTTCCTCGAGGCTGGCTGCGACGTGATTGAGACAGACAGCTTTGGCTCCACGAGCATCGTCCTCGCCGAATACGCATTGCAGGATCGCACGCACGAGCTTAACCTTGCCGCCGCGCGCCTGGCCCGCGCCGTGGCCGATGAGTTTTCCACTCCAGAGCGGCCGCGCTTTGTCGCCGGTTCCTTGGGGCCCACCACAAAGCTGCCTTCGCTCGGCCACATTGGATATGACGAAATGGCAGCGGCCTATCTTGAGCAGGCGCAGGCGCTGATTGAGGGCGGTGTCGATGTGCTGCTGATTGAAACCTGCCAGGATTTGCTGCAAGCCAAGATTGCACTCGCGGCATGTCGCGACGCAATCATCGCAGCCCGGGAAGGCCGAATTCCCTCAACCGGCCGCAACGTCGCCTTGCAGGTGCAGGTCACGCTGGAAGCCACTGGAACCATGCTGCTGGGCTCGGAAATTGGCGCTGCCCTGGCCGTTCTCGAGAGCTTAAAGCCCGACGTCATCGGCCTGAACTGCGCCACCGGACCGGCGGAGATGAATGATGCGGTGCGCTTTCTTTGTCAGAATGCCACCGTTCCCATCAGCGTGCTGCCCAACGCGGGCCTTCCGCAAAACGAGGGTGGGCACGCGGTCTATAAGCTCACCCCGGAGGAACTCGCCTCCTTTCATCGTCGCTTCGTCGCCGAGTACGGTGTGCAGATTGTGGGCGGCTGTTGCGGAACCACGCCCGAGCATCTCCGGGCCGTCGTGGAGGCGGTTCGCGGAATTGCGCCCGCGCCGCGTTCGTTGAAGCCTCAATCGGTGGCCGCCAGCGCGTTCAGCGCCGTTCCTCTTGAGGTGGATGGTCAGCCGGTCGTCATTGCCGAGGAGATGAACACTACCACGCGCATGGATCGCTTCAGGAACATGGTCCGCGCAGAGGATTACGACGGCATTCTGGCCATGGCGAAGCAGTTGGTTGCGGAAGGGTCGCAGATGCTCGACCTTTGCTGCGCGATTGTGGGCGAGGACGAGCAGGCCTACATGAATGCCGTCCTCGAAAAGATTGCCACGCGCATCCCCGCGCCTATTCTTGTGGACTCGACAGAAGCGAATGTCGTGGAGGAGGCGCTCAAGCGCATTCCGGGCAAGCCCATCATCAACTCCATCAACCTGGAGGACGGCGAAAAGAGAACCAGCCTGGTTCTTCCCATGGCGCGGAGGTACGGCGCGGCCGTAATCGCGCTCACGATTGACGAGGAAGGCATGGCCCTCACCGCGGAACGCAAAGTCGCAATCGCGCATCGCATTCACTCGCTTGCGGTCGACCGGTATGGGCTGCGCCCGGAGGACCTCATTTTCGATCCTCTTACCTTGCCCATCACCACCGGGCAGGAAGACTATCGATCCGCGGCGATTGAAACGCTCGAGGCCGTCCGCCGCATCAAGCAGGAGCTGCCGCGCTGCAAGACGGTGCTGGGCGTCTCCAACATTTCGTTCGGACTCAATGCCTATGCAAGGCGCGTCTTGAACAGCGTCTTCCTCAAGGAGGCGGTGGATCGCGGCCTGGATGCGGCGATTGTGAACTACGCGAAGATCTACCCGCTTTACAAGATTCCGGAAGCTGAGGTGCAGTTGGCGCGCAAGCTGATCTTCCAGGATAGGGAAGCGGGCGATCCTCTCCAGGTTTATATGGCGCACTTTAGCGGGCTCACCAAGGGGGTTGGGGAAGAAGACGAAGTTGAGGTCGAAAGCCTCACCATTGAAGAAAAACTGAAGCAGCTGATTATCCGTGGAGAGCGCACCATCGGCAAAGGGGAGTCGAAACAGTCGCTGGAAGAAGCGCTCGAATCGGCCCTTGCCGCCTACTCCCCGCTCGATCTCATCAACACCGTCCTTCTCGACGGCATGAAGACCGTCGGCGACCTTTTCGGAGCAAGGAAAATGCAACTCCCCTCGGTGCTTGACTCAGCCGGCGTGATGAAGGCTGCGGTTGCCTATCTAGAGCCGAAGATGGAAAAGAAGGACGGAGCAGGCAAGGGCACCATGGTGCTCGCCACAGTGAAAGGGGATGTGCACGACATTGGAAAGAATCTCGTCGACATCATCCTTTCCAATAACGGATATCGTGTGGTGAATCTGGGCATCAAGCAGCCTTCCGATCCAATCATCTCCGCTGCGCGCGAAGCGGGCGCGGACGCAATCGGACTGAGCGGGCTGCTGGTTAAATCCACGCTCGAGATGAAGTATGTTCTGCAGGATCTGCAGCGCCTGGGGCTCTCGATTCCAGTGGTCTGCGGCGGAGCTGCGCTCACCAGGAAGTATGTCGAAGACGATCTTCGCAAGGAATACTCGGGGCCGGTCTTCTATGCGGAGGATGCCTTCGCAGGCCTGCATGTCATGTCGGACCTGACCTCGAAGAGTGCTGCCACGCGAGAACAGCGGGCCGCCGAGGGAAGAACCGTTAAGACTTTTGCCAAAGTCGCTGCGCCCGCTGTGGACTTGAAGCTTGTGGAGCTCACGCCCGACGGCCGTTCGCCCACGGTCACGCGCTCATCCTCGATTCCGCGACCGCCCTTCTGGGGACCGCGCGTCTTCAAGGACTACAGCCTGCCCGAGATCTTCACCTACTTGAATGAGACGGCTCTCTTCAAGAACCAATGGCAGCTCAAGACAGCCGCGCAGGCCGATTACCTGCGCCTGGTGGAGGAGAAGTATCGGCCGATCCTGTTCGACTTGGAGCGCGAGGTGGAAGCGAATGGCTGGTTTGAACCAAAGAGCGTGATCGGCTTTTATCCCTGCGCCAGTGAAGGGGAGGATCTTCTGGTTTTTGATCCCGACGACGCGAGTCGCGAAGTGGAGCGAATTACCTTTCCGCGCCAGCCGCAGGGACGCCGGCTTTCGATTGCAGACTATTTTGAACCGACTTCGGCAGGCACGCGCGATGTGGTTGGGTTCTCGATTGTTACCGTTGGAAGCCGGGCGAGTGTTGAAACGCAGAAGCTCTTTGAGGCCGGCGACTTTACCAAGTATCTCTACCTGCATGGGCTTTCCGTGGAAACGGCGGAAGGTCTCGCGGAATTCGCGCACAAGCAGGCACGCGAGTTCCTTTCCATCGCGGGGGAGGATGCGGCGCGTATCTCTGACCTCTTTCATCAGAAGTATCGCGGCTCGCGCTATTCCTTCGGATATCCTGCATGTCCGAATCTCGAGGATCAGACAAAGATCTTCCGACTTCTGCGTCCGGAGGAAAACATCGGGGTGCGGCTGACGGAGGGCTATCACCTGGAGCCGGAGCAGAGCACCAATGCCATCATCGTGCATCATGCGCAGGCGAAGTACTTCGTTGTCTAGGCAGCACGCCGGGCTCTTTGCCATCGGCCGCGCGGTGAATGCGCCAGCCAGAGGATGCCTGGGAGCAGGGGTCGCTGCCGAAATTTGCAGCTAGAGGTTGACGACCGGAATTGCGGGATGTTCAGATTTTATGTGGCATTCAGATTTGGCTCAAACCCTGAGCACGAGAAGAAAGTCATTCCATGCGGACGGAAAGCACTGTGTTGAGTTTGGTTCTGCTAATCGGCTCTTTGGCCTGCGGATGCGGTGGTGGCGGCACCTCATCCACCACGCCTCCTCCCCCTCCAACCGTGGCTGCACCCCAAATCGGCACCACTGCTGCGCAAAATGGAGCGCAGATGGTGAGCCTCAGCACCGCGGCCTCGGGCGCGGTCATTTACTACACGCTCGATGGCTCAGCGCCGGCCACTTCTTCTCAGATTTATCAGGCGCCCATGCTTGTGGACTCGAACCTGACCGTGAAGGCGATCGCCGTCAGCGCGGGAACGCAGAGCGCCGTCACCTCGCAAACCTTCTCACTGAACATTCCGTCGGGAACACTGGCGTGGTCCGATGAGTTTGCCAACTCCGGCAGTTCGAATGCGCAGCCCAATCCCAGCGTGTGGACTTACGACACGGGGAACAGCGGCTTTGGAAACGGCGAGCTTGAAAACTACTGCGCATGGGGCTCCAGTGCCGCGCCCTGCTCCACCGCCACGCCGAACGCCTACGTGGGAACCGACGGCGTGCTGCACATTGTGGCGGAGGAGCCATCGACAGGGGTCTACACGTCTGCGCGGTTGAAGACACGGGGTCTTTTCAGCTTTCAGTACGGCCGGCTGGAAGCCAGGATGAAGCTGCCCGAAGAGCAGGGAATGTGGCCCGCTTTCTGGCTTCTCGGCAATAACATTGCAACCATCAACTGGCCAGCCTGCGGAGAGTTGGATGTGATGGAGCACATCGACGGAAACAATCCGCCGCCGTACTTCGGTGCTCCTCCGGCCGGGTACGACTGGATCGCCGGGTCGATCCATGGCGGAACCAGCGGGGCTGAGGCGAGCGAAAGCGTGCAGTACCATCCCTCCGGCTTCTCCGCGGCCGACTGGCACACGTATGGCATGATCTGGTCCAAGGGCGAGATTCAGTATTACGTGGACGACCCTTCCAACGTGTACGCAACCTATAAGTCGACAGACGGGACGTTCAATGGCAAGTGGCCCTTCGACGACGGACCGGAGTTCCTCATCCTGAATCTTGCCGTTGGCGGTTCCTGGCCGGGAGCACCTGACTCAACCACCACCTACCCTGCGGAGATTCAGGTGGATTACGTCAGGCTCTATACCAACTAGGGCCTCACGCCGCTTCGCCCCGGAGTCCTTGAGCTGGGTCGCGAGTTGATCGCCCAGGATCACCGAATCGCCGAGCCGGTTCCGGTCATCGTGTTCCCTGAGGGAACAACCTCCGACGGAAGTTCGCAATGCGATTTCATTCGCAGCTGATTGAGCCCGCTTTCCGCGCGGGAATGCCGGTCACTGCGGGTGCCGTGCACTATCTTCCGCCGCACGGATGCGAAGAACGAGACGTGTGCTGGTTTGGCGACAAAGACTTCCTGCCCATCTTTGGAAGCTTCTGGGGATGCGGACACTGACTTCCGAGATTCAATTCGCGAAACCGCGCGTGTACTTGGATCGCCGAACGGCGGCAGCGCAAACGCATGAGGAGGTTGCGGCGATGCGTCTGGAGCAATCCGCGGAACTGATCCAGGGCTTCGTGCTAGTGGAAATTGCGCGGGAGCGGTCATGAGCCGAAAGCGGGACGGCGGGCAACCCGATTGAATCTACGAGGCCTTTGGGGGAGGAGCCGTGGAGCCGCGGACGACAAGCGTCGTCGACACCAGAAACTCTCGCTGAAGTTTGCCGTTGGACGGTCCTTCAGCCTGCTGGCGCAGAGCCTCCACCGCAGCGTGGGCAAGGTCCGCGCGGGAAAGGCGAATGGTGGTCAGCGGCGGAAGCGTGAATTCGGCGAAGTCGATGTCGTCGAGCCCGACCACGGAAAGATCTTCCGGGACGCGAAGCTTCTGGATGTAGGCCGCGCGCAAGACGCCGATTGCCGTGATGTCATTCGAGCACATCACAGCCGTGGGTCGCGTGGGAAGCGCTTGCAGGCGCTCAAACCCCGCAACGCCTCCCTTCAGCGTGTGGTCGCATTCGATGATCCACTTCTTCTGAACGGGAAGACCCGCTTCCTCCATCGCGGTTCGGAAGTCATTCTCGCGGGTCATTGCCGAGTGAATCTTGTGTGGTCCGGCAAGAAATCCAATCTTGCGATGCCCCAGGCTGACGAGATGATCGACAGCCGCGCGGATTCCCGTTGTGTAGTCAAGAAGGATGGTGCTGGACTTTGGATCGCTGAGCTTGAATTCGGCCAGCACGATTGGAATGTCGTGGAACGAAAGCTGATCCATGACGGGTTCTTCTTCGCCAAAGGTGAGCATGGCCACGCCCTCGACCTTGCGCTCGATCATTCGCCGCACGCACGTGGTCAGGACTGCCGGATCGCTGTTGGAGGAGCTGACAAGGATTTCGTAGCCGTGGGCGACCGCGATCTCTTCAAAGTTCTGGATCAGTTCGGGAAAGAATGGATTCGTGATGTTCTCAACGATGATGCCAAAGATGCGGCTTCGACCGGAAACGAGACTGCGCGCGTGCGTATTGGGAAAGTAATTCAGTTGCTCGATCGCCTGCCAGACGCGCTTTGACAGACGCTCGCTCACCACAGGCGAACCGTTGATGGTGCGCGAAACCGTCGCGATGGAGACCTTGGCCAGTGCAGCCACGGCGCGGATGTCGGGTATTTTGTCGATGGACTTGCGCGTTCCTCTTCGAGCCACTGGGTGATCCTGGAGCAAAAGGCGAGGCGAATGAACCTTAATGTACACCATTTCGCCGGATGCCGTGTTGAAAAACCGGGGTGATGCAACAGGAACGATCCTACAACAACCGGGTAAATTGCCTTCTAGTCTTTCTCGGAAATCAGAAGCCGGAGATCGCGCAGGTTCTGGCCAGTCGGGCCGGTCACAATCGAATCCCCCAGCGCCATAAAGAGAGGGCACGTGTCGTAAGTCCGCAGCGATTCTTCTGGGTCAAAGCCGAATGCGCGGGCCCTTTCAAATGTGGACGGGTCAGCGATGGCGCCTGCGTTCGGGGTGTTTCCGTCAATGCCGTCTGAGCCGGCGCTGAGCACCGTCAGCCGTTCCTCAGGGTATTGGGCCAGGTTGCGGGCACACTCCAGCGCGAATTGCTGGTTCCGCCCTCCCGCGCCCGGCTTCCGGTCCATGGTAACGGTCAGTTCTCCCACGGAAATCATGCAAAAGCGAGCGTGTTGACCGCGCAAGGCATGGAAGCGTTCCAGCAAGTATCGCGCCGCGTCGGCATAATCCCAGTCGTCACAGGAGTTATCCACGGCCACGAAGTATCCGGCCTTTTGCGCCGCAGCCCGCGCATTTTCCAGCAAGTCATGGCTGGAAAGCAGCGTCTCGAAGATCGAATGAGGAGGAAACAGGTCCGCGTCCTTTCCGGAGCGGGCTGCGGGAGCCGGGGACGCTTTTGTCAGCCCGGGCCGCGCGGAGATCCATGCGAGAGGCGACTTCTGTGGGGTCGTTTCCGACGACTCTGATCGGCTTTCGCGAAGGAGGAGTCCCGTCACGGACTGGGGCAGCTTCTCTTCAAGGTCATACTTGTTCAGGATCGCTCGCACATCATCGATCGTGGATCGATCGAGAGAGGTGGGCCCGGACGAAAGAGAATCAAGAGTGCGAAGAGGCACATCGGGGAGCAGAAGCGAAATCTTCATCGCCTCCGGAGCGGCCATCGCCAGCTTGCCGCCCTTCACCGCGGAAAAATGCTTGCGCAGTACGTTGATGTCGCTGATGGGCGCGCCGGACGCGAGCAGGGCACTGTGAAAGTCGACCGTGTCCTGCAGGCTGATGGACTCATCGATGGGCAAATCGAACATGGCTGATCCGCCACCGGAGATCAGGAAGAAGATCAGGGTGTCCTTCCTGGCTTTTCTCAGCAAAGCCAGGGTCGCGCGCGCGGCGGCAAACGACTCCTCGTTGGGCAGCGGATGTCCACCCTCAAAGTAGCGGAATCGCCAATTGCGCTTTTGAGGAAGATACTTTGAGCAGCAAATCCCCCTCAGGCCTTTGCGGCGCGGCATGCGGTCCAGGAGCACTTCAAGCATGGGCCCCGCGGCTTTGCCAAGGGCAATGACAAAGACCTTTCTACAGGTCGAAAGCTGGACCGCCTGGGATTGTTCGGCCTCGCCTGAAATGCGCTCCAGCATCTCACCCCGGAACCGGATGCGGCGGTCAAATGCGGTCGGAATATCGCACGCCTCAATGGATTCGTGGAGGATCTTGCCGGCGCATGCGTGCAGGGAATCGAAGACGGAATTGCCTACGGAAGTCACGGACGCTGCTCCTCGGGTATGCCGGCCATGAAAGCTGCCGGCATGTCGATTCGGTTGGCTGGGAATTGAGAAGAATCCGTCGAATCCAACAGGCCGCCGTGAGCGGTCGCGGGAACCGCGCCACGGGCGAAAGACGCTGCAAGAGCCGCGGGGAACACGTCAGCGACTGACGGCTTGAACTTTTGAACAGGTGGTCTGTCGGGTGTGAGAAGCTCTTCGATCTGAATCATTCTACGGTGTAAACCCTCGTGCAGTGCCCATCTGAAGGTGCTCAATGTGCTCTCGATGAATCCGGCCCGGGCTTGCGGATTCTGCCGCGGGCCGCCTCGTTTACTTGCGCCCTGCCGTGCGCCTTAAGCCCGAGAGTTCCTGTGAGGAATGTCAGGGATTCTCCTCTTTGCAAGTGGCGCGTTCTGCAGTCCTAGGTGCGTCACCGCGCTTACACTTCCTAGAGCCATTTTAATCGTCTTTGGCCAAATAGATATCTCCATCTTGAGAGTGGAGTCAAACGTTTCACTCGTTGTCCTGCCGCAAGCGTGGCCGGGTGCGCGAATCCGGCCTTAACTCAGTCAGGGGTCTCGGCTTAGGGTATTCTGGCTGCATCATGCAAGATTCCGCGCCGCTTGATTCCGTCGCGTTCACTCGCGAGCTTGTGAATATCGAGTCCACCACTTACCACGAGGGTGAGGTGGGCAACTTCCTCGCCGAGTATCTTGCCGGCCGTGGCTGGGAGGTGGAGAAGACGCCTGTCCCTCAGCCCCAGGACAGTGGGGCCAGCGGCGAGCGCTGGAATGTCTATGCGGGCGTGACGGGACAACGGCCTGAGCTTGTGTTTTCGACCCACATGGACACCGTACCTCCCTTTGTGCCGCTGCGTGAGGACGACGAGTTCCTCTACGGTCGCGGAGTGTGCGACGCCAAGGGCATTCTTGCCGCACAGGTTGCCGCCGCGGAGATTCTTCGTGCAGAGGGCATGCGCGTGGGAATGCTCTTTGTTTCAGGAGAAGAGCGAGATTCCGCTGGCGCGAAGATCGCCAATCTGAGCCCCAGGGGCAGTCGATACCTCATCAATGGAGAGCCGACCGACAACCGCATTGCCCTGGCTTCAAAGGGAGCGCTGCGGACTGTGCTCCGCGCCCATGGAAAGATGGCGCACTCGGCCTATCCCGAGTTGGGAGAGAGTGCGGTGCACAAGCTGGTGCAGGTGCTTGCGCGCCTGCTGGAACTCGATTTGCCTGTCAGCGAGGATGTGGGCCCCACCACGCTGAACGTTGGACAGATTCACGGCGGCCATGCTCCAAATGTGATCGCGGACCAGGCTGAGGCGCAGGTGCTGGTTCGGCTTGTGGGCGATTCTGCGTCTGTGCGCGCGGCAATTCTTGAGGCCTCTAACGGATTGGCGGATGCGGAGTTCACCCTTGAAATTCCCTTTGCCCGCCTGCGCGCGGTGGCGGGGATTCCCACAATGATTGCAAAGTTTACGACCGATATTCCTCAGTTGAGCAACTGGGGCGAGCCCCTGCTGATCGGTCCCGGCTCCATTCATGTGGCACACACTCCTCATGAGCGCATTCGAAAGGCGGAGCTGCTCGAGGCGGTTCAGCTCTACGCACAGATCGCCCGGCAATTGCTCCATTGATCAATTTTTGCTACGTTTCCCGGCGCGCGGGAACATCCAAGTGTACGGAGGAGGAGACCCGATGACTGATTCAATCTATGACATTCCCGTCCTGAGGATCACGGGTCAAAGTGCTTCACTGGGCGAATTCAAAGGCAAAGTGATTCTGATTGTGAATGTGGCGTCCAAGTGCGGGCTCACGCCGCAATATGAGGGCCTGGAGTCGCTTTACGAAAAGTATCGTGGTCAGGGCCTGGTGATCGCCGGCTTTCCCGCCAACGATTTCAGAAGTCAGGAGCCCGGAAGCGACGCCGAAATTCTCACGTTCTGCACGGAAAGCTACGGTGTTCGTTTTCCCATGTACAGCAAGATTGGCGTCGCGGGACCGAAGAAACATCCGCTCTATGCGATGCTGATCAAAGAGCAGCCCAAAGCCACAAGCTTTTCCGAGCAGCCGTTTCGGAAGCAACTGAAGAGCTTCGGCATCGACACGCTTCCGGAACCGGAGCTGCTGTGGAACTTCGAGAAGTTTCTGGTGAGCCGGGACGGGCACGTGGTGAAGCGTTTTTCACCGGACACGCCTGCCGAGGCTCCAGCGCTGATTGCCGCTGTCGAGGCCGAATTAGCCAGGCAGTGATCGGACTCCCGCATGTTGCTGGAAGTCCGCTCTCGGGAGAGTGGACAAGGTTGGCAATCGGACCTGCCACGCGTGTATTCTCACCCCATGCACGGGGACGGATTCCCAACCGACGGCGCAAATCTGCTTGAACAGGCCGCCTCTTCGTATCTGCGTTCAGCGCGCCACCAGCCGGTTCGCTGGCATCCGTGGGGCTCAGAGGCTTTTGAGCGCGCTGCCGCGGAGGAAAAGCCCATCCTTCTGGATATCGGCGCGGTTTGGTGCCATTGGTGTCACGTCATGGACCGTGAATCCTACGAAGACCCTGAAATGGCTCGGCTCATCAACGACCATTTTGTGGCCATCAAGGTGGATCGGGACGAGCGACCGGACGTGGATGCCCGCTATCAGGCCGCAGTCTCCGCCATCAGCGGACAAGGCGGCTGGCCGCTGACCGCATTTCTCACGCCGGATGGCCGGCCGTACTTTGGCGGAACGTATTTCCCACGCGACGATCGATTCGGCCGTCCCGGCTTTGGCCGGGTTCTGCTCACCATGGCCAACGTCTGGCGCGACCGCCGCGAGGAGGCTCTGGAGTCGGCTGCCAGCGTGATGGCGGTGATTGAGCAGAATGAGAACCTCTCCGCGCACGGCGACGCGCTGACCCAGACCCTCGTCGACAAGATCGCCACTTCCGCGCTTGCACAGTTCGACCCGCGCAACGGCGGCTTCGGCTCTCAACCGAAGTTTCCGCATCCCAGCGCGCTCGATCTGCTGCTCCACCTGGCCCGGACGCGCGGCAATGAGAGCGCACGCGAAGCCTTCGCGGTGACATTGGAGAAGATGGCTCAGGGTGGCGTGTATGACCAGCTGGCGGGCGGGTTTCATCGCTATAGCGTGGATGAAAAGTGGATCGTCCCCCACTTTGAGAAGATGCTCTACGACAATACGGAACTGCTGCGCAATTATGTGCACGGGTACCAGAGCTTCCAGCGCGAAGAGTTCCGCCAGACCGCGCTCGAAATTGTCGCATGGCTCTGCGGCGAAATGACCAACCGCGAACGCGGCGGTTTTTTCGCGTCGCAGGATGCCGACGTGAGCCTGGATGACGACGGGGATTACTTCACCTGGACGCTGGACGAGGCGCGGTCCGTGCTGGAGCCCGCGGAACTGGCATTGGCCGGGCTCTATTGGGATGTGGGTGAACTGGGCGACATGCACCACAATCCCGCAAAGAACGTTCTGCATCGAAAGTATTCCCTCAGCGTGCTTGCCTCCGACTCGGGAAAGAACGAAGAGGAAGTCCGCCAACTGCTCGAATCCGCCCGCGCGAAGCTCCTGGCCGCGCGCAACCAGCGGAAGGCGCCTTTCATGGATCGCACGCTCTATACCGGATGGAACGCAATGGCGGTTACGGCGTTTCTCGAGGCGGCTCGCGTGTTCGAACTTGACGAGCCGCGTGAGATTGCCCTGCGCACGCTCACCCGCCTGCTTGCCGAAGCGTGGGATGGGAACGAGTCGTTGTTCCACGTCATCTCCTACGGCGACGAAGGCGATGTGCGGGAGAAGATTCCGGGTACGCTTGACGACTACGCCTTCACCCTTCACGCCTGCGTGGATGCATGGGTGGCGAGTGGCGAGATGAGCTTTTATCGCGCCGCTCTCAAACTTGCCGATGCAATGCTCTCCAGCTTCTACGACAGGACCTCCGGCGCCTTCTACGACACGGCCGTCAACGCGGGGCCCGTGCCGCCGCTCGGCGCTCTCAGCATCCGCCGGAAGCCGCTTCAGGACTCGCCCACGCCGGCCGGCAATCCCACTGCCGCCTCGGCTCTGCTGCGCCTGCAGGCGCTCAGCGGGCGAAAGGAGTTTCGTGAAGCGGCGGAGGACACGCTTGCTTCGTTTGCAGGCATGACCGAACACCTGGGTCTCTACGCGGGCAGTTACGGGCTGGCCCTGGAGCGCCTGCTGCTCGATCCGGTGCAGATTTTGATTCTCGGCTCCGGACCCGAAGCAGCCGCGCTGGAACGGGCGGCTCTGGAGGGGTTCGCGGTGAACAAGACTGTCATCCGCGTCGATGGGGAGCGCTTGCGCGAGAAGGATCTTCCGGAAGAGCTGGCTGAAACCGTGGGCCTGATCTCCACCCCCGCGAACGCTTCGGCATGGGCTCTGATCTGCAAGGGGCGCACCTGCCTGCCTCCCGTCACGTCGGTCGACGCACTTCGTGCCGCTCTCCGCGCGTGAGTGGAATCCGAACGCGTCTCAGCGCCTCAGCCGGCTTGAAACGGGTTGCTGTCGGGCGCTTTTTCGGCGGTGGGATCGGCTGCGGCGGAGCCCACCGCGCCTTGAGCCGGCCCGGGAAGAGAGCGGCTGGACCCGAAATGGAAGACCCGGTACGGATCGCCGGGCAGGAGGCTCCGCTCCTCCAGGGCAAGACGCACGCGCCGGCGGAACTCCCGCATGGGGGCGTACTGCTTGGTTGCTCGCGTCTTGAATTGCACGGGAATCAGAATTTCAGAGCCTTTCAGAGCGTCTACCCCCAGGATTTGAGGATCGGCGAGGAAGACGTCTCGGAACTCGTCGCTGTTGCGCACTTGCATCGCGATATGTTGGAGCAGTTCGATGGCTGCGTTGGGGTCGGTCGAGTAGTCCATACTGACCGTCACGGTTCCCACCGAGTAATCAATGCTTTGATTGGCCACGATGGTGATTTGCGAATTCGGAATCACAGACAGCGTGCCGTCCGCTTCGCGGATGGTGGTCTTTCGCAGCGTCATGGCTTCCACCGTTCCCGTGACGCCGGCCACGCGCACCGTGTCCCCCACATTGAACTGGTCTTCGATGAGGATGAGGATGCCGTTCAGCATGTCGCGCACAATGTTCTGCGCAGCCAGGCCAATGGCCACGCCGGCCACTCCGGCAGACGCCAGCAGCGGGGCAAGGTTAATTCCCACCGCCGCCAGAAACTGGAGGCCCACGATGGACGCGATGATGCTGATTCCCGTGGTTCGGATGACGCCGGCCAGGGTCCTTACCTGCGAAATGCGGCTGTGCTCGGCTGCGTGAGACTCTGCCAGGCGGATCATGTGCACAGTGATGGCGCGAAGTATTCTGTTTAGAATCAGCGCGATAAGCGCAACCGCAATGAGGTGGGGCACCTTGGTGCGCAGGAACTCCTGCGTGTCGCCGCCCCACTCATTCAGCACCTTGCCGAAGAACCGGTCCTGGACAAAAACTGCCATGGCTGCCTCAATCGCAAACCGGTACATAGCGACTCTCCTTCTACCTATCTATACTGTGCGGAGAAAGCGTTGGCAGGCCGGCTCCGCGTGGGGAAGAGGCCGCTCGCGCCTGCCGGGTGCCAATTTCGATGCAGAGGGGGTGAAGCGTGCGGCTCTGGAAAGCCTACCATCCCGGGACGCCGAAGCCGCGCCGGACAAGGGCGAAGAGCGTGGTTCTCGTGCTTACCTCCGTTGCCTTTGCCCTGGCGCCGGCAACCGCGGATGCGTGGCTGAGCGAGCATGCCGGGAGCGTCCATGCGGCGCAGGCAGCCGCCGCGCGTCCAGCGGCAGCGCTGAATCATCCGACCAGCGTCGCCAATGCGCAGGCGAGCAAGCCCAATTCTGCGCAGGCCGCCAACCAGCCGGTCATCCGCGCCGAGATGACAGAGCTTTTGAAGCTTGCCAACGAGCTCCAGGCGGACGTGAACAAAACAAACAAGGACATGCTCTCTCTTGCCGTGGTGCGCAAGGCGGATGCGATTGAGAAACTCGCGCGCTCCATGAAGGCGTCACAGCCGATGCGCGGTTCAGGAGACCACTGAGGAACCTGCGATGCGACAGATGAGAACTGGTGGAGCGGAAACGCAACGATGACGGTGATGGCGGACAACCGATTTGACGAGCGGTGGAGCAGCCGGACGGGCCTGGCGCAGCTGAACGCCGCATTGGTCCGAAAGCGGGTGCGGACCCGCAGTGCATTTGACCGCCGCAGCGGCCGCTTGCTTCTGATTGTGCTCGCTTCTGTTGTTTTCGCCTGTTTCGCGGCCTCGATGCCGGGCGCGGGTCAGGCGTATCCGGGAGTGGATCTGCAGCCGCCTCCTACAAATCCCTTCCCGGAAATGGACGAGATGGATCCTCAACTGGCCCGTCGGCAACTGCGCGCATTGAATGCGGAGCGACAAAAGGAGCTCGTTAAAGATACGGCAAAGCTGCTGAAGCTTGCCCAGGCTTTGAACGCGCAAACCCGAGCGGAAAACGCCGAATCCCTGTCTGCCGCGCAGTGGAAAGAGATTGACCGCATTGAGAAGCTGGCGCACAACGTCAAACAGAAGATGGTCGAGACCTATGGCGGCGGACCGGCCTTTCGTCCGCCGATGGTGCCCATGATTCGCTGATTGGAAACGAGGGGCCAGCCTGCGCGGATTCCGGGCTCCGCGACCGTGCAGCAGGTTGCTACAATCGGTGTGGCAGAACGATAAGCCGGATACGGGGAGGGACGAAAATGGGACCTGCAATCTCCAATGCACAAGCGCCAGTATCGTCGGCCTCCTCGGGTGGACTTGCCACCCGGCAGCTTGTCGAAATGTACCGGCTAATGCTCCTTTCGCGCCGCATTGATGATCGTGAAATTCTTCTCAAGCGCCAGCAGAAGATCTACTTCCAAATTTCCTGCGCCGGCCATGAGGCGCTGCAGGTTGGAGCGGCCCTGGCGCTGCGGCCGGGCTATGACTGGTTCTTCCCCTACTACAGGGATCGCGCTCTCTGCCTGGCTCTGGGCGTTACCCCCGAAGACATGTTCCTTCAGGCCGTCGGCGCTGCCACCGACCCGGCGAGCGGAGGGCGTCAGATGCCCACGCACTGGAGCAGCCGTGCGCTGCACATCGTCAGCACCTCGTCTTCGACAACGACCCAGGTCCTGCATGCGGTTGGGTGCGCGGAGGCCGGACGCTACCTGAGCCGGCATCCCAAAGCGGCGGAGGTGGGAAGCGACGACTATCGGTCGCTTCGCCCAGTGGAGTTCCATAAGGATGAAGTCGTCTTAACAACCCTTGGGGATGGCTCCACATCGCAGGGCGAGTTCTGGGAGGCGATGAATACAGCCTCGAACAGTCGGCTTCCCGTGATCTTTTGCGTGGAAGACAACGGATACGCGATCAGCGTGCCTGTCGAAGTGAATACGCCCGGCGGCAACATTTCCCACCTGGTGGCGAATTTTCCGAACTTCCACTTTGCCGAGGTGGATGGAACAGATCCAGTAGCCAGTTTCCGGGCCTTCCAGGCCGCGGCTGAGCATTGCCGCGCGGGGCGTGGGCCCGCCTTTGTCCATGGCCACGTCATCCGGCTCAACTCGCACTCCCTTTCCGACGACGACAAGCTTTACCGTTCGATGGCTGAGCGCAATGCCGACACGTTGCGCGACCCCCTCACCAAAATGCGGGAGCGCCTCTTGCGGGAGGGCATCGTGAGCGCAGAAGAGCTTGCCGCGCTCGAGCAGTCCGAGGAACGGCACGCCAAGGAGGCCGCCGAACTCGCGCTGAACGCGCCGCTCCCTGAAGTTTCCTCAATCTGCAGGAATGTATATTCGGAGGATCTTGATCCAACCGGTCCGGCCTTTGCAAAGGAGGCGCAGACTGGCGGCGGGGCGAGCTCGAATGGAATGGCCCAAGCGGCCGATCGCGGTGCTCCGAAGACCATGGCGGACCTGATCAACGCCTGCCTGCGCGATGAGATGCGGCGCGATTCGCGCATTGTTGTATATGGGGAAGACGTGGCCGATGCGAGCCGCGAGGCGGCCCTGCGCGAGGTGAAGGGGAAAGGCGGAGTCTTTAAGCTGACAGCCGGCCTGCAGACTGAGTTCGGCTCAGAGCGGGTGTTCAACTCGCCGCTGGCTGAAGCCAACATCGTGGGCCGTGCGGTCGGCTATGCCGTGCGCGGAATGAAACCGGTCGTCGAGATACAGTTTTTCGACTACATCTGGCCCGCCACCCATCAGATCCGTAACGAGCTTTCCCTCATGCGCTGGCGCTCGAACGGCACCTGGGCCGCACCTGTGGTGATTCGTGTGCCCATCGGGGGCTACCTGACGGGAGGGAGCGTTTATCATTCCCAGTCCGGCGAAAGCATGTTCACGCACATCCCCGGGCTGCGCGTCGTGTTTCCGTCAAACGCCCTGGATGCGAACGGCCTGCTGCGCACCGCGATTCGGTGCGACGACCCGGTCCTGTTCCTGGAGCACAAGCGGCTTTACCGGGAGGCTTATGGCCGTGCTCCCTATCCGGGGCCGGAATTCGCCATTCCTTTCGGGAAGGCGAAGATTGTGCGTCCCGGCAAGCACATCACTCTGGTCACGTATGGCGCCATTGTGCCCCGCGCCCTGCAGGCCGCCGAGAGGGCCAGCCGCGATCACGGCATTGAGGTCGAAGTGCTGGATCTGCGCACTCTGAGCCCGTATGACTGGGAGGCGATTGCCACCTCGGTGCGCAAGACGAGCCGCGTCATCGTTGCCCATGAGGACATGGTGAGCTGGGGCTACGGCGCGGAGATTGCCGCGCGCATTGCCGATGAGCTCTTTGACGAGCTCGACGCGCCCGTCAAGCGCATCGGATCGATGGACACTTTCGTGGCCTATCAGCCCATTCTGGAAGATGCGATTCTGCCGCAGCCTGAGGGCATTTTGAAGGCGATTCGCGATCTCCGCGCGTTTTAACGGCCTTCGAGCAGGAAGCTCACCGCGGCACTTAGTGTTGGAAAGCAACCGTCCGCCAGTTGTTCGGCTTTCTGCGCCGCTTCCTTGTGCATCTCCGGGTTGGTCCGCAGCAGAATTGTAAGCATTCCGAGCGCCTTTCCGAACTGAATGTCGGCGAGCGAGTCGCCGACCATGACGCTCGATTCCGCATCCACGTCGGGGAACTGCTGCCTTGCCTGCTCGAACATGCCCGTGAGCGGCTTGCGGCAATCGCACTCGCCGCGGTCATGGGGGCAATAAAAAAAGCCATCGATGTGCGCGTTGCCATTGCCGAGGCGTGCCTGCAATGCGGAGTGGATACGTTCAAGACCCTGTGGCGAGAGATGGCCCTGGGAAATGGCGCGCTGATTGGTGACCACAAGGACCAGAAGACCCGCATGGTTCAGTCGTGCAACCGCCTCTGGCGTCCCCTCGAGAATGCTGAGATCGGCCGGCGAAGTGACCCACGAGCCTTCCGGCATCTTTCTGTTGAGTACGCCGTCCCGGTCAAGGAAGACGGTACGAAGGTTGCGAATTCGGGAGAGGATTTGGTCGGCCGGCACGCAGCTATGATATCAACGTGATGTAAGCGATGCATTCCGCCGGTGCCTCGTCTTGCCGGTGAGGGGGAGCCTTGATTCGACAGCTCAATCAGATCATCGAGAGCATTGAGATCCGATGGGCCCGCACGCGGCTGCTTGTGGTCGGCGACGTGATGCTCGACAAGTACATCTGGGGCGAAGTTGGCCGCATTTCGCCGGAGGCGCCCGTCCCTGTCGTTCGAGGCATTCACCAGGACGAGAAGCCCGGCGGCGCCGCGAATGTGGCCATGAACCTGGCGCGGCTTGGAGCCCAGACGCTGGTTGCAGGCCTCACGGGCGGCGATGAGAACGAGAACGCCCTCGCCGCAAGCCTGAGGTCCAACGGCATCCAGCCGCATTTTGTTGCGTCGCGCGAATTCCCCACAGTGACGAAGACACGGATTCTGGGCGGCAGGCAGCAGATGCTCCGCCTGGACTTTGAGCGGCCGGGGCTTCGTCCGCAGTCAGCTTATGATCAACTGATTGCCACCTCTCTCAAGTTCCTGCCCGAATGCCAGGCTCTGGTGCTCTCCGACTATGGCAAGGGTTCAATTACGCCCGAGGTGTGCCAGACACTGATCGGGGCCGCGCGTGAGCTCGCGATTCCCATCCTCGTCGATCCCAAGAGCGCGAATTACTCGCATTACCGCGGCGCGACAACAATCTGTCCGAATCTTGCCGAGCTTGCCCGCGTCGCACAAGCCGACGTGAAGGATATCGACGCCTTGCTTACGAAGGCTCAGGCGATGATTCCGGAGCTCGATATCGAGTTTCTGACCGTGACCATGAGCGAAAAGGGCATTGCGCTGGTTCATCCCGAGAGGCGATTCATCGCACCCGCGCTGGCGCGCCAGGTCTTCGATGTTTCCGGAGCAGGAGACACCGTCATCGCGGTTCTGGCCCTGTCGCTCGCCTGCCACCTTGAGCCGGAGTCGGCGGTCCAATTGGCAAATCTTGCCGCGGGAATCGTGGTGGGCAAGGTGGGCACGGTCCCGGTGGAGAAGCACGAAATGCTTGCCGCGCTCAGCCCGGAGCTGGCGCTGAACACCGAGTCGCAGGTACTCAGCAGGGACGATTTGATCAAGCGCATCGCGCTGTGGAAGGCTAACGGCGATCGTGTGATCTTTACCAATGGATGCTTCGACCTGCTCCATATTGGCCACATCACCCTGCTTGAGGAGGCGCGGCGATGCGGCGACCGGCTGATTGTGGCCATCAACAGCGACGCCTCCGTCCGGGCCCTCAAAGGCCCAAGCCGCCCCATTGTGGGCCAGCAGGAGCGCGCGCGCGTTCTCGCGGCCCTCTCGGCCGTGGATGCGGTGGTGATCTTTGAGGAAGCCACTCCGCTCGAGCTCATCGTGGCCGCTCAGCCTGACGTGCTTGTGAAAGGCGGCGATTACGCCGCGGAGGCCGTGGTGGGGGCTGGGGAGATGCAGTCCTGGGGAGGCGAAGTGAGGATTATCCCGCTCGTCGAGGGATTCTCGACGACACGGCTCCTCGAAAAGGGAGCGGCAGGTTAACATCGCCGTCTTTTCCGCCGGGAATGGAGCCCCTTCCCAGCTAGAATACGGGGATGGAGCCGCGCGGTTTGCGCTCGATGCGTACTCCAGAGTTTTGAAGACACGAGACACGCATTCCGGCATGAATGGTCCACTCCGCCTCGTCCGATACGGGCTGCCCTACTCGTTGCAGTGGCTGGCCGGCGTGATTCTGCTTGCCGCGATGGGCGTGCTCGATACTTTTCGCGTCCTTCTCCTGCAGCCCATCTTCGACAGAGTGCTCAGGCCCAATACTCCCGAAGGCCCAATCATCCTTGGAGACCCAGGTACTCGCTGGCATTTTGATTTGCGGTCCATCATTCCGCATTTTCTGCACATGCACAACGCATGGGTGGTTGTCGCCTTTACGTTGGTCACTGCCACTTTGGCCAAGGGCCTCTGCGACTATGTTGGCACCTATCTTGTGAATTATGCGGGCTTCGGCAGCATCACAGACTTGCGCAATCATCTTTATGAAGTCACGCTGCGCCGCTCTTCCAGCTTCTTCCACAAGCACACAACCGGAACAATCCTCTCCACGCTGATCAACGATGTGGAGCGCGTGCAATTGGCCTTCAGCTCCGTCATTAGTCAGTTCCTGCAGCAGTTTTTTACCTTTGTGGTAGGGCTGGCGCTGGTGATTCGCCTGGGCGGCCAGCTGAGTTGGTCGCTGCTGCTCTTCATTCCTGTCGTCGTTACCTCGGCGCGAAAAATCGGCGGAGAAGTGCGCACCCGCACCCGGACCGGACAGGACAAGCTGGCTGAGATGCAGAACATTCTGCATGAGACGGTCACCGGAAACCGGATTGTGAAGGCCTTCAACACGGAGATCTGGGAAGTTCTGCGCTTCAGGAAGGCTGCCGGGAGACTCTTCCGCGCCAACCTGCGCAGTGTGCGCATTCAGTCCATCAGCTCGCCGTTGATGGACACGATCGGCTCGATTGCGATCGCTCTCATGCTGCTGATTGGACGCAATGAGATTCGGCACGGCAAGATGACAATGGGCTTGTTCGCCACATTTATTTTTCTCCTCTTCAAGCTTTACGATCCGGTGCGTAGATTTGCCTTCTTCTACAACAGCTTTCAGCAGGCCATGGGTGCGTCCACCTCGATCTTCGGATTTTTTGACGCCGAGGACGATGTGAAGGAACGGTCGCGGGCGGCGACCTTAAAGACTTTTTCGCAGTCGATCAGGTTCGACGACGTTGGGTTTTCCTACTCCACCGAGGAGGGTGAACACCAGATTCTGCACAACGTCGAGCTCGAGGTCCGGGCCGGGGAGGTGGTTGCCCTGGTCGGTCCCAGCGGCGCGGGGAAGTCGACGATGGTCAACCTCATCCCGCGCTTCTTTGACGTCACCTCCGGGCGCATTCTGATTGACGAGCACGATTTGCGGGAACTGACCCTGAATTCCCTGCGCCGGCAAGTGGCGCAGGTAACGCAGGAAACCATCCTTTTCAATGACACGGTGCGCAACAACATCGCGTACGGCCAGCCCGACATCAAGCTCGACCTAGTGGAGGAGGCGGCACGAAATGCGCTGGCGCACGACTTCATTCTGCGTATGCCGCAGGGCTACGACACTGTGATTGGCGAAAAGGGATTTCGCCTCTCCGGTGGCGAACGCCAGCGCATCGCGATTGCGCGGGCGATTATGAAAAACGCACCCATTCTCATCCTCGACGAAGCAACCTCCGCGCTGGATTCGGAAAGCGAGTCGCTTGTGCAGGTGGCGTTGGCCAACCTGATTCAGGGCCGCACCGTGCTGGTCATCGCGCACAGGTTGAGCACGGTGCGCCGCGCCAATCGCATTGCCGTGCTTGAGGACGGCCGCATCACTGCGATTGGACCCCACGAGGAGCTGCTCACCATTTCGCCCACCTATCAACGGCTCTATCAACTGCAGTTCATGGACATCCCGGAGACCGTGGGGCTCGAGCCCGTGGTCCACGGGAGCGCCGCAGAGTAACCACTATGCCGATCTATTCCATGACGGGTTTCGCGCGCGTGCAGGGCCGCGTGCAGGACCTGCTTGTCTATACGCTCAGCCTGAAGAGCGTGAATCATCGCTTTCTCGATCTCCAGTTGAGGATTCCGTACAGCCAGGATGCTCTCGAAATGGAGCTGCGCCGCGTGCTCAAGGAGAGCCTCATCCGCGGCCACGTGGAGCTCTCGCTTTCCGTCGAGCGAATCAGCCAGCAAAAAACCGGATATGATCGCGAGCTGGTCGCCGCCTATGTCGAGGCCTTCCGGTCGGCTCGCGACGACTTCAATCTGCAGGGGGAGCCGGACCTGAACGCTGTGCTGCGCATGCCGGCCGCGTTTCAAGGGGAAAGCCGCAGCTACAGCGAGGACGAGCTCCGGGCCCTGTCGCAGGGCGTGATGGAGCAAATCGGGCCCCTGTTGGCGGAGCTGAAGACGATGCGCGCGCGCGAAGGGGCCTCGCTTGAGGCCATCCTTTCTGCATCGCTTGACCGCCTTGCCGCTGCGACGGAGGGAGTGGCAGAACTGCGATCTGAAGTGGAGCGCCGTTACCAAGATCGGCTCACGCAGCGGCTCACATCGGCGGTTGGCACTGAATTCAATCGGCAGCGCCTGCTGGAAGAGGTGGCGATGCTCGTCGATCGCAGCGACATCTCTGAGGAACTGGCCCGCATGACCACGCACATCGGCCATTTCCGTGAGCTGCTGGCCGCCGGCGGCGAGATGGGCAAGAAGCTTGATTTCCTGCTGCAGGAAATGAACCGCGAGGCGAACACGATGCTCTCCAAAACCGGCGGCGTGGGCGGGAAGGGAACCCGCATTACCGAGCTGGGGCTGGCTATGAAGGCGGAGATTGAAAAGGCTCGCGAACAGATTCAAAACGTGGAGTAGTGGCTGCACCCATCCAGAGCAGGAAAGGAAATCGGAGCACGTGGCAGGAATTCTTTTCATCATTTCAGCGCCATCGGGATCGGGAAAAAGCACGCTGGTAAGCGAATTGCGGAAGCAGGTCACCAGCGTTGACTTCTCCATCTCCTGGACTACGCGCGCGCCGCGCGGCTCGGAAGAGAACGGGCGCGAGTACCACTTTACAAGCCGCGAGGAATTCGAGCGCATGCGGGATCAGGGCATGTTTCTTGAGCACGCCGAGGTCTTCGGCAATTACTACGGCACCGCGCGGCACTCGCTCGACGATGCCCGCCGCCAGGGACACGACCTCCTGCTCGACATCGATGTGCAGGGAGCGGCGCTGGTGCGAAAGGCCATGCCGGAAGCCGTGAGCATTTTTGTCCTTCCTCCCACGCCCAAGGTGCTGCGAACCCGCTTAAGGAACCGCAGTCGCGCCGAAGGCGGGGTGAATGAAGCCGAGCTCTACCGCCGCCTGAGCGAGGCCAGCAAGGAAATTGAGAAATATCGCGATTACGGCTATATTTTGGTCAACGACATTCTGGACAGAACGGTAGCGCAATTGGAAGCCATCGTGCTCGCCGAACGCTTCTACCGGAATGGAGAGCCAATTGCCGTTCGTTCCGCCAGAGTGTTGGAGGTGGCTGCGGCCTGCCTCCTGGCGAATTCGCGGGAGCGGCTCAAACCGGTTCTGGAGGCATTTGGAATCGATGGCGCAAACGGCCAGCAGCAACTTCCCTTCGGAGAGGATTCAGATGACGATTGAGACCCAGTTCGATTCGAACTACCGCAAAGTTCTGGTTGCGGCTCGCCGCGCCCGCCAATTGCAGGGCGGTTCCGCTGCGCTCATCTCGAGCCATTCCACCAAGCCCTGCCGCATCGCCCAGGACGAGGTGGATGCCGGCATGATTGCCTATGTCAAGAAGGACGTTCCTGTCCAAAAGCCGGTCGTCGAAGACCGTGGGATTCCGATCCTCTCCTAGGCCGCGCCTCGTGCCGCGGGCTCGTGCATCGCGCATTGGGTCGCCTGAGTCCGCGCGAATCGCTGACTCGAACACTTTTTGATTCAACCGCGTGAGACTTCGCGAGCGGCCCGGACTACAATTTCCTTATGCGAGTGACCGTTGGCGTCTCCGGCGGAATTGCGGCGTACAAGGCGGCGGAGCTGGTGCGCGCTCTCCAGAAGCTGGGCATGGAAGTGCATGTGGTGATGACCGAGTCTGCCACGCACTTTGTGCAGCCGCTTACCTTCGCTGCGCTCACCGGACACAAGGTCATCACCAGCCTGTGGGACGGCGATGCGCCGGGTGCGCACTCGGAGGTCTCCGGCGAGACGAGCAGCATCGAGCACATTGACGAAGCGGAATGGGCTGAGGCGCTGGTGGTGGCTCCGGCCACCGCCAACATCCTTGCGAAATTCGCGCACGGCATTGCCGACGATTTTCTCACCACGATGTATCTTGCCACGCAGGCCCCGTTGCTGGTTGCGCCCGCGATGAATGTGCACATGTGGGCCCATCCGGCCACGCAATCGAACCTGGACGTTCTGCGCGAGCGGGGTGTACGGCTCATTGAGCCCGGAACCGGTGACCTGGCCTGCGGCATGGTGGGGCCGGGTCGTATGGCCGAACCCGAGGCGATTGCGGAGGAAGTGCGGCGCGCACTGGGCAGGCGACAGGATCTCGCGGGCGAAACCGTGCTTGTGACCGCCGGCGGCACGCGGGAGGCTCTCGACCCGGTCCGATTCCTGGGGAACCGCTCCAGCGGGAAGATGGGCTATGCGCTGGCGGAAGCCGCGCAGGCTCGCGGCGCGCGGGTAATCCTGGTCAGCGGACCCTCCGCGCTCCACGCACCGGCTCGATGCGAGTTCATCCGGGTCACCACCGCGGATGAGATGCGGTCCGTGGTGCTGGAACGTCTGGCTGAAGCCACGCTCGTCGTCAAGGCGGCCGCCGTGGCCGACTATCGCCCCGTCACGGTCTCCGATCAAAAGCTCAAGCGCAGCGGACCGCTGACCATCGAGCTCGCGCCAACTGAGGATATTCTCGCGGAGGTCGTGCGTCGCCGTCGCCCCGGCCAGCTCATCATCGGCTTTGCCGCGGAGACGGAAAACCGCATGGAGAACGGCCGCGCCAAACTGTTGCGCAAGGGCGCGGACGCTATTGTGGTGAACGACGTTTCCGGGGACGGAGTCGGGATCGACGCAGACAAGAATGCCGCGACTTTTCTCACGACTTCAACGGCGATTGAGCTGCATGAAATGCCCAAGCGCAAGCTCGCGGACCGCATCCTCGACGAAGTGCTTCTGCTGCGCCGCCCCCGCTCGCTTCTCGTTGAGCTCGACCAGGACGCCGCCCCGCCTGCCCAGCGCAACGCCTCGCAGCAACCGCATGATGAGCCCACCTTGGCGCGGCCACGGCTGATTGTGGAGCGCTGATGGCGGCTCCAATCGACCCTTCCAGTCAACAGGCCATAGCCGCCCGGCTGCGCTTCTATCGCGATCTTGGTCTCACGGAACTTTACCGCCGGCCCGCCGATCCGATCACAATCGCAGCAATGCAGGACGAAATTCCGCTTCCAGAGGACCGAGACGGCGCGCTCGCGGAGGACCCAGCCATTTCTTCGTTCAAACCCGCTCCACAAGCACACCAAACTCCTGAAAGCGCCGCCTCTTCGAACCACGCGGAGGCTCTGCGCCTGATCCGCGAAGAGATTGGCGATTGCACACGATGCGCCCTGCACAAGGGACGCAACAAGCTCGTCTTTGCGGACGGAGATCCGAATGCCCGACTCATGTTTGTCGGGGAAGGCCCCGGCGCTGACGAGGACGCGCAGGGATTGCCGTTCGTCGGCCGCGCGGGCCAGTTGCTGAACAATATGATTTCCGCCATGGGCCTGAAGCGGGAGGAAGTCTACATTGCCAACGTGGTGAAGTGCAGGCCGCCGGGCAACCGCACGCCGGAGCCGGAGGAAGCCAACACATGCATGCCATTCCTCTGGCGCCAGATCGAAGCAGTCCGCCCCGAGGTGATTGTCGCGCTGGGATCAACGGCGGCCACTTATCTCCTGGGCCAGCGCCAACCTCTGGCTGGGCTGCGCGGGAAGATTCATTCGCTCAGGGGTTGCCGGCTGATTATCACCTACCATCCGGCCTACCTGCTCCGCGACCCTCGGCAAAAGAAGGAGGCGTGGGCGGACCTGCAGATCGCCATGAAGGAGCTGGGGCTCAAGTGAAAGGGACGGCAAGGAGGGTTGGAGAGCGGAATGCCGCGATTAGCGGCGAGCGCGTTCTCTGGCCTGCACAGTAGCGAACGGCTGCGCATTCAGAACCATGATCGAGATTGCAAGCAAGAGATACAGCAGCATTGAGGTTCATCTCCCGTGCGCCGCATTTGGGCGATATTCAGAAGTATCGCGCACGAGGAAGACCGCTGGCAATACCACTTTCGCATGGACCCATCGCGGCAAAGTGGCATAGCCCATGCCCCTGGCCGGGATTATGACCACTCCCGCCAAAGCGCAACGCCTCCAAGCAGCCCCGCCTCATTGGGAACAATATGTACGTTCTTCGGCAGCTTGAACTCGATCTTTTTTGTGTTTCCGCCGCCCAGGTACAGATGATCCCAGTTGAACAGCTTCTCCGTCTGCTCGATGGCCTCAAGCAGCAGTTTGTTCCAGCGCTTATTGCCGTATTTGTCCAGGCCGCGCCGGCCGAGATAGTCCTCGTAGGTTTTGCCTTTGCGCCATGGATGATGGCCAAGTTCAAGTCCCGGGCACAGGCGTCCGCTGGTGAAGAGTCCCGCGCCCAGCCCGGTGCCCAGGGTCAGGGTCAGTTCCACTCCGTCGCCGAAAATTGCGCCGTAGCCCTGCAGGTCGGCGTCGTTGGCCGTGCGCACCGGCTTCTTCCATCGGGCTTCCAGCTCCGCCTGAAGCGGGAATCCCATCCAAGCCGGGTGCAGGTTCACCGCCGTGTAGGTGGTGCCGTGCTTGATGACTCCAGGAAATCCCACGGAAACGCGATCGAAGGCTCCGAGCATTCCGCACAGCTCGTCGAGCCCCGCCAGAACGTATTCCGGAAGGGGCTCGGCCGGGGTTGGAACGCGCTCCCGCTCGCTCACCGATTTGCCGTCTGCGTCGAGAAGCATGGCCTTCAAACCGGACCCTCCAATATCGATGCACAGGGTGATCGGCGGTTTTTTAGACGCGGACTTTGCAGCGGAGCGTTTGGCAGTTGATGGAGATTTGGAAGTCATCAGCAGGAATTGTAATGGGCGCAGACCGGAATTAAGCGGTCTGTGCAAAACAGGCCGTCAAATTGGGCTCGTGCGCAGCCGGTTCTCCTACACTGAGAACTACCGCCCATGCACCGCTACTGCGAAGTTGCGCTCCCAGTTCCCGTGGACCGAACGTTCACCTATGCGATTCCGGAAGGGCCGAGACCGGTTCGCGGAGGGCGGGTGATTGCGCCCTTTCGCGGCCAAAAGCTCATCGGACTGGTAACGCAGCTCTCCTCCGAGCCGCCGGTGGATTTTGAGGCGATGGCGATCGAGACGGTCCTGGACGAAGAGCCTTTGCTGAGCGAGCATCTCCTGCAGCTCGCGGAGTGGATTGCCCAGTACTATCTTGCCCCGCTCGGCGAGGTGCTGCGCGGCATGACGCCTCTGATGGCCGAGGTGCGCCGCACGGTGTTCTATCGGATTACGGATCTCGGCCGGGACGTGCTGGCCAATACGCTTGAAGAGGGCGTCTCACATCTCGCGACTCGCGCCGGCAAGCGCCGTCCCAGAGTCAACCGGGAAGAGGAGAACCTTCCGTTTCGCGTTCTCAAGCGGCTGGCCTCGGGGGACCGCATCAGCGTCTCCCGCCTTCGCACCTCCACGGCCGCCACGCTTCCGATTCTTTCCACCATGCTGCGCAAGAGGTGGATCGCTCGGGAGGAATCGGCGGTGGAGCGCGAGGTCGGAAAGATGCAGCGCTTTGTCGTGCTGGTCCCGGAGGTCCGGCTTCCGGCGCTCACGCCCAAGCAGCAGGAGATTCTGGCCGAGCTGGCGGCGCGCGGCGGAGAGATGCCGCTGAGCGAGGTCCGGCGGAAAGACCTTTCCTCCTCGTCGGTGCAAACGCTTGTTCGCCGCGGAATGGCCCGGATTGACGAGCGGCCTCAGGCCTTTCGCGTCGGCGGTCTGGAGCCGGGTCCGCAGCCCGTTCACCTGAACCAGCAGCAGGTGGAGGCTCTTGCGGCCATCACCGGCGCGCAGGGCCGCTTCCAGCCCTTCCTGCTGCACGGGGTCACGGGCTCGGGCAAGACGGCCGTCTATCTGGCGGCCATGAAGCATGCCCTGGAGCGCGGCCTCGGTTCGATTCTGCTGGTCCCGGAGATTGGGCTTACTCCGCAGATGGCAGGGTTGCTGGAGGCAACCTTCGGAACGCGTTTCGCGCTGCTGCACTCCTCGCTCACGCCCGATGAGCGGGCCGAACAATGGCGCCGGATTCACCGCGGAGAGACGCCAATCGTGGTGGGAACGCGCTCTGCCGTCTTCGCGCCGGTTCCCAATCTTGGCCTCATCCTGGTGGATGAGGAGCACGACCAGAGCTACAAGCAGGAGGAAACGCCGCGCTATCACGCGCGCGACGTGGCCGTGATGCGGGCCAAGCTGTCAAATGCCGCCGTCGTGCTGGGTTCGGCCACGCCCTCGCTTGAGAGCTGGCACAATGCCTCCACGCGCAAGTACACGCTGCTGCGGCTTGAGGAGCGCATCGCAAACCGAACCATGCCGCAGGTGGATCTGGTGGATATGCGCCGCGAATTCCGCGAATCGGGCCAGGAGCAGATATTCTCCCGCGTGCTGATTGCCGAAACGCAGGCAGCGCTGGAGCGCGGTGAGCAGGTGCTGATTCTGCTCAATCGCCGCGGGTTTTCGTTCGTGGTCATTTGCCGCGCCTGCGGCGAAAAGCTGGAGTGCCAGAACTGCGCCATCGCGCTCACCCATCACAAGTCTGAAGCGGACCGGGACGATCTGGCCCGCGCGGGGCAGCGCATGGAATGCCACTATTGCGGCTTTCGCCGGGCCGTGCCCGCCCGCTGCCCGAAGTGTGAAAGCGACCACCTCTACTATCTCGGCGTTGGTTCGCAGCAGGCCGAAGAACGCCTGTCGGAGATTTTTCCCGGAGCGCGCATTGGCCGCATGGATCGCGACACGATGCGCGGACGCTTTGATCTGGAAGGCATGTTGTCCCGCCTGCACTCCGGCGAAATCAATCTGCTGGTGGGAACGCAGATGATCGCCAAGGGGCACGACATCCACGGCGTGACGCTGGTGGGCGTGGTCGGGTGCGACCATGCGCTCTCCATGCCGGACTTTCGGGCGGCGGAGCGGGTCTTTCAGTTGATTACGCAGGTTTCCGGCCGGGCCGGCCGCGGAGAACTGCCGGGGCGGGTGATTGTGCAGACGTATTATCCCGACCACTATGCCATCGTCGCGGCATCTAAGCAGGACTTTGAGGGTTTCGCCGCGCGCGAACTCAAATTTCGCCAATGGATGCACTATCCGCCGCTGGGAGTTCTGGCGAATGTGCTTGTGAAGTGGCCAAAACGCGAGGAGGGGCAGGCGTGGTCGGCGGCGCTGGGCAAGTGGCTTGAAGGCAACGCGCCCCCCGACGTGCGGATCCTGGGTCCCTGCGTGGCGCCCATTGCACGCATCAAGGGGGCCTACCGCTTCCACATGGTATTGAAGGCCGCATCCAGAAAAGCGCTGAATGGGACTCTGCGGGGCCTGCTGGCGCACGCCGATGCGACCGGGATTCCACGCAAGAGCCTGGTTGTGGATGTGGATGCGCAGCGGCTGATGTAGCAATTCGGCCCAACCTGCGGGCAGCAAATCGGTCCGTCGCGATTACTCTTTTGGCTCCGGCTTGTCGCCCAGCTGGTGGAGCTCCTTGCCGGGCTTGAAGCGCACGGCCTTGCCCGGGGTGATGCTCACCTCGGTCCCCGTCCGGGGATTGCGGCCAATGCCTGTCTTGCGGGCGCGCACGCTGAAGACGCCAAAACCGCGCAGCTCGATGCGTTCACCTGCGGCCAGGGCTTGCTTCAGTCCCTCAAAGACCGTATCCACCGCCGCCTCTGCCTTGGTGCGCGGCAGGCCCGTGCGCTCGATCACATTGTGGACAATGTCCTGTTTAATCAAAGCGGTTTACCTCGCTGGCGCAACTGAAATCGACTGTACCACGCCCTACGGACTTGATGGTACAGATTTTGGGTCGATTCGCAAACTCCCCATTTCGGCAGGGCCCGGTCCGCGCTGTGCAAATCTCCTTTCGGGCTGCCACGGATTGGCGGCCGCCGCCGTTTCCAAATTAACGAATTCGGCCGCGCTTTCCAACAGCCCGGCGGTTGTCATCGGCTGGGCCGTTTCGTAAGATGAAGCCTTCAAGACCCCTTCAAGACCCAGGTGAGGACTGCTTGGGCGTCCCGCGCACAGTGGGGGCCAAACAGGAGAGGCATGTCAATCCAGAGCGACCGGTGGATTCGCGAACAGGCTCTTAACCACCATATGATTGAACCCTTTAGCGAGAAACAGGTTCGCCAGGGTGTGATTTCGTATGGGCTATCTTCCTACGGGTATGACCTGAGGGTCTCCGACGAGTTCAAGATCTTCACCAACGTCAACAGCGCCATCATTGACCCCAAGGCCTTCGACGAGCGGTCGTTCGTTTCCGTGCAGGCCGATTCGGTGATTGTTCCTCCCAACTCCTTTGCGCTGGCCCGATCGGTTGAGTACTTTCGTATCCCGCGCGATATCCTCACCATCTGCGTGGGCAAGTCCACCTACGCCCGGTGCGGCATCATCGTGAACGTCACGCCCTTCGAGCCGGAGTGGGAGGGATTTGTGACCCTCGAAATTTCAAACACCACCCCGCTGCCTGCCAAGATCTACGCGAATGAGGGCCTCTGCCAGATCCTTTTCTTCCACGGCAATGAGCCCTGCGAAGTGAGCTACGCGGATCGCAACGGAAAATATCAAAAGCAGCAGGGAATCGTGCTTCCCAAGCTCTGAGCCGCGCGCGGGCAAACTTTCGAGTCGCAAAGACAGCGATGGACCGATGCGGATTGCGGCTTTCCGGTGCAGAATCTCTGAAGTACGAATTTGCAGGACCCGCTGAGGAATGGGCTGCGCGCGCAGCCGGGAGCAGATGCCATTGAGCCAGAATCCAAAACCGAAGCGCGTGGGGTTGCTGGCTGGGGAGCCGATTCGGCTGGAAGGCCTGGCGAGCGTCTTTGAGCACCCGCCCGAGCCTGGGCAAACCGTTCTGATTCCTGTGAGCGGAACCCTCGATCAGCTTCTCACGAACCCCGAGATTGAGTTCCTGGTGGTGGATCTGAACTCTTCGATGGGCGGCATGGACACGCTGGAAAGAATTCGGCAGGCAAGGCCCGAACTGCGGTTGATCGTGATTGGCCCGGAGGGGAACGACACCCTCATCATGGATTCGATTGTCGTCGGCGCCAGGGCTTATCTTGACGGTTCGGCGGGGACGCGAACGGTTCGCGATGCGATTGAAATCGTGGTCGGCGGGTCCATCTGGGCGCCCCGGCGTCTGCTCTCCCGCCTGATTGACCGGCTTCTGGGCTCTTCGGAGGGCGCTGCATCCGGCGGCCTGCCCCACTTGACGGCGCGCGAACGCCAGGTGCTCGATTTGATTCTGATGGCGCGGTCGAATCGCGAGATTGCGCGGGAACTGGGGATCGAGGAGCGAACAGTCAAGGCCCATGTGGGGCGCCTGATGCGCAAAACCGGCGCCGATAACCGGATTGACCTCTCCATGCGGGCATTAAACGGGGCGCTGCAGATGCGCAAGGAGAGCGGATCGTAGCGCGAAGTGAATGAATTGCGGGCAGTTACAAGAATGGCTGCGCCCGGTTACTAAATGCCACCATCCTTCCGTGCTCTTGTGGCAAAGAGTAACTTCGCGAAGAATCCATAACAGAAACAACGCAGATCTGGGGAAAGGAGTTCCCAGGCCGCATGTTTGGCATGAAGCCTGGGAACTCCTCTTTTTTGTGCCGCCAGACGATCTGCGCCCCTCCCCATGCCCGCCGGCAGCCCACCCCAAGCGCATTCTCCGCATCACACATTGGGTAGAGTGAAGGACGTTGCCTTTTGGCTACCCTTGCAGGCGTGGCGCGGCATTTTCAGATTCCCTGACCGCGGTTCCACAGTGATCCACCAGGCCTGGAATGGTTTAGCCCGTCAAGGGCGCGAAAGAGCGTAGCGGGCATCGCGGAACAGGTTCCCGCGGGTTGACATCGCTCTTCCGGCGCCGTCTTCAGTGCTTAGACAAACAACCCGCAGCCCCAGATTTGCGGACTGAAAGGACGAATCCATGAAGAAGACAATTGTTTCGATTTGCTGCTTTCTGGCAATGGGATGTACCGCGTTTGCAGCCTCTTCCCGCGCCTCACTCCAGGCTCGCGTTGACGCCGCAAAGACGGTGATGGACCAGATCATGAGCGCCCAGGACAACAGCATTCCCCTGAACATTCTTGAGGACGCCACCTGCGTTGCGGTTGTGCCCGGGCTGAAGAAAGGCGCGTTCGTTTTCGGAGGCCAGTACGGCCAGGGCGTGGTGACCTGCCGGACCGGGCACGGATGGAGCGCGCCGGTGTTTATTCGCATGGCGGGCGGCTCATTCGGATTCCAGATCGGCGGCCAGTCCACGGATCTAGTCCTGGTGGCGGTGAACGACAAAGGGTTCCAGGATCTGTTGAAAAGCAAGTTCAAGATTGGCGGGGACGCCTCGGCGGCCGCGGGCCCGGTGGGCCGTTCCGGACAAGCTGCCACCGACTGGAAGATGAACGCCGAGCTGCTGAGCTACTCCCGCAACAAGGGGCTGTTTGCGGGCATTGATCTGGACGGCACCAGCGTGAGCCAGAACGCGGACGATACGGAGCTGTATTACGGCGCGCCCCACAGCTTTGAATCGGTCCTTAAGGGCGATGTGGCCATTCCGCAAGGCGCGGTGGCGTTTGTCCGCACCGTCGCGCACTACTTTATTCGCGCCAAGGCCACCAAATAGCGGTGCACGGCGAAATCCAGCCAGCGGACAGCAAAGGCGGCCCTTCGGGAGCCGCCTTTGCTGTCTTGCCTGGCTGCCCGGTTTCTGATTTTCCGCCGAAAGCGTCCCGGCCGTCGCCTGCCATGCCCTACACTGGCTAAGCAATTCCTGAGTCACTTTATCTCGAAGCACCTGCACCTTCGTTGACGCGACCCTCAGGGAGCGGCGACCTTGCACAGAATCCAAGAGGTCACGGCAACTCAGGAATTGCCGTAGTAACCCTTGCGATGCGGGAGACGATCGAATACTGGCTGGTCCTGGGCGTAGCGCGGTGCCTGGGCTGGATGCCGAGAGCCATCGCGCGGCTTTTCGCCGACGGCCTTGCCGTGCTGGTGTATGCGGCGCTGGGCAGGCTGCGCCGCGTGGGCATGCGCAATCTTGCTCTTGGGCTTCCGGAGCTTCTTGACGGCGAACGCAGAACGATTCTGCGGCGCGTCTATCGCAATCTGGGCTGGCAACTTGTCGAGTTCTGCCGCATGGCGCGCTACACGCGGGACAATACCCGCGCGTGGATTCGCACGGAGGGCCTGGAGCACTACCTGGCTGCGCGCGCACGGGGCGCAGGCGTGCTGATCCTGACCGGCCACCTGGGCGCATGGGAGCTCTCGAGCTTTTACCACTCGCTGATGGGCTTCCCGATGGGCATCGTAATCCGGCGGCTCGATAACCGGTGCCTGGACGGGTTTGTGAACGGGATTCGCTGCATGCACGGCAATCAGGTGCTGCACAAGGACGACTTTGCCCGCGGCCTGCTGAAGACCATGCATGAAGGTGGAACCGTGGGAATCCTGATGGACACCAACATGACTCCGCCGCAGGGCATCTTCGCGGAGTTTTTTGGGCGCCAGGCATGCACCGCGTCGGGACTGGCGCGCGTGGCGCTGAAGACCAACGCCGCCGTGCTGCCGGGCTTCCTGGTGTGGGAGCAGGCTGAGCGCCGGTATGTGCTGCACTTCGGGCCGGAGCTTGGCTTTTCCCGCTCGGACAATCCCGAGGAGGATGTGCAGGCCGCGACCCAGCAGTGCAACCGCGTCCTCGAGTCGTGGGTGAGGCGTTATCCTGACCAGTGGCTGTGGATCCACCGGCGCTGGAAGACGCGACCGGCGGGAGAGCCCGGTTTGTATTGATGCAAGGAGGAAGGACGATGACTCTGGGAGAATTGATTGGTGCGCTGGATGGAACATTGGCTCACGGCGACCCGGAGTGGACCGTTGACGGCGTGAGCTCGCTGGAACATGCAGGCCCATTTGATCTCGCCTTCGCCGATTCATCGACCGCGGCCTCCAGTGCCCTGGCCGGAAGCGCCGGCGTGGTAGTGCTCAAAGCCGGCCTCTCCAATTCTTATCCGCCGGGAAAGAACGTGGTGGAATGCGATCAGCCGCGACTATGGTTTGCCAAAGCCGCCAAGCTGCTGAAATCGGGGCTGCACATCGCTGCGATACATTCCGCTGCGGTCGTTGCTCCGGACGCAAAGCTCAGCTTTGGCGTATCGGTGGGGGCCTGTGCCGTGATCGAGCCGGGCGCGAAGATAGGCCTGGGCACGCGTGTGGATGCCGGCGCCGTGGTTGGAAGCAATGTGCACGTTGGCCAGAACTGCCATATTCACTCCGGCGCGGTGCTCTATCCCGGCACGACCCTCGGCGACCGCGTCATTGTGCATGCCGGAGCGGTGCTCGGGGCCGACGGTTTCGGCTATGTGCGCGACGAAGTAACAGGCGCCCATACGCAGTTTCCGCAGCAGGGCACGCTGGCCATCGAGGACGACGTGGAGATTGGCGCGAATTCAGCCATCGACCGCGGCGCGCTGAGCGAGACCAGAATCCGCCGCGGCACGAAGATCGATAACATGGTGCATGTCGGCCACAATTGCGACATCGGCGAGGATGTCATTCTGGTCGCGCTCACCGGCATTTCGGGTTCGAGCAGCGTGGGCAAGGGAGCGGTCATCGCGGGGCAGGTGGGAATCGGCGACCACGCGCATGTGGGTGAGGGCGTGATTTTGGGCGGGCAGGCGGGCGTGCTGAGCGGCAAAACGGTGACAAACAAGGGACTGAAGCCGGGTACAGTGCTGTGGGGCACGCCGGCGCGGCCGCTGCGCCAGGTGCTGCGCGAGCAGGCCACGCTTGCGCGCCTCGCCAAACGCTCACCGAACGCAGTCCACGAGGAAGAGAGCCAGGCTGAGCTGCATAACGGACTGGATAACGGGCCGGATACCGGTCCCGACGCCGGGCTCGAAGCTGGGAGTAACTCAAAGGAGGGAAGCGGAACATCATGAAGAAACATGCGGTCGGGCTGGCTGGAATCCTAATCGCCGTTGGGGTGGCAGTATGGCTGGCGGCGACGAAGACAATCACCCCGGCTCGTACGACGACGCAACTGGACCTGGCGCTGGCGGTGGTTCTGCTGGGAATGGTTGCCGCGGTTCGGGGCTCGCTTTTCTGGATTCTGCTGAGCGCGGTTGGCCTAGTTGAAGTTCTCTTCGTCATTTTCTAGCGATCAGCGCGGGGGAGCGGCGGCGTGAGCATTGTGGTGGTGGGCGGGCCTTCAAAAGGAGCGGGAAAGACCGCGCTGATCTGCGGAATCCTGGCCGGCCTGCCGGAGCGCGAGTGGACCGCGATCAAGATCACTTCCCATGCCTATCGCGGAGTTCTCCTCACTGAGCAGGTTGCGCGCGACCCCGCAACCGACACGGGACGCTATCTGCTGGCCGGCGCCAGACGAGCGCCGCTGGTGGAAGCGCCGATGGATGAGCAATTGGCCGTGCTGGCGCGGGATGGATGCGATGGGGATAAGAACATCGTCTTCGAGTCAAACCGGATTGTGTCGTATCTGACGCCTGATCTGTGCCTGGGGGTCGTTGGAGAAGGCTCACTGCCTCAGAAGCCGTCGTTCGCCGCGTTTCTTGCCGGGGTGGATGGCCTGGTGGCGCGGGCGGGCGTCGATGTGCCGGCGCAATACCGGAAACCGGGCATTCCTCTTTTTGCGATGGCCGATCTCGGCTGCATCACGCCGGAGTTCGCGGAATGGATGCGAGCCCGGCTCAGTCCTCGGGCTCGTTCGGAAATGGCTCGGTCTTGAAGGTGCCGTCGCGCTGTTTGAGCAGCATCTGGACCTTGCCTTCCGCGCTTTCCAGCTGCTTTTTGCAGGTCTCAGAGAGCTTGACGCCTTCTTCAAACAGCTTGAGCGATTCCTCGAGGGGCAAATCGCCCTTCTCCAGCTTCTCGACCACGGATTCCAGCTTCTTCAGCGATTCTTCGAAGGATGGCATAGCGTTCACTCCGGTTGAGGCACGGCGTTGGGCAGAACGGCTGCAATCACTTCCGCGGCGGCGGTGTAGCGGCCGAAGGGGGCGCTGACCTGTACGCCCTGCACCAGCGGCCTCACCACCTCCAGCATCTGGCGCGCGATATCGATCCCTTCCTGCCGGGCGGTCTCCGGCGCCTCTGCCTGGGCCATGCGGAGCATGATCTCCTCGGGCATTGAAACGCGCAGGTCGTTTTTCATGAACTCGGCGTTGCGCAGGCTGGTGAGCGGCCAGATGCCGGCGATGACGGGGATGCGGAAGGACTCGATTCGGCGGAGAAAGCCTTCGAGGAGCCTGACGTCGAAGACCGGCTGGGTAATGGCATATTCGGCGCCCGCCTCGACCTTGTAGGCGAAGCGGCGCAGCTCGTGCTCCATGTCGGGTGCGCCGGGATTGGCGGCCACGCCGATGGTGAAGTTGGTGGACGCGCCGATGGTGTTGGAGCCGATGTCGAGACCGTGATTCAACCGGCGCACCAGATTTACCAGCCCGATGGCATCCACGTCGAAGACGGCCGTCGCGTCAGGATAATTGCCCAGCTTGGGCGGGTCGCCGGTGAGGCAAAGGATGTTGCGCAGGCCGATGGAGGACGCGCCGAGCAGGTCGGACTGGATGCTGAGCACATTGCGGTCGCGGCAGGTGTAATGCAGGATGGTGTCGATTCCGGTGTGCTGCTGGATTTGAATGCACAGGCTCTGCGCGCTCATGCGGGCCGAGGCGCGAGGCGAATCGGGCACGTTGATGCCGTGCACGCCGAGTTGTGCGAGCACGCGCGCGCCTTCAATCTCACTGGAGCAGTCGATACCCCTGGGCGGAACGATTTCAACCAGGGTGACGAACCTGCCCTGTGAGAGGAGGGAGCCGATGTGGGAGCGCAGGCCGAGCGGCGCGGGTGGAGTTTCAGGAGACAGGGCCGAGTGCGCGTTGCCCTCCACCACGCGGGCCTGCGCGTCAATGGCGCGCATGGCCGAGCGCATGGCGCGAATGTGGTGCGGCGTGGTTCCGCAGCATCCGCCCACAAACTGCGCGCCGGAGGCGATGGCCTTGCGGGCGAAGCTGGCCATGTATTCCGGCGAGCAGAGATAAATGTTGCGGCCTTCGACGGCGCGCGGCATGCCGGCATTGGGCATGGCGGCCAGGGGAAGACTTGTGGCTCCCCGCATGGCCTCGATGGCAGTAAGAACGCTGGAGGGTCCGGTGGAGCAATTCACGCCGACGGCGTCAGCGCCCCACTCGGTGAGCAGCGCGGCTGCCTGCTGGGCGGAGGAGCCGTCGAGGCAATTGCATTCGTCGTCCACAGTGACCATGACGAGAATCGGCAGGTCGGGCGCAGTTTCCTGGGCTGCCAGCAGGACTTCGTGCGCCTCATTCAGCGCGGGCATGGTCTCGGCGATGAGGAAATCGGCTCCAGCGCCGGCGAGGGCGCGAATCTGCTCGGCAAAGGCCGCGCGGGCCTCCTCGAGTCCGGTCTTTCCCAGGGGCTCCAGGCGCACGCCCAGCGGGCCGATGGAGCCGGCAACCCAGGCGTCGCCGGCCTGCTTCTCCTTGAGGTGCGCGGCCGCCTGGCGTGCGATGCGCACGCCCGCCGCGTTGATTTCGGCCACGCGGGAGGCGAGACCGTGCCGGGCCAGCCGGAATCGGTTTGCGCCGAAGGTGTTCGTCTCCAGAACTTCGGCGCCGGCCTGCAGGTACTCCTCATGGACGGCGAGAATCAGGTTGGGGTCAGAGAGATTCAGCTCGTCGTAGCAGCGATGGATGTAAATTCCACGGGCGTAGAGGACGGTTCCCATGGCGCCGTCGGCCAGGATGGGGCGATCCGCAAAGATGTCGGCAAACCGGGGCATGCTGCTGACATGCTAATGCATTTGCGCGGCGGGTGGAATGCAGGCGACGGCGGCAGTTGCGCGGGACGGCCCCCGAGGCCGTCGATGCGGCATGGGCAAGGCCCTCCGTGCATTGTCGCGCGGAATCGGGTCGAATCGCGGAGGGCCCGAGAGGGCAGGTTGCTTTGTTATACTTCGGGAGTCAAATAGCCTTAAGGAGCCGGTTCCTGGCGTATGAGATTCGCCGGCTCGTGAATACGCGATTTTGCAGTTTTTCCATGCCTGGGCTGCGGCACGCCCCGCGCTCGCCATCGAGGTAAAGGATTTTGAAGAAGAGAAGTCTTTGGTTGAGTGCCGCCGGAGCCCTGGTGGTCGCGGTCACGCTTGCCGGATGCGGCACCACAACCTATTTCGCCGGTCGCAACCTGCCCCCGAGCGGATTAGTAAATCGCGTCCTGATTGCCATTCAGAACCCGAGCGCCCTGGCCAAGGGAAGCCTGCAGATCGTGGACGCCTATTACGACACCCGCTATGCCTTTAACAACATCAACAAGATCTTCCCGGTGGGCGGGTTTTCCGGCGCGCTGCCGGTTTCCATCCAAAACATGCCGGAGGAGCAGGTGGGCGCAGTCTACAGCTCCGGTGACGGATCGCTGGCCATGATCAGCTACGCCACGGAGAGCTCAACCGGCAGCCAGTCCGGGCTGAACGGCGCCTCGTCGAGTATCTCCATCACGCGGGACGGGGCCTACATTATTGCGGCCAGCCAGCAGGAGCGTGTTCTTACGGTGGTGGACAAGGTAGGGGGCTCTTCCTACGGACTGAGCCTTCCCGGGGTGTACCGCGTGAGCGTGAACCCGGGCGGCACGGTGGCTCTGGCCTTTGTGCAGAATTCGAATTACGTTTACTACCCGCGGAAGCTGACGGCGTCTGAGACCCTGGCATACTCGGGGGGCCCGTCCACGTGGCCCGCGAACGCCGAGGATTGCGAGCCGCAGAACGCGCCTGCGTGGTGCCTGTTTGAGGCCGCGGACGCCAACGGGACGCCGCTGACCTTCGACCGCCCGATCAAAGCCGTCTTTTCCGCCGACGGCGGTACGGCGTATGTGCTGAACTGCGGGCAGGAGTGCGGCGGGTCGCAGTCTTCCGTCACGCTGCTGCCGACCGCGCCGATGATCTTCAGGGTCAGCCAGGCCTCAGGCACGCTGCCCAGCCAGAACTCGCTGACCAACATTCCCACTCCCGGCGGGGCGAGCAACGCGCTGGTGACGTCGTCCACGATGTATGTGGTGGGCCAGCAACTGCAGACGGATGGTTTGTTCACCGGCAACCTGACAGTGGTGAACCTCGGGAACAACACGGCGTCGAGCGCCGTCGGCATCAGCGACGGCGCGCCGGGCGCGCCCAGCCGCATGATTCTGGCCGACGACGGCACGCTGTGGATCGCCATGACGAAGTGCAACAATGGCGAGCGCTACGCCAAGGGACAACCCTACGGCTGCCTGACGATGTTCAACACGTCCAGCAACTCCGTGAGCCTGATCGAGCCCTACCAGGGCGATGCGACCGGGATTGCGGATGTGGAAGGGCTGCACAAGATTTACGCGGTGGAAGGCGGCCAGGTGTACATCTTCTCCACCACGAACGGGACCGCGATCGATAACCAGTATGTGACAGTAACGGGCACCGCTTCCGACGTGGCCTACATCGACGCGCACTCGGACTCGAACAACACCGTATACTGATTGACCATGACAGCCGTGCAGGAAGCGCTCCCGGCCGATGTGCTGGCCATCGCCGCGCATCGCGACGACGTGGAGCAAACCTGCGGAGGCACGCTGCTGCGCATGGCGGCGCGCGGGCTGCGCACGGCGATTCTGGATTTAACCCAGGGCGAAGCCGGCACGCGGGGCAGCGCGGAAGAGCGTGCGCGGGAGGCTGCCGAAGCGGCGCGGCTGCTGGGCGTGGGCTGGCGGCAGGCGCTGGACCTGCCTGACGGGGCGGTTGAGAATACGCTTGAAAATCGCAAAAAGATTGCGGGCGTGCTGCGCCAGGTGCGGCCCCGCGTAGTGATTCTGCCCTACTGGCAGGCGCGCCACCCGGACCACGCCATCACGGCCACGCTGGGCTATGAAGCCTGTTTTCTTGCCGGCCTGGCCAAGATTGAGATGGGGGTGGAGACGGGCGCGCCGCCACACCGGCCCTTCAAGATTGTCTACGCCAGCCTGTATGCGGATGTGCGGCCGAGCTTCGTGGTGGACATTACGCCGTTCATTGAGCAGCGCCACGCGGCGCTGATGGCCTACCGCTCGCAGTATGCCTCGCAGGCCACAGGCAGCGGGCTCTTTGTGCCGGAAGAAGAGATTCGCGAGCGGACCTTTGCCGAGGCCCGGCATTACGGGCTGCTGGCGGGCGTGCGCTACGGCGAGCCCTTCGTGCAGAAGGAAGTGGGACTGGTGGACGACCTGACGCTGCTTCCGGTGCAATCGATCTAGCGTCTCTCTGCGCTGGAGATCGCCATGGGGAATCGTTATGCATGCTCAAAGAAGAATGATTGCTTCCTCCTGCCTGCGAGCCAATCGAATGGACTGACTGGAGGCAGGCGGTGACGCAGACCTGGGATGCGAAGGCCTACGGCGAATACGGAGCCTTTGTGCATGGGCTGGCCGGCGGAGTGCTGGAGTGGCTGGCTGTGCGCGCGGGCGAAGAGGTTCTGGACCTGGGATGCGGCGATGGGCAACTGACGAACCGGATTGCCGCGGCGGGTGCGCGAGTGCGGGGCGTGGATGCCTCGCCGGCGATGGCTGACGCGGCGCGGGCGCGCGGCGTTGCCGTCGACGTGGCCAACGCCGAGCTTCTGCCCTATCCGGAAGCCTCGTTTGACGCCGTGTTTTCCAACGCGGCGCTGCACTGGGTGCAGGATCAGGACGCGATGATGCGCGAGGTTCGCCGGGTGCTGCGGCCAGGCGGCCGCTTTGTGGCGGAGATGGGCGGCCAGGGCAACATCGCGGCGATTCGCGTGGCGCTGACGGCGGTGCTGGAGCGGCACGGAGCGGGCAATCTGGAGGAGGGCGTGAATTGCTACCCCACGCCGTCAGGCTATACGCGGCGGCTGGCCGGGCACGGGTTGCGCGTGGACCGGATGGTGCTGATTCCGCGGCCCACGCCGCTTGGGGAGGGCGGAATGGACGCGTGGCTCAGGACCTTTCGGCGGGGCGTGCTGGAGGCCGCGCCCGCAGCACAGCGCGAGGCGATTGTGCGGGAGACGGTGGAACTGCTGAAGCCTGCGCTGTGCGACGAGGAAGGCAACTGGGTGGCCGATTATGTGCGGCTGCGCTTTGCGGCGACGGCGGTGTAAGAACCTGCGCGGCGGCGCTGGATCGTTGTGGTCCGGCCCGCGCGGCGGCCGACGCAAATTCACACTCTGTTTGCAATCCATTCGCCTGATTGCAGTACTCTGTTCCTAGTTCCGAGCGGCCTGCTCCACTTGCCCCAGAACGGCCGCCGGCGAGGGCTGACCGGTTGAGCCAAACCGTATTTGTACTGGAAGACGACGCAGACATCGCAAGGCTGGTGCAGCATCATCTGGAAGCGGCAGGCTTCAACGCGCGGCTGTATACCACCCCAACCAATCTGATTCCTGACGCGGAGCGCCAGCCGCCGACGCTGTTTCTGCTGGACATTATGGTTCCTGGCGGCGACGGGCTGGATGTGTGCCGCCGGCTGCGCGGCCACCCGGGGCTGTCCACGGTTCCGATTATTTTTCTGACGGCCCGCGCCGGGGAAAACGATCGCGTGCTGGGCCTGGAGCTGGGCGCGGACGACTACATCACCAAGCCGTTTGCCACGCGCGAGCTGGTGGCGCGGGTGAAGGCGGTGCTGCGGCGCTTTGAGCGGCCGACGACGCCCTCGGTGATCAGCTTTGAGGATGTGATTATCGATGCGAACGCGATGCAACTGAAGGTGCGCGGCGAGCTGACGACCACGACGGCCACCGAGTTCCGGCTGCTGGATTATCTGGCGCGGCATCCGGGGCGCGTCTTCAGCCGTGACCACCTGCTGGATGCGGTGTGGGGCGATGCGCGGTTTGTAACGCCGCGGTCGGTGGATGTGTATGTGCGCCGCATCCGTGAGAAAATCGAAGTCGACCCTGAGAGCCCGCGCTATTTGAAGACCGTTCGCGGCGCCGGCTATCGCTTTGAGATTCCGAAAGAGAGTTAGCACAGAAGCGCTGCTCTGGACGGATGGGAGCGACCCCGATTGACCCGCAAGGTATTCCTCAAGCTGCTGGGCCTGTTTCTTCTTCTGCTGGTCTTCCAGACCGTGGCGATGGAGTTGATCCTTCGCCACTTCATGGAGCATCTGGCTCCGGAGGTTTTGCGGCGGCTGGTGGGCGAGGCGATGTGGTCGGGCGTGATCGCGCTGCTGGTGGCGCTGCCGCTGGCGGCCTGGGTGGCGCTGGGCATTACGGCGCGGCTGCAGAGGGTGGTCGCGTTTGCGCGTCGCATTGCGCAGGGCGACCTGGGAGCGCGGCTCAACCTTGAGGGCGGCGACGAGCTTTCCGCGATGGAAGCGGCGCTGAACCAGACGGCCGAGCGCCTGGAGCAGAACTTCGCCGAGATTGAAAGCCGCCGCCACGAGCTGGCCACGATGCTGGATTCGATGCAGGAAGCGGTGGTGGCCATTTCGAACGATGGGCTGGTTCTGTGGTCGAACGCGGTGATGCAGCGGATTGCGGGCATGCAGATACGCGTGGGCCGCGCGCTGGTGGAGTCGGTGCGCGATCCGGAGCTGCTGGGCTGCGTGAAATCGGCGCTCGAGTCCGGCGAGGTGAGGATTGGCCGCTCCAGCTCGCTGGCGCCGGGACGGGTCTTCGAGATCAATGCGGCTCCGCTGCCGACGGGCGGGGCGCTGGCCGTGCTGCACGATGTTTCGCGCATAGAGGCCGCGGAGAAATCGCGGCGGGACTTTATTGCGAATGTGAGCCATGAGCTGCGCACGCCGCTGACCTCGATTCAAGGATTTGTGGAGACGCTGTTGGACGAGCCGCGGCCGGACGCGGAGACCACCCAGGAATTTCTGGGCGTCATCCTGAAGAATGCGACGCGCATGAACCGGCTGACGGAGGATTTGCTTGCGTTGGCGAGCGTGGAGAGCCCGGACTACCGGCTGGCGTCGCAGCCGATGCGCGCCGGAGCGCTGGTGGAGGACGCCATTGAGTCGCTGGGCGGAATCGTGGTGGATTCAGGGATTACGCTGGTCAGCGCGGGAGCGCCGGAAGCGGTGGTGCTGGCCGATCCGGACGCGATGAACCAGGTCTTCGGCAACCTGGTGGAAAACGCTGTGAAATACGGCAAGAGCGGCGGGCGGGTTCTGGTGGGCGCGCGAGAGAACGGCGCGGAAGTGCAGTTCTCAGTGCGGGACTTCGGGCCGGGCATTGCGTCGGAGCATCTGACGCGGATTTTCGAGCGGTTTTACCGGGTGGACAAGGCGCGGTCGCGCGAATCGGGCGGAACGGGGCTGGGCCTGGCGATTGTGAAGCATATTGTGCTGGCGCATGGCGGGCGCGTGTGGGCTGAAAGCGAACTGGGAGCCGGAACCACCTTCCATTTCACGCTGCCGCGGGCGGCGGGTCCGCAAGCTGCCCAAACGCCGCTGGCGCCGGCCGGGACCGCGGAGTCCGTTTAGTGCCAACGCGCTTATGTAAACCTTTCGTGAATTCAAACGCCCGTAACATTCTGCGTGGAGAATCAATCCCGGCAGTAAATCTGCAAGGGAGATACCAGTGAAAAAGACATTGATTGTGGTTGGACTGTTGGCGTTTGCCGTGAGCGCGGCTCAGGCCCAGAAGTTGACAGCGGCCGGATCCACCTTCGACTACCCCATCTTTTCGAAATGGTTTGCCGAGTACGGTGCCGCACACCCTGGCGTCGAAATCAATTATGCCTCGATCGGCTCCGGCGGCGGCATTCAGCAGTTTTGTTCCGGTCTGGTGGACTTCGGCGCCTCCGACATGCCCTTGCCGGACGACATGATCGCGAAATGCAAAGTAAAGCTTGTCCACCTTCCGGTTGTGCTTGGCGCAGTCGCGCCCATCTTCAATGTTCCCGGAGTCACCAACCTCAGGTTCAGCGGGCCAGTGCTGGCGGATATCTACCTGGGCAAGGTCACCAACTGGAACAGCCCCGAGATCGCCAAGGACAACCCCGGCGTGAAGCTGCCTGACCAGAAGATCATCGTGGTGCATCGTTCCGACGGCAGCGGCACCAGCTTTATCTGGACCGACTACCTGAGCAAGATTAGTCCGGCATGGAAGAACGGCCCCGGATCAGGCACCTCGCCAAGCTGGCCGATCGGCGTAGGCGGCAAGGGCAGTGAGGGCGTATCGGGCCTGGTGCGTCAGTTGCCCGGCGCGATTGGCTATGTAGAGCTGATTTATGCGCTGCAGAACCACATCACCGTCGGCCCGGTCAAGAACGCCGCGGGGAACTACATCACGGCTTCAATCGCAAGCACCACCGCGGCGGCCGGAAGCGTCAAGGAAATGCCTGCGGACCTCCGCGTCTCGATCACCAACCCCCCTGGGGCCGAGGCCTATCCAATCGCCAGCTTCTCCTGGATTATCGCGCCCGTGCAGGACCCGAACACTGCCAATGGAAAGGTGCTCAAAGATCTCTTGAGCTGGATCGTCAAGTCCGGCCAGAGCGAATCCGCGGCGCTTGATTATGCTCCGCTGCCCGAGAACGTGGTTAAGAAAGACCTCAGCGTAATCTACTCCCTCAAGTAGCAGTGCCTTCCGTACTCAAGCGGGTCAGTCCATCGGCTGGCCCGCTGAACTTGTTGGCGGCGAGTGTCCGCTGCGGACTCGACTCATCCGCAGAGAGTAGAATTCCTGCCGGGAAAACTTTCCTTTCAGGGATGCTTCGAATGCGTATTCGGCTGTTGCTTTGCTTCACCCTGCTGGCCCTTCTTGCTGCTTCGATTACCTTCTGCGCCGCGCAATCGGTTCCTTCCGCGTACAACTCGGTGCAGCCAATCATCGGGACCGATGGAGGCGGCAACACGTTTCCGGGAGCCTCGCTGCCCTTCGGGATGATGCAGTGGAGCCCGGACACGAATACGGACGCCTGGTACTACCACAAGCAGGACAAGGTGTACGGCTTCAGCCTGACGCATTTGAGCGGCGCGGGCTGCTCGCTTTACGGCGACTTTGCAATTCTGCCGACGACGGCGGAGCTGGCGACGAGCCCCGGCGCGGAGGGCGGCGCGGGCTTTGCGCCCTATGCCGAGGCGATTGACCACATGCATGAAGATGCGCATCCGGGCTACTACGCGGTGGCGCTGGCGAACGGGATTCATGCGGAGATTGCGGTGGCCGAGCGCGCGGGGATTGCGCGGTTTGTGTTTCCGGCGGGCGCGGATGCGCGCGTGCTGATCAACGCGGGGAGCAGCGCGAATACGATTGAAAAGCCGGGCCACCACCAGCGCGGCAGCGAGAGCTATGGCAACCAGATTCACGTGCGTGCGGATGGGTCGTTCACCGGCTGGGTGAGCGCGGGCGGCTTTTGCAGTTCGGACTCGAACTACAAGCTATATGTCTACGGACACTTTGAGACGCCGCAGCACACTGTGCGGCTGTGGCAGGACGATGCGATTCTGCCGAGCGGCGATGCGGCCAAGGGCAAGCACACGGGCGCGTGGCTGGACTTTGGCCAGCAGCGCGAAGTGATGCTGCGCGTGGGCATTTCCTATGTGAGCGTGGAGGGCGCGCGGGCCAACCTGGAGAAGGAAATTCCGGATTGGGACTTCGGCAAAGTGTGGGCCCAGGCGCGCAACACGTGGCAAACGCTGCTGGACCGCGTGACGGTGGAGGGCGGCACGCCGGAGGAGCGCACGATTTTCTACACCGGCGTGTACCACTCGCTGCTGGCGCCGATGCTGTTCAGCGACGAGGACGGAAGATACATCGGCTTCGACGACAAGGTGCACACGGTGGCCGGAAGCCAGAAGGCGCAGTATGCCAATTTTTCTGACTGGGACATTTACCGCAACACGGTGCAGTTTCAGGCGCTCTTGAATCCGGAGCGCGAGAGCGACATGGCGCAGTCGCTGGTGAACGACGCGGCTGAGAGCGGTTGGTATCCGCGATGGCCGGCGGCGAATGACGTGACGTATGTGATGGGCGGCGATTCGCCGGTCATTGTGATTGCGTCGTCGTATGCCTTTGGCGCGCACAGCTTCGACACGGCAACGGCGCTGAAGTACATGGTGAAGGCCGGGACCGAGCCCGGCTACGGGCCGCATCATGGGCAGGAGCGGCCGTTCGTGGCGGAGTATTTGAAGCTGGGCTATGTGCCGGCGGAGAAAGATTCGATTGACGCGTCGCGCACGCTCGAATATACGAACGATGATTTCGCGATTGCGCAGTTTGCGCGGGCGACCGGGAATACCGGGGTCTACGACGAGTTTTTGAAGCGGTCAGAGAACTGGAAGAATCTGCTGGATCCCACGACGCACTGGATACGGCCGCGGAACAGCGATGGGACGTGGCTGAAGGGCTTTGACGCGGAGAAGTCGCTGCCCAAGCGGCCGGGTGCGCCGGTGTCGACCGACCAATATGGCTTTGAGGAAGGGAACACCTACCAGTACAGCTTCATGCTGCCGTATGCGTATCCTGAGCTGTTCCGCGCGATGGGCGGCGCGAAGGCAGTGGAGCCGCGGCTGAACAAGTTTTTCTCAAAGCTGATTTGCTGGGGCGAGCCGTGCTTCAACATGGCCAACGAGCCGGACTTTGTGACGCCGTATGCGTATGTGTTCCTGGGCATGCCGTGGAAGACCGAGGATGTGGTGACGCGGATTGCGCAGCAGACCTTCAATGATCGCGCCGATGGGATTCCGGGCAACGACGATCTGGGCGCGACCTCGGGCGTGTATGTGTGGAACGCGCTGGGACTGTATCCGGCGGTGCCGGGCGTGGGCGGACTGGTGCTGGGCACGCCGATGTTCGACCGGGAGCGGCTGGAGTTTGCCGGCGGACGGACGCTCGAGGTGACGCGGAAGGGCAGCGGGATTTATGTGCAGAGCGTGCGCTTCAACGGCGCGCCCTACGCGAGCACATGGCTGCCGCTGGCCGCATTGCATACGGGCGTGAACCGGATGGAGTTCACGATGGGCACGGAGCCGAACACGGAACGCGGCACGGCCGTGGCCGACAGGCCGCCGAACTTCGAATAGCGAACGAGATGAGCCGGGCCGCGACGCAGATCAGGCGGTGATGTTTTCGTTGATGAGGCGGTCGACGAGGGGCTGAAGGGCTTCGCCGGTGCGGGGCAGCACGAAGGCGGAGGCCACGGCGTCCCAGTCGAGCTTGAAGCTGGTGGCCAGAGCGGAGATCCAGATCTGGCGGACGGGCGTGTTGGGCGTGATGACGAACTTTACGGCGGGCTCGTCGAAGAGGACGTTGAGAACGCCGCCCTGCTCCTCCACCTCAAAGCCGGCTTCGTTTTCTTCTTCGCGGGCAATCAGGTGGCGCTTGAGGGCGTCGAGCGCGGCCTCGGCGACGCGGCGAAATTCCAACTCGTCCTGCATGGGTTCAGTGTAACAAGCGAGTCAGCGAGTCGGCTGGTCAGCGAGCCGGTTGCGCTGCGGGGCGAAGAGATGGCGAACGGAACCCGCGAATTGTCGGCAAAATGCCTGTGGAAAACTGCAAATTTCGTAGGGGGGGTGGGGGGGTGCCCTTCGGGCTGAGGAAACAGGGAACAGCGGGTTGGTGGCTGGGTTGGGCGCATGGGTCTGGCTCCTACAGTTCTATTGTGTGGCGAACTGGGGAATGAATAGGCAAACAGGCGCGGGGATTTGCGTGCGCGGAATGTGGGAGTTGCGGGCGGGCGCGGACGCGGAGGGGTTGACAGGGAATTTTGGTTCACGCGAGAGGATTGTGCTTTCCCACCCGTGTCGCCCGCTGCGCGGACGCCATGGATGGAGCACCCGGCACCCGGTACCCGGCGAAAGACAACCGCAGATCTTTCGACTCCGCTTCGCTGCGCTCAAGAGGACAGAGGGTCGGTGGTGGTGCGAACGAGTTGCGATTCCCACTCATGCGCCCAGCCACCCCGGCAACGAGGACCTGTCGCCGGGGGACCCCGGTGTGCGCATGAATGGGGCACCCAGAAGGGACGTCGGAAGCGCGCTATGGGTGGAGGATGAGGAAGGCGACGCCGTAGCCGTTGAGGGTGATTTCATTGCGGCCGCTTGTGTCGACGGATGTGGGCGTGGGGCCGGTGGTGGTGTTGGTGGTGGCGTCAATGGTGAGCAGGGTGGCGGAGGTGAAGTTGCCGAGGCCGGAGGTTTCGACGAGGACGGAGCGGGGCGCGCCGGAGCCGCCGGAAAAGGAGAGCGAAGCGGAGGTCGCGTCGTATTGCGCGGTGATGCCGGCGGGAAGGCCGGTGACGGAGACGGAGACGGCGCCGGGGGCGTTGGTGAGGGTGAGGACAAGGGTTGGGTTGATGAGTCCGTCCTGCTGGAGGTGGAGGGTGCTGACCGGGAGGGTGAGGGTCATGGTGGGCGGCGGCGGGGTGGAACTGGAGCCGCCTCCGCAGCCGGCCAGCGAGCCGAGCAGGACAAGGGACGCCAGAGCAGAAGGCGCCCCGGTGCGAGCGATGGATCGGGCCATGGGGAAGTCTCCGCGGAAAAACGAGCCATGATAGCAGGCGAAGAAGTAGGGGTGTGAAGTACAAACTGTGGGGCAGTGAGCCGGCGAGTGCGCGCCCAGGCGCGTGAGGAGGTGAGAGGAAAGGTGCGGGGTGCGTCATCTTTTTGGCGGGCTTCTTCGTCCAGTTCAATAGAGCTTTCCAACCACAGGCCGCAGAGACGGTGGACGAATCGGGGAAAACGCATTGCACTGGCAAGCGGGCAGTAAGCAATTGAGGCGGACGCTGTTGGCGGGGCTGGCGCTGGTGTTGAGCGTGGCGCTGCTGCCAGCGGCGGCGGCACAGGAAAATACGCTGGAGGCGGCGGCGGCGCGCGGAGACGCGGCGCAGGTTCGGGCGCTGCTGGAGCACGATCCGGCAGCGGTGGGGCAACGGTTTAAGGATGGGCGGACGGCGCTGCACGTGGCGGCGTTCCACGGGCAGGAGGCGGTGGCCGAGGTGCTGCTGGGCTTCCATGCGCAGGTGGGTGCGCGGGATGTGAATGGGGATACGGCGCTGCACCTGGCGGCCGCGCAGGGGTTTGCTGGAATCGTGAAGCTGCTGCTGGCCCACGGCGCGGACGCGAATGCGCGGGATGGGAATGGGGAAACTCCGCTGGAGGCGGCGGCCTTTTACAAACAGGCGGCGGCGGCGGCGCTGCTGCTGGCGGCGCGTGCGGACCCGAGGGCGGCCGACCCGCACGGAGATACGGCGCTGCACCTGGCGGCGGAGGTGGGCGCGGTGGAAGTGGCTCGGCTGCTGCTGGCACGCAATGTGGCGGTGAATGCGCGGGATGTGGAAGGGACGACGCCGCTGGGCGAAGCGGAGTATTTCCACCAGAAGACGATGGTGGAGCTTCTGCGGCAGCATGGGGCGAAGCGGTAAAGGCGGCAGGGGGCAAAACAATTTCTAAAGTTCGCGCGAGCGGGGCCGAAAGAGACCCCTGAGGAAACCCTGAGCGGAGCCCCTTGCCATGAGGAGCGATGGAGATTGCGTCTGTTCCCGGGATTCGAGCCGTGACGCCGGCCAGTTCGCGGCCGGTGACGCCGGAGTTGCAAGCGCCCCGATGGTGGAAGCCGCGGGGCGGATGGAAGACGACAGCTATGCGGGCGGTGGCCAGAGCGGCGATCGCGCATTTGAAGAGAATCTGGCGCGGCGGCTGGATGCGGAACTGACTGGAAACCCGCCGAAGATACGCACGAGGCGGAGCGGGACTGCAGGCGATGGCGAGCCCTATCATCGGATCGACCTGTTTGTGTAAGGAAGTTGGTTGGATGGGGTATGGGTGGGCCGACGGGGCCGGAGAGCGCGGCAAAGCCTAGAAATTACGGGAAGAATTCGCGGCAAATCTTAGAAAAACAGGAAGTTGAATGCACGGTTGGGCTTTTTGGGGACTGGCCACTTGCGTTTTTTGCTATGGTTAGGCTAATTTACTAACTGGTTAGTTAAACGCCGACGAAAATCATGCAGGATTCACCACACAAGACGGGGCTTCATGCGGGTCGGGGCGGCGGCGCGGGCGCGGGCGCCGGCAGGGGTTCCGGCCGCCGCAATCCGGAGCAAGGCCCGGAGCAAAGTCCGGAGCGAAGCGGCGAACGGGCCGGCGAGCGAAGCGGGGACTCGCGAGAGCGGATTCTGAACGCGGCGCTGAAGGAGTTCAGCGAGCACGGACTGGCGGGCGCGCGGACGGACCGGATTGCGCGTGCGGCGGGCGTGAACAAGGCGCTGCTCTACTACTACTTCGAGAGCAAGGAAAAGCTGTACGAAGCGGCGCTGGAGATGATCTCGGCGAAGATCCGTGACCGGTCAATGGCGCTGATGCAGCGGGATGCGACGCCGGGCGAGCGGCTGCTGCGGGCGGCGCTGGACCACTTTGACCGGATCCTGGCGCAGCAGGAGTTCCAGAGCCTGATGCAGCAGGAGATGATGCGCATCCACAGGGGCGAGTCGGGGGCGATGGCGATCCTGGTGAAGCGGGTGTTTGCGCCGCTGATGACGATGTCGCAGTCGCTGGTGCGGGAGGGGATGGAGTCGGGCGAGCTGATCGGGGTTGAGCCGTTGCAGGTGCTCCTCGGGGCGCTGGGGGCGAATGTTTTCTATTTTCTGAGCGCGCCGGTGTGGCGGCTGATTTTGCAGTTCGAGCCGTTTGCGCCGGAGGCGCTGGCGGCGCGGCGGCGGGCACTGGTGGAGTTTCTGGGCCAGGCGCTGTTTCAAGACCGTGCGCAGGGGGCCGCGGCGGCGGCGCGGGTGCTGGCGGATATGCCGATGCCGGAGATTCCGGTGGGAAGACGTTTTTTTGGAGGAAAGAGCGATGAACGCTCGTAACCGGGTGTTTCTGATTCTGGGCGTGCTGACGGCGGGCTCGCTGGTGTGGTATCTGCTGACGACGCGGACGCCGAGCGATCTGATGATGATTGGAACGGTGGACGCGAACGAAGTGATGGTGAGCGCCAGGATTCCGGGGCGCATCCAGGCGCTGAAGGTGGACGAAGGGCAGCGTGTGCAGGCGGGGCAACTGGTTGCGGTGGTCGAGAGCGATGACCTGCAGGCAGCGGCCGAGGCAGCGCAGGCCAATGTAGCCAGCGACCAGGCGCACCTGGGCGAGACCGTGGTGACGGAGCGGCAGAACCGCGGGGAGACGTCGAGCGCGGTGGTGTCCGCAGAAGCGCAGGTGCGGGCGGCGCAGGCGGCCTATGCGCAGGCGAAGGCGAACATGGCGCACCAGGACGCGGATACGCGGCGGACGGTGGCGCTGGCCAGGCAGGGCATCATGAGCCAGCAGGCGAAGGACGATGCGGTGACGAGCCTGACGGCGGTCAGGGCGGCGGCGGAGTCTGCGCGGGAGAACGTGGCGGCGGCGGAAGCGGCGCTGAAGCAGGCGCGAGCCCATGAGCTGCTGACGGCGGCCAGCGCCAAGACAGTGGCGCAGACGCGGGGACAGGTGCAGAACGCTGTGGCCCTGGCGAACCAGGCGCAGGTGGAGCTGGGATATTCGAATGTGTACGCGCCGGTGACAGGGACGGTGAATGTGATGGTGGCGCGGCAGGGCGAGGTGCTGCCGGCGGGCGGCACAATTGTGACGATTATGGATTTGTCGCAGACGTGGGTGTACGCGCCGCTGCCGGAGACGCAGGCGGACGCGGTGAAGCTGGGCGACGAGTTGCGCGTGGTGATGCCGAGCGGCGCGGCGGTGGAAGGCAAGGTGATTGCGAAGGCGGCCGAGGCGGATTTCGCAACGCAGAGAGACATCAACGGCGGGCGGAAGCGGGATATTCGCACGGTGCAGATCAAGCTGGTGATTCCGAACCCGGGCGAGCAGTTTGTTCCGGGAATGACGGCGCAGGTGTTTATTCCCAAGAGCAAGCTGGTGAAGCAATGAGCACGGCCGCGGGCAACGGAAACGGCAAGCGCGCGAATGGCCGGCGCGAGCCGGCGGCGATTGTCGTGGAAAAGATCGTGAAGCGGTATGGCGACTTTGAAGCGGTGAAGGGGATCGACTTTTCCGTGGAGGAGGGGGAGATCTTCGGTCTGCTGGGGCCGAACGGAGCGGGCAAGAGCACGCTGATAAGGATGATGACGACGCTGATTCCGGTGACGGCGGGCAAGGCGATTGTGGGGGGGCACGACGTGATGCGGGAGCCGGATGCGGTGCGGCGGATGATTGGAGTGATTCCGCAGGCGCTGACCAGCGATCAGGATTTGACGGTGGAGGAGAACCTGAGCATCTACGCGAAGCTTTACGGGGTGCATCGCGTGGAGCGGGAAAAGAACATCGCCGATGTGCTGGAGGCGGTGGACCTGACGAAATGGCGCAAGGCGCAGACCAAGACGTTGAGCGGCGGCATGCGGCGGCGGCTGGAGATTGCGCGAGGCCTCATCCACGATCCGCATATCTTCTTCCTGGACGAGCCGACGACGGGGCTGGACCCGGTGAGCCGGATTGCGGTGTGGGAGATGCTGAACAGCCTGAAGAAGCGGCGCAACCTGACGATGCTGCTGACGACGCACTACATGGAAGAGGCGGACCGGCTGTGCGACCGGATTGCGATTGTGGACCACGGAAAACTGGTGGCGCTGGGCACGCCGGTGGAACTGAAGCAGAGCGTGCCGGGCTCGAATGTGGTGGAAGTGCAGTTCAACCATGAGAGCGAGGCGTGGGACGGGCGGCTGCGTGGCCTGCCGGACGTGACGGACGTGCAGTCGCAGTCGGCGGGCGTCTATCGCGTGCTGACGTCGAGCGGATCGCGGACAACGATGCAACTGGTGGAGATGGCGGCGGGGCTGGGCGAGGAACTGACATCACTGAGCGTGCAGAACACCTCGCTTGACGACGTGTTTGTGCACTACACGGGGCGGCAGTTGCGGGATGAGCAGGTGAAGACGGTGAACTTCATCATGCCGCCGCGGCCGGGGATGCAGCCATGAATCGAATGCTTGCGATTGTGGAGCGGGAGATGCGGAAGTTCTTCCGCTCGCCGGTGCTGATGATCATGTCAATGATGCTGCCGCTGGTGCAACTGGTGATTCTGGGCAACGCATTCGGCGGCCACATCCGGAACGCGAAGGTGGCGCTGGTGGACCACGACCACGGGCCGCAGGCGGTGAAGATTCGCGAGGATTTTGACGCGATCGCCGCGAACGTGAAGACGTTCACGACCGTGGATTACGCGGACGAGGATTCGGCCAAGCACGACGTGCGGACGGGCAGGGTGGATGCGGCGGTGATTATTCCGACGAATTACTCGCAGCGGGTGTATGCGGGGGGCAATCCGCGGCTGGGGCTGGTGGTGGACAATTCGGACCAGTTTATGAGCTCGTCGCTCGAGGGAGAGATGCAGTCGCTGGTGGACGCGCTGAACCAGCCGGTGATTCAGCCGCGGCTGCCGAGCCAGATCGCGCTGGAGATTGTGGAGCTTTATCCATATGTGGAGTACATGAAGTTTCTGCTTGCGGGGTCGATTGCGCTGGCGATGTACATCTCAGTGATGATCGGCGGAGGGATGCTCTACATCGACGACAAGGCGCGCGGCGTGCACGAGGGCTACCTGGTGACGCCGATTACCAAGCTGGAACTGGTGATGGGGCTGAACATTGCCGGAGCGGCCAAGGCGGTGCTGGCGGGGATTTCGCTGACGGTGATCGGGTCGCTGATGGCGGGGCTGGGAACGATCTTTCATCCGATTGAGCTCTTCCAGGTGCTGCTGATCATCCTGGGCGCGTCGATTGCGTTCAACGGGATGATGTTCCTGATGATGGTGCGGGTGGACGACCCGCTGGTTCCGCGGGCGATGTTCGGGGTGCTGAACACGCTGTTGTTCTTCCCGTCCGGCGCGATCTACCCGATTTCGGCGTTTCCGGCATGGCTGCGGGGGATTGCGTTAGTGGACCCGTTCACCTACGTGATTCACGGGCTGCAGTCGGTTCTGCTGAAGGACGGCGGGTTTGTGGCGATTCGCGGGGACCTGCTGTTTCTGTTCACGTTTGGGCTGGGGACGCTGCTGGTGGCGACGCCGCTGTTCAAGAGGACGCTCTAAGGGACTGAGGGGAAAGAGATTTCCGGCCGGCGGGCACGCGGGACCGGGATGCGACGAGGCGGTCCACTCCTTGTGGGAGGGTGGGCCGCCTTTGCGCGTGGACGCATTGGCGCGGCGGGCCGCTGGGCGGAGGGGCAAAGATTCCCGATTCGCGCCGGGTTTACGGGCGGTTTCCGCATATTACCTAAGTGCTTAGGACGTACGTTACCGAGCGGTTGCAGTTGGTAAAACTTGGGTTACGATAGTCCCAAACGCACGAAAGCCGAGTGTGTGTCGGGAGTATCCACGTGAGCGCACTGAATCACACCAAGACGAGAAAAAGCATTGTTGCCGAGACGCTGCAGGATCTGAGCCGGCAGGCAAAGCAGTGGCATGACCGGATCGATCTGATCGAGGCGGGGCAACCGATTAACCGCACGGAACTGATGGCCGACTTTGGGGGATTGCTGGAGTTTTGCCAGAACCTTCGCGATGCGGTCATTTCCGAGGACAGCGGTGCGAAGTGGACGACAAAGGAAGAACTGCTTGCGCTGGTGAACCGGCTGGACGGCGTGGCGGCGATGCGGGCGCGGTATCTGGAGCTGGCGCATGCGCTCTCAAGCGGAACGGTGGTGCACCACCGGGAACGGACGCGACTGGAGCGGCTGCAGATGCGGGACGCGGCCGTGGCGGAGCTGATGGAAATCTCAGGGCATGCCGCGCCGCCGGAGCTGCCGGGGCCGGCCGCGGATGAGTGGCTGCACTGGGCATGTGGCCTGGAGGATGAAGCGAACGATCCGCAGCTGGTGCAGTTGCAGAGACATTTTCCTCGCGTGGACGACTTTGTGCGGCAACTGGACATTAAGACGTGGCAGCACGGCGCACCGGCGAAGACAGAGCCCGCGACCCAGGCGAGAACACGAACCCCGGCGGTGCATGTGGACGAGGGTTCCGGACGCGGATCAAAGTCGCTGCGCGACGAAAAGCTGAGCGAGGCGGCGTCAACGCCTGTGATGGCAACGACCCCGGCGGAGTTCTATGCGGCGTCTGCGACCGCGAGCAGGGTGGAGGAGATTCGCGCCGAGGCCGTGCAAGAGGTGGCCGGATTTGGAAGGAAGGCGGACGCTGAGATCGGTGAACCGGCGACGCCGACGCCGGTGGGCGCCCTGGAGATTGAGGAGCCAGCGGGCTCCGTGGCGGTTGCCACCGAGGCGCCGGAAGAGATGCCGACGCGGCATCGCACTGCGGCGAAGGGCGAGATTTCGTTCTTCCCCGAGGAAGAGGTGGAGTCCTTCTCCCTGTATCTGGAGAAGGCGAAGCGGGAACCGGAAGACGCGCGGAAGGTGCGGGCGCTGTTTGCGATTTCGCACTGGCTGAACCCGATTGACCAGAATCCGTTGTCGCATCCGAGCTGCGGAATCCGGTCGCAGGTGGACTATACGGGCGCGACCGACCTGGTGCCCTCGTCGCCGGCGGATGCATCGAAGGCGATCACGACGCACAATCGCCTGCTGCTGTTCACGGGCGGCGCGGACCTGCTGCGTTGGAGCCTGTCGCAGCCGCCGAACGGGCACTTTGACGCGCTGGCGACGGTGCGGAGACTTTCTCTGGATCACATCAGGACGTGGTTCCACCAGATTTACAAGATTGAGCTGGCCGAGCCGCAACTGAACGACATTTACCGGCTGACGAGCGGGATTCCGCTGCTGGTGGGCGAGATGCACCGGCTGATTGTTCCAGACGCGGATGCGCCGCGGTCGTGGCTGGGATTCGAGCTGTGGACGACGGTGCTGACGCACTTCGGCAATCGGCTGCCGGCGATTACCCACGAGCTGACGCACGGCTCGTCGACGATCCGGCTGACGGAACGGGAGATTGAGATTCTGAAGATGGTGGTAATTGTCAGCGACGACTTCGCCACGCCGGAGAGCATGGTTTCCGGGCTGACGGATGATTGGGGCGAGTACCGGCATCCGGAGTTTCACGCATTGAGCGCGGGCGATGCCGAGAGCGTTGCGCTGCTGCAGCGGCTTGGCCTGCTGCCGACGCGCGCGGGCTCAGGTTCCGCGCCGATTCAGGCATTGATTCCGCTGGAGCACGGGGACGCGCTTCGTCAGGTTGTGCGCTACCTTTGAGGCTCGTTTTCTGTTGAGCCATGATGGGCCGGTCCAGGCAACGGGCCGGCCCGCGGTGCGTAAGGGCCTCGGATTTTTACCGGCGCGCCCTGACCGCCTACAATAAGAGGCAAGATTGATTACGAGGGAACCGATGCCGCTGTCTGGAGAAGCCATTCGCCTGATGAATTACATTGACGATGTTGCCGTGACGCTGCGGAGGATTCTGGCCGCGGCGGCGGGTCTTTCCGCCGAGGAACGGGCGCGCGTGGCCGAGCACCTGAGGCAATCGCAGCCGAACGCGGAAGATGTTGCGCAGGCCCTGCGCGCGAAGTAAGGTTCCATTGCCCACCGTAGCGATTGTTGGAGCAGGCCCGCTGGGCCGTTGGCTGGCGATAGCCGCGGCGCGCGCGGGATTTCGCGTGCTGCTGGAAGATGTGATGCCGGCGAATCTGCACCACGCGCAGGAAGAGCTGCGGCAGAAGCTGGGCCCCGAGAAGCTGGGCGCGACGGTGGTGTTCGTATCGACGATTGAGGACGCTGTGCGCGAGGCCGACTTGGTGATCGACTGCGTGCCGGACGAGCTGGAGTCAAAGCTGGAGATTTTTTGCCTGTTGGACCGCATGGCGCCGCCGAAAACGGTGCTGGCGACGCCGACCACGCGGCTTTCGATTACTGACCTGGCTTCATGCACCTATCGCGCGGAGCGATGTGTGGCGATTGCGGCCGAGGCCGCAAGCCTGACCGCGCGCGCAGACGGCGAAGAGGCGGAAGAAGTGGTGCTGCGCAGAACGGCGCGGACGGATGCGGCGGCGCTGGCGCTGGTGGAGGATTTCTGGCGGCGGCTGGGCGTGAGGACGCGGGTGGAGGGGGACCCGCTGGCATGATGCCGCGGTCGTAGAGGGCAGTCGTCAGCTGCCGGCAAGAATCTGCTCGTAAAAACGGACATACTGAGGGACAACAAGCGTCGCGCAAAAGCGCGATTGCGCGGCCTTGCGCGCGGCATCGCGCATGGTCTCAAGGCGGTTGCGGTCGCCGAGGAGGGCGAGCGCGCCGATGGCCATCTGTTCGACGCTGCCGACGGGATAAAGCAGGCCGGTGACGTCGTCGTCGATGAGTTCCGGAACACCGCCGACGCGGGTGGCGATGGTGGGAACCATGCAGGCCATGGCTTCCAGCGCGGCGAGGCCGAAGGACTCCAGCTCGCTGGGCATGAGCATGAGGTCAGCGAGGGGCAGGAGCTGGTTGACGCGGTCCTGCTTGCCCAGGAAATGGATGCGGTCCTGGATTTTGAGGTCGTGCGCGAGCCATTCCGCGCCGGAGCGGTCAGGGCCGTCGCCGATGAGGGCGAGGCGCGCGGGAACTTCATTTGCGATGCGAGCGAAGACCTGAATCACATCGAGGACGCGCTTGACGGGCCGAAAGTTGGAGAGGTGGATGAGCAGCGCCTCGCCGGGGCGGGCGAGACGCTTGCGGGCCTCGTCGCGGGCGGCCTCGTCGCGGATGGGCTGGTAGAGGTCGCAGTTGACGAAGTTGGGAATGACGGCGATGGGGCGCGTGACGCCGAAGTCCTCGAGAGTTTTGTCGCGCAGGTAATTGGAGATGCTGGTGACGCCGTCGCTTTCCTGGATGGAGTAGCGGGTGATGGGCAGGTAGCTGCGGTCGAGGCCGACGAGGGTGATGTCGGTGCCGTGGAGCGTGGTGACGAAGGGCAGACGGCGGCCGCGCGCGGCGAGCATCTGGCGGGCAAGCAGGGCGCTGACGGAGTGGGGGATTGCGTAATGGACGTGGAGGAGGTCGAGCTTGTAAAACTCGGCGACCTCGGCCATGCGCGAGGCGAGCGCGAGATCGTAGGGGGGGAATTCGAAGAGCGGGTAATTGGAGACGGAGACTTCATGATAGAAGATGCCGTCGTCGCGGCCCGAGAGTCGGAAGGGCTGCGAGTACGAGATGAAGTGGACCTCGTGGCCGGAGGCGGCGAGCTCAATGCCGAGCTCCGTGGCGACGACGCCGGAGCCGCCGTAAGTGGGATAGCAGGTGATGCCGATTCGCATGTGGCCTCTGATTCGTGTGCGTGGGTCTTTGTGTAGGACGCGGCGGGAGGTCGCGGGGATTCACTTTGCTCAGGCGGGCGCAGGCAGCGGAGAGAGCGCGGCGAACGAGACGAGTTCGAGGTTGGGGATTTCGCGCAGGGCAAGAAGAGCGGCGCGCTCGGTTTCGCGCGAGGCGAGCAGACGCGTGCGGATGCGGGAGAGCGCTTCGTCGTTGTAGCCGGGATGAGTGACGAGCTCGAAGGCGCCGTCGGGCCGGATGTTGGGCGCGGAAGAGACAAGTGCGCGGAGGGTCGCGGCGTCGAGCGTGCCGGTGGCGAGCACGCCGAGCGCGCCGTGGGTGGTGGCGAGGCCGTTTTGCGCAACGAGGCGATGGAAGACAGGCGCGAAACGGCGAACGATGCGGAAGTCGATGCGGCGGCGAAGAGGCGCAATGGGGGTTCGGCGTGCGCTCCAGAGCGGCTCAAAGGGATTGCGGATGGCAGAAATGCCGGCGGTGCGCGCGGCGCGGAGGACGGGACGAAGAACGGCGGGGAAGAGATGCATGTGCTTGTGCGTGTCGATGTGCGTGAGGGCGAGGCCGCGGCCTTGGAGCATGCGAATTTGTGCGGAGGCCTCGGCTTCGATCTCCGCGGCGCGGATGCGGCCGGTGAAGAGGCGCTTGAGGAATGCGCCGGGCGTGGGATGGAACTGGCCGGTGCGCGGGTCAACGAGAGTGGGGAGTTGAGCGGCGGGAAGAACGGGATGGCCGTCGACGAGGACGAGGTGGCAGCCGACGCCGAGGGTTGGCGTGGCTAGGGCGATGGAGATGGCTTCGTCCGTTGCGGGCGCGCGGGCCATGAGCGTGGCGCTCGTCAGGACTCCGGCGCGGTGCAGCTCAAGGATGGCGCGATTGACGCCGGGGGTCAGTCCGAAGTCGTCGGCGTTGACGATGAGGCGGGTCACGGGGCAAGTTTATCAATCAAGGCGGGGCAAGCGGAGCGAGAGCGAGCCTGCGCGATTCCATGCGCTGCTATGATGAGGGAAGCAACGGCAACGCCGCGCGGGCGGTTAGCTCAGTTGGTTAGAGCGCCTGCCTTACAAGCAGGAAGTCCGGGGTTCGAGTCCCTGACCGCCCACCATGGCATGGAGCCACTGCGGACTTAGCGCGCCAGGCGGCATGTGCGGGACTGCCGCCGGCTGCCACGGCGTTTCAGCCGACAGAAGCAAATTTCATATTCCAGGCCAGGGGCGAAAATCGTCCTCCACTCCCACCGTTTTCCGTTTGCCTGCGTCCTCTTCATGGACGATCTCGCACAGCAAGGTTGTATCCCTCGAGGACGATGCGTGGGTGCTGGCCGCGTGTGTCTTCGTTCTGCAGTTGCACCTGGAGGTTGCGGCGCTCACCGGGCATGAGGGCGATGTAGTTGTCGCTGTAGAGCGCGGGCAAAATGGGGTCGCCGGATTTTTTGCGGACGGCCTTGACGCGCACCATGAGGGCAGGGGCGGAGGAAACGTTGCGCAGCTGCGCGGTGAGAAACCATGTGTCGCCACGGCGATGGATGCGGGTTTTGACTTTGACCTTGACGGGAGGCAGGCTGCGGATGCCCTGGTAGTCGCCCTGCACCAGGCCGCGCAAATAGAAGTTGGAGGAGAGGGTTTTTCCGTCGCGCAAGAGGGTGAGCCGGATGAAGTGCGTGCGGCTCAGTCCCGTGGGGTATTCCATGTGGAAGGGCGAGACGGTGCTGTCTTCGCGGCTATCGAGCGTTGCGGATTTCTGCCACTGGAGTGAGCCGTCGATATTGAGGACTTCGGCGCGCGCCGTGAGGCCGGCCTGGTCGCCGGCGCTGTCGTTGACGACCTCGACGGCGTCCGTGGCGGCGTTCCACTGGATATGCAGCGGCTCGGCGCCTTTCTTCGCGCCATAGTAGCCGGCGTCGGTCGCGAAGAAGTAATCGTAGGTTTGCCACAGGAGCGACGGCCATGCGGGGTGGCTCATCCAGATGAGGAGGCCCAGGCGGTTTATGTTCTGGCCCTCAAACATGCCGCGGTAGGCGTTGTAGTCCACGAACTGCGCGAGGCTGTCCCATTGTTGGATGTTGTCGGCGCCGCCGTACTCTTTGGTGATGGCTTCAGCAAAGGGATTCTTCGGATAGAAGTCGTGCAGGGGCCATTGGCTGCCCTGCGGCCAGAGAGCCGATTCCGGCATGGTGCGGCGGAGGGTATCCATCTCCGGGATGTTGGGTGAGCCCATTTCGCTGTGGAACTTGGTGGGGGCGTGCTCAAAGTAGTAAGGAAGCGGCTCAACGCGATAGGGGCCGTGGCCGCTGACGGGGCCGTCGGCGGAGCTGGAAATGTAATGCGAGCCCGGGGTGAGTGTGGCGACCAGGCCGCGCAGACCCTCGTCGATGGGCGGCGGTGGAAAGCCCTCATTGCGGCCGCAGAAGAGGCCCAGCGAGGCGTGGTTGCGGATGCGAAGGAGGTAGTCCTTTGCGTTGGCGAGGAAGAGCGCGTTGTCGTCGGGGTTGGGGCCGTCCCAGGGATTGGCGAGCCAGAAGTCCTGCCAGATGACGACGCCGTTGCGGTCGGCAGCATCGTAGAAGGCTTCGTCGGCGGTTTGGCCCACCCAGTCGCGGACCATGTCGAAGTGCTCGTCGCGGTGATAGCGCATTGCGGTTTCGTATTCGCGGGCGCGGTAGCGGAGCATGGATTCGGGGAATCCCCAGTTGCCGCCGCGCGCGATGAATCGGCGGCCGTTGATCCACATTTTCAGCACGCCGCCCTCTTCGGAGTAAGTGAACTGGCGGATTCCGGTTTGAAAGGACGTGCTGTCGCTGGGCTTGCCGTTGACGAGGAAGGTGAGCGTGACGGGATAGAGATTGGGCTTGCCGTAGCCCACCGGCCACCAGAGTTTGGGATTGGTGAGGTGCAATGCAGGCTGCGTGGCCGGCGTGAATTGGACGGTTTGAGTGGCCGATGCCGCCAGCGTGACGGGCTCTTCCACGGTAACGCTGCCAAAGCGCGCTTGCAGCGTGCCGGAAACGGGCGCGGCGGTGAGGTTGGTGAGCGTGGCGGCGATGTCGATGTCGGCGTGCGTGGTGTCAGGCAGCGGCAGGGTGGTGGTGACGAGCGGGTCTCGGAGGGTGACGGGCCCAGTGGTGGTGAGCGAGACGTTGCTCCAGATGCCGGTGTCGCGACCGCGGATGGTGGAGATCCAATCCCAGCCGATGGAGGCGTGATAGGTGGGATTGTCGCGGCCGAGCGCGCCGCCGTTCAGGCTGCGGCCTGCCTTGTCCTTGGTGCTGCCGGGGTGGGCATCGGCAAGGATGCGCACGGCGAGGGCATTGACGGCGCCGGGATGAATGAAGGAAGTCACGTCAAAGCGGCCGCGCATAAAAGCGCCGTCGATGCGGCCGACGGAGTGGCCGTTGAGGTAGACCTCGGCCTTCCAGTTGATGCCGTCGAAGTTGAGCCAGAAGTGGGATTGCGCGGGGCTGGCGGCGGGTGCGAGGAACTCGTCGCGATACCAGAAGTCGGCGCAGAAGAAGGAGTCGGAGAGGGCGTACTGGTTATCGCCGAAGTCGGGGTTGGGGATTGCTCCGTCGTTGAGATAACTGGTGAGGACGGTGCCGGGGACGGTGGCGATCATCCAGTCTTTGTCAGCGAAGCCGGGGGTGGAGAGAGCGTCGCCGCCGGCCGGGATGAGCGAGGCGCGCTGGACCCGCCATGCGCCGCCGGCGAGCGGGAGAGAGCCGTTGGCATTGGAGATGGCCGCGGGTTTGGGTTCAGGAATAAGGCCGCCGCGCCCGAAGACCTGAAGCTCGCTGAGGATGTAGCGGGCGTCGGGTGCGGAGGGTTTTGTCATAAGCACGCGAACATAGCGGCCGCGCGCGGGATGGGCAAGCATGATCTCGCTGTGCAGGTTGGGCGAAGACGGCAGTGGTTCGAGCGTGGTCCAGTGTTCGGCGTCGCTGGAGACCTGGATGGAGCCCGCGATGGCGGGGCGAATCCAGTCGAGCGAGACGCGATTGAATGTGGACGGCGCGCCCAGATCGACGTAGACCCACTCCTCGCCGCTGCCGGCGCTCATCCAGGCGCTGTGGAAGTGACGGGGGCCTGCGACGTGGACTTCCTGATTGTTGCGGAAGAGCGCGAGCAGGGCAACGCCCCATGTGGGTACGGCGGCTGCGGAGAGTTCGAGGCGGTAAGCGCGGAAGTGGACGGGCGTTTTGAGCGGGATGGTCTGCTCGAAGCTGGGGCCGGGGATGTTCATGCTGGGCCACTGGGTGCCGGTGGCGCTGCCCACTTCAGTCCAGTGCTCGAGATCGTCGGAGCCGAGGACGGTGTAGGTCCATCGGCCGGCGAGATGCGGGACGTAGATTCGGCCCAGGTAGAGATCGACGCGGTCGATGGCGGGCGGCGCGTCAGAGCCCTTGATTTCGAACTGGACCCAGGGATGATCGCCGGAGACGTTGATGGATGAGGTGGGGTTGCCGTCGAGGAAGAATTCGCGCTGCTGCTTTGAGAGGATGCCGGCGTCGCTGGTGGAGGTGACGACCCAGTGTGGCAGAGAGGATTCGACGATGCCGTCGGTGATCAGCTGCGCGGTGAGGTTGTAGTTGTAAGCGCTGGACTGGTAAGCGGGGCGGTGGAGCGCGAGATTGCGATAGGTGGATCCGCCGGAGACGAGGGAAGGACCGGTGTATTCGGCGGGATCGCCGGGATAGACGCCGATGCCGCGTGTGTACTGCTGAGCGTGAGAGGCGAGAGAGACCGCGAGGAACACAAGAGCGAGACGCTTCATCATTTCTCCAGAATGTGTGCGGGACACACAACGCACGTTGCGCCGGACGAAGGATTTCGAAGGGGCGCAGCAGGCCATGAACTGAACAAACAGTCAAGTGTAAGACGCGCTTGCGGGTAGAGGCAAGACGCCGAGGCGCACGCGCAGCTATGAAGCGAGGATGCCCAGCTCACGCAGCAGGAAGGCGTAGTCGAAGGCGATCTCTTTGAGGTAGTCATAGCGGCCGCTTGCGCCGCCGTGGCCGGCCTGCATGTTGGTGACCAGCAGGAGCGGATTGCTGTCCGTTTTGAGGGTGCGGAGTTTGGCGACGTACTTGGCTGGCTCCCAGTACATGACCTGGCTGTCATAGAGCGATGTTTTGACTAAGATGGCCGGATAACTTGCGGGCTTCAAGTTATCGTAAGGGGAGTAACTCACCATGTAGTGGAAGTAAGTTGGGTCATTGGGGTCGCCCCATTCCTCATACTCCGGGACGGTGAGGGGCAGCGAGGCGTCGAGCATGGTGTTCATCACGTCGACGAAGGGGACGTGCGAAAGCACGGCTCGGAAGAGGTCGGGGCGGAGATTGGTGACCGCGCCCATGAGCAGGCCGCCGGCGGAACCGCCCTCAATGGCAACGCCCGCGGGGTCGCCGTAGCCCGAGGCGGTGAGGTGCTGGACGGCAGCGATGAAGTCAATGAAGGTGTTGCGCTTGGCAAACATTTTGCCGGCGTCGTGCCAGGGCTTGCCCAGGTCGCCTCCGCCGCGGATGTGGGCATAGGCCATGACGACGCCGCGATCAAGCAGGCTAAGTCGATTGGAGTTGAAGCCGACCTGCAGCGAATAACCGTAGGAACCGTAGCCGTAGACGTAGAGAGGATTCGCGCCGGGCTTGCGGAGATCTTTGCGATAGACAAGCGAGATGGGGACGCGCACGCCGTCAGAGGCGGTGGCGTGGATGCGCTCGGAAGCGTAGAGCCCGCGGTCAAAACCGCCGGGCACGTGTTGCTGCTTGAGGAGAATGGTGGCGGAGGTGGCGAGATCAAACTGGAAGACGGAGGCGGGTGTGGTGTGGGACTCGTAGGCGTAGCGGAAGGTTGTGGCGGCAAAGATGCGGTTGACGTGGGGATGAGCGGAGTAAGCCGGATCGGGAAAGGTGATTTCGCCGGCGGATGAGGCGGAGGCGTCTTGGCCGGGGAAGCGCCAGAGGCGCAGGCGGGGCAGGCCGTCCTGTCGCTCAGTGGCGACGAAGAAGTGGGCGAAGAGATCGACGTCCTCGAGCATCACGTCATCGCGGTGAGGGATGAGCTCGGTCCAGTGTTCGCGCTGAGGGGTTGCGACGGGCGCGGTGACGAGGCGGAAGTTGCGGCCGCGGTCATTGGTGCGGATGAACCACTGGCCGTTGCGGTGATCGAGAGCGCACTCGTGCTCGTCCACGCGGGGGACGATGACTGGGAAGGGCTCCAGTGGGCGGTCGGCGGCGAGAGCGAGGCACTCGGTGGTGGTGTGGCTGGCAGATTCGAGGATGAGAAAGCGGCCGTCGCGGGTGCGGCCGGCACCGAGGTTGAAGCGCTCGTCGTCTTCCTGAAAGACAAGCACGTCGTTGGAGTGATCGGCGCCGAGCGTGTGGCGAAAGAGCTGGTACTGGCGCTTCTGCTCTTCGTCCTCCACGGTGTAAAAGAGGGTGCGATTGTCCGCGGCCCACACGATGGAGCCGACACGTTCGACCGTGCCGGAGAGGGTTTGGCCGGTGAAGAGGTCCTTGATGTAGAGGGTGTACTGGCGGAATCCGGTGGTGTCCGTCGTGTATGCGAGCCAGCGGTCATCGTCGGTGATGGCGCTTTCGCCGATGGCGAAGAAGGCGTGGTCCTGGGCGAGCTGGTTGCCGTCGAGCAGGATGAACTCGGGCGCATCAGGCGCGGGGGCGATGGCGGCGTCAGTGAGCGGGCCGGGGGCGGGCTTGCGGCAGTGGATGCCGTACTGCAGGCCCTCCTGAGTGCGCGTGTAATACCACCAGGCGCCGTCGCGGAAGGGAACGGAAACGTCGGTCTGCTGGATGTGGGAGAGCATCTCCTGGTAGAGCTCGTCGCGGAGCGGGGCGAGTGCGGCGGTTTCAGCTTCGGCGTAGCGGTTTTCAGCTTCGAGATAGGCGAGGACTTCGGGGTTGTCCTTGTCGCGGAGCCAGGCGTAGTCGTCGACGAGGGTGACGCCGTGAAGGGTGGTTTCGGTGTGGAGCTTGCGCGCGACGGGGGGCTGGAGGTGGGACATGGCTTCTTCCAGTCTATCGGCAGGCGGGCGAACAGCGTGCGGGGCTGAAAACTGGGAACATAATTGGATACAATTGAACGAAACAGATTCCATCGACCGATCTCGATGACGAGGAAGTCCGTGGCGCAGGCCGGACTTCGATTATCGGCGAGGATTGCTGAGACGGAGGGCAGAGATGGTTGAGATGACGCGCAGAAATGTGCTTGGCGGCCTGGGCGCCGGCCTGACGCAATTGTTGTTTCATGCGCAGGTGAGTGCGGCAGCCACAGTTGCCGCGCAGACCGGCGAGCCCGGGAAGCTGGACCTGCGGCTTGCGGCGATCACTGATCGCGTGCTGCACATAAGCATTGCGCCTGCCGTTGCGGCGCCGCCAGTGCGGGAATTGGGCGTTGTGGAGCATCCCAATGAAACCCTGCTGAACGCAAAAGCCCATGCAGACCTGGTGAGCTGGGGCAAACATCGCATTCGCGTGGAAGAGCAGCCCCTGCGGATTACGGTGATGGACGCGGCCGGACAAGAAACCCAGCAGCGGGTCCGGCAGGAGATCGAGTTCGACCTGGAAAGCACCGCGGTGCGATTCCGCCTGGGCAGCCAGCCGCTCTTCGGCATGGGTGAGGGGCTGGTGGGCATGGACCTTCGTGGAATGCGGATAGGGATGCGCAATGGCGAGGATTCGCCGAATCTTCAGGCGTCGGGCGCGCGGTTGCCGATTCCGTGGCTGATGAGCCCGGAAGGTTGGGGCATCTTTGTGGGCCAGCCCATGGGGACGTTTGATCTGACGGGCGCGAGGGGAGTGGTGTGGTCTCCAGTGGCCACTTCCACGCGCAACGTCTACCTGGTGCTGGGCGACACACCGGCGGAGGTGCTGCGCGGATATGCGGAGCTGACCGGGTATCCGCATCTGCCGCCGCTGTGGGCGCTGGGTTACATGCAATCGCATCGCACGCTGGCCAGCCGTGAAGAGGTGATGGGGATTGCGAAGAGCTTTCGCGAGAAGAAGCTGCCCTGCGACGCGTTGATCTATCTGGGAACGGGCTTTTGTCCTTCAGGATGGAACACGGGGCATGGATCGTTCACGTTCAATGCGGATGTTTTTCCTGACCCGCGGGAGATGTTGCGGCAATTGCACGAGGAGCACCTGAAAGTTGTGCTGCACGTGGTCCCGCCGTATGACCTGCACGGAAAGGTCACGGATACGGGATCGGCGGCGAATGCGCCGGGCGATGCGGCGCCTTATTGGGCCGAGCACATGCCGGTGGAGGAGATTGGCGTGGACGGATGGTGGCCGGACGAAGGGGACAAGCTTGCCGTGGATGCGCGATTTGAACGGAACGAGCTCTACTGGGATGGACAAGTAAAGGCGCATCCGGAGCGAAGGCCCTTTGCTCTGCACCGCAACGGCTACGCCGGACTGCAACGGTACGGCTGGCTCTGGTCAGGGGACGTTGACTCAACGTGGAAGACGCTGGCCGCGCAGGTGAGCGATGGAATCAATGTGGGGCTGTGCGGCATTCCTTATTGGGGAACGGATACGGGAGGCTTTGTTCCGACGCACGAACTGACACCGGAGCTTTACGTGCGCTGGTTCCAGTTCAGCGCGTTCTGCCCGCTCTTCCGCTCGCATGGGCGCGCGTGGAAACTGCGGCTGCCGTGGGGCTGGAACATGGGAACGCCGGGTCCGCTGGAGGGCGCGGAAGCATTGGGCAACTGGCCGCGGCCCGACGACCTGCACGATGCGCGCGTGGAGCCGATCTGCCGGAAGTATCTCGAGCTGCGGTATCAGATGCTGCCTTACATGTACTCCTGCGTGGACCAGACGCACAGGACGGGACTGCCGCTGATGCGCGCGCTGTGGTTCGACTGGCCGCAGGATGCGAAGGCCCTGCAGATTGCCGATGAATATATGTGGGGAGAACATATTCTTGTGGCGCCGGTGCTTGAGGCTGGCGCGACCGCGAGGACGACCTATCTTCCCGCGGGGACGTGGTGGGACTTCTGGACCCATGAGCGGGTGAAGGGCGGCGATGCGATTACGCGCGCCGTGGATCTGGCGACCATTCCGCTCTACGTGCGCGCGGGAGCCATCGTTCCGATGGGTCCGACGCGGCAATATGCGATGGAGCCGAGCGAGGAGCCGGTGACGCTGCGGGTGTATCCGGGCGCGGATGGGCGGTTCTGCTGGTATGAGGATGATGGAAGCAGCTTCCGCTACCAGCAGGGCGAGTTCGCGCGGATTGAGTGCGGGTGGGAGGATTCGTCGCGAAGGCTGACGCTGGCATGGGCTGCGGGAAGCAGGCCTTCGCCCGGCAAGAGGGTCATGATCCGGGCGATGGACAACGGAAGTGCGAAGCAGGTTGTGCTTTCGCAGCATTCCACAGTGGTCGAGTTGTAAGGCCGCCTGGACTGCGAGCGGTGTGTGGCGGGACGAGACGAGACGGCGCGGAAGCCGGGCGCGGAACCCGAGGGTGGCCGGACTCGTACAATAGAGTGCGATGAAGGTTTTTCGCCGGACCCACAGGATTGTGTTTTGCGTGCTGCTTGCGGGCGTGATGGGCTGTGCCCTGCGCAGCGCCGCGGGCGAGACGGTGAAGGACCTGCCGGCGAAACCCACCAATTATGTGAGCGACTTTGCGCATGCGCTTTCGCCGGAGGCGGTGGTGCAGCTGGACACGCTGTGCGCGCAACTGGACCACTCGAAGGCCAACGCGCAGGTGGCCGTGGTGACGGTGCACAACCTGAACGGCGACGATGCGGCGGACTTTGCCGACGCGCTGGAAACCAAGTGGAAGATGGGCAAGAAGGGCTCGGGCTCGGCCGCGGACCGCGGAGTGCTGGTGCTGCTTGCCGTGGACGACCACAAGTACCGGATCGAGGTGGGGTACGGGCTTGAGGGAATCCTGAATGACGCGAAGGTGGGCGACATCGGGCGGGAGATGGTGCCCTATCTGCGGCAAAAGGACTATGACAGCGCGCTGCTGCTGGCGGTGGGGCAACTGGGGCAGGTGATTGCGACGGACGCAGGCGTGACCCTGAGCGGCCAGCCCGCGATGCAGACGCAGCCGCAGACCGCGCAGCAGGGAGGCGCCGCGTCGTTTCTGCTGTTCGTGCTGATTTTTCTGTTTTTTGGCGGCTTCAGCCTGCTGCGCCTGCTGCTGTTCCTGGGGTTGTTCGGGAGCGGATTTCGGGGCGGCCCGTGGTTCGGAAGAGGCGGTGGTCCGTTTATCGGCGGCGGCGGATTTGGCGGCGGCGGTGGTGGTGGAGGCTTTGGCGGCTTTGGCGGCGGAAGCTTTGGCGGCGGCGGCGCCGGCGGAAGCTGGTAGTTTGCAGGGGATTCTGATTCGAGCGGATTTTTTGAGTGTTCCCGCGCGGGCGGAGACGAAGGAGAAGAAAAGAATATGCGCAAGGGACTTTGGATTGGCCTGGGCGTGGTGGTTCTGGCGCTGGCGATGGTGGGATTGAGCTATGTGAGCGCGCGGAACCAGATGGTGCAAAAGCAGCAGGAAGTGAAGAGCCAGTGGAGCGAGGTGGACGTGCAGATGGAGCGGCGCGCGGACCTGATTCCCAACCTGGTGCAGACGGTGAAGGGCTTTACGAAGGAAGAGAGCACGGTCTTTGGAGACATTGCCAATGCGCGGGCGGGAATGCTGAACGCGCAGGGGCGGCAGGCGAAGATTGCGGCCAACAACCAACTGGACGGAGCACTGGGCCACCTGCTGATGCTGACGGAGAACTATCCGCAGTTGCGGTCGAGCGAGCAGTTCATGCGGCTGCAGGATGAGCTGGCGGGGACGGAGAACCGGATTGGTGTGGCGCGCAAGCGCTACAACGACTCGCTGCAGGACTACAACACGTTTGTGCTGCAGTTTCCGAACAATATCTGGGCGGGGATTGCGGGCTTCAAGCAGGACGATGCCTACTTCCGGGCGAGCCCGGAGAAGCAGGCGGTTCCGAACGTGCAGTTCTGAGCGGCGGGTGCGGAGGGCGGAAAAACAGAAGGCCATCCTTAGACGAGGATGGCCTTTCGATTTGTCCGGAAGTCGACGCCGGAGCGGGAGGGGGGCCCGTGCCGGATTACTTGAGCCGGATTACTTGAGCCGGATTACTTGAACGAGGCGATGGCGCTGGCTTCGTCGTCGTAGATGTCAAAGACGGTGTAGAGTTTGGTGAGCTGCAGGACGTCCTTGACTTTCTTGGTCAGGTTGAGGAGCTTGAGGGCTGCGCCCTGGTTTTTTGAGGTGGTGAACGCGCTGACCAGCTCGCCGAGGCCTGAGCTGTCGATGTAATTCACGTCGCCGAGGTTGAGCAGGATGTTTTTCTGACCTTTGCTGATGAGGTCGCGAATGGCCTCGCGCAACTGGACACTGCCCTCGCCCAAGGTAATACGCCCGCTGAGATCAAGGACGGTGACGCCGTCCAGTTCACGGGAAGCAATCGTAAGAGCCACGGAAAATCCTCCTTCATCGAGTACTACGGTTATAGCATTTTTGGCCCGTAGGGGAGGTGTGGAAGTTTTTTGGGCCTGTGTGGCGGGCGGACCAGGCATGCGGAGCCGGGACGGCCGCCGGGCTGGAAAGGGAAGAACTAAGTGGCTTGGCCGGAAGGCGCCAGGTGCTTGACCATGCTGATCTCGGTCCCGGGATGGAGTTGGCGAATCTTGACCTCGTCCATGAAGGAACGGATGAGAAAAATGCCGCGGCCGGTGCCGCGCATGAGGTTTTCCGGAGCCAGGGGGTCGGGAAGCGTGTCGGGGTCCAGTCCGTTGCCCTGGTCGGTGACGGTGATGATGATGGATGCGCCGTTGTTCTCAAAACTGGCGGAGATTTGCTTGTCGGGGTCGTAGTCGTTTCCGTGGAGGACGGCGTTGACGGCGGCCTCGCGGACCGCCATGGCGATGCGGAAGCGTTCGTCCTCGTCGAATCCTGCATCGGCGGCGAGTTTATCGGCGGCGGCCTCGACCTCGCTGACGCTGTCCATGGAGGAGCTGAGCGAGAACTGCAATTTCGTTGCCTTTGGCTTGTCCAAAGCTTACTTCTCCGTGGCAGCCGAGGACACGAGGGGGCGGCCGGGGGGTCAGGAACCTTGCTGGAAGTTTCAGGTCTGGCGGGGATTGTGTCAAGAACACGATTGATGTAGAGCGTGTTCACAGACGAAATGCGGCAGGGGTTAGGCGGCAGGAGGCGGGCGTTTGCGCGCGGGGTTCGGGGCGGGGGTGCGGGCAGGCGCGGAAAGGGGCGAAAGGGGCTACACTCGACGCATGCAAGCAGAGACAGAGCCGCAAACGAGGGCGCGGATCAGCCTGACGGCGCTGCTGGGCACGCCGGTGACGGATGCGCAGGGGCACGTGCGCGGACGGCTGAAGGACGTGGCTGTGGCGACGGGCGCGGATGCGGGCAAGGTGGCCGGGCTGGTGCTGAAGACGCGCGCGGGGCTGGCGATTGTGCCGTCGGAAGAGGTGATTCAGACGCCGGCCGGGACGCTGGAGCTGCGCTCATCGGGCGCGCTGGTGCCGCTGAAGGACCAGGGGAGCTACCTCTACTTGCAGCAGGACCTGGTGGACCGGCAGATTATCGACATTCACGGGCGGAAGGTGGTCCGCGTGAACGACGTGGACCTGGAGTGGATGGGGCACGGGTCAGTGCATCTGCTGCGCGTGGCCGAAGTGGAGATAGGGCTGCGCGGGGCCTTCCGGCGGGTGTTCAAGGGCGTGATTCCCAAGGCGCGGCTGGAGTCGATTTCGCGCAAGTTCAAGGACAAGGGGATTCCCTGGCACTTTGTGGACGTGATCGAGGTGGATCCGGCGCGACGGGTGAAGCTGCGGATTGAGCACGAGCGGCTGGCGGAGATGCACCCGTCGGATCTGGCGGAGATTCTGGAGGACCTGGCGCCGGCCGAACGTGAGGCGGTCTTCGGATCGCTGGACGAAGAGGTGGCCGCCGACGCGCTGGAGGAAGTGGATCCGAGGCTGCAGAAGCGCCTGCTGGAGAAGCTGGACGAAGAGCGAATCGCCGACATTGTGGAGGAGATGGACCCGGGCGCGGCGGCGGACCTGCTGGCCGAGCTTTCAGAAGAGCAGTCGGAGGCGATTCTGGAAGAGATGGAGCCGGAAGAGCGGCAGGAAGTGGAAGAGCTGCTGGAGTTCGACGAGGATTCGGCCGCCGGATGCATGACCACCGACTTTGTGCACGTGGACGCAGAAGCCACGGTGGCGCAGGCGGTGCAGGCGCTGAAGGAGTTCGACGGCGACCCGGAGAGCGTGACGGAGATTTATCTGCTGGGTGCCAGGAACGTGCTGGCCGGAGCGGTTCCCCTGGCGCGGGTGGTGATGGCGCACGCGGATAGCCGGCTGAAGGTGCTGGCCGAGACGCGCGTGCTGAGCTGTCCGGCGGACCTGCACCAGAACGACCTGGCGGAGATCTTCGACAAGTACAATCTGCACGCGCTGCCGGTGGTGGACGCGGCGGGGCGGATGGTGGGCGTCGTGCAGGCCGACCAGGTGATTGCGTTCTTGCGCGACAAACTGTGAATGCGGCTAGCTCGACGATTCGGCGTCGGAGTCCGCAAGGACATTGCCCAGGCGGTCCAGGCGGCGCTCCCACGCGGTGCGGTGGTCGCGGACCCATTGTTCGAGAACGCGGAAACCATCAGGCTGCAGGCTGCAGGTGCGCACGCGGCCGAGCTTTTCCGTGCGAACAAGGCGCGCTCCTTCGAGAATCTGCAGATGCTGGACGACGGCGGTGAGGGTGACGCCCAGCGGCTCGGCCACGCCGGAGACGGACATGGGGCGCTGGACGAGCCGGCGGAGGATGGCGCGGCGCGTGGGGTCGCCCAGAGCGTGAAAGAGGCGGTCATAATCGACAGGGGATTTCTTCATCGAGGGATCCCTTATTCCGCGAGCGCGAAGTCGGCGAGTGCGCTTGCGAGGCGTCCGAGGAGCCCGCGCCATCCGGCTTCGACCATCTCCGCGCCGCCGGGCCACTCAATGAAAGCGCCCTGATGGGTGAGGATGAGCGTGGTGCCCGCACCGTTGGCCACAAACTCAAACGTCGCCAGCATCACGGCGATGGGCTTGGCGTTGAGGGACATGCGGGTGGTCATGACGATGCGCTGGCCACGCTGGATGTCCTGATAGATGCTTGCATTGGCGATCTCAGAGCCGGCGATGGGATGGCCGGGCTTGAAGGTGTAACGGTAGTGCTCGGAGCCGCCGACGCGAAACTCCATTTCGAATTCCTGGATCTCATGGTCGCCCTCGGCGTACCAGCGGCGCTTCCGCGCGGGCTGGGCGAAGGCGGCAAAGACGCGGTCGGGCGGCTGGGGATAGGTGCGCTCGGCGACGAAGGTGTTGTGGACGAGGGTGGACTCGGTTGCGGAGGTGGTTTTCGATTCTGACATTGGGGTGTTCTCCTTTCGGAAAATACTTAAGCAGCATCTTCAGTATTGAACAGGCCGCGGAAATTGTCAAGTGGATACTTCAGTATTGTTCGGAAGACAGACGGGCGGCGGGGCCGAGCCTGCGCCGCCGCCGATGGCGAAAAGCTGTGTGGAGCGGCATGTGTGAAACAATTCTTGTGTGATCGGGCTACCGAGAATCGTCCAGGGTGGGATGGGCATTGGTGTGTCCAACTGGCGGTTGGCGAATGCGGTGTCGCGGTTGGGGCAGCTTGGCGTGGTGTCCGGCACGGCGTTGGATGCCTTGTTTGTGCGGCGGCTGGCCGATGGCGATCCGGGCGGGGACATGCGGCGGGGCGTGGACGCGTTTCCGTTTGCCGGGATGGCGCGACGCGTGTGGGAGGAGTTTTTTGTGCCCGGCGGAAAGTCTGCGCAGGCGGCCTACCCGACGATGCCGATGCACCAGAAGGCCGAAGCGAAGAAGCTGACGGAACTGTGCATGGTGAGCAACTTTGTGGAAGTGTTCCTGGCGCGCGAGGGGCACGATCACCCGGTGGGCGTGAACTATCTGGAGAAGGTGCAGATTCCACATTTGGCGTCCATTTATGGGTCGATGCTGGCGGGCGTGGGCTATGTGCTGATGGGGGCGGGGATTCCGCTGCATATTCCCGAGGTGCTGGACTGCTTTGCGGAGGGAAGGCCGGCGGAGTACAAGCTGACGGTGACGGGCGCGGGCGCGGAGCAGGACACGATGATGCGGCTGGACCCGGGGGAATGGGCCGAGGGGCCGCTGCCGCACCTTGAGCGACCAAAGTTTCTGGCAATCGTGTCGTCGAATGCGCTGGCGACAACCATGCTGCGGCGGGCCAGCGGCCGCGTGGATGGACTGGTGATTGAAAGCCCGATGGCGGGGGGCCACAATGCGCCGCCGCGGGGCAAGCTTCAGCTTTCAGGCAAAGGCGAGCCGGTGTACGGCGTGCGCGACCAGGTGAACCTGGCGGAGCTGCGCGCACTGGGTGTTCCCTTCTGGCTTGCGGGCGGCTACGGCAGCGCGGCGAAGCTGCGCGAGGCGGTGAAAGAGGGCGCGGCGGGCGTGCAGGTGGGCACGGCATTCGCGTTCAGCGAGGAGTCTGGCCTGAGAGCGGACCTGAAGCGGCGCTTGCTGGAGCAGGTGGCGACGGGCTCCGCGAAGGTATTTACGGATCCGCTGGCATCACCAACGGGATTTCCGTTCAAGGTGGCGCACCTGGAAGGGACGTTGTCTGAGCGAGGCGTGTACATGGATCGCAAGCGAGTGTGCGACCTGGGCTACCTGCGGGAGCCGTATGTGACGGCGGACGGCAGGCTGAACTACCGGTGCGCGGCCGAGCCGGAGACGAGCTACGTGGCCAAGGGCGGCACCGAGGAAGAGACGGAAGGGCGCAAGTGCCTTTGCAACGCGCTGCTGGCAAATGTGGGCCACGCGCAGATGCGCGAGGACGCATCGCCTGAGCCTGCGCTGGTGACCGTGGGCGACGACCTGAATACGGTGGCGCAGTTTCTACCGCCCGGGCAGGAGAGCTACAGCGCGGGGGACGTTGTGCGGGCGCTGCTGAGCGGGCTGGAGGGAAGTGCGGCGCAAGCAACCGCGCCGGCGGAGGGCCCGACGGCCTGAGGGGCAAGCGTTCCGGGGTCGGGAACGAGCACTGCGCTGGAGCTTTGCGGATGGGGGTGGACTCCTTTGCATAAGGAATCCACCCTTTGTGTTTTTGCGCGGCGGCACGTGGCGATGGTGGGCGGGAAGGGGCGAAAACAATCAGCGGGCGGGCGGCGTGGCTGAGCCGGCGCCGCCGCCGATGGCGAAGACACGCGGGATGCGATCGGCGATGGAAGGCAGCGCGGGGAAGGCCGCGTGGGGCTCGGTCTGGTACCAGTAGGCGGTCGTGTAAAAGTTGTCAGACCGGTGATTGGCGTGGCCGTGTTCCATGGTGACCCGGATGGATTTCTCAAACGCGATGGGGCTTTCCGTGTGCCAGCGGTAGAGGCAGTAGCGGCCGCCGATGCGCTCGGGATCGACGATGAAGGGCGCGCCGTTGTGAGGATAGGCGAAGGGCAGGCCGCCGAAGTCCCATGCGCCGTTGTAGTAGTCCTCGGTTCCGGTGCCGTTGATGGTGGGCAGGGCGTCGCCGTCGAGGAAGATCATGTCGTCGCCTTCGCCGAACCAGCCTTCCTGGTTCTGAAGTACGGCCTGGGTGACGCCGAGGAAGTGTCCGCGGCCTGTGGCCTCAAGGAAAACATAGTTGTCCTTGCCGGAAAGGTTTTTGCGGTCGCCGACGGGCGAATCCCAGTTGTGTGTCCAGTCATTGGTCCAGCCGTGGCAGGGCGCGGCCTGGCGATACTGCGCGTGAAAGCGGCCGAGGTCAGAGGGCAGCGAGGGAAGCGCGACGTAATCGACGGCGAAGTAGAGATTGTCGGTTCGAATGGAGCCCTGGTTCTCGACAGTCAGCCGCGCGGAAGTCGCGAAGGGCATTTTGAAGTAGGCGTTCAGGGCCTTGATGGGCGCGACGGCGGTGAGTGCGGACTGATAAGTGAAGTAGTCGCCGAGGCCGAGGCCGAAGAAGTCGCCGATGGGCACTTCAATCGATGGAGTGGCCTCGCCGTCCCACCAGGCGCGCAGGACAAGGTTCTTCAGGTGCATGGGGTCGCGCGAATTGATGGTGAACCAAAGGTGCGTGACGACGCCCGAGGCGGTGACATCAAGGATGGTTGCGGATTTTCCGGGGTCGACGGGGACGGAGTCGCCGTTGCCGCCGGTACGGTCCCAACTGGAGGAGCGGCGCGGCTTGGTTGTGCGCAGGCGCGCGGGGGCGAAGAGAGCATCGGGTGCGACGGGCGCGAGCGGATCGGGCTCAGCGGCGGATGCGGCGGTGGGCGCGGCGGAGAGGCCGAGAGCTGCGCCGGCCGAGAGCCCAGCCGAGAGCATGGAGCCGGACAACATAGAAGTAAGCACGCGGCGGCGCGAAGGGGTGTTTGCGGGATCGAAGGAAGACATTTGCCGGGTCCTTTGCGAAGGAATCAAGTCGAAAGCGAGTTGTAGTTCCGTGATGCGAAAAGTGTCAAGCGGAGCCGGTTCGCGCGGCGCGGGCGAGTCCTGTTATGGTCAGGAAGGCACCGTGCAATCGAGCAGATTTGAGAAGCCTTAGCCGAGGAATGTGCAGGGATGTGGAAGCGCTGGCGAATCCGGATTTTGCTCTTCCTGGCGGTGCTGGGACCGGGGATTATTACGGCCAACGTGGACAACGATTCGGGCGGAATTTTCACCTATTCGCAGGCGGGCGCGCAGTACGGCTACAAGTTGCTGTGGATGATCATCCCCATCACGCTGGCGCTGATTGTGGTGCAGGAGATGTGCGCCCGCATGGGCGTGGTGACGGGCAAGGGACTCAGCGACCTGATCCGCGAGGAGTTCGGGCTGCGGCTCACGTTTGTGCTGATGATTCTGCTGGTGATTGTGAATTACACAAACGTGGTGACGGAGTTCATCGGGATTGCGGGCTCGCTGCACCTGTTCCACGTGTCGAAGTTCATCTCAGTGCCGGTGTGCGCGGCGCTGGTGTGGGCGCTGGTGATTCGCGGGGACTACAAGAGCACGGAGAAGGTGTTCCTGCTGGCGTCGCTGGTCTATATCTCATACATCTTCGCCGGCGTGCTTTCGCAGCCCAGCTGGCACGACGCGCTGCTGGCCACGGTGAAGATGCCGAATGCGAAAGTGTGGCGCGACAAGGCGTACATCTACATGGCGATTGGCGTGGTGGGCACCACGATTGCCCCGTGGATGCAGTTCTATCTGCAGTCGTCGATTGTGGAGAAGGGCATCCGCGTAAAGGATTTCGCGGCGTCGCGCTTTGACGTGATTATCGGCAGCTTCTTCACGGACCTGGTGGCGTGGTTCATCGTGGTGGCGTGCGCGGCCACGTTGTATGTGCACGGGATGGGATCGATCCAGGTGGCCTCGGACGCGGCGGAGGCGATGCGGCCGCTGGCGGGCGACTACGCGTTCATCCTCTTCGCCTTCGGGCTGTTCAATGCGTCCATTTTTGCGGCGTCAATTCTGCCGCTGTCTACGGCGTATACGGTGTGCGAGGGGTTGGGGCTGGAGTCCGGCGTGGACAAGAACTTCAAGGAAGCGCCGTTCTTTTACTGGCTCTATACGCTGCTGATTGCCGGCGGCGCGCTGGCGGTGCTGCTGCTGCCGAACTCGCAACTGATCAATGTGGCGATCCTTTCGCAGGTGCTCAACGGCGTGCTGCTGCCGGTGGTCATCATCCTCATGCTGCTCTTGATTAACCGCGCGGATCTGATGGGCACGCACAAGAATTCGCTGCTGGGCAACTGGATTGCGTGGGGGACGAGCGGGATTGTAATTGGGCTGACGCTCTGGATGCTGTGGGGAATGATGCCGGGGCATTAGCCGGGGCGGATTTTCCCGATTTCGTTGTCGCACGTCGCTCGCGTACAGTGTCGTACGCGTTGCTCCTCACTCCTAGAACTCGGGCGAAATCCGCTCCCGGCTGTTGAGGGTTCCGTGCGCGGCTACAGCAGCTTGCCGGCCGCCAGGTCGCGGATGAGGCCGCGGTCGGCGGCCAGGAATTCGTAGCTGGGCAGCTCCTGCGGCGGGACCCACTTGAACTGGGCGAAGATGCGGTTGTCGAGCTCGCCGGTGTATTCATTCACGGCAAAGAACTGGAGGTCGACGGCGCCGCCGTGACGGTAATTGTGGCGGATGCGGGTGACGAGGGCACCGATGGTGGCGCGGATGCCGAGCTCCTCGTCGAGCTCGCGGGCCAGAGCCTGCTCGGGGCTTTCGCCGGCCTCGATTTTGCCGCCGGGAAACTCCCACTGCAGGGCCATGGGCTGGTCGGCGCGCCGCTGACAGATGAGAATCTGGCCGGAGCGGACGATGAGGGCGGCGGCGACAAAGCGAAGTGCAGGGCCCGGGGTCCTGGGGGACGGATTGGCCTTCGAATCTGCCACGAAATCAGTGTAAATGGCGGGGCCACGCAAGGTTTACTCGCCGGCGACGCCAGCCTCGACGCCCTCGGCGGCGCTGGGGCGGAAGTAGCCCCAGCCCTTGAGCGCGGCCGCCTCAAGCAGTGCGGGCGACGGGTTCACGGGGTAGGGGCGTCGCGCGATCTCCAGCATGGCGAAGTCGTGAATGGAGTTGCCGAAGACGGCGTCCGGTTTGGAAAGGCCGGCGCGCTTGAGGGAGACGGCTTTGCCTTCGTCGGTGGGAACGTCGAGCAGGTCGGCGGTGATGACGCCGTCGGCGATGAAGACCTCGGCGGCGAGAACGCGCTCGGTGGGAATGCCGAAGGCGCGGACGCCGGAGGCGACCACCCATTTGTTGGTGGAGCTGACGGCCCAGAGCTCGACCTTTGCGGCGCGGAGGCGATCAAGGATCGCGGCCATTTCACTGAAGACGCGGCCGCGGACGAACTCCTCCACATAGGTTTCGGCGGCATGCCAGAGCTCCTGGTCGCGGAGCCCGGCGTAGATCTGGACCATCTCGCCGCAAATCTGGGCCTCGGGCACGTTGCCGGCCAGGTAGGCGCGATAGCGGTTGTCAATCCAGTCGCTGGTGGAGCGGGAGACGAGGCCCTGCTCGAGGGACCACTCCATGAAGCCGCAGCCGGAGTCGCCGCCCCAGAGGGTGCCGTCGCAGTCAAAGACAGCGACCTTGGGATGGTGGTCGAGGACCTGCTGCTCGAACTCGGAGGCGGTCCATTTTTGGATTTCGGTGTGCGCGGGCTGCAAGTGTTTCGTAATCCCTTTCTATTGTCAGTCTGCACCTATTTTCGTTCAAAGGGGGTTGTGTTTGCACGTGAAGGTTTGGAGAAGAACACGCCTGTGCACGTGGAGACGCGGCGAAGCGCATGGGCGGCAGTGGTTTGCGCGGGGTGCGAGCGGGCTGTTATATGTCGGCTTGGGCAAGGGCCCAAAGGAGAAGATGCAATGCGGTTTGAGAAGTTGATACGCGTGACGGGAGTGGGAACGGCGGCGGTGATTCTGCTGGGAATGAGCGGGCCGCGGGCGGATGCGCAGATGGGTGCGAAGACGGTTTCAACGGCGAGCGCGCTGTCGATTCCGGCGAGCGCAAGGATTGAGCCTGCGGCGCTGCAGGCGATTCTGCTGCCGGGCGGGGCGAAGAAGCCGCTGGTGCTGCAGGTGGGCTCGCACGTCCTGTTTGAAGAGGCGCATATTCCCGGCGCGTTGTATGCGGGACCGGGCTCCGAGGCGCGCGGGCTGGAGCGGCTGCAGAAGGCGGTGGCGGGAATGCCGAAGGGCAAGTGGGTCGTCATCTATTGCGGGTGCTGCCCGTGGACGCATTGCCCGAACATGGGTCCGGCGTTTGCGAAGCTGCGCAGCCTGGGCTTTACGCATGTGCAGGCGCTTTACATTGCGCACAACTTTGGCCGCGACTGGGTGAATCAGGGATACAGGGTGGAGAGTGGCAAGTAAGCGGCTGAGGCGCGCGGCGGCAATGGCGCTGGCGCTGGGGCTGGCGTGGGGAGTGCCGTTGACGGCGCAGACGGCGATGCGGGCAGGAAGCGCGCTCGTGGGCCGGGTTGCGCCGGAGCTGGTGCGGACCGACCTGGGGGGTCGTCGCGTGGACCTGAAGGCGCTGCGCGGCAAGGTGGTGCTGCTGAACTTCTGGGCCACGTGGTGCGGGCCATGCAAGGTGGAGCTGCCAAAGTTTGCGGCATGGCAGCGGGAGTACGGAGCGCAGGGGCTGCGTGTGATTGCGGCTTCAATGAACGATACCCAAGCGCCGGTGCGGCGGTATGCGGATGGGCTTCGGCCGGGGTTTCCGGTGGTGATGGGCGACGCGAAGATGGGCCGGGCGTATGGCGGCGTGCTGGGCCTGCCGGTGACGTTCCTCATACGGCGCGACGGGCGGATTGCGGCGCGCGTGGACGGCGGCGCGGATTTGCCGGCGATGGAGCGCGAGGTAAAGAAGCTGCTGGCCGAGCACGGAAACGGGCGCTAAGTATGGTCGGGGGATATTGCCGGAGTTGATTCGGTGATGAACGTGGTTCCGCGCGACGCGGGACGCCGGATGGGCCGCGCGATGAACACGGATAATCGAGGATGTGAAAACCGGGTCCAATGAGAGTCTGCTGCGGGAGTATGCGACGTATCTGCGCGTGGAAAAAGGGTTACGGCCGCTTACGTGCGAGGCGTATCTGGGAGACTTGCGGACCTTTGCGGAGTTTCTGGAGCGCGGAAGCGGGGTGCTGGGTGCGGCGCGGCAGCAGGATGTGGCCGGGTTTCTTGAGCATCTGCGCGAGCACGGGATCGAGTCGCGCACGGCGGCACGCAAGCTGAGCTGTTTGCGGGGGTTTTACCGCTGGATGCTGCTGGACGGGCGGACGGAGCACGATCCGACAGTGCATATCGAGTCGCCGAAGGCATGGAAGGTGCTGCCGAAGTCTCTGGCTGAGCCGGAGGTGACGGAGATGCTGGAGCGGGCGGCGCTGGCGGCGGGGCATCCGCAGGCGCGAGCGACGGCGCTGCGGGACCGGGCGATTCTGGAGCTGCTGTACGCGGGAGGCTTGCGGGTCTCAGAGGTCACGGGGCTTTCGACAGCGGACCTGGGGCTGGAGGCCGGGCGCGTGCTGGTGCGCGGCAAGGGCGACAAGGAACGGATTGTGCCGCTGGGCCGGACGGCTGTCGAGGCTCTGGAGACCTATTTGCGCGAGGGACGGCCGCACCTGGCGCGAATTGGGACAAACAGGAAGAAGAACGGGGCAGGACAGAACGGGGCAGGACAGGACGGAACGAGGCTATTTTTGTCGCTTCGTGGTATGCCGCTGACGCGGCAGTGGGTGTGGCACGTGGTGAAGGCGGTAAACCGGCAGGCGAGTCCGCACCGGCTGCGGCACAGTTACGCGACACACATGGTGGAGCACGGCGCGGATTTGCGCAGTGTGCAGATGCTGCTGGGGCACGCGGACATCAGCACCACGCAGGTGTATACGGATGTGGCGCTGGGACGGCTCAAGGCGGTGCACCGGCAGCATCATCCGCGGGGCAAGGCGAGGCCGGAGGCGGAGCATGCCGAAACCGCGAACGCCGAGCTCGCGAACGCGAACGGCAATCCGGCGCGCGGCAAGGTGATTCCCATGGAGCGCGGGCGTGGAATGAGGCCGGCGCTTCGCGGGGATTCGGAGCGAAGCGCGAATTCGGCGGAGAGCGCGAATCCGGTTGAGGGCAAGGAGCCGGCATGAGCAAGGCGGCGCGCGAGGGCGAACTGGCGGGGCTGGTGGGCGAATATCTGCGCGTGCTGGGCAATGAACGCGGAGCCTCGGCGCACACGTTGCGGGCCTATGGGCGCGAGCTGAGGAATTTTGCGGCGTACCTGGCGGAACAGGCCCGGACGAAAAAGCCGTCGGCAATCAAGCTCACGGAGATTCGGCACACGGAGATTCGCGCCTATCTGGGAACGCTCTATGCGCGCGGGCTGGGGAAGGCGTCGGCGGCGCGGGCGCTGGCGGCGATCCGGAGCTGGTTCCGGTGGTTGGCGAAGACGGGGAGGGTGGAGAGCAATGTGGCCCGGCTGGTGGCCACGCCGAAGCTGCCCAGGCACCTGCCGCGCGTGCCGACGATTGAGCAGATGAACCGCATGGTGGATTCAGTGGGCGAGGATGCGGCGAGCTGGCTCAGCCGCGACCGCGCGATTCTGGAGATGCTGTATGGGTGCGGCATCCGGAATGCGGAGCTGACCGGGCTGAATGTGGAGGACGTGCACTGGGCGAACGAGGCGGTGCTGGTGCGCGGCAAGGGGCAGAAGCAGCGGTATGTGCCGCTGGGCGACACGGCGGCCAGGGCGCTGCGGGAGTATATGGCGGAGCGGCGGGAGAAGCTGGCGAAGCTGGGACGAACTTCAGCCCCGGCGACGGGAGCGTTGTTTGTGAATCTGCGGCTGCGGGGTGTGCGGAAACCGGGCGGCGAGGCGAGACTGACGACCCGGAGCGTGGGGCGGATTGTGAAGCGGATTGCGGTGCGGCGGGGGCTTTCGGCCGATGTGCATCCGCATACCTTGCGGCACGCCTTCGGGACGCATCTGCTGGAGGAGGGAGCGGACCTGCGGGCGATCCAGGAGCTGCTGGGGCATGAGCGGCTGGCCACGACGCAGCGATATACACAGTTGACGACGGCGCAATTAGAACAGGTCTATGACCGGACCCACCCAAGAGCGAAATGACCGAACGCGCGAAGGGACCGGAGCTGCTTGGATAAGTGAAAGAAACTAAAAGAGATAGAGACCATCGGCACTCAAAGTACCGTCCGGGAGGGTAACCAAGAGAGTAACCGGAAAGTGGAATTGTTCCGAAACTGTGCAGGGGTGTATTCCAACCTCAGAGGGAAATTCCATGGACGAAGAGGCGGTGGTTTGCACCCGGTGCCAAGCGGTCGGACTGGAAGAGTATATGTACAGCGGCTCGATCCGAACCGGTTTGCTGCTGCTGGCAATTCTCGTGGTGCCTGGCCTGCTTTATTTCCTTTGGTATTTTCTTGAGGGACACTGGGGCTGCAGCACCTGCGGCTCGCGGGCGGTGGAGCCCCTGATGATTCCGCGGGAGCAGTGCGCGTTCGGCGTGGAGCCGCCGCGACTGGCGGAGAGCTTCCAGCTAAAAGCTCACCTTCCGCTGCGGGAACCAAGTGAACTGAATCGTAGTGCTGGTAACGGTCTGCTGGTTAGGTAGGTAGACCGGAGCCTTCCATTTTTCCAGCGTGAAGTTGCCGTCGACTTCAAAGTCGCGGCCAACGCGCTTGGAGGCCTGGAAACTGAAGTCGTTGAGGGTGGTGCCGCCGGGGATGAAATCCTTGGCGGCTTTTTGATTGCGATAGGCGAACTGTAGCCACTCGTTGCCGCTGAGATGCCAGGTGAGCCACGCCTGGCCGCCTTTGGCCTCGCGGCCGACCCAGTCACCGAAGAGGTTGCCCTTGTTGGTGTAGCCCTGGCGCTGGATGGTTTCGAAATACATGAAGAGACCGCCGTTGCTGTTGGTAATAGGCGGGTCGGACGTGACGGCTTCCAGGCGTAGGTCGAGGCTGGGCGCGCCGGGCAAGTGCGCGAAGTAAATGCCGGGCCGCCAGGCAGCGCGGCGTGGCGCGTCAATGGGTGAAACGTCGTCGTGGACTTCGCCGTCGGCGTAGAGCGTGACCCAGTTGCGCAGGAAAGGCAGGCGGTAGGCGAAGTCGAAGCTGCCGAAGCGCGCACCGGGGTCGCTGGGGCTGAACTTTTCCGAGGCGGGGACATTCTGAAAGCTGAAAAAGCTCTTGAGGAAGGTGTGGAGGGTGATGGGCTCATGGCCCTTGCCGCCCCAGATGACGGTGCGCTCGAAGCCGATTTCCAGATTGGGCGTGGGCTTGAAGCTGAGGGCCTCCATGTGGACCCAGGGGGAGTTGGGATAGGTGTGGCCTTTGAGCGAACCCACGAGGAAGTCGTAGCGGAAGGGGCCGGTGATGCGCGAGAGCAGCGGAATGCGCAGCGGCTCAGCGCGGTTGATGCGGAAGGAATAGATGTTCTCGGCGTTGTTGGAGTAAGCCATGGCGCCGCCCAGGCCGGGACCCACCCAGGCGTCCTGCTTGCCGAAGGAAATTTCGTGGTTGAGGACGCGGGTGGAGATGTAGGCCTCCACGAGACGGCCTGTGGCGACCGAGGCGATGGGGCCAAGGGGGATGGTGGCCTGGTTGTACGGCTGGTTGGTGACGGGGTTGATAAAGGGAATCTCGTCGATGGTGGAGAGCTGCTGGGCCAGCGCGGTGGAGTAGCCGGCGGCCGAGGGCGCGCCCTGGAATTCGCCACGCACGTAGAGGGCGAAGCGGCCGGCGGTGGCGTAGCCGCTGGCTCCTGTGTAATTGCTGACGCCGCTCTCGTAGGGCCGGCCGTAATCATTGATGACGGTCTGGCCGAGGTGGAAGCTGTCGCGAAGCGGCGTGCCGCTGAGGATGCGCGTGGTGGAGTAGACCGACTCGATGCGGGTGTGGCCTTTGTACGTGTCGCAGGGGCCGGACATGTCGCCGTTGATCTCGTGATCGAGAGCTTCGTAGATGGCCTCGGCCTGGTCATTCACGGGGCCGGAGTCGGCGTCCTCGATGTGCGCGCCGATCTCCTCAACCATTTGGCCCACGCGGGCGCGGGTCCAGGGGCGCATGCCGATGTAGGCCGAGTCGATGTAGCCGAGCGAGTAGAGGCGCATCACCGCGGGATAGATCCAGCTATCGACCGGGATGTAAGGCGAGTCGAGTGCGGAGGGCTCGCAGACCGGAGCTGCCTGGGCCGCGGAAAAGGGCGGGCAGGCAACCAGCAGGGTTCCAGCCAGCAGGAAGGCAATACGCTCAGCACCAGAAAAAACGGGACGGCTCAACCGCATATTCCTCACTCTACCATTCGCCCGGCAAACCAACGCTGCGCGGCGCGCGCGGGCCGGTTCGCGGGGCGAAGAGGGATGATACGTGCCACGAATCAGGACATTTGAAACAAGGCACGTGATTCAAGGCGTCAGCGAAGCAGTCCCCGTGTGGCGTGGTCGAGCTGGCGGGCGAAGCCGTCAAGGAGCTGCGACTTGCGAGCGGGGTCAAAGAGGGCCTTGCGGCCGAGGTAGTTTTCCATGGTGCGGATCGCGTCGCCGGAGCCTGCAAGCGGTTCGGCAGCGTGGTCCGCGTCTGATTTTAGGCCTTGCACCTGGCCGGGAACCTGAGACGTTGGATGCGCGTGACACGCGATGAGGGTTGGCCCGCGGCGCAAGCGGGCGCGGGAAATCGATTCGCTGGCGACGCGATGGACGGCGACCACGTCGTGGGCGTCCACGGCGATGGCGGGAACGCGGGCCGTCTGGGCGAGGGTGGAGAGCTGGTTGAAATGGGCTTCGGTTTCTGCCAGGGATGCGTTGTCGAGGGGCTGGGCGTGGCAGACGAAGAGGATGGGGAGAGTGTGCGCGGCGGCGAATTGGAGGGCCTGCTGCCAGGCCTGCTGCGGAGCGGCGCCGGGGCCGCAGAGCGCGACGACCAGGGGATTCGCTGTGTGTGGCTTGAGGGCGAAGGCCGCACCGTTGGCCAGGGATAGCTGCTCGGAAGGCGACGGCGCGAGGGGGAGCGGGCCGGGCGTGGTTGATGACATGGGCGCGGATTTTTTGCGGCGCGCGGGTGCGGGTCGCGCGAGCGGAGCGAAGAGATTGCCGAGCGTGAGGCCATGAAGGAAGCCGGCGAGCGTGTCCTCGGGCGCGGGGAAAAATACATCCGCGGATTGAAGGCCGACGAGGACGCCGGCGTAAGTGGCTTCGCGGCCGAGGGCATCGCGGAGGGTGTGCGCGGGCAGGCCCGACTGGACGAGAGACCCGGCGCGCTCAGCAATCGCGCGGCAACGGAGCATCGCGGCGTAGAGATCCCACAGGCGCTCCGGCGAGATGAGCGAGAAGGGCCTCGGGGCAGGCGAGAGATGCGGCGAGGCGGGCTGGGGAGCGGTGCTGGCCGTCATGGATGCGGGAACCTCCGGGGGGCGCGAGCAGCGCAACAGGCGGCGCGGGTTGGACGCCACGGGCAGACAAGAAACGCTCAGGTGGAGTAATCAGCGTTGATACGAATGTATTCGTGGGTAAGGTCGGTGGTCCAGAAGACGCAGGAGCTGGAGCCGAGGTTGAGCTGAATGGTGATGGAGTATTCGGACTGCTTGAGGAATTCGTGCGCCGCGGCTTCGTCCAGTTCGACCGCGCGCGCGCCGTCGCGGCAGATGCGAAGCTCCCCGAACCAGATGTCGATGTGCTCGGGGTCAACCTCCGCGCCGGAGTAACCGATGGCGGCAACCAGGCGGCCCCAGTTGGGGTCGCAGCCGGCCCAGGCGGTTTTCACCAGCAACGAGTGCGCGATGGCCTTGGCCACGCGGACGGCATCGGCTTCAGACGCCGCGCCCTGAATGCGGAGCTCGACGAGATGCGAAATGCCTTCGCCGTCGGCGACGACCTGGCGGGCCAGCGAGGTGCAGACCTGATTGAGCGCCTCGCGGAACGCGGCCTGAGCCGCTTCGCAATCCGGACCGACGGCGACGCCGCTTGCGCCGGAGGCGACCAGTAGCACGGTGTCGTTGGTGGAGGTGTCGCCATCCACGGAGATGCGGTTGAAGCTGAGTTCGACGGCATCGCGGAGAAAGGTGTCGAGAACCGTCGGCTCGACGGCAGCGTCCGTGAGGATGTAAACGAGCATGGTGGCGTGGGGCACGAGCTGGGGATGGATCATGCCGGAGCCTTTGCCGACGGCGGCGATGCGGACCTCGCGGCCTTCGACCTCAAAGCGGGCGAAGGCGGTCTTTTCCACGGTGTCGGTGGTGAGGATGGCCTCAGCGACCTGCTGGAAGTGGTCGCTCTCCGGGCCGAGATTGGCGGCAAGCTCGGGCAGCGCGCCGATGAGTTTTTCGGCGGGCAGCGGGACGCCGATGATGCCTGTGGAGGAGGGAAAAATCTCTTCGGGCGTGCAGCCGAAGGCCTGGGCCACGGCAGCACAGGTGGCGTGGGCGGCGCGCAGGCCTGCGGGTCCGGCGGCGCAGTTGGCGTTGCCGGCGTTGATGGCCACGGCGCGGAGTTTTCCCTGGGTGGCGCGCAGGTGCTCCTTGTCCACGATCAGCGGCGCGGCGGTGACACGGTTGGCGGTGTAGAGCGCGGCGGCGCTGGCGGGCAGGTCGGCGACGATGAGGGCAAAGTCCGTGCGGCCGCTGGCCTTGAGCCCGGCTTTGGCCGCGCCGAAACGAAAGCCGCGCGGGATAAGAAACTGGGAAACGTCAGACATGATCGATGAAGGGAAGCAACGCATTTAATCTAGCAGGTTGGGGGAGCGATGACGGAGAGCGAACGGCTGCCGGACGAGAGGGAATTTCTGACGCTGCGGAACGTGAACGTGGCGCGCGGCGACCGCGTGGTGCTGCACGACGTGAACCTGCACCTCGGCGCGGGCGAGCACGTGGCCATTCTGGGGCCGAACGGATGCGGCAAATCCACGCTGATTCTGACCATGACCTGCCAGATTTATCCGATGGTGCAGCCGGGGATGATGGTGCGCATCTTCGGGCGGGATCGCTGGGACCTGACGCAACTGCGAAGGCATTTCGGCGTGGTGAGCGCGGGGCTGATGGGCAGCGAGCTGCCGGGCGAGCGCACGGCCGTGACGACCGGACTGGACGCGGTGACGGCGGGTTTTTTTTCGGCGTCGACGCTGTGGCCGAACCTGCACGTGACCGAGGAGATGCGCGCGCGAGCGTGGGAGGCGCTGGAGCGCATGGAGGCGCGGCACCTGGCGGAGCAACTGGTGGGCGAGATGTCAGCCGGCGAGAAGCGAAGGATCCTGATTGCGCGGGCGCTGGTGCACAGGCCGCGGCAATTGTTGCTGGACGAGCCCTCCAACGCACTGGATCTGGCGGCGCAGCGGGAGCTGCGCGAGACGCTGCGGCGGCTGGCGGCGGAGGGAACCGGGATGGTGATGGTGACGCATCACCTGGGCGATATTCTGCCGGAGATGGAGCGCGTGATTCTGATGCGCGAGGGGCGCATTGCCGGCGACGGGCCGCGCGAGGAAATGTTGACCGAGGCGCGGCTGAGCGAGTTGTTTGGGACGCGGGTGCGGCTGGGGCGCGACGAGGAGTGGCTGCATAGCTGGTAGCAGGGCCAATTGGTAGCAGGACCCATCGGAAGCAGAATCAATCCTTGCACCGACGGAATCAGCAGGCTTCCTGCTGTAACCTGCCCATCTTGTTCCGATCTGCAACTGTCACCCCGCGGTCTCTCTTAGGCTATAGATTCTGCACGTGATGTCCGCGTCTGGATGGCCCTTCCTGCGGCATCGATTTCCCCAAGAAACGCCAACTTCAATTGCAATGTGTATGATTGTGTGATTATCTGCTTTATCTGGAGTACCGCTCCGCACCGCGAGGACTCGAATCTGCGTTTTGGCTGGAGATCCTTACTACTTACCTCAAAAATGCTCCGGCAAGCCCCGGTCCGTATGCCCTGAAAGGTCGCACTCCTACGAGCGTTCATCTTGTAAATCCAAGTGACAACTCTTTCGGCACTGCCGTCATCACGCCGCGGTGGCTCTTTGTGCTGGCTGCGGCAACCCCCCGCGACGTTGGAGACCCCATCCTCGTGGATGAGTCGCTCGAGCAGATTGACCCGGAGAGCATTCAGCCGGGAGACATTGTCGGCATCAGTGTTCACACCGGCAATGCACTGCGCGGCTATCAGGTTGGACAAATGGCCCGTGCGCGTGGCGCGTGGGTGGTCTATGGCGGAATCCACGCTACGCTGTTTCCCGAAGAGGTCCTGGAGCGCGGCGCCGCTCATGCTGTGGTCAAGGGCGATGGTGATATCGCCTGGGGCAAGGTGGTCAGCGATTGCCTCAAAGGAACGCCGGGCAGGATTTATGAAGGCGGCCGGATTGACGGCACCGAGTTCCTGGCGGCGCGGTGGGATCTGATGCGGGCCGACAAATATATGTGGGCGTCGGTGCAGACCATTCGCGGATGCCCCAAGCATTGCTCCTTCTGCAGCGTGTGGCGCACTGATGGGCAGAAACCCCGCCAGCGTCAGTTCCAGAAAGTCGTGGACGAAATCGTGAGTCTGCGCCGCCTGGGTTTCCGGTTTATCGCTCTGGCTGACGACAACTTCTATCCCGTTACCCTGACCGATTTGCGCCTTGCCCGCGAGCAGAACAATGTTGCCCGGCTTGAGGAGCTGACCGCGATTCGCGCCGAGCGTTTCCAACTGATGGAAGAGCTGGCAAAGCTGCCCAAGGACATGGTGTTCTTTACCCAGATCACGATGGAAGCCGGCGAGGACGGCGAGTATCTCGACGCGATGCACAGGGCCAACATCAAAGGGGCGCTTGTGGGTGTGGAGGCAGTGACTCCCGAGGGCCTGAAAGCGGTGTTCAAGGACTGGAACTACTCCGGTGAGGCTCTGGCCCTGCGGTTGCAAACCTTCAAGCAGCATGGCGTACATGTCCTGGGCTCCTTCATCTTCGGTCTGCCCACAGACAGGCCGGCTACATTCGACGCCACCGTGCAGATGGCGCTGAAGGCCGGAGTTACCTTTGCGCAGTTCGTCATGATGACGCCGTTTCCCGGCACGGTTGACTTTGGTCGCTGGGAGAAGGAACAGGCGCAGCATCCAACCCTGGTTGCCGATGTTCCGATCACCCGTTATTGGCTCATTCCCATTGAAGTGCGTCCCAAGATGTTTACCCCGCACCCCACCATGAGTTCCGAAGAGATTCGCGAGCGCACACAAAAGGTTTGGAACAGGTTTTACAACTGGAGCGCCATCTGGCAGAGATCGGCCTGCACGCCGAATCTGCGCTCTCGCATTGCCTTCATCTTCCTTTCAAAGCTCTACCGGCAGATGTATGCCGGCACCGGCATCTCAACGGACAGCGCACGCAGGAAGAAGTCCAAGAAATGGGCGCGATGGACGGCCAGGCAGTGCAAGAAGCTGTTCCAGGCAAAGCCCATGCCGGAACTGCAATCGCCTGTGCGGCATCCCGGATTGGCTGGTTTGGCGGGGCGGTTTGCCTTTGAAAACAGCGAGTTTCAGAACTCCGGAGAGCATTTCCCCATTCTGCCTGAAAACTGAGTGCGCATCGCGGTGCGACCAGGACGCAAAAAGTGCCGCGCCGCCGGCCAGCCTTGACTCGCACCCCGTGATACCATTCCGCCATCCGGCTTCCGGCTCTCCGGTTGCGGAACTTCCAGTTCCCGGGGGTTTCCATGGGTCCTTACACGCGCCGCGATTTCCTCAAGACTTCGGTCGCTGCAGGCACCGTTGCCACGGTCACCGGCTTGCCGCTGCAGGCCTCCGCCCACACCGCTGCGGACACGGTCACCCTGGGCAGGTCCGGAGTTCGCGTCACGCGGCTGGCCTTTGGCACCGGAAGCAACAACGGACACGTGCAGGCGGCGCTGGGTCAGCAGGAGTTCACGCGGCTGATTCACTATGCCTATGACCACGGCATCCGCTTCTTTGAGACGGCCGAGGCCTATGTGACGCCGGCGATGCTGGGCGAGGCGCTGAAGGGGATTCCGCGCGAAAACTACCAGCTGATGACCAAGGTGACGACCGACGAGGGCGTGGACCCCATGCAGCGCTTTGACGAGATGCGGCGGCGGTCGATGACCGAGTATTTCGACATCATGCTGCTGCACTACCAGCACTCGGGCGACTGGGTGGCGAAGACGGCGAACTGGCGCGACGGACTGAATCAGGCCCGCGCAAAAGGCGTCATCAAGACCCAGGGCGCGTCCGTGCACGGGCTGCCGGCGCTCGACCAGATTCCGGGGCAGAAGTGGCTGGACGTGGCGATGATCCGCATGAACCACAAGGGCAAGAACATGGACGGGCCCGAGTTCTGGACGGGGAGCAATCCGCAGTTTGTGCCGGAGGTGGTGGCCAAGGTGCAGGAAGTCAAGCGCGAGGGGATGGGCGTCATCAGCATGAAGCTGGTGGGCGAGGGCTCGTTTACCCAGCGCGAAGACCGGCAGAAGGCGATGCGCTTTGCCTTCCAGCACGCCGGCGTGGACGCGGTGACGGTGGGCTTCAAAAATACGGCGGAGATTGACGAGGCGATTGAGAACGTGGGCCAGGCGCTGGCCTGACGCGCCTCTCCGCGCCGGCACCGCAGCTGAAAGCGCGCCGGAAAAATTCTTTGCCGCACTTTGCCGATTATTTCCTCGCTTTCCTGCACAATGAGTGTGTGTCGCAGTGTGTGTGCCTCTGTGCGCGGGCAGGTACCCCCCCCACCCCCCCCTACAAAATTTGCAGTTTTCCACAGGCGTTTTGCCGATTATTGCGCGGAACTGTGAAACACCGTCCGCGCCGCCCATCTGTACCGCCGCCCCGCAGTCTTGACGCGCCGCGCGGCTCCCGCGTACCGTAGCGGTACACGGGAAAGGAGGATGATCCAGCCTATGAAGATTGAATTACCAAGTTGTTTGTTACGTGAGGTGACTGAGGCCTATAGACTCGGCCCATAAATACTGAGACTTTCCGTAGTTTTGGTTCGTCTCAAGGTACATGGGACATGAAGATGCACGGAAGTTGAGTCCGGCAGCTCAACATGAGCGCCGGCGGCAGGTGGTTCGAGCCTATAAGCGGGGTCGGAATCGATCCCAGATTGCCGAGGAAGTGGGCCTGAGTTATACGGCCGTCACCAACACCCTGAAGCGCTATGCGGAAGCAGGTATGCAGGGCCTGGTGTCGGGCAAGAGAGGACGGCCGGTTTTCTTCGGCCGGTCACTCACCAAGGAGCAGGAGGATCGGGTGCAACGGCTGATTCAGGAAAAGCGTCCCGAGCAGTTGAAGATGGACTTTGCGCTTTGGACGCGTGCCGCGGTGATGTTGTTGATTGAGCGCGAGTGCAGTGTGAAAATGGGCGTGCGCGCGGTGGGTAAGTATCTGAAGCGGTGGGGATTCACGCCGCAAAAGCCTATCCGGCGCGCCTATGAGCAGAACCCGGTGGCGATCCATGCGTGGCTGAATGAGACGTATCCAGCGATCGCCGAACGCGCCAAAGACGAGGGCGCAGAGATACATTGGGGCGACGAAACCGCACTGGTGAACACCGATGTGCGGGGACGGGGATTCGCACCCAAGGGGCAAACGCCCATAGCTCGCGTGGTGGGAGGAACAAGGCAGAAGCTGTCGATGATCTCAACTGTGACCAACCAGGGCAAGACCTGCTGGGAGATCATCGACGGTAACTTCAATCACGAGCGATTGATCGATTTTCTCAAGGCACTCATCAAGCAAGCCGGACGCAAGGTATTCCTGGTGCTTGATAACCTGGGCGTGCATCACTGCAAGCCCGTCAAGCAGTGGTTGGACAAGCACCGCGAGCAGATCGAGGTTTTCTACCTTCCCAGTTACTCGCCGGAACTGAACCCCGACGAGCGACTGAACGCAGGCCTCAAACACGCTATCGCAACCAAGGTTCCGATGAGAACGAAAGCCAAACTGCAATCGGCAGCCGCATTGCATATGGATGAACTGACCACCACACCAGAACGGGTCAAGGCCTTCTTCAAAGACCCGAGAGTCGCATATGCCGCTTAACACTCTTTGTGGGCCGGATCAATAAATAGCCATGGTGTTCCTTTTTATACTGCGCTGCCCCCGGTCTTTGTGAGCGACTGAAATCATGACGATCCTCCACATTTCGCTCCTGATGGCATTCTTCGCGCTCTCGCTCCAACTCTTCAGGGTCGGCCTCTCCGGAACCCGCAACCTCGCGGCCGCCGAGCCCGCCGTGCGGGAAGATGACAAACCCGTGTAACCCCACGGCACAACGCTGACCGGAGACCGACCCACGGTCACCAGAGAAGGGAACACGTATGAAGATCGCTGGAATTCTTCTCATCATTGCCGGAATCGCAGTCATCATCTATGGAGGGTTTTCCTATACCAGCCACAAAAATGCGGTCGAT
>DATLRP010000017.1:0-87637 GCA_035534635.1 Occallatibacter sp.
CGGGGCGTGACGCTCGAACGCGCAGAGACGGTTCTGGATAAGTCAGGAAAGTAAGTTGCCCTAACGACGGCAGGCGGCGAGAGCGGCGGTGAGAGCTTCTTCGGGCTCGGGGCGGACGCGGAAGTCGGCATGGGCCTCGGCAAAGACGACGCGCCCTTCGCGACTGATGACGTAGGTGGCCGGGAGGGGGAGGCGCCAGCTCTTTTCTCCGTTGACGAAGGGGATGTTGACGAGTATGGAGAGGTAGTAGTCGCGGTAGAACTCGGGGACGGTGTAGACGAGGCCGAACTGCTCGGCGAGGGCGTTGCCGGGATCGGTGAGCACGGGGAAAGGCAGGCCGTGCTGGCCGGCCATGAAGTCACTCTGTCGCTGAGTTTGCGGGCCGATGGCGACCAGCAGAGCTTCGTGCTCGCGGAGACGGCCGTAGAGATCGCGCCAGGCTTCAAGCTCGGTGACGCAATACGGGCACCAGCGGCCGCGGAAAAACTTGATCACAAGCGGGCCGAGAGCGAGCAGGTCAGCGGAGCGGACGAGCTTTCCGGACGCGTCCTTGAGTGCGAAGGCGGGAGCCTGCGCGCCGACGGGGAGGATTTTTTCCTCGATGCCGGTGGCGAAGAGCTCTAAGACGGCGCGCTCGCCGACGGCGAGGCGCTCCGGCTGGACGAGGCGGCGCGTGTTGGCGGTGATTTCGTCGAGCTGGTCCTGCAAAGGCGTGATTTTGAGTGGGGTCATCTTCGCTATCGCCCGAATTTCTGTTTGCCGCCGAGGCCGAGGCCGCCCATGCCGCCGCGCATCATTTTGGCGGCCATGCCGCCTTTGCCCATCTGCTTGAACATTTTGGCCATTTGCGCGTATTGGCGGAGGAGGTTGTTGACGTCCTGGACCTCGGTTCCGGAGCCTTTGGCGATGCGCTTGCGGCGCGAGCCGGAGATGATTTCGTGGTTGCGGCGCTCCCTGGGGGTCATGGAGTTGATGATGGCCTCGAGGCGGACGAACTGCTTTTCGTCCACGTTTTTGGCGGCCTGCTGCATGCCGGCAAAGGGGCCGACGGAGGGCATCATCTTGAGGATGGATTCCATGGAGCCGAGCTTCTTGATCTGGAGGAGCTGATCGCGGAAGTCTTCGAGGGAGAAGCCGTCGCCGAGGAGGGCTTTCTTGGCGAGGTCCTCGGACTTTTTGCGGTCGAGAGTGGACTCGGCCTTTTCGATGAGCGACATCATGTCGCCCATGCCGAGGATGCGGCCGACGATGCGGTCGGGGTGGAAGGGTTCGAAGGCATCGGGCTTTTCGCCGACGCCGAGGAACTTGATGGGCTGGCCGGTGACGTGGCGGATGGAGAGGGCCGCGCCGCCGCGTGCGTCGCCGTCCATTTTGGTGAGGACGACGCCGGTGAGGCCGAGGCGCTTGTGGAAGTCGAGCGCGGAGTTGACGGCGTCCTGTCCGGTCATGGCGTCGGCGACGAAGAGGATTTCCTGGGGGTTGAGGAGCTTTTTGAGCTGCTCCATTTCGCCCATAAGATCCTGGTCAATGTGGAGGCGTCCGGCGGTGTCGACGATGAGGGTGTCGCAGCCCATGATGCGGGCTTCGCGCAGGGCCTCCCTGGCGAGCCGGGCAACTGTCTCGGAGTTGGGGAGCTTGGGGCCGGCGGAGTCGCCTTTCAGGTCGCCTTCGTAGAGTTTTGCTTCAATGGATTTGGCGACGACCTTGAGTTGCTCGCGCGCGGCGGGGCGGTAGACGTCGACGGAGACGAGCATGGGGCGGTGGCCGCCTTTTTTGAGCCAGGCGGCGAGCTTGCCGGAGGTGGTGGTTTTGCCGGAGCCCTGCAGGCCCGCCATGAGGATGATGGTGGGCGGCTGTGAGGCGAATTTGAAGCGCGCAGTGTCCTTGCCGAGGAGGTTGATGAGCTCGTCGCGGACGATTTTGATGACCTGCTCAGAGGGCGAGAGGGCTGTGAGGACCTCAGTGCCGACGGCCTTGGCGCGGATGTGCTCGATGAGGTCGCGGACGACGTTGAGGTTGACGTCGGCTTCAAGGAGGGCGACGCGGATTTCGCGCAGGGCCTCGGCGATGTTTTCTTCAGTGAGCGTGCCCTGGCCGCGGAGGCTTTTGAAGGCGCGCTGGAGCTTTTCTGTGAGGTTGTCAAACATAGGTCAACTACAAGTGTACCGAATGCCGGTGCGCTAATCCGTGGGGGCGATGAGGTACTGCTCGAGCTTGCCGTCGGGATAGGTGTAAGTGGTGAGGCGGAGGGTTTTGCCGGGGTAGACGATATCGAAGGCGCGGAAGGTCATGCCGCCGCGGAGGGCTTCTCGGGTTTGGCGGAGAGAGAGCGGTTCGCCGAGGGGCGCGAGGCTGTGCTGGTAGTCGGCGATGGCCTGCGCGGTGAAGTAATTGTTGAGGTTGGGCGCAAGCAGGGAGCGGCGGATGCGGCCGTGCTGCAGGCCGCGGTAGAGGTCGAGGGCCTGCTGCTCGGCGGGCTTGAGGGGAATGCGGGCGACAACGGGCACGGCAAGGCGGGCGATGGTGGAGGCCGCGCCGTTAGCGTCCTGATTGGTGAGGACGGCGACGGCTGCGCCGTCCTCTTCGAGGACGACGTTGTCGGAGACGAAGCCGGAGACCTCGCCGGAGTGCTCAATGGCGCGGTGGCCGTCGAGATCGACGACCTGGACGCCGAGACCGTAGTGGGGGTTCTTGCCGTCAGTGAGCAGGACGGGGGTGAACATTTCGTCGTAACTGGCGGGGCTGAGGATGGAGCGATCGATGAGGCTGATGTCCCAGAGGGCAAGGTCGTGGGCGGTCATGGCCAGCTCGCCGGCGGCGAACATCCAGTTGGGGCCTTCAGGCGGCGCAACACGCAGCGGGCCGAGAGCGTGGCGATAGTAGGCCGTCGCGTCCGAGCGGGTGAGCTGGTTCTGGTCGACATTCCAGACTGATTGCATCTTGAGCGGGCGGAAGATGTGCTGGGCGAGGAACTGCATGAGGGGCTGACCGGTGATTTTTTCCACGATGGCGCCGGCGATAACGAAGTTGGTGTTGGAGTATTGCCACTGGGTGCCGGGCGCAAAGTCGAGCGGCTTTTTGGCCCATGTGTCGAGGATGCGCTGCGCTGTGGTGGGCTTCATCATGGGCGTCATGACGTAATCCTCGGGCCAGTAATCCTGGTAGCCGGAGGTGTGAGAGAGGATTTCGCGGAGGGTTACTGTGTCGCCGTCGGTGAGGCCGGGGATGTATTTGCCGACCGGGTCATTGAGTGAGAGTTTGCCCTGCTGCTGCAGGAGAAGAATGGCGGCGGCGGTGAACTGCTTGGAGATGGAGCCGATGGCGTAGCGCATGCTGGGCGTGGCGGGCTGGGGCGGCTGCAGGCGCGCGAGGCCGTAGGCGTGGGTGTAAACGAGCTTGCCATGCTGGACGACGGCGAGCGAGGCCGAGGGGACGCCGGTCTGCTTGAGCACCTGGGTAGCGATACGGTCGATTTGCGCGCGGGTGGCGGGGTCGAGTGTGCTGACGGTTTGGGCGGAGGCGAAGGTGGCCGCGGCGAGGCAGACGAGGAGCGCAAGGGAACGACAAAGGCGCGAAGAACGCGGCATGGCGAGGATCTCCGGAAGCAGTTACAGCCTTATGCTACAAGGCGGAGGCGTGGGCGAACGAGCCGGAACCCGCCAGGGATGCGGTAGGCTGGGACTGCGCGATGTTGCGAATTGCGGAATGAGGAAAGAGCGATGCAGCGATTGCTTGACGGGCACAGGAAATTTCTGGCGGATGTGTTTCCGCGGCGGCGGCAGGATTTTCATCTGCTGGCGGAGTCGCAGGCGCCGGAGTGGCTGTTTTTGACGTGCTCGGACTCGCGGATTGTGCCGGACATGATTCTGGGCACGGGGCCGGGCGACCTGTTCATTACGCGCAACGCGGGGAACGTGGTTCCGGTGAGCGGGCAGGACGTGGATGGATGTACCGCGACGATTGAGTACGCGGTGGAAGTGCTGCGCGTGCCCTATGCGATTCTGTGCGGGCACTCGGACTGCGGGGCGATGAAGGCGGCGCTGGACCGCAAGGGGCTGGAAAAGCTGCCCAAGGCGAGCCGCTGGCTGCAGCACGTGGAGGCGGCGTGGAGCCACCGGCAGCCGGTGAATCCGCAGGACGGCGCGGGCGCGGAGCTGGCGTCGCTGATCCGCGGCAACGTGGTGGCGCAATTGTGGAACCTGAAGGCGCAGCCGAGCGTGGCGCGGGCCATGGCTGATGGGCATTTGCAGGTCTTCGGGTGGTACTACGACATTCTGACGGGGCGGATTGAGCAGTATGACGAGGCGCAGCACAGGTTTGTGCCGCTGCTCGAGACCGACGCTCCAGCGATGAGCGCTGAAACCGGCTGAGTGGCGCACGCCTGCCGCGGCTAATGCACGCCGGGCGGCAGTGCAGCATTCTTGGGCGGTTTCTCGAAGAACCAGACGACGCCGGCACTTAGGAAGGCGAGCACGGCGGTCCAGCGAAAGATGTCGATGTAAGAAAGCAGTGCGGCCTGCTGGCCCATCAGGTGATAGATCATGCCGTATGCTCCGGGGCGGGCCTGGGCGCGGCCGAGATAGCGGTTGAGATAGGCGGCCATCATGGCCGTTTTTTGCTGCAGGGCGGGGCTGGAAGGCGCGAGGCGGGCGGCGAGTTCGGACTGGTGGAAGTCCGTGCGCCGAATCAAGGCCGTGGTGGCCATGGCAATGCCGACCGAGCCGCCGATGTTGCGCAGCATGTTGAAGAGGCCGGTGGCATTGCCCATCTCTTCGCGGGAGATGGTGGACATGGTGAGGGTGGCCAGTGGCACAAAGACAAAACTGAGCGTGAAGCCGGTAAAGACGATGGGGATGAGGAGCGTGAAAGGGCCGATATCGAGATTGACTGTGCCGAAGATGAGCGAGCAGATGCCGAAGCCGAGGAAGCCGAGTGACATGAGGAGGCGGTTGTCGAACTTCGAGGCCAATAGGCCGACAACGGGCGAGCCGACGAAGGAGCCAATGCCGCGGGGGCCGACAACGAGCCCGGCGGCGAAGGCGGTGTAGCCCATCACTTCCTGGTAGTAGAGAGGCAGGAAGGCGATGGTGACGTAAATGGCCATGCCGAGCATGGCGATGAGGACGCAGCCGACACGGAAGTTGCGGTTCTTGAACACCCGGAGGTTGACGAGGCCCTTGGGGTTGGCCCAGGAACGCCAGAGCCAGAGAATGAGCGCGACGATGAGCGCGGCGACGGCCCAGCGGACCCAGACCGCGCCGAACCAGTCGTCCTCCTGGCCCTTGTCGAGGACGACCTGCAGGCAGCCGGTCCAGACGATGAGCAGTCCGAAGCCGATGTTATCGAATGCGCTGACTTTGGCGTTCTTGATGTAAGGCGGGTCGTGGATGAAACGGCTGATCATGATGACGGCGAGGATGCCGACGGGGATGTTGATGTAAAAGGCGTAGCGCCAACTGAAGGTGTCAGTAAGCCATCCGCCGAGGGTGGGCCCGATGACGGGGGCGACGACGATTCCGAGGGCGTAGGCGGCCATGGCCATGGCGCGCCTGGCAGGCGGAAAACTCTCCAGCAGGATGGATTGCGAAAGCGGTTGGAGCGCGCCGCCTCCCGCGCCCTGGACGATGCGGGCGAGAAGGATGACGGCCAGCGAGGGGGCCGCGCCGCAGAAAAAGGACGCGACGGTGAAGAGGCTCACGCAGAAGAGCAGAAAGCGCTTTCGGCCGAAGCGGCGGCCGAACCAGTTGGAAGCGGGCAGGATGACGGCGTTGGCGACCAGATAACTGGTGAGGACCCAGGTGGCTTCGGAGTTCGAGGCCGAGAGCGACCCGGCAATGTATGGGAGAGCCACCGAGGCGATGGCGGTGTCCAGCACCTCCATGAAGGTGGGGACCATGACGGCCGCAGTGACCAGCCAGGGGTTGACACCTTGGCTGAGCGGGTAGCGGACTTGGGCCTGGGCGGTGGTCATCGGGGCCGGAACAGTTGAGGGTACATGGTTTAGATGACGGGAGGGGGTCTGGCGGGTGCGAGGAGTTTAGAGCGGGGATAGTTTAGGAATTTATAATCAACAAAAGTTGACACTAACTGACTCAATGATGCATCTTAATAGTGCGGAAAAACTCTACAGGCAGGCAGGACAACGGACAATGGCGAAGATTATTGGAATTGACCTTGGGACCACCAACTCGTGCGTGGCGGTGCTGGAGGGTGGCGAGCCCAAAGTGATTGCGAATGAAGAGGGTGCGCGAACGACGCCATCGATTGTGGGCTTCTCAAAGAGTGGGGAGCGGCTGGTGGGCCAGGTGGCCAAGCGGCAGGCGATCACGAACCCGGGGAACACGATTTTCTCCATCAAGCGGTTCATGGGCCGCCGCTTCGACGAAGTGTCGGACGAGATGAAGATGGTGCCCTACAAAGTGGTACAGCAGGGTGACCATGTGGCCGTGGTGGCGCAGGGCAAGGAGTATACGCCGCAGGAGATTTCGGCGATGATCCTGCAGAAACTGAAGAAAAGCGCCGAGGCGTACCTGGGCGAGACGGTGACCGAGGCGGTGATCACGGTCCCAGCCTACTTCAACGATGCGCAGCGGCAGGCGACCAAGGATGCAGGCAAGATTGCCGGGCTGGAAGTGAAGCGGATTGTGAACGAGCCGACGGCGGCGGCGCTGGCCTATGGGCTGGACAAGAAGAAGGACGAGACGATTGCTGTCTACGACTTCGGCGGCGGCACGTTCGATATTTCCATTCTGGAAGTGGGCGAGGGCGTGATCGAGGTGAAGTCGACCAATGGCGATACGCACCTGGGTGGCGACAACCTGGACCAGCGAATTGTGGACTGGCTGATTGCCGAGTTCAAGCAGGAAGAAGGCCTGGACCTGAGCTCGAAGGGCAACGAGATGGCGCTGCAGCGGCTGAAGGATGCCGCGGAGAAGGCCAAGATCGAGCTTTCGACTACGGTGGAGACCGAAATCAACCTGCCGTTTATCACGGCGGACGCGAGCGGGCCCAAGCACCTGGTGCGGAAGCTGACGCGGGCCAAGCTGGAGCAGATGGTTGGGGACCTGGTGAAACGGTCAATGGAGCCGTGCAAGAAGGCAATGACGGACGCTGGCGTGACCACGAGCCAGATTGACGAAGTGGTGCTGGTGGGCGGGCAGACGCGCATGCCGATGATCCAGGCGCTGGTGAAGGAGCTCTTCGGCAAGGAGCCGCACCGGGGAGTGAATCCCGACGAGGTGGTGGCCGTGGGCGCGGCGGTGCAGGCGGGCGTGCTGGCCGGCGAGGTGAAGGACCTGCTGCTGCTGGACGTGACGCCGCTGACGCTGGCGATTGAAACGCTGGGCGGGGTGGCGACGCCGATGATTCCGCGGAACACGACGATTCCTACGAAGAAGACGGAGACGTTTTCGACCGCGGCCGACAATCAGACCGAGGTGGAGGTGCACGTGCTGCAAGGCGAGCGGCCGATGTCGGGGCAGAACCGCACGCTGGGCAAGTTTAAGCTGGCGGGGATTCCGCCGGCGCCGCGCGGCGTGCCGCAGATCGAGGTGACGTTTGACATTGACGCAAACGGCATCCTGAACGTGACGGCGAAGGACAACGCCACGGGCAAGGACACGCGGATCACGATTACGTCGAGCTCGGGGCTGAGCAAGGAAGAAGTGGAGCAGATGGCCAAGGACGCCGAAGCGCACGCGGCCGAGGACAAGGAGAAGCGCGAGCAGGTGGAGGCGCGCAACTCACTGGACGGGCTGGTTTACAACATCGAAAAGATGCTGAAGGATGCCGGCGACAAGATCCAGGGCGCGGAAAAGACCGAAGTGGAGACGGTGCTGGCCGACGCGAAGAAGACGCTGGAAGGCCAGGCAAGCGTGGCGGAGATGCAGATGGCGCAGGAGAAGCTGACGCTGGCAAGCCATAAGCTGGCCGAGGTGCTCTACAAGGCGAATTCGGGACAGGCTGCGGCGAGCACGCCGGCCGGCGAGACTGCCGCGCACGGCGACGAGGCGAAGAAAGACGGCGAAGTGATCGACGCCGAATATGTGGACGTGGACGAGAAGAAGTAAGCGAGTTAGTGGGTCAGCAAGTCAGCAAGTCGGCGGGGTGGGCGGCGAGGCTGTCCACCCCGCGTTGCAGGTGCGCAGATGGTGGCCCAATGACAGCGAGTTGCGCGCCGCAACTCGGTGGACTGCGAGGGATGCAGATCGGCGTGCAGGTTGAATTGAGATAAAAAGGGACCGATGGCGACGACGACCAACAAGGATTATTACGCACTGCTGGGCGTGAAGAAGACGGCCACGCCGGAGGAGATCCGCAAGGCTTTTCGCAAGCTGGCGCGTCGCTATCATCCGGACGTGAATCCGGGGGACAAGCGGGCCGAGGAGAAGTTCAAGGAGATCTCCGAGGCCAACGACGTGCTGAGCGACGAGAAGAAGCGGAAGGTGTATGACCAGCTTGGCTTCTACAGCGCCCAGATTGACCCGGCGCAGGCCGAGGCCTATGCGCGGCAGCAGGGTGCGGGCGGCGGGGTTCCGGTGGACTTCGGGGGCTTTGACTTTTCGGGCTTCAGCGGCGGCGCGCATGGGGCGGGCGGCGGTTCGGGGGCCGGTTCCGGATCATGGGGCGGCTTCAAGGATATATTTTCAGGCATCTTCAGCGGACAGCAACCGGCGCAGCGTCCGCGGGGCCCGTTGGCCGGCACGGATCTCGAATACCAGGCGACGGTGGACTTCTGGACGGCGATTCGCGGCGGGCAGGCGCGGCTGATGGTGCACCGGCAGGAGACCTGTCCGACCTGTCACGGGCAGGCGCAGACGGGGGGACCGATGCCGTGCCCGGAGTGTAACGGGACTGGCCAGGTGACGCAGATGGGCGGGCGGATGAAGTTCAATATTCCCTGCCCGCAGTGCAACGGCACGGGACGGGCAGCGAACGCGTGCGCGATCTGCCACGGCGAGGGCCTGGTGAACCGGACGGAGATGGTGGAGTTCCGCATCAAGCCGGGAACGCGGGATGGGCAGAGGATCCGGCTGCAGGGCAAGGGCAACGGCGGACTGAACGGCGGCGTGGCGGGCGACCTTTTCGTGATTGTGCGCACTGGGACGCATCCGGTGTTTACCCGGGCGGGCAACGATATTCACGTGACGGTGCCGGTGACGGTTGCTGAAGCGGCGCTGGGCGCCAAGGTGGACGTTCCGACGATTGATGGGCGGGCGCAGTTGAAGATTCCACCGGGAACGCAGAGCGGACAGAAGCTGCGGATGCGGGACCGGGGCGTGGAGAGCGCGCAGCACGCGGGGCAGCGCGGCGACCAGATTGTGACGGTGGAGGTGGTGGTACCGCAGTTGCAGGACGAGCGCAGCCGGGAGATTATGCGCGAGCTTGCGAAGCTGAACAATCAGGACCCGCGGGTGAAGTTGTTCGACCAGGTGTAGGGGCATTTAGTTGGTTAAAAGGTGAGGTAGCGAAAATGGATAAGCAACAGATAGGGGTCATCGGCAAACATATCCTTATTGCGAATCTACTCGCGGCTGGTCTTGAAGTAGCAGAACCAATACGCGATCACGGAGTTGATTTGATCGTTTTTCGCGATGGTAAAGGGGATAGCGAAAAGCGCGTCAAATTCGCCGCCCTCCCAATACAGCTAAAAACATCGTCTAAAAAAACATTCGAGTTATATCGCAAGTATGGTCGCTTTGACGAATTGAGGATTGTCTACGTTTGGAATGCTGAGAATATTTGGAACGACAAATATTCTTCGACGCCAATTATTTTCTGCCTAAAATACAGAGAAGCTTTAGAGCTATTGGAGAAAGGGGGGCATGCAGAGAAAGATGCTTGGAAGATTGGAAATCACTGGTTCACAAATAGCCCGTCTAAGAAAATGGAGGAGCGATTGGGAAAGTATCAGGTTAAGTTACCGAACGATTGGCTGAAGCGTTTAGGCTTGGACACAACAGAGTAACATTTTGGTTGCAGAAACCTCAGATAGCGAAGAGTCCCATGGCGGCGAAACGGAAGACGAAGGGCGCGTACATGATTTCGGCGGTGGCCGAGATGTATGAGATTCATCCGCAGACGCTGAGGCTTTACGAGCGGGAGGGACTGCTGAAGCCTTCGCGCACGGACGGCAACACGCGGATGTACACCGACGAGGACCTGGAGCGGCTGGAGTTCATTCTGAATCTGGCGCGAGACCTGGGGGTGAACATCGCGGGGATTGCGATCATTCTACAGATGCGCGAGCGGATGGAAGAGATGAACCGGCAGATGCAGAACTTTGTGGATTATGTTCGGTCGGAGATGCTGTCACGTTTCCAGCACGCCGCGCCGGAGTCGCAGGGCGCAATTGTGCCGCTGCGCAAGCCGGTGGTGGTGAAGGGGACTCCGCAGCGGAAGCAATGAACACGGGCGCGGGACGCGCGGAAGTGAAAGGAGGGCCTGTTGGCCCTCCCTTTTGCGTTTCAGGGCCCGTGCTTTTGCGTTGGAGGAATGGCCATCGCGCGGGTGACGGAGCGCAGGTATGCTAGGACCTGCATGCAGCAAGTTCTTCTTGGATTGGCGTTGCTGGGCCTGATTACCTCGACGGTGTATGCGGGGATGGCGCTGTGGGCGGTGCCCGGCTATCTTCGCGAGCGGCGCGAGGCGTTGGCTGCGCTTCGCAAGCGTCCGGGGTTTACGCCGCCGTTGACGCTGCTGAAGCCGCTGCACGGCGCGGAGCCGGAGCTTGAGGCACATCTCGAGAGCTTCTTCCTGCAGGATTATCCCGAGTACGAAATCCTATTCTGCGCGCGGACGGAGAGCGACGCCGGGCTGGAGACGGCGCGGCGCGTGGCGGCGCGGCACGCGCAGATTCCGGCGAAGTTTCTGTGGACGGGAGAGCCGGAGTACATCAACGCGAAGGTGGCATCACTGGAGCGGATGGAGCGGGAGGCGGCGTATCCGATTTTGGTGATTAGCGACAGCGATGTGCGGGTGACGCGCGACTATCTGCGGGCGGTGGCGCTGCCGTTTGCGGACGAGAAGGTGGGCGGGATGTGCTGCCCGTATCGCGGCGTGGCGGCTGAGGGCGGGCTGTGGGCGCGGCTGGAAGCGGTGGGCATGAGCGTGGAAATGACGGCCGGAGTATTGGTGGCGCGGATGATGGAAGGGATGCAGTTCACGCTGGGGCCGACGATGGCCTTCCGGCGCGAGACGGTGCGGCGGATGGGAGGCTTCAAGGTGACGGCCGACTACTGTGCGGACGATTTTGTGCTGGGCAACGAGACATGGAAGCTGGGCGAACGAGTGGTGCTGAGTACGCACGCGATTGACCACATGGTGATCAACGCGAGCTTTGCGTCGTCGATGAAACATCAGGTGCGATGGATGAAATCGACGCGGTTCTCGCGGCCGAAGGGGCATTTTGGCACGGCGCTGACGTTTGCGATGCCGTTTGGGCTGCTGGGGCTGGCGGCGGCGTGGGCAATGGGGCACGCGGGCTGGGGGCTGGCGCTGCTGGGGTGGGCGGTGGCGACGCGGCTGGCGCTTTCAGTGGGCGCGGGGCGGTTGGCAGTGCGGGACCGAAGCTGGTTCGGGCTGCTGGTACTGTATCCGATGCGCGATTTGATGGGCTTCGGCTTCTGGGCGGCGAGCTACACATCGAGCAGGATTTTGTGGCGTGGGCGGGTCTTCGAGCTATTGCCGGGCGGCCGGATGCGCGCGCCGGAGTGAGCACGCGGCAGGTGGCAATGAAGCAACGTCCGCTCATGTAAGATTTCGATACAAGCCTGTCCGCAGCATCCCGTTCGAGCCCAGACAAGAGACCGGAGAGCCCATTCCGGAGCAGAGCGGAATGCAGGAGAAACGCTTCTTGAAGGACGTACAAACGATCTTCCGGCGCATTACGTCGGGGGGAAATTATATTCCGGAGATCGACGGACTGCGCTTTGTGGCGATTGCCGCGGTGCTGATATACCACGTGGGCCGGATGACGGAGATGCGCGTGCATCCGTACCATGCTCCGGCCAATGCGTTGCTGGCGTTCTGCGGAAGGCTGCTGTTCAATGGCGCTCGTGGCGTACCGGTGTTTTTTGCCATCAGCGGGTTTGTGCTGGGGATACCGTTTGCGCGGCAGTACCTGGCAGGAGGAAAAGGCGTCTCACTGAAGCAATACTTCCTGCGGCGGGTGACGCGGCTGGAACCGCCCTACGTGCTGACCCAGAGCATCCGGCTGTATCCGGTAATGGTGGTGAAGAACCTGACATTCCTGCAGGTTCTGCCGCACTTTTTGGCCGGGCTGCTCTACGTACACCTGCTGATTTATCGCTCGTATCCGCTGGTGCAGATCGTGGGCTGGTCCCTGGAACTGGAGATTCAGTTTTATCTGCTGGCGCCGCTGCTGGCGCGCGTGTTCTTCCGGTCGTCGCCGTGGCAGAGGCGAACGCTGCTTTACGGATTTCTGCTGGCTCACTGGGCACTGATCTATCTGTTTGCAGGACCGACGCCGGGCGAGTGGGCGACGGGAACGCTGGTGCAGAAGTACATCAACCTCACGATTCTTTACTGGATACGCTTTTTTGTGGCGGGGCTGGCGGTTGCCGACCTGTATGTGACGGTGTTTCCGCGGATGAAGGCGCACTGGATTTGGGATGTGGTGGGCGCTCCGTGCCTGGTGCTGCCGTTTGCGCTGGGCAGCATGGCGTGGGACTTCTGGGGTCCATGGGTGCTGGTGGTGGGATTTGTGAGCGCGTTCCATGGGCCGGTGCTGCGGTGGTTTTTCCGCAATGCATTTGTGGGCATCGTGGGAGGCATGTGTTACAGCCTTTACTTGACGCACTCGATTGCGCTGCAGGCGTTTTACCTGGTGTATATGAAGGTGCTGCCGGGGATACACGGCTTTCTGGCGCGGCTGGTGGTGGGAGAGATTCTGATTCTGCCGCTGCTGCTGGTGGTGGGCTCGGTCTTCTATCTGCTGATTGAGCGGCCGTGCATGGACCGAAACTGGCCGGTCAAGCTGAGGAACTGGGCGCGGCGCAAACTCGCGGGCACCGCGGCGCAATAGCCTGCGCTAGGGCCTGGCATTGGCCGCTGAGCCTGAAGATGGCGCGAGACTGGGCCAACGTTTCAGGATGGCATCGGCGACCACGCGATTTCCGAACGTGTTGAAATGTACGCCTTCAAGCGTGATCTGGCTGGTGTTGTACTGAGCCTCGACGGAGGTGAGGTCCATGAGCGGGACGTGGTGCGCGGCACACCAGGCATGCAGGAGGACGGCGGAGCGGCTGCTGATGGTGGGGATTTCGTTGCGAAAGGGTGCGTACACGATGACGAACTGAGCATGTTGCGACTCGACGAGGGTGCGGAAGGTGTCGAGGTCCGCGAGGTTGGCGCGGATGACCTGCTCGGTGACCTGCGAGGTGCTGTCGCCGGCGTCAATGCGCCGGTGGAGATGCAGGAAGTAAGGCTTGATGAGGCGGTAATAGAGCTCGCTGAGTGCGGAGGCAGGAGGCTGGGATGGGATTTCGTCATTGACGCCGAGCATTTTGGCGCGGGTCTGGCTGAGGTCGCCGCTGTTTAGCACGAGCACCACGACGTTGGACTGGAAGACGCCGCGGGAACGGACGAAGGAGAGCTCGTTGTCAATGGCCCACGCGCTGGCGGAAGCGTTGAGGACTTCCACCGGCTGATGGATGACGGTGGGCAGGCTGCGACGCAGCAACTGAGTGAAGATTTGGCTCTGGTCGATGCGGGTGGAGCCGTAGGTGATGGAGTCGCCGACGAAGAGGATGCGGTATGTGTGCCGAGGCTTGACGGGCTGGAAGTCCGCCGAGCGCATGCCGTAGGGATTGATATACGTGTGCACGAAGAAGCGGAAGACACGCTGATTGGGCTTCATGATGTAGCCGCAGGCGGCGTCCGGCGCGACGAGCACGGGGTTGCCCAGCCCGAGGCCGAAATGCAGTGCCGCGTCCGCGAGAGCCAGCAGGATGGCCAGCGCCAGCAGGGAAGCCAGCGTTCCGCGCAGGAGGCGCGGGAGCCTGCGGACGCGGGTGGACGGGTCCGGATTGGATTGGAGGTTCGTCATGAGCGACAGGTTGACGGGCTGGCGCGGCTAGTGAATGGGCCGGTCGGTCCAGAGGGTTTTGTCGGCGATGGCGCGGGCGAAGTAGAGGCGGCCGGCGAGGAGCTTCTCGGCCTTGGCCTGGTTGGTGTCCTGCGCGAAGAGCCATTTGCGGGTTCCGGTTCCCCACATTTGCGAGAGCTGCTGCGGGCTGAGGAAGATGTGCGGCGCATCAGGGTAACAGGAGCCCCAGAGCAGGGAGGAGCCTGCGCCGGTGGGCGAGCAGGGCGGGAGGACGAGGTCGGCCGGTTTGCGCAGAAGATTGTTGGTGTAAAAGATGACCGATGAGGCGTCGGACTGGTCACCGTAGACGATGAAGGTGTCAGAAGGCGAGCCGTCGCGGAGGATGACGTCAGCGAGCTGCTTGGAGCTGAGCATGGGTTCGAAGCGGGCGAAGGCGATGTGCGCGGCGATGAGGAAGACGGCGGCGGTGAGGGCGATGCTTACGGTGGCGGCGAGATGGCGGCCGCGGCGGCGCAGAACCCAGCCGACGGCGGGGCCCACCAGCAGCGTGACGGCGGCCAGCGCGGCGGGAAGGCGGAGCGCGGCGAAGGAACGGCCGGTGAGATCGAAGAGGTGCGACATGGAGAGCGTGTAATCGCCCACGTCGCGGTGGGCGAGGAGGATGCCGATGTCCGGTTCGAAGGGGAGATGGCGCGAGGTCCAGAGACCCCAGGCGAGAGCGATGGCGGAAACGACGCCGATGACGGCGAAGACGGCCTGCGCGCCGGTGAGCCAGGCGGTGGAGAGCGCGGGCTGCTCGGGATCGGTGGAGCCTTCCTCAATGCCCGCGACGACCGCGGCGGTGAGGATGAACAAGGGCGGCCAGGCCTCGAAGGTGTAGTACTCCTGATTGGTGGAGATGGAGAAGAAGAGCAGGATGAAGGCGACGAAGAGGCCGAGGAGCCAGATGGTGCGGACGCGGAATTTGAGGCGCGCGACGTAGGTGGCGACGTCGAGGCGCGCGGCGTGGTCGAGGTAGAAATCGACGGTCTGGCCCGCGTCGCGGCGCAGGTGCTGGAGCCAGGAATGGCGGGTCTTCCATGCGAGGAAGAGCACGGCGGGCAGGAAGAGGCTCCAGGGGAAGAGCCAGATGAGATGGCCCAGCCAGTACCAGGCGGAGGGCATTTTGTTGTAGTCGTGCGGGAAGCGCTCGCCGAGGAAGCGGAGGAAATGCTCGTTGATGAAGTAGAAGTACCAGAAGCCGTGGACATTGCCGGGCGTGGGATGGTTGCCGACGGGGTGGCCCTGGTCAGGATTTGCGAGGCCGCAGAGGATGTGCCACGGGGCTGCGATGGCGAGATAGAGCAGGAAGCCGGAGAAGGGCTTGAACTTGCCGAGGCGACGCCACTGGCCACTGAGAAGAAGCAAGGGAATGGCGGCGCCGGCGAAGAAGATGGGCGCGATGAGGCCCTTGGTGAGCGTGGCAAGAGCGAGGACGGCCCACATGCCGTAAATGCGCAGCGGTCGCCGGGATTCCATGCCGGTGAGGAATAAATACAGTGCCAGCAGGAATAGAAAACTGAGCAGCGCCTCAGGGATGGCGAAGCGCGTGAAGAGAAACGGGCCGATGGCGGTGAGGATGGCGAGCGCGGCGTAAAAACCGGAGCGCGGGCCCCAGGCGCGAAGGCCCCAGAGCCAGCCGAGCCAGGCGCAGCCAAGGATGGCAAGCGCGTTCTGGAGGTGGGTGGCGAAGACGTTCTGGCCGAAGATGCGGTAGAGTCCGGCGTCAATCCAATAGGGCAGCGGAGGTTTTTCGAGGTAGCGAATGCCGTCGATCTTGAGGGTGACGAGGTTGCCGGTCTGGGCCATGTGCTGGGCGGCCTCGGCGTGACTGGCGTCGGCGTCGTCCAGCAGCGGAGGGGTGAAGAGCGAGGCGAAATGGACGGCGGCGAAGATGGCGAGCAGGAGCGCCCACACGGCGAGTGCGGACGGGGCGTGCTGAGGGCGCGAAGCTGAGGTGGACTGGCTGCTCATGTGGATGGAGACGGGGACAGCGCCGTCTGAAGCAGGATAGCAGCCGGGGAATTGGCGCGTGCCAGCGGACGGGACGGCGGGGGAACTTAGCCGGGCAGTCGTGTATCTTGAGCGCAGAGCCTTGAAGCCCCCTTGCCGGAGGTTGCGCGACCACATTATGCCCACGTTTGCCGCGATTGATATCGGGTCGAACTCCTGCAGGCTGAAGATTGCGAAGGTGGTGGCGCACCGGCTGAAGACGCTGCACGAGGACCGCGAGGTGACGCGGCTGGGCGCAGGCGTGTTCAACGCAGGGCTGGTGTCACCGGACGCGATGGCAGCTACGCTGCGCGCGCTGAAGCGGTTCCAGCGGGCGGCGCAGCAGCACGGCGTGGACCGGATGCGCGTGGTGGCGACGGCGGCGATGCGCGACGCGCGGAATGCGGCGGCGTTCCAGGCGTGGGTGAAGGCCGAGACTGGCTGGACGATGGAGATTATCTCGGGTCTTGAAGAAGGCCGGCTGATCCATCGCGGGCTGATGAGCGGGGAGCCGGGAGTGGGCGGGAGCGTGCTGCTGGTGGACCTGGGCGGCGGAAGCTGCGAGATTACGCTGAGCGAACACAAGCGGATCAAGGAGACGATCAGCGTGCCGCTGGGCGCGGTGCGGCTGACGGAGGAGTTTCTCGAGGCCGATCCGCCGACGGGCGAAGGGCTGAAGCAACTGCGGCACCTGATTGCGCGCGAGCTGCGGCGTGCGCACAGAAAGATTGGGCCGGCGCGGGTGCAACTGGTGATTGCGACCAGCGGAACCGCGGCGGCGCTGGCCGAGGCCTGCGCGGCGGGACGGTCAGGCAAACAGGCAGGACGCGCCGCGGCCAAGGCCCGGCGCAGGGGGGCGGCACGGCTGGCCGCGGGCATGGACGGCATGGCTCCAGCGGCCGAGGTGCGCAAGATGGCGGCGAAGCTGGCGAAGATGACGCTGCCGGAGCGCGAAGCAGTGGCGGGCATCGGGCCGCGGCGGGCGGAGATTATTGTGGCGGGCGCGCAGGTGTTCGCGGAGCTGATGGAGCACTTCGCGCTGCCGGGATTTCGCTATTCGCCGCTGGGGCTGCGGGATGGAATTCTGGCGCAGATGCTGGCCGAGCAGGATGCGCGGGCGGCGGCGCACCGGGAGTTCGAGCACGAGCGGTGGGAGAGCGTGATCGCGACGGCGAAGCGCTACGGCGTGGACCCGCGGCACAGCGAGCCGGTGCGCGGGCATGCGGTGCAGCTTTTTCGCGAGCTGAAGAAGCTGCATGATCTTCCTCCGGAGTATGAGGGATGGCTGGCGGCGGCGGCGGTGCTGCGCGATACGGGGAAGTTTGTGAATCACCAGGGGCACCACCGGCACACCCAGTACATTATTTCGAGCTCTGAGATGTATGGGTTCACGCAGGTGCAGCGAACGGTGGTGTCGGCGATTGCGCGGTACATGGGCAAGAGCAGGCCGCAGCCGGGCGACCGGGCACTGAGAAATATTCCGGCCGAGGAGCACAAGCACGTGCAACGGGCGGTGGTGCTGCTGCGGCTGGCCGTGGCGCTGAACCAGGACCGGGCCAGCGATGTTCTGCGTGTGGCGGCGCGGGTGTATCCGAAGCGCGTGTACCTGGAGATGAAGCCGGGACGGACAGGTGCGGAGCTGGAGCTGTGGTCACTGAGGAAAGAGGCCGACTACTTTTTCGAGGTCTTTGGCCGGGAGCTCTTCGCCACGCTGGCGTAGAAGTTGCGGGCCACACGCGGGTCAATGAGCCACTGCAGCAGCGGCGGATGCTTGCTCATGTCAATGCGTGCGATGGAGCCCTTGCGCATGCGAACGCCGGCGGGGCCGTTGCCGGTGATGAGATGGCCGAGAAACTGAAAGAGATTGGGATTGTGGCCGACGAAGAGGACGTCGTCGCGGCCGGCGTATTTTTCGATGAGCTTTTGGAAGGTGGCGAAGGAGGCGTCGGGCGCGAGCGCGGTGCTGACTTCGACCTTGGCCTCATAGCCGAGCTCGGTGCCGACGAACTGGGCGGTCTGGAGGCTGCGCTTGAGCGAGCTGGAGACGATGACCTCCGGCTGCACCTTGAGGGCGCTGAGCAGACGCGCCATGAGAATGCACTGATCCTTGCCTTCCTTGATGAGGCCGCGTTTGGCGTCGAGTGTCGGGTTGCCGCGTCGGACGCCGGCGTTGGCGTGGCGCATGAGATAGAGATTCATCGAGATAGACGGCGCCTGAATTCGGGGCCAGGCGACTCCCTGAAGTGTGATTTTAACACGCTTGTAACACTTCGGCGGGCTCGGTGGCGGGCTTGGATGGGGACGCGGCGAAGGTTTTGGAGGCGGGAACCGGGCAGGGCTGCCAGAGCTCGCTGACGAGGAGGCCGCGGAGAAAGGTGCGTCGGCCTAGGAGGGTGAATCCGGCCTGGGCGAGGGCGCGGGGATGGTCGGGCAGGCGGCGGACCTTGAGGCCGGTGAGGAGGCCGAAGGCGCGGTAAAGGCCGGCGACGACCGGGCGGGCGACGAGGCGGCCGAAGAGCGAGGGCGGAACAACGAATTCCGAGACGGCCCAGAGCGCGGAGGGGGAAACGGCGGGACGCAGGCGGCGGGCCAGGGCGAGGACTTCCCCGGGGGTGAGGAAGTCAAGGAAGAAGTGGGCGAAGACGAGGTCGTAGGGCTGGCTGGCGGGCTGCCAGAGGCGTGCGTCGGCGCAGTGGGTGCGGACGCGAGGGGCGTGCGGGCCGGCGCGGCGAAGGAGCTGGCGCAGCATGGCGGAGCTGGCATCGACGGCGTCGATATGAACGCGGGGGTTGGCGCGGAGAAGGCGCGCGGTGAAGCGGCCGTCACCGTCGCCAAGGGCGAGGGCGCGGCGGCTGGAGAGCAATTCAGGCAAGAAGGCGCGGCGGCAGCGGCCGAGCGCGGGGCCGAAGGTGAACCACTCCATCCAGCGGTAAAGGCGGGCAAGCGGGTTGAGGTTGGGCGGCGGATTCATGCGGGGAACCGGGCGAAGAGAAGCAGAGCAGGCGCGAGGAGGACGAGATCGGCGGCGGCGCGCAAAGCGAGCGGCGTGAGGCGGCGGCGGTTGCGGTCAAGCAGTGCGAGGAAGAGCGCGGAGCAGGCGGCGGCGGTGAGAAGGATGGCGAAGCGCGGGTTGGCGGGTCCCACGAGGGTTGCGAGAAGGAGCGCGGCGAGGGCCAGGATGCCTGAGCGGAGCGGGATTCCGGTGCGGGGCATGATTTGGGCGCGGTGCTGGGCGGGACGGGCTTCCCAGCGGGCGATGGCGTGGCAGTTGAGCCAGGCGAGGGCGACGAAGCAGGCGAGCATGGCCGCAAACTGCAGGGCGGCGAAGGGCGCGGAGGCGGATGCCGCGAGAATGCGGAGGCGCGTGAAGGCCGGGACGGCGCAGCCGACGGTGAAGAGCAGGCCGACGAGGAATTCCTTGGAGAGGAGCGGAGCAAGCTGGTCACGACCAAGCAAGGTCCGACCAGGCCGGACCCGACCGAGCCGTGCCCGACCAAGCTGGTCTCGACCAAGCCGGGCGGGCGCGCGGCGGCGGGAGTGGACGCCGGAGAAGTAGGCGAGGGTTGCGGCGGCGAGGACGGAATCCGGCGCGCGGGCGAACGAGGGAAGCGAGACGACGAGAATGGCCGCGGCGGCGAGGGCCGAGACGATGGCGAGAGGCAGAAGTATGCGGCGATGACGCCAGTGGAAGGTGTGGCGGAGGCGGAGCTGGCTGAAGCGATGGGCGCGCAGGCCGGCGCGCGCGTCGAGGAGGCGGTCAAAGATGTAGACCGACCAGGTGACGAGGGCGAGAAGGACGGGCACCCAGAGCGGAAGCGAGACACCGGCGGCCCAGGCAAAGGCGAGCGACCAGACAACGGCGACGGTGGGCGCGTCAAGACTGAGCAGATGCCAGAGGCGTAGCGCGGCGGGCGCGCGGAGAGGTTGCGGCGCGGGCGCGGCGGGGCTCCAGGAGCGGAAAACGGGAGCCGGGGCGCAGGCTTCGTGTTGTGCGCGCGGGGCGGCCAGGGGAAGCGGCATCCTCCTCATTGTAGAAGACGAGACGGGCCGTGCGGCGCGGGCTCGGGCAGGCTCAGGCGGAGGCGAGGCTCTGTTGAACGAGCTCGCGGAGCCGTGCTTCGACGTCCTCGCTGCGAACGAAGAAGGGTGCGTGGAGGCACTCGAGCGTGAGCTGCTGCGTGTCAGGCGCGTAGTTCCAGGAGACTTCGACGCCGAATTTAGCGGCGGAGCCGGAGTTGCCGCTGATGGCAATGCCGGAGGACTGCGCCTGCTGGGCGAGATGGGCGAACTGGGCGGGTGTGACCGGGGCGAACTGGAGCGGTGCGTTGGACGGCATGGGGGACTCCATCGTTACGAGTTGAGGGGTTGCGGGTTGAATCACAGAACCGCCGAATTGTCGGCAAACTTCCTGTGGAAAACTGCAAATTTAATAGGGGGGGTGGGGGGGGCCGGAGGGGGTACAGACCGGGGACATGCCTGACAGGTTGAACCGGGGAGACATCCGGAGCAGAACGGGCGGCACGAACGCATGCACCGGACGCTGAAGCAGGATGTGCCTCCGGCCGAGGACCGGCGCGGCCAGCAACGGGAACTGGATCGGTTCCGCGAAGAGTACAACCATGTGCGGCCTCACGAAGCGCTCGGCATGCGCACTCCTGCTTCGGTCTATGAGCCTTCTCCCCGTCCGTATCCGGCGCGGGTGCCCGGCGTGGAATATCCAGCCACCATGCTGGTGCGCACGGTCAAAAGCCACGGCCATTTTCGCTGGAAAAAGCACGATGTGTTCCTTTCAGAAGTGCTGTGGGGCGAACCGATCGGCTTGCTGCCGGTCGACGATCGAATCTTCACCGTCTACTTCGCGCATCTGCCCCTGGCGCGCTTCGATACCCATACCTGTAAACTGTCCCGACTGCCGTACGGCAGCCGGGACAGCGACAAAAACAAGAACCTTCCTGATAAGGAAAAACTGTCAGATATGTGCCCGGTCTAAAATGTCAGACTTGTTCCCGGCCGTACACGCGGTTTGTCATCATTCCGTTGTCAGAAGTCAGTGGGCATGTGGCCGGGCGAGACGGCGCGTCCGGAGACATCTTCCATGTTTCCATTGTGCGGCAAGGGGAGGGAATGATCGGCAAAAGAGGGGGGCGATTTGCATGTGTGGAATGAGGGGATTGGAGATGGAAACGGGATGGGCGGGGTTGACGGGGCGGGGTAACAGGCAAGAAGGAGTGGGGAGCCGCAGCGCTACTTGGGCTTGGTGGCGAAGTAGCCACGGCGTGCCTGGACGGTCCATTGCTTGCCGTTCCTGAGCTTTACGGTGAGGGGGTGGAGGCTGCCGTTGAGCTTGAGATGCTCAGGCTTGAAGGCGAGCAGATACGTGCATGCGGGCGGGGCGGCAAGGCGCTGGAGGCCAGCGAAGAGGTCGTTGTTGTTGTGGAAGAAGAGTCCGCCGGTGCCGTAGGCGATGGTGCCGAGGGTGCCGTCCTGGGCGACGACCTCCTGCGCGTCGAGGGAGTGGGTGATGGCGGTCATCTCAGGATCGTAGCCCGGTTGTTCGATGTTGCCTGAGGGGTCCTGGGCGTAAACGCCGCGGGCGTTGAGGCTGCTGATGATGACCTCATGACGCACGGCATCGTCAAGCAGATCGGAAATATCGAAGCGCGAGGTATCGTTGAGGAGGAATCCGCGGGAGATGAGAACGACGACTTTGCGCCCGGGCGCGGGTGCAATCCAGTGAATGACGTCGCGGAGCTGCAGGAGTGCCTGGCGGCTCTGCTGGCCGCTTTGGCGCAGGAGGTCGCGGGCGGTTTGCACGAGGGTCTGCTTGGCGATGAGTTCCGCGCCCGCCGTCTGAGGCGAGATGCCCTTGCAAGCCATGGTTTCCGCGATGAGAGCGTTGAGCGGGCCGGCGGACGGTCCGTGGCCGTCAAGGCTGCCCTGGTCTTCGAGTGTCTGGGCGGTGTATGCGCCGAAGTCGGGGCAACGGCCGCGCGCGGGGTCGCCGAGGGGCTGGGCGTGCAATTTGGCAAGCGCCTGGCGGAGCTTTTGCTGGTCAGGGGTGAAGGTCTGCTGGACGAGGCCGGAGGTGGAGAGAATGGCGACGTGATAAGACGGCCTGATGGTGGCGAGCTGCTGCAGGACTGCGTTGCGCGCGCGGATGAGCTCTTCGTCGTTGAGGTGCAGATCATCGAAGAAGTAGACGAGGAAAGTGGCTGGGGGCGGAGCGGACGGAGATGGTGCGCTGGATGCGGAAGAAGCGACGCCTGGCTGTTCTCTGCTGGTTTCGACGGTGAAGTCGGTGATCTGCTGGCGCTTGCCTTTGTCAAAGAGCTGGAAGTCGTCGCGGGTGAGGTTGGTTACAGCGTGGCCATCGGCGTCGAGCACGATAACGGGGACAAGCACGAGATCAGAAGCGACTTTGAAGCCGAATTGCGAAACGGCGGGCGGCGGCGCAGGCGTGGTTGAGGACGCGGTTGCGGTTGCGAGCGACTGCGGCGGAGAAACGGCTTCGGCTGTGGGTTGCGGCTGGGACGCTGGGGCGGCAGTTGTGGGTGATGGTGGCGCGGCGGCGGGTTGCGTGGCGGCAGGTTGCGCGGTGACGGACGTGGGCGGCTCGGACTGGGCTTCGGTTGGGGCTTTGGCTGGCGCTTCGGCTTGTTGCGCGGAAGGTGCGGAGGACGGTGCGGGCAGGAGATCGGCGGTTCCGTAACGGATGGTGGCCTGCACCTTGTATTCGTGGTAGCTGGTGAAGTCGATTTTATTGACGAAGGAGAATGGGCCGCTCTCCATGGTGACTTCGGCGTGGGAGGGAAGGCTGTAGAGCTTGCCCTCGATGGTGACCTGTCCGTAATCGACGATGCGATAGGCGCTTTGAATGGCGAAGTTGCCGGGGAGATCGAACTGGGTGGTGTAGCGAAGGATGTCAAGGGTTTCGGCGTCCACGTAGATGTGGCCCTGGTAAGAAACGATCACTGCCTTGCGGCTGTTGCGGTCGAGTATGGGTGTGCCGGCGGACTTGGGAACGTGGAACTCGATGTCGAAGACGCGGCGGCCGCGGAGATGGGTGTCGTGATGGAAAGAAAACTGCGTGCCGGTGCGGGGGAGAAAGATGACGCGGAGAGCGGTGCCGAAGTCGCCGCTGGAAGCTGCCCCGGCGGCGCGCTTGAGCTCGGCTCCAGTGGCGGGCCTGCCGTTGATGGAAATGAGCTGATAGTGCTCCTTTTGGTGGAAGAAGGAGAGCTTTTCAACGACGGTGTCGCTGGGGCCGTAGATGGGGTTGGCGATGCCATCGTCAGCGGATAGCGCGGTGCCTGACTGCTTGCTGTCGCGTTGGGTGACCTGAGTACAGATGAAGTTGGGGAGCGTGGAGATGTAAGCCAGAGCGTGCTGGCGCACGGAGCTGAGGAGCGTGGTCTGTTTGGCGGAGAGGCGATGCGACTCGCCGAGCGCCGCGTGCGCGGCTAGGGAAGCGACCAGGCCCAGAGCCGCAATGCGAAGGGAGACCAAGAGCAAACTCCTTCGAACTGCCGAGGTGACTCGATGGTATGAAACGATCCGCCGCGACGCAAGGAAAAGCGGGCGGGCGGGGAGGGAATGGCGCGCGAGGCGGGACCGCGAAAATCAACCGCAGATTTTTCGACTCGCTGCGCTTCCCTCAAGATGACAGCGTTTCATTTCTTGAAATGCAGGTCCCCTTCGGCTTCGCTCAGGGCAGGCTTTCGACTCCCTTCGCTCAAGGTTCGGTCGCTCAGGATGACAAGATGCTGGGTGGGCAGGTGTGGCTTGTTAGTCGGCGGCGTGGGGTTTGGGGAGGGTGGGTTTGACGGCGCGGCGCGGAGGGTTGCGGCGGGCGGGGCGGGAGGTGGGTGCAGGTTCTGCGGGCGCGGGCGCGGCGGGGGTGAGTTTGGGGATGGCGTCGAGGTCGGCTTTGCCTTCGGCGAGCTGCATGAAGAAATCCTGACAGGAGAATGGGGGCGAGGAGAAGGCGGGCGCGGAGCTGGTCGCGAATTTGGGGAGCTCGGCGGCGCGGAGGTAGGAGCCGTCGGGCTGCTGGAGGCGGGCCTTGACGGTGTCAGCGAGCTGGGCGGGGAGAATTTCATTGAGGATGCGGGCGCGGGCGGCGGGGTCGCGGACGGGGAAGGCGACCTCACAGCGCTCGAAGAGATTGCGGGGCATCCAGTCGGCTGAGCCGAGGTAGACCTCGTCGTCGCCGCCGTTGGCGAAGTGGAAGATGCGGGAGTGCTCAAGGAAGCGGCCGACGATGGAGCGGACGCGGATGCGGCTGGAGAGCGCGGGGACGCCGGGGCGGAGGATGGAGAGTCCGCGGATGATGAGATCGATTTCGACGCCGGCCTGGGAGGCCTGGTAGAGCGCGTCGATGACGCTGGGCTCGAGGAGCGCGTTCATTTTGGCGACGATGCGTGCGGGGCGTCCGGCGCGGGCGTGGTCAGCCTCGCGGCGGATGAGGCCGAGGAAGCTTTCGGCCATGGTGAGGGGTGCGACGAGCAGCGGGAGGTAGTCGTCGACTTCGGCGTGTGCGGTGAGGTAATTGAAGACCATGTGGACGCGCTCGGTGATTTGCGGGTCTGAGGTGAGCAGGCTGAGGTCAGTGTAAAAGCGGGAGGTGACGGGGTTGTAATTGCCGGTGCCGAGATGGCAGTAGCGGCGGGTGACGCCGTCCTCGTCGCGGCGGACGAGCAGGGCGAGCTTGCAGTGGGTTTTGAGTCCGACGACACCGTGGAAGACCTGTACGCCGGCGTCTTCCATGGTGCGCGCCCAGCGGATGTTGGAGGCCTCGTCAAAGCGCGCCATGAGCTCGACGACGAGTATGGCTTCCTTGGTGGCGGCAGCCTGAATGAGCGCGGCGAAGACGGGCGAGTCCTGGCTGGTGCGGTAGAGGGTCTGCTTCATGCCGACGACGGCGTGGTCTTCAGCGCCCTGCTGGATGAAGTCGACGACGGGATCGTAGGAATCGTAGGGATGGTGGAGAAGGATGTCGCGCTGGCGGAGCTCGTCAAAAAGATTGGCTGATTTGCGGCCGAGGACGAGCGGGCGCGGGGTGAAGGCGGGGAATTTGAGGTCGGTGCGCGCGGCGTCTGAGTAAAGGAACATGATGCGGGAGAGATTGACGGGTCCGTCGCCGTGAAAGACCTGGTCGGGGTCGAGCTCAAAGTTGACGCGGAGGCGCTCGACGATCTCTGGATGCGCGCCGGTTTCGACTTCAAGGCGTACGGCGTCGCCTTTGCGGCGATTGTGGAGCTCGACGCGGATGGATTCGAGCAGGGAGCGGGCTTCTTCCTCTTCGAAGTAGAGGTTGGAGTTGCGGGTGACGCGGAAGGGCGTGCAGGCGAGGAGCTCGTAGCCGCGATACATGCCGCCGAGATGCTGGGCGATGAGCTCATGGAGGAGCAGGTAGTCAGAGAAGCCGTCTTCCGCGGGCAGGCGTACAAAACGCGGCAGCGCGCGGGGGACGGTGACGACACCGAGAACGGGCGGGCCGGAGCTGCGGCGCTTGCGGCGAAGAAGAAGCGCGAGGCAGAGGGCCTTGTTGAGGACGCGCGGGAAGGGATGGGCGGGATCGATGGCGATGGGGGTGAGGAGCGGATCGACCTCGCGCTGGAAGTAAGACTGGGCGTGGGCGCGGGCTTCGGTGGAGAGCTCGTCCCAGTCGAGGATGCGGATGCGCTGGCGGCGAAGCTCGGGCAGAAGGCGGTTCCAGCAGCCGAACTGGTCGGCGCCGAAACGATGGATTTCTTCGGTAAGTGCGGAGAGGGATTCGTCGGGGCGGAGGCCGTCGTAGCCGGGCTCGCGGTAACCGTCCTCAATGCGCTGCCTGAGACCGGCCTGGCGGATTTCGATGTACTCGTCGAGGTTGGAGGCGGTGATGGCGAGGAACTTGACGCGCTCAAGAAGCGGGTTGGTGGGGTCCAGTGCCTCCTCAAGCACACGGCGATTGAACTGCATCCATGAGTGGTCGCGACCGGTGAAAAGCATTTGTTTGGAGCTGGTGCGGGCCATTGCGTCTGTCCAAAGCCGTGTGGAAGAGTTTACCGCGTTTGCGTGGGGAAAGGCACGCCGGGGGGTTGCCCCGGGGGCTGGGACCAGAGAAACACGGGGAAGGGGCGTGCGATGTGAAGGAAAGGTGAAAAGCGGGCGGATGGAGCTGAATTGACCAGAATCGAGAAGGGTTTGACCCTGGGCGGGGAGCGGGTCACGAAGGGATGTGACACGCCAACGACTTGAGCGCGGTCTGCGGTCTGCGGGCGCGTAGGCGATTTGGCATCGACGCAGGTGGATCAGTTACGGGAACGGCGTTTTCGGGGACTAATCCTGAATGCCGACCAGACCAAGACCGATTTCGAGGGACGGAGACCGGCATTCCAGCCTGAATCGCTCTGACGATCCGAGTCAGGCTATTGCTCTGAGTGGTAATTGAAGGGTGGTCCACAAACCAGTCACTGCTAGCTGACCTGTGGAGTGGACCTTTTTCATCGCTCTCAGACTGTTTGGAGATATGCAGGGGCGAAGACTCTTTCGACAAATGACTCGAGCGTTGTCGGCGTTGTATTTCTTGCCGAGCGGGTTTCCTGAGCCACCATCAATCCTGCGTTCGCACCGGCCCACATTTCAATAATCAGTTTTGCGGTTGTTTCAGGCAAACCCATTCCTAAAAGGACCCGCTCAAGGATCGTGCTAGGCAGTTGCACATATTCGAGACTGGGCTTGCCGATTGAATTACCGACGATTGAAGCCGCCTCCTTCATAGAGATGTCGCGCTGTCCTTGTAGTTCGTGGATCGAATTGCCGGAAAAATCGCAAGCCGCGAGGCGAGTGGCGGCATAGGCGCCGATGTCCTGAGTCGCTATCCACGGCATTTGCGTATCGGCCAGCAAACCTCCCGGCAACGTTCCCGTTGAGCGTAATGGGGCAAGACTCATGAGAAGATTCTCCATGAAATACGCTGCATGGAGATGAAGAACGTTGAGACCTCCAACTTGATTGAGCTTGTGCTCCTGGTTATGTAAACCGACGATGGGGCCAGTGCCTTTTGAGTGCTGAGCTCCCATGCTGCTTAGATTCACGACGAAGGGGACATGTGCTTTGGAGATTGCTGCGGCGTAGGAATCGGAGACTCGTTCCTGATGAGCGCGCAAGTCTGGTTGTGAGATGTCCTCAGGCAGAACCAGGTAGACGGCAGATGCACCAGCGAAGGCGATGGACATTAAATCGACGTCTGCGGCGTTAGCGACGAATGGCTCCGCACCTTGCTGTACGAGTGGCGCGAGCTTTTTCGAGTCTCGACCGACTGCGCGAACCTTTTCGCCTTTTGCGAGCAGCACCTCCGTCACTCGCCGTCCTGTCCGTCCCGTTGCACCCGTTACGACAATCATTTCGGCCTCCTATGCTTACACTTTGAAATTCTCGCGCTCTTGTTTTAACAGCATCGGTACAGTATAACGGCAGTCCTCGGGCTTAGGAACTACATCAGCGGGTCGAGTGAAGTCCTCGCAACTGATTGAAAGGTAGGCTGCTACACAGCCACAAGATTAAGTCCGGTCAGGCGGCCTCCTGGCCATTTCCCGAGTTCTGTCATTGCTCCGGTCGGTTTACCGTCTACCCTTCAATTACTACTTGTGCACTACCCAACACGCTCGTGGCCGCTTTTCCTTGGATTACTCCTCAAATGTCGGCTTATGTTGACTGATCGGAGGGGATGGCATTGGGGCCGGTGGGTTTGACCCTGGGCGGGGAGCGGGTGGAGGATAAAATTGGGGAGGCACGCCGCATCCGCCGTGGAAAGGAGCCGATCACATGACGCATGGGATTGATTCGAAGGCAGAGCTGGGAGTTCCGGCGCAGCCGCTTCCGGCGGGTGCGGAGGACTTCTCGCGCAAGGTGAGCGGGCTGCTGGATGGCCGGGAGAAGGACGAGGCCACGGTGGAGAAGGCGCTGGCAGGATTCGAGAACGTGTTTGAGCAGATGGCGGCGGGGCTCTACAGTTTGGCGTCGATGCTGGTGGGCGAGGGCGAAGCGAGCGTGGGGCTGGTGGAGACGGCGGTTTCCACGGTGGAGCTGGCCAAGGGGGCGGACGCGCAGACGGCGCGGCAGAACTGCCGGAGTGCGCTGAGCCGGGCGGCGATTGCGTTGCTGGAGAAGCGCGAGCCGGGATGCCTGGCCGCGCCCGAAGACGTGAGGCCGGCGGGCGGCTGCATTGAGGACGACGACCTGGAGGCGGCAGGGGTCTCCAGCGAGGAACTGGAAAGCATGATGGCCGGGCCAGAGCGCGAACGAGTGCGGGCGTGGCTGGAGAGCCTGCCGACGGCGCAGAGGGTGATTTTTGTGCTGCGGGCGGTGGCGGGGTTCAAGTCCGACGAGGCGGCGGCGCTGTTGGCTGAACGCGGCGGCACAGTCGCGGCGGGCTGGAGCGCGAAGGCGGTGCGGGAGCTGTTCCGGCAGGCGCTGTGCTCGCTGGCTTCGCAACTGATTCATGCGACGACGCGTTGAAGACGGGGCGGGTCCGGTTGAACGAGCTTGCTGCGTTCCCACTCATGCGCTCAACCACCCCAGCGACGAAGACCCGTCGCCGGGGACCCCGGCACGCGCATGAATGGGGCACCCGGCACCCGGCGCGCGGGAGGGGAGCCGGGGAAGTCAATCGAGGGCAGAATTTCCCTCAGCGGTTGAAGCTGCCTGGACTGTGCTTCGGAAACGTACGGGCTGAAGCCCGTACCCTTCCGCCACCCTGAAGGCCTTTCCCTTCATGACGATTCAGGTTGACCCGCTGCCGGATTCCGGCACAGAATCGGGTGCAGATTTTAGAAGCGGCGTGCGTGGCGCTGGCATCTATTTGGAGTGCGACTATCTTTCGGGCGGCGGTTCGCCGGCCTGATTCAATGACGAGTCTGGATGTTCTTTTACGAAGCAAAAAGACGGGCGGGACGTTTGCGTCTTTGGGTGCTGGCGCTGGCGGGCATGACGGCGGCGACGGCATTGGCCGCGCGCGCGCAGACGGCGCCGCAGGCACAGGGACCGACGGCGGAGAGCTACCAGGGGAGCGTGATGCGGGGCACGGCGACGCCGGGCGTGATGAAGCTGTCATTGGACGAGGCGATGCAGCGCGGCCTGAAGAACAACCTGGGGCTGCTGCTGAGCGGGATGGAGACAGCGACAGCGCGCGGCGAAAGGCTGAGCCAGTTGCAGGATCTGCTGCCCGAGGTAGATTTCGACGCGCACGAAGCGGTGATGCAGACGGACCTGCCGGCGCAGGGATTGCGGATTCCGGGATTCCCGACGATTATCGGGCCATTCGGCTATACAGATTTGCGGGCGTCACTGAGCTGGTCACTGGTGGATGTGAAGTCGCTGCGAGAGTACCTGGCGGCGAAGCACAACCTGAAGGCCGCGGGGTTGAGCGCTGAAGATGCGCGGAGCCTGGTGGTGCTGACGGTGGGCAATGCGTATCTGCTGGTGGTGGCCGACGAGACGCAGGTGGCCAGCGTGGAAGCGCAGGTGAAGACGGCGAAGGTTTCTCTGGACCAGGCCAATGCGAACCACGAAGCGGGCACTGCGCCGAAGCTGGACGTGCTGCGGGCGCGGGTGGATTTTCAGTCGCTGGAGCAGAAGCGGATTGCGGCCGAGGATGCATTGGAAAAAGACAAGCTGGCGCTGGCGCGGACGATTGGATTGCCACTGGACCAGAAGTTCGAGCTGACGGACCGCGTGCCGTATGCGGCTTTCGACCAGATTGACGCGGAGAAAGTGATTGAAGAAGCGGAGACGAACCGCAAGGACCTGGCGGCGACGGTGGAGCAGATGAAGGCCGCGGTGGACGAGCGCAAGGCGGCGACGGCGGACCGGCTGCCGACAGTGAAGTTCAATGGAGATTATGGCGACATTGGCGTGAACGTGCGGCACTCTCACGGGACCGGCGACGCGTCGGGAACGCTGAGCGTGCCGATCTTCAAGGAGTATGGGCTGCGCGGCGAAGCGCAGGTGGCGCAGGCGCAACTGGACACGGCCAAAGCGAAGCTGAGCGACAAGAAGGCGCAGGTGGAGGCTGACGTGCGGGACGCGCTGCTGGATATTGAGTCGGCGCAGAAGCAGGTGGAAGTGGCGCGGTCCACGGTGGAGCTGGCGAACGAGGAGTTGAGCGAGGCGCAGCAGCGGTATGCGGCCGGAGTAAGCGACAACCTGGCGGTGAGCCAGGCCGAGCAGCAGGTGGCGCAGGCCAATGACGTTTACGTGTCGAGCCTTTACCGGGACAACATCGCCAAGCTGAGCCTGGCGCGGGCTCTGGGCGCGGCGGAGCACTACAAGGACTATCTGGGAGGGAAGTAAACGTGGCGGAAGAGAATCCAAAAGCAGCGAAGCCGGAGCCGGACCAGAGCACGGAGCTGGCGCGGCCGGCGAAGAGCCGGAAGGGCCTGATCCTGGCGATCGTGGGCGTGCTGGTGGTGGTCGCTGTGGTGATGTGGTGGCATTCAACCTACAGCGAGGACACTGACGACGCGCAGATCAACGGACACCTGATCCAAATCAGCTCGCGGATTGCAGGGCAGGTGGTGAAGGTGAACGTTGAGGAGAACGAGAAGGTGAAGGCGGGGCAGTTGATTGCCGAGCTTGACCCGCGGGACTTTGAAGTGGCGGTGGAGAACGCGCAGGCAGCGCTGGAGAGCGCGCAGGCGAACGCCGCAGCGGCGGAAGTGAACGTGCCGATTACGAGCGTGAACGCGGGCAGCAGCCTGAGCTCAGCGAATGCGGACGTGACGGGCGCGCAGGCGGGCATCAGCCAGGCGGAGCAGCAACTGGATGCGGCGAAGGCTCGCGTGGCGCAGGCCGAGGCGAACAATACGAAGGCGCAATCGGACCTGGCGCGGTACAGGCCGCTGGTGGAAAAGGACGTGATCAGCAAGCAGAAGTTTGACGCGGCGGTGGCTGCGGCAGACGCGGCGAAGGCGTCCCTTGCGGATGCCGAGGCGAGCCAGAAGGCAGCCGGCGACGGGGTGCGCGTGGCGCGGGAGCACGAAAAGCAGGCGCAGGCGCAGGCGAGCAACGCGAAGACTGGTCCGCAGCAGGTGGCGGCGCAGAGCGCGCGGGCCAAGCAGGCGCAGGCGCAGGTGGCGCAGGCGCAGGCGCAACTGGACCAGGCCAAGCTGAACCTGAGCTACGCGAAGATTTATGCGCCGGAGGATGGGATTATCACGCAGAAGAGCGTGGAGATTAACCAGAATGTGAGCGTGGGGCAGAACCTGATGACGCTGGTTTCACTGAAAGACCTGTGGGTGACGGGGAACTTCAAGGAGACGCAGCTGAAACACATGCGCGCCGGAGAGACGGCGAAGATCCATGTGGACGCGACGGGGAAGGACTACAAGGGCCGGGTGACGCAGATTGGCGGCGCGACGGGCTCAGTGCTTTCGCTGTTTCCGCCGGAGAATGCAACGGGCAATTATGTGAAGGTGGTGCAGAGGGTGCCGGTGAGGATCGACTTTACGGACCTGAAGGACGAGGACGCGCGCCACCTGCTGCGGCCGGGGTTGAGCGTGGAGCCGACGGTGCGGGTGAAGTAAGCGCGACGTGCGGTGGGTGCGAGGGCGAAGAGTGGGGGTAGTCTACTGCCGGGGCGCAATGCGGGGGTTAGGGCTTCGCGCCCTTTTCCACGACGGCCAGACGGGTGACGACCGTGAGGCCGTCGAATTTGCTCATGTGGACAACGGGCTCCCACTGGATGCGGGCCTCGGGAGCGACGGCGGGCTTGAGAGCCTGGACGAGGTTTTCCACCTGCTGACGGCGGAGGTTGAGCTGCTCAAACTCACCGTGAATGCGGCTCAGTTCCGTGGCTGCTTCCCGGAAGGCGGCGTGATACGGATTGTTGTGATCTAGGGTGTCCATACGCTGCTCCAACGATTCTTATTGTAGGAACAGGTTGGGGCGAATGGCATCGCACGTAGGTGGTATTCCGGTACAACTGTTCCGTCAAGCGGGGGGTGCCGAAACGGGAGGCACACGCGGAGGGGAACCTTGTTTCCATATAGACTGATTGCTGGATTGCGATGAAAGACGCACTGGCTGTATCGAAAGAGAACTATCTGAAGGCGGTGCTGGAGGCCGAGGCGGAGGGCCGCCAGGTGTTTCCGGCAACGCTGGCGCACTGGCTGGAGGTGTCCGCTCCGGCGGTGACAATGGCGCTGAAGCGGCTGCGGCGGGACGGCTATGCGGAGGTGGGCGAGGACGGGATTGTGCGGCTGACGGCGGCGGGGCGGGAGACAGCCTACCGGACAGCGCTGCGGCACCACCTGATTGAGCGGATGCTGAGCGAGGTCTTCGGGATGGAGTGGCACGAGATCCACGAGGAGGCCGAGCGGCTGGAGCATGCGGTTTCGCCGGCGTTTGAGGCCAAGTTGAAGGAAAAGCTGGGCGAAGGCGGGGCGTGCCCGCACGGGAACGCGGTGCTGCCGGTGAGCCCGGAGGAGCGGAAGCGGCGCGGCGAGGTTCCGCTGAGCGAGGCGGCCGAGGGCGAGCGCTACACCGTTACGAGCCTGCATGAGCGGGATCCGAAGCTGCTGGAGTTTCTGCACCGGATGGGGATTGGGCCGAGCAGAAGCCTGCGGGTGGTGAGCAAGAATTACGACCAAACCGTTTCGATTGAGCTGTCTGCGGGGGTTTCGATTCTAGGAAGGCCGGCGGCGGAGGCGGTTTGGCTGCGTGCGGAAGGCTCGACTAGATAGGACTCACTCTCGCTCTTTTAGGCCGCTTCAGGAGGCAATCTCGTCGCGCAACATGAAGACGCGCTGAATTAGGTCTTTATCAACTTTCACGGGACGATTCTACAGATCCCTTGAGAGGCTTCGAATTCTTTTTGGATAGTTTCTTGATTGAAGGCTCTGCTGGCAAACGCTCAGGCATCGTTCCGCCAATGTCTTTTATTGCTTGGCGCACCCGTTTTCCGACGCCTAGGTGCGTGTCAATCGCACGCTGTTCCCCTTTGATTCCTTCGATCCGTAATTTCTCTTCGGTTTGTGTAATGCGAAATTCATTTGCAGCCAGCTCAGCGCGACCGATGCAGTCGAGAAGATCCTCTTTTTCGTCTATCCCCTTTATTTGCTTGATGGAACGAACTCCCCGGCCTTCGTACAGACCTTTATATCCTGCATCTTGAAAGATGCCGAACATTTTGCTACGAACCCCGGCATCTTTGGCCGCACCGCTCAACTTTCGATTAGCGTCCTTGACCCTTGCACGAAGCAACAAGCGACGTTCTTCCTCCGTGAGCCGCTCTTGATCTTCCTGCCGGTAGGTCTGCTCAACAAAGTATGCCTGTGCGGCGGCAATTTCTGACTTTACAGTATCACCATTCATCGCTATGAGATAGCAGGCATATTTGCTCAGTGCAAAGTTGTCTACTTCTCTCTTCGCCCCACTTCCGATTACCACCATTTCGTGGACAAGCACGAAATGGTCAGCGATGAAATTTCCGGCATTCTCACAGGAAGCTTTTGCCCTTTCGATTACTTGCCTAAAATCCCTCCAATCACTGTAGTCGAGAACCGTCATGATTTCCCGGGCTATCCAATAGTGATTACCGTTCTGAGAGGTCTTCCGAAGGGCTTTTAGCCGACCGATTATAAGATTTGTCGCGTCTTCCATGGCTCAGCCTCCAAGTACGATAGTCAGGATATCTTATTTCCATTTCCATAGGAAGATTTTTCTTGCCATTTCCATGTTCTCCGTCTATTGTTTGCTGAGGTGATCCCTATGGGTGCAAGAGAAAGCCTGCAAAAACTCGCTGACCGGAAGATTCAAGAGATGGCCGATCTGGAACGTCAGATTGATAGAGCACGCGTTTATCTTCAAGCAATTCAAGACTCTATCAAAGCTCTTCCACGAGAGAGTTTCATCCAGACGAACGGACGAGAAGCCACTTCGGACCTTCGGGCGGGCACTGTATTAGCTCGTGCAAGAGAAGCGATTCAGAAGAAAGGCACACCTATGCACGTAAACGAGCTTCTCATGGCAATCGGCCTTGAGAAGACGAAGAACGCTCGTGTATCTCTCGTCGGTTCATTAGGAGCGTATGTGCGGAAGGGGGTTGTATTTACTCGCCCCGGCCCGAATATCTTCGGCCTCGTTGAAATGGCCGCTACCGGCAACGAGCCAGATCAACAAGTGTTGCCAGAGACGTTTGGAAGGCTTGCGGAGCGCGACTAGCAGGTGCTAGAGAGGGGATTTTATACCCCCTGATTGCTTGGCGGCAATGGAGATCAAGTCTCCCGCCCTCCGCTCTATTTAAGCCTGCTTCACATTGGTTTATTGTCAATAGGAGTCACGTCATGGGGAAGAAGGATTTGCCATTAGATTCCGGCCAGCGAATCAGCGATATATTCGTCAAGTCGTTCGGTTGGACATGTGTTTATGGCAAGAATCACTTCGTCCTCACGCATCCCGAGAAGTCCCCGAATCTGTTCCTATCGATTCCTGATCACAAACAGGTTGATCGGAATCTGCTGCGGACAGAGCTACGCAAAGCTGAGATTTCGATTGAGGATTTCTGCAACGCCTACAAGGGACGCTAGGGGGCGACCAACTCCGGCCCTTTGACACGGAAGCTCTCTTCATCTTCAGAACAGTGCTCATGCGCTTCTGAAGTGGGCATCATCTGAAGCACCCGAACAGCAAGAACGGATTCTATCGCGTCGACGATATTCTTGCTCGCCTCCGCACGGGTCTTCCCCTGTGACATGCACCCAGGAAGCTGCGGGCACTCTGCCACAATGTATCCGTCTTCGCCTCGCCTGTAGACGACTTTCAGGATCGAGCCTGTCATAGAACTACCCTCTTTTGTGTGGGTGTACCACACTGGTAAACGGGACATGGAGCACCACCATATCATGGGCACGTGGCCCCGCGTAGCACATTATTAGACACACGGGGATTACGGAGGTTGCAGGGGCGGTCAACCAAAAGGCAGTTTGGTACCGACCCTAGGATACACAATCTGATCTCCCGTTTCGGCAAACTGGAATCAGAATGCACCAAAAATGCAACAAATCGAGTTTTCTGTGTCAGGTGTATGATATTGTAATTAAAAATAAGAGAAAATATTAACTACGATTAACAAGCTATGGCATACTGTGGAGAAGGCGCCTGCGGACGCGCTGAGGAGAGCCGTGGCTGTAGAGACCACCCCACAAGTCGCGCCACGCGCGCCTCGCGAGCACTCGCTGCAAGAGGTGTATGCGACGGTGAGCGTGTCGCGGTCGCCGTGGTACTGGCGGCGGCTGCTGGGGTTTCTGGGGCCGGGATTTCTGATTTCCGTGGGGTACATGGACCCGGGGAACTGGGCTACGGATATCGCGGGCGGGGCGCGGTTCGGCTACACGCTCCTGTTTGTGATCATGCTGTCGAACCTGATGGCGGTCCTGCTGCAGAGCCTTTCATTGAAGCTGGGGGTGGCGACGGAGCGGGACCTGGCGCAGATGTGCCGGGAGAACTACGGGCGAACGGCGAGTTTTCTGCTGTGGATTGGGGCGGAGATTGCGATTGCGGCGTGCGACCTGGCGGAGGTGATCGGGTCAGCGATTGCACTGAACCTGCTGTTCCACATTCCGCTGTTCTACGGGGTGCTGATTACGGGGACGGATGTGCTGCTGATCCTGCTGCTGCAGCGGTGGGGCTTCCGGTATGTGGAAGCGCTGGTGATCACGCTGATCGGGACGATTCTGGCGCTGTTCGTGGTGCAGATGGTGCTTTCGCGGCCGGATTACTGGTCGGCGCTGACGAGCCTGGTGGTTCCGTCGCCGGCGATTTTGACGAATGGGGAGATGCTGTATATCGCGATCGGAATTCTGGGCGCGACGGTGATGCCGCACAACCTGTATCTGCACTCGTCGATTGTGCAAAGCCGGCAGTATGAGCGGACGGTGGAGGGCAAGCGCGAGGCGATTCACATGGCCAACGTGGATTCTGCGCTGGCGCTGACACTGGCCCTGTTTGTGAATGCGGCGATTCTGGTGATGGCGGCGGCGGTGTTCCACCGGAGCGGGCACTACGACGTGGCGGCGATTGAAGACGCGTACAAGCTGCTGAGTCCGCTGGTGGGCGCGGCGGGAGCGAGCACGCTGTTTGCGATTGCGCTGCTGGCGAGTGGGCAGAACTCGTCGATTACCGGGACGCTGGCCGGGCAGGTGGTGATGGAAGGGTTCCTGCAGATGAAGGTTGCGCCGTGGCTGCGGCGGATGATTACGCGGGGACTGGCGATTGTGCCGACGATCATTGTGGTGGCGCTGATGGGACAGAGAGGGACGGACAAGCTGCTGATCCTGAGCCAGGTGATTCTGTCGTTGCAGTTGAGCTTCGCGGTGGTTCCTCTGGTGATGTTCACGGGCAGCAAGGCGAAGATGGGCGAGTTTGCGAACGGGCGATGGCTGCAGGGATTGGCGTGGGTGACGACGGTGCTGATTGTGGCGCTGAACGTGTGGATGCTGGTGCTGATGGCGAAGGGGAGCTGAACAGCGACCGGCGAGTTGGCGACCAAAAACAGGGAATCGGAATACCATGAAGGCATGAAGGTTTTGCGAGCAGCCGAGATGGCGGCGTGTGACCGCGTGACGACGGAGCGGTACGGCGTGCCGCAACTGAAGCTGATGCGCGCGGCGTCGAGCGCGGTGGCGGATTTTGCGCAGGAGCACTTCCGGCGGGCGCGGCGGGTGACGGTGCTGTGCGGCAAGGGCAACAACGGCGGCGATGGGCTGATGGCGGCGCGGAAGCTGGCCGATGCGGGGCTGGAGGTGACGACGCTGCTGCTGGGGTCAGCCTCAGACTTGAAAGGCGACGCGGCGGAGGCATGGAAGGAACTGGCCGGCCCGGATTCGAGCGGGGCGCATGGGCAGATTCACGTGGTGACCACAGCTGAGGAACTTGCGAAGCACCAGAGCGCGTTCGAGACCGACCTGATTGTGGACGCGGTGGTGGGGACGGGCTTTAAGCCGCCGCTGCGAGGGCTGGCGCTGGCGGCGCTGGAGCGCGTGAAGGCGAGCGGAGCGAAGGTGCTGGCGGTGGATTTGCCGTCTGGCTGGGCGGCGGATGCGACGACCGCAACGATGGAGGGTCCGATTTTTCCGGCGGATGCGGTGGTGACGTTCACTGCGCCGAAGCCGGCGCATGTGTTTGGACGGCTGACGCGGCGGTGGGACGACCCGGTGGTGGTGGCGCCGATCGGGTCGCCGGACAAGGCAGTGATTTCGAAGCTCGGAATGCGGTGGGCTGGCGGTGCGCTGGGGATGGTGCAGGTGCGGCGCGCGGCGGATGCGAACAAGGGGAACTTTGGGCACGTGCTGGTGATAGGAGGTTCGCTTGGCAGCGTGGGCGGGAAGATGGGCGCGCCGTCAATGACGGCGCTGGCGGCGCTGCGGGCGGGCGCGGGACTGGTGACGGCGGCGGTTCCTGCAGCGGGGCTGGGGATGGTGGGCGCGATTGCGCCGGAGTTGATGACGTGGCCGCTGGAGGCGACGGCGACCGGAGAGATTGCGGCGACGAATCTGACGGCGAAGCGGATGGCAGCGATGCTGGCGGGCAAGACGCTGCTGGCGATTGGTACGGGGATGGGACAGAACGCGGCGACGGCGAAGTTTCTTGCAGGGCTGCTGCGAGCGACCACGATTCCGGTGGTGCTGGATGCGGATGCACTGAATTTGCTGGCGCAGGACCATGAACTGCTGAGGGAACTGGCGCGCGGAGGGAAGCGGACGGTGGTGCTGACGCCGCATCCGGGGGAGATGGCGCGGCTCAAGGGCGTGACTATTGCGGCGGTGCAGGCCAAGCGGCTGGAGACGGCGCGGGAGTTTGCCGAGAAGATGGGTGTGACCGTGGTGCTGAAAGGTTCGCGAACTGTGGTGGCGCACGCGGATGGGACAGTGGCGGTGAATACGACCGGAAATCCGGGGATGGCGAAGGGCGGCAGCGGCGACCTGCTGACGGGAATTGTGGCGGGATTGCTGGCGCAGTATGCGAGCGAACCGGCGCGCGCGGTGGAGGCAGCGGTGTATCTGCATGGGCTGGCCGCGGACCTGGCGGTGCGTCGGATGGAGGAGCATACGCTGCTGGCGACCGATACGCTTAAGGAACTGGGGCGGGCTTTTCGCTTTCAACCGCGGAGCGGAAACGGGTATGGTTGGTTGCAGGGGATGCCGCGCGGCGACCATCGGGCGCGGGCAGGCAGCGAAGACAGAAACCGCGAGGGCAGAGGATGAGCCAGCAAGCGCCAGCCGCGACGGGGCGGACATACGAGTTCACGACCGGCAGCGGCGCGGACACGATTGAAGTGGGCCGCAAGCTTGCCGAACTGCTGCGGCCGCCGCAACTGCTGATTTTGCGCGGCGACCTGGGCACGGGCAAGACGACGCTGGTGAAGGGCATTGCCGAGGCGCTGGATGCCGCGGACGCCGACGAGGTGACGAGCCCGACGTTCACGCTGGTGCATGAGTACGAGGGCGCGCGGGAGGGCCAGGCTGTGAAGCTCTATCACTTGGATGTATACCGGCTGGAGGGCGAGCGGCAACTGGAGACGCTGGGGCTGGACGAGCTGCTGACCGAGGATGCGCTGGTGCTGGTGGAGTGGGGCGAGAAGTTCAAGAGCATCCTCAAGAAGGCGACGGGCGAGATTACGATTGCTTCGGCAGGCGGGGACGCGCGGCGGATTACGGTGACGCTGAAGGACGCCTGAGACGCGTCCAGGGCGGCGGGCCTTACAGCGGGCCGCTACACTGTTGCTCATGCAAGACGCACAAGTGATTGAGTCGATCCTGGGCCAGTACAGGTCATCGCTGGCGATGCTGCGGCAGGCGATTGACGCGTGCCCGGAGGATCTGTGGGTCGCGGAGAATTTTCGCAACCGCACGTGGCACATGGCGTATCACACGTTGTTTTACGCGGAGTTGTATGCGCACGCGTCGGAGGCGGAGTTTACGCCGTGGACACGGCATCGCGCGGCGTGCCGGCTGCTGGGCGCGAGCGCCGAAGAGCTGCGAGGCGTGACGCCGTACACGCGGGAGGAATTGCTCGGCTATCACGCGAGGTGCCTAGCAGCGGTGGAAGAGCTGGCGCCGCGGGTGGCGCTGGACGGACCTTCAGGGTTCGACTGGCTGCCGTTCACGAAGCTCGAGACGCACATTTACAACATCGGGCACATCCAGCACCACACAGGGCAGCTGGCCGAGCGGCTGCGCGTGGCGAAGGATGTGGGCGTTGCGTGGGTGCGGCGAGGATGAAGGCTCAAAAGCCCATGATGTTGTAGCCGCAGTCGACGTAGAGGACTTCGCCGGTGACGGCGCTGGCGAGGTCGCTCGCGAGGAAGAGGGCTGCGTCGCCGACTTCGAGCTGATCGACGTTGCGATGGAGGGGTGCCCGGTCGGCGTGGGTCTTCATCATCACACTCAGGTCTCCGACGCCGCGGGCGGCGAGGGTCTTGATGGGCCCGGCGGAGATGGCGTTGACGCGGATGTGTTTGGGGCCGAGGTCGAAGGCGAGATAGCGCACGGCGCACTCGAGCGAGGCCTTGGCCAGGGCCATGACGTTGTAATGGGGCACGACTTTTTCCGCGGCGAAGTAGGTGAGGGTGAGGATGCTGCCGCCTTCCGTCATGAGCGGGGCGGCGGCGCGGCTGACGGCGATGAGCGAATAGACGCTGACGTCGTGGGCGATGCGGAAGCCCTCGCGGCTGATGTTGATGAATGCGCCTTTGAGGTCTTCGGGGGGGGCGAAGGCGACGGCGTGCACGAGGATGTCGAGGCGGGGGTATTTGTCCTTGAGCGCGGCGAAGAGGGTGTCGATTTCGGCGTCGCTGGAGACGTCGCACTGGAAGCCGGATGCGCCGGGAAGGTCGTCGATGAGGCCCTGGGCTTCAGCCTTCATGCGCTCATTCTGGTAACAGATGGCGAGGGTGGCTCCGGCGGCGTGGAGCTTTTGGGCGATGCCCCAGGCGATGGAGCGCTTGTTGGCGAGGCCGAAGATGACAGCGGTTTTGCCGGAGAGATCGATCATGCGGGTTCTTCTTCCTTAGAGGGATGGCGGGCAGGATTTGACGGGAGACCGCCGGGTTTCGCCGTGGACAAGGATAGCAGCCGGGGGATGGCAGCGGGACGCGGGCGGCGCGCGCGGGCTCAGCCGCCGAGGTCGATGAGCTGGACGTCTCCGACGGGGTGGCCGAGGAAGCGAGAGCCGAGGCGGGAGAATTTCTCGACAGAATCGGTGGCGAAGCAGCGGATGGAGGGTTGGCCGGCAGTTTCTGCGTTGGCGGAGGGTGGAGGCGCGGCGGCTGGCGGCGCGGCGGCTGGCGGCGCGAGGCGACCGTTGAAAAGGGTGACGGCGGCGTCGGCGGCGGCTTGGGCAGAGTCAATGACGGCCATGCCGGCCGGCACGGCCTTCTCAATGAGCGGGCGGAGGAGGGGATAGTGGGTGCAGCCGAGGACAAGGGTGTCCGGCTGGAGGTTTTCGGCGGCGGCTGTTGCGAGGATTTCGTCGAGGTAGATGCGGATGACTTGTTCGGTTACTGCCACCTGCGGTGGGGCCGGCGTGGCATTTGTCGCGGTCGATGCGGAATCGGCTGAGGGGGAGTTGGATGGCAGAAGCCAGTCCGTGGTCCAGCCTTCTTCGACGAGGGGAACGAGGAGCGGACAGGCTTTCTCGAGCGTGCGGAGGCCGAGGGCGTGGCAGGCGGCGGAGTAGGCGTGGCTTTGGACGGTGGCGTCTGTGGCGAGGACGAGGACGTGGCCGGTTTGGGAGACGGCGCGGGCGGCGGATGCGCCGGGCTGGATGACGCCGAGGACGGGAATGGGCACGGATTCCTGGATGGCGTCCAGGGCGAGGGCGCTGGCAGTGTTGCAGGCGATGACGAGGAATTCTGCGCCCTGCTCATGAACGAGGAAGCGGGCGCTTTCGGCGGCGTAACGGGCGATGGTACGGCGGGATTTGGAGCCGTAAGGGAGGCGGGCGGTGTCGCCGAGGAAGACATAGCGCGCGGCCGGCATGCGGGCGAGGAGGGCACGAAGGACGGTGAGCCCGCCGAAGCCGGAGTCGAATACGCCGATGGTGGGGACGCCGAGGGTGGGTGATGAAGAAGTGGTCACTGAGGGGGGCCTTGCGCGGGGTTGGTTGCGGTGCCGGGCGCGCCGGAGCTGAGGACGGAGTCGGCGGTGAGGTAGGTGCGGGTGAGGTCGGCATGGCCGGCGAGGGTGTCGCGGGGCTGGCCGTCGACGAGGAAGCGAACCTGGGCGACGCGCGGCAGGTTGGCGCGGAGGGTGGCGCAGATGGACTGGATGGTGAGGGATTCGGTTTCAATGCCGGAGGGATGGGAGGCGGCGAAGCTGCCCGTGAAGTTGACGACGGCGAGAAGTGGTCCGGAGTTTTGAGCGTCTTGCGCGGTGATGGGCGGGGAAGCGGATGGTGGTGCAGCGGGCGATCCGGGGGCCGCGTCGGATTCGTCCGGAACGGGCATGAGGAAGACCTGAGCGATGCCGGCCGCGCCGCCGGGGACGAGATGGGAGGAGTCGGAACCGGCGTAGAGGTCGAGGAGCTTGCCGAGGAGAACGCGAGCGCGGGCTTCAGGGTCGGCGGGCAGGGGAAGCGAGCGGGCCTGCGGGGTGAGCGAGCCGTCGAGGTCGCTGGCGACGATGAGGGTGGCCGGTTCGTCGGGCGCCACTTCCGGGGCGCGTGTGTGGGCCGAATTCTGACCGGCGAGGAGGCGCTGGTGGGCGCGCTGGCGGAGATGCCAGAGCTCGGCGGCCATGGCCAGCGAGCCGAGGAGGAGGAGAACGAAGAGGACCTTCTGGTAGCGGGGGATCATGGCTGCTGACCCTCCGAACGCCAGGCGTAGATGGCGTCGACAAGGGCGGAGGCGACGTGGGCCTGGTACTGCGAGTCGTCGGGCTCGGCGAGGATGGAGTTGTCAGAGCCGCGCTTGGGCGCGAGCTCGACGGCGACGGCGGGGCAGGCAAGGCTGTCGAGGCCGGGCAGAGAGACGCGGGCGAGCGTGACGTTGAAGCCGGCGTGGAGGATGGTGGAGTTGAGCGTGCCGGCCAGCGAGAGGCTGTGCGCGACGAAGGCGGCCTGAGCGGTCTTCCAGGGGAGAAAGCGGGCGGACTGCGCGGGGGCGAGCGAGGAGGTGAAAAGATGGACGCCGGAACCGCTTTGGGTGGCGTGGAGGACGAGGCAGAGCTGGGCATTGGCGCGGTTGGCGAGGGCGGCGCGCTGGTCGGCGTCGAGAGCGATGTCGGACTCGCGGGTGGCGACGACGGAGATGCCGCGGGCGGCGAGGAGCGAGCGGAGGCGGACGCTGAGGGCGAGGGTGACGGCCTTTTCGGGTTGGCCGTCTCCGAGGGCCGCGCCGGAGTCGGATCCGCCGTGCGCCGCGTCAAGAACCACGACAAAGCGGGGCACGGAGTTGGCGGGCGGAGCCTGCGCAGACTGGGAATGCGCGGGGGCGGGAAGCGCGGCGAGGAGGAATGCGGCGAGGATGGTGTTAATCCAGCGCATAGATGGCCTGGCCGCCGAGGAGATGGAGGCGAAAAAGCGCTGAGAGGGTGGGCCTGAAACGCTGGGCGCAGACGAAGACGCAGGGAGAATCTTGTTGGACGGAGATGCCCTGTTCGATACCCAGTTCGGGCGGGGCGTGAAAGTCTTGTGCGGCGCGGGAGTAGACGGTTTCGCCCTTGTCGGCGTCAAAGATTTCAGGGAGGCCGCGAAGGAGGCGGACAAGGTTGCAGGGGTTGCGCGGGTAGCAGGCCTGCTGCGTGGCCGACGCGATGCTGTCGGCGGGCTGAGTGAGGACATCGTCGAGGCGGACCGCCGAGGGGTTGTGGCGCCGGGCGCGGAATGGGCAGATGCTGGCCATGCGACGAGTGATGCTCCCCGTGCCGGCGGAGAAATTGCGTGCGGAGCCTCTGACGAAGAGAGACGACGCCCGGCGCGCTTAGCGAAGATTGTATCCCAGCGCCGGGGGCGGAAAGGATTGTGGACGAGGGAGAAAGGCGGGCGTTTGCGCGGCCGCGGAGCCGACAAGAGGCGCGGCGACCGTGCTACACTCGCGAACAACCCAGGGTATCCCGGCATGACGACGCGACCCAATCGATGGAGCACGTTGGAAGGCGAAGGCGGCCGCCGTGGCGCGGGCCTGAGGATGATGGTGTGCGCGCTGGCGGTGCTGCTGACCGCGGCGGGTGCGCGAGCCCAGGAAGACCAGCTGAACAAGGTGATCGTGAAGCCGCCGGCGCAGGCGACCCAGGGAACGAATGCGCCGCCGAAGAACGCCGAGGGCACGGCGCTGACGGGCAAAGCGGCGCTGCATGCGCGGCCCGGATCGCTGATCCGGATGAACGTGGACCTGGTGCTTGTGCCGGTGACGGTGACTGACCCGATGAACCGGCTGGTGACGGGCCTGGAGAAGACCGACTTCCAGGTGTATGAGAACAACAAGCGGGAGAAGATTTCGAGCTTTGCCAGCGAGGATGCGCCGGTGTCAATCGGAATCATCTTCGACCTGTCGGGCTCGATGACTTCAAAGCTGATCCGGGCGCGCGATTCGATTCTGCAGTTCATCAAGACGGCGAATCCGGAGGACGAGTTTTTCGTGATCGGGTTCAACGACCGGCCGGAGCTGATCGAGGACTTCACCAGCTCAGTGGAAGACATTGAGGCGCGGCTGGCCACGGTGCACAGCGGGCACCGGACGGCGCTGCTGGACGCGATTTACTACGGCGTGGAGAAGATGCGGGATGCGCGGCACCAGAGGAAGGCGCTGCTGGTGGTCTCCGACGGCGGGGACAACCGCTCGCGGTACACCGAGGGCGAGGTGCGGTCGCAGGTGCGCGAGTCTGACGTGGAGATTTATGCGATTGGAATCTTTGACCCGAGCGCCGCGACGCCGGAGGAACGAAACGGTCCGATGCTGCTGAACCAGTTGTGCGAGGATTCGGGCGGGCGGATGTATCGCGTGGATGACTTGTCGGAGATGGGCGACATCGCGGAGAAGATTTCAACGGAACTGCGGAATCAGTATGTGATTGGATATACGCCGGCGGACCTGGTGCGGGACGGGAAGTGGCGTAAAGTGAAGGTAAAGCTGATTCCGCCGGAGGGACTGCCTCCGCTTACGGTTCATGCACGCACCGGGTACTATGCGCCTTTGCAATAACGCGATTTTCCTTCTTCTTTTGTCTGCATCGGCGCTCTGCTTCGGGGCGCAACAGACGCAGGCCGGCCAGACAACGGGCGCGGCAGGGCAGGCTCCATCTCTGACGGTGGACCGGGATCCGATCCCTTCGCCGGACACAGGCGGAGCGGCGACGACTCCGGGCCAGAGACTCCAGAAACAGGGCAAAGGCTACATTCTGCGCACCGACGTGGACGAGGTGGTGCTGAATGCCACGGTGCTGGACGGCAACCGGCTGGTACAGGACCTGAAGGCGAGCAACTTCAAGGTTTACGAGGAGGGGGTCGAGCAGAAGATCATCAGCTTCCAGCATACGGACCTGCCGGTGTCGATGGGGCTGGTGGTGGACAACTCAGGCTCAATGGCGACCAAGCGGCCGGCGGTGAACAAGAGCGCGCTGGACCTGATAGGGGCGTCGAACTCGCAGGATGAGGCCTTTGTGGTGAATTTTTCCGACGAGGCCTACATCGACCAGGACTTCACGTCGAGCATCGCCAAGCTGCGGGACGGGCTTTCGCATATTGATTCGCGCGGAGGAACGGCGCTCTATGACGCGATTGTGGCCTCGGCGGACAAGCTGGTTGCGGATGGGAAGCGGCCCAAGCAGGTGCTGGTGGTGATTACGGACGGCGAGGACAACGCGTCGACGCTGACGCTGGAACAGACAATCCAGCGGGTGCAGCAGCTGTCGGGGCCGGAGATTTATTCGATTGGACTGCTGTTCGGCGACGACATGACACGGTCAGAGGCGCGGCATGCGCGGCGGGCGCTGGAGATGCTTTCGACCGAGACGGGCGGAATCGCGTTTTTCCCGAGAAATATGGAGCAGGTCGACCAGATTGCGGCTGAGGTGGCGCGGGATATTCGGAGCCAGTACACAATCGGCTACCGCTCGACGAAGCCGGCGAGCGAGCCGGGGTTCCGGCGAGTGCAGGTGACGGCCGAGGCGAAAGGTATGGGCAAGCTGACGGTGCGGGCGCGGACGGGATATTACCCGGTGGCGCGGATCGCGAAGCAGGGGAACGGGCAGTAGGGCGGAACGCGATACAGGGATTAATAGAATGCGGCTCGACGCGAAACGATGAAAAAGAACTTTCTGAAAAGGCGGAGATTGCTGGCTTGGGTTGCGGTGTGCGCGGTTGCCGTAATCGGGCTGGGCCTGATGTGGGTTTGGCGGTTTGAGCGGAATGCGCAGGCCCCGATTGGCGTGGCGATGGGGGTGGCGACGAACTCAACCGAACTGCAGAACGCCATTGGGACGCCGATGAAATCCGAGCAGGTGGTCAGGGGCAATCTCGTTGAGGGAGGCGGCTATGGGAACGCCGACCTTATGGTTCGGATTGAAGGACCGAAAGGGCGCGGCACGCTGGGGGAATGGGCGCAGGAGGTCGGGGGCCAGTGGCACATTTGCTCACTTTATTTTCATCCGCGCGAAGGCGGCGAGGACCTGACGCTGGTGGATGACGCGACGACGCACTGCGAGCGCGAGTGAGGCTGCGTGGCGCAGGTCTGCGCTGAACTGGACAAGGTTGCGCGGGGCTGGGCAGGGCTTCGCTGAACTGCCTGGGCACGATAAGCTAGAGGTCAGGAGACCGTTCCAGAACCTGACCATGCCCTCATACAAGTACTCGACCCTTGCCGTACATGCCGGACAGCATCCAGACCCGCAGACGGGCGCGGTGAATGTTCCCGTTTACCTTTCTTCAACCTTTGAGCTGACCGGCATTGGAACGGACCGGGGCTGGGACTACACGCGCGCGGGCAACCCGACGCGGGACCGGCTGGAGACGGCCCTTGCGGCGCTGGAAGGCGGAACCTCAGGTCATGCGTTTGCCAGCGGCATGGCGGCGATTGCCGGGCTGGTGGCGATGCTGCGCGCCGGCGACCACGTGGTGTGCTCGCACAACGTGTATGCAGGCACGGTGCGGCTGTTCAACCAGATTGTGAGCCACTACGGCATCGAGATCGAGTATGTGGACACGAGCAACCTGGACGCTGTGGCGAAGGCGATCAAAGCGAATACGAAGCTGGTGCACCTGGAGACGCCGAGCAATCCTCTGATGGTGCTGAGCGACATCAAGGCGATCAGCGAGATTGCGCACGCGAAGGGCGTGGAAGTGAGCGTGGACAACACATTTCTTTCGCCGGTGCTGCAGCGGCCGCTGGAACTGGGGGCGGACATCGTGATGCATTCGACGACGAAGTATCTGAACGGACACTCGGACGGGATTGGCGGAGCGCTGATCGGGTCAAAGCCGGAGCACAAGGAGCGGTTCCTGCTGGTGCAGAAGGCGGCGGGAGCAGTGCTGTCGCCGTTTGACTGCTACCTGGTGCTGCGGGGCATCAAGACGATGCCGCTGCGCATCCGGCAGCATGAAGAGAACGGGCGCGCGGTGGCGGAGTATCTTTCGACGCACGCCAAGGTGAAGAAGCTGAATTATCCGGGGCTCGAGAGCCATTCGCAGTATGCACTGGCGGCGCGGCAGCAGAAGGGCTTCGGGTCGATGATGAGCTTCGACGTGGGATCGCGCGAGGGCGCGGGACGGTTCCTGGGCGCGCTCAAGATCTTTTTGAATGCGGAGTCGCTGGGCGGGGTGGAATCGCTGGCGTCACACTCGGCCACGACGACGCACGCGGCGCTGACAGACGCGGAGCGGGATGCGGCCGGGATTACGCAGGGAATGATCCGGCTTTCGATTGGGATTGAGGACAAGGAAGACCTGATCGCGGACCTGGAGCAGGCGCTGGCCGCGGTGTAAGAGGCGGACGGATGAAGGAAGCGATGCGGCTGCCGAAGCTGGGGCTGGGTCCGAAGCTGGTGCTGGGAATCGACACGTGCGGGCCTGCGGGGTCAGTGGCGCTGGCGCGGCTGACGGGTGCGCAGGTGGATGTGCTGGCGGAGCGGGCGCTGGAAGGGCGAAGCTACTCGGCAACGCTGGTGCAGGCGGTGGGGGAGTTGCTGGCCGCGTCAGAACTTCTGCCGGCGGCGCTCGATGCAATCGTGGTGACAAGCGGACCGGGGAGCTTTACCGGCGTGCGCGTGGGGCTGAGCGCGGTGAAGGGGCTGGCTGAGGCGACGGGAGTGCCGGTGGCGGCGGTGTCGCGGCTGGCGGTGCTGGCGGCGAAGGCAGGAACGGACTCGGCGGCCCAGGATGCGCACAGGAATGAGGTGTTTTTGCGGCTTGCCGAGGCAGGTGGCGAGGCACGGGAGCTGCTGGCGGGCGCGGCGGAGCTGGCCGAGATGGATTTGGCGGGCGGGACGATTGCCGTGTGCGAAGATACGGCGGCGGAAATGCTGAAAAGTGCGTGGCTGGGAGTGGAGCTGAGGCGCGTGGAGGCTCCGACGGCGGCCGATGCGCTGCGGCTGGCGGCGGAGCGCGTGGCGGCGGGGCGGTTCGACGACGTGGCGCTGCTGGATGGGCATTATGTGCGGCGATCGGACGCGGAGATTTTTGGCAAGACGGTTCCGGACGGGCGTGGCAGCGCATGAGCGCCGACGCAGCGGCCGCGCAGGTGCGCGCGATGACGATGGCGGACTTGGACAGCGTGCTGGCGATTGCGGCGGGCTTGCCGCAAGCTCCGCAGTGGCCGCGGGCGGCCTATGAGGCGGCGCTGAATGCAGACGCGGCGGTGCGGCGGGTGGCGCTGGTGGCCGAGATCGACGGAAGACCGGTGGGATTTGCCGTAGCGAGCGTGTTGGGGCCTGAGGCGGAGCTGGAGACGATGGCTGTTGCCTCGGTGCGGCAGCGGCAGGGCGTGGCGACGGATTTGTGGATGATGGTGGCCGCGGAGCTGCGGCGGGCGGGAGTGGGCGAGATGCTGCTTGAGGTGCGCGCGTCCAACAGGGAGGCGCTGGGGCTTTATGGCCGGCTTGGATTTAAGGAGACCGGACGGCGGAAGGGCTATTATGCTGATCCCGCAGAGGATGCGGTGCTCATGCGGCTGGGGCTGGATTAGCCGGAAGAGAGATTCCGTGCCTGGGAATCTGAGCGGCGGCGTTGCGGCTTGCGGAAAAGAGACGGAAATCCACAGGGCGCGGGCAAATTTTCGGCGAGGATGCTTGCCGAGGAATACACCCGAGAGCTATATGTAAGTGTTCCTAACCTGCGAAATCACGGAGGTGCTTGATGGACGAAATAAAGGACGGGTCGCTGAGCGAAGAGCTGGATCGCCTTCATGCTGAACATCACCGCTACGCTCAGCGGCTTGACGAACTGGTGCAGAAGCCATATTTGTCCGTGGAAGAGCAGTTGGAGGAGGTTCGGCTGAAGAAGCTGAAGCTCCACGCCAAGGATTTGATGTACGCGCTGGAGCACCGGTCAGCGGTGGTGGCGTAAGGGCTTTCCGGGCAAAGCGGCAGTGGACGCAGGACCGACGGACGGCCGGGAACGGCCGAGTACCGAACGGTGCGCGTTTGTTCCAACGGGGCAGTGATTCCTCCGTATAATCGTTGGGGACCATGGTTCGCGACGGGTATATCTACGGGGTGGGTCTGCTGGCAGCGTCAGCGGTGGTGGCGTGGGCAACGGGAAGCTGGGCATGGGCCGCGACGCCGGTGGTGCTGGCGGCATTTTTTCTGTGGTTTTTCCGTGATCCACGGCGGAGGATTCCGGCGGGCGAAGGACTGGTGGTTTCTCCCGGCGATGGGCTGGTGACGGAGACGGTCAGAATCGAGACGCCCGAGGGCTTCCGACAGCGAATCAGCATATTTCTGAGTGTGTTTGACGTGCACGTGAACCGCGCGCCGATTGGCGGCGTGGTGAGCCGGGTGCGCTACCAGAAGGGCAAGTATCTGAACGCGATGAATCCCGCGTCGGCCGAACGCAACGAGCAGAATGTGGTGACGGTGGGCGGCGACGGCTACGAGGTGACCTTCAAGCAGATTGCGGGGCTGCTTGCGCGGCGGATTGTGTGCGGGCTGCGGGAGGGCGACCGGGTGGAGCGCGGGCAGCGCGTGGGGTTGATCAAGTTCGGCTCGCGCGTGGACGTGCTGCTGCCGGACGAGGCTGAGATTCGAGTGCAGAAAGGGCAGCGCGTGAAGGGCGGCGCGAGTGTGCTGGCGGCGATGCCGGCGGGCGTGGCGGTGGCGACGGCAGGTGCTGCCGGACGGCGCCAGGCGCGGGCAGAGGCGCGGCCGAATCTGGATCCGGACCTGGAAGACGGAGCGGGCCGATGAACCACCATGACCCGGAGCAGGCAAAGGCGAGAGCGCAGGCAAGACCGCGCAGAGGGATGTATCTGCTGCCCTCGCTGTTCACGGCGTGCAACATCGGCGCGGGGTACTTCTCGATTACGCAGACGATTGCGGCGCTGAATGGCACTGGCGATGCGCACTGGCATCTGGACCTGGCGGCGATTGCGATTCTGTTTGCGATTCCCTTCGACGCGCTGGATGGACGGATTGCGCGGATGACGAACACGTGCAGCGATTTCGGCAAGGAGCTGGACTCGCTGGCCGACGTGATCACTTTCGGGGTTGCGCCGAGTTTGCTGGCATACATCTGGGGATTTGCGTTTCTACCGGACTCGGTTGCGCCGGCGCTGCGGCAGCACCTGGTGCAGGCGGGCGCGTTCGTGTGCTTTCTCTACCTGATCGGCGGAGCGTCGCGGCTGGCGCGGTTCAACATCAGTCCGGATGCGCAGCCCAGGAATCCGGGGCGGCCGGGACGGAAGTATTTTGTGGGAATGCCGATTCCGGCGGCGGCGGGGCTGCTGGCGGCGACGGTGCACTTCTTCAGCGGGTATCCGGTGGAGGCGTGGTGGGTCTCGATTCCCTGGCTGGTGCTGGTGGGGTTGTCGGGCTTCCTGATGGTGAGCACGTGGCGGTTCTGGTCAGGCAAAGAGATCAATCTGACGCGGCGGCATCCGTTTCAGCTGCTGCTGCTGCTGGCAGTTGTGTTGTATGTGAGCCTGCGATACTCGCAGGTGGTGCTGTTTGCCGGCGCGCTTCTCTATACCTTTTCGGGCATCTGGGCGCGCGCTGCGTATTCGTGGTCGCGGCGGCGAAGACTTCCGGCGCGGGACGCAAAGCCGGCGTCGCAAGAGCCCGATCCCGCGACGCACTCCTAGTTTCTGCAACTTTCAGGAAGGATTCTTGTGTACAAGATTGCCATTGCCGGCGCATCGACGCTGTTGGGCAAGGAACTAAAGGACGCGCTGGCCGATTCTGCGTTTGCGGCGGCGCAGCTGGTGCTGCTGGACGAAGAAGAAGGAATGGGCCAGCTGGACCAGGTGGGCGACGAGGTGACATTTGTGCGGGCGCTATCGCCGGACGCCTTCGAGCATGTGGACTTTACGTTTTTCTGCGGGCCGGAGGCGATGACGGCGCGTCACTGGCGGAAGGCGCTGGCGGCGGGGTCGACGGTGCTGGATTTGAGCGGCGCGCTGGACAGGGAAGCGGGCGTGCTGGTGCGCGCGCCGTGGATTGACACGGAGGCCGGGGACGCGGATCTGTTTACGCCGGCGGTGGTTCCGGCGCATCCGGCGGCGCTGGCGCTGGCGCTGGTGATGGAGCGGCTGCAGCAGGCCGCGCCGGTACGCTGGGCGGCGGCGACGATGCTGATGCCGGCGAGCGAGTTTGGACGGGCGGCGATGGACGAGCTGCACCAGCAGACGGTAAATCTGCTGAGCTTTCAGGCGCTGCCTAAGGCGGTGTTCGACGCCCAGGCGGCGTACAACATGCTGACGGGACTGGGCGAGAATGCGACGGCGAATCTGACAGGTGTGGCAGAGCGCGTGCGGCGACACCTGACCTCTCTGCTGGGGCGCAGAGGCGCGGTTCCGGCGGTGCTGGCGGTGGCAGCGCCGGTGTTTCACGGCCACGCGTTTTCAATTGCGGTGGAGCTGGAACGGGCAGTGGAGATTGCGGCGCTGGAAGAGGCGTTGGGCGGCGAGCACGTGGATCTGGTGCTGGAGGATACGGATTCGCCTTCCAATCTGGCGGCGACGGGGCAGAATGACGTGCTGGTGCGGATGCGCGTGGAGCCGGGAGAGCGGAATCCGGCCGAAGCGCGGCGGCTGTGGCTTTGGGCAGCCTCAGACAATCTACGGCTGGCGGCGCAGAATGCGCTGGAGTGCGCGCTGGATCTGCGTAGGATAAGGCCGCAAGGGACCGTGCAGTAGGGCAAAATCATTTAGAACCTTTAGAACCATGGACGCTTTCCTGGCCGGCTGACGGTTCGATGTCAGCGGTCACTGCCGCCGCTTGCCCGCAGGACTAAAATGCTTGTCCGGAGGGGAACGATGAAACTCAAGGTGAGAGCGTGGGCGCTGACGTGCGCGATTGTCTGGGGCGGCGCGATGCTGACGATGGGACTGCTGAACCTTGCCTGGGCAGGCTATGCGGAGAGTTTTCTTCATGTCATGGCGTCGGTTTATCCCGGCTATCACGCGACACGAAGCATTGTTGAGGTGGTGATTGGCACCGTGTACGGGACGGCGGACGGCTTCATTGGCGGGGCGATTTTCAGCTGGCTTCACAATCGGCTGGGGTAAGCCGCAAGACGATCGTCGCCGAGCCGCGGGTCACGCGCAACGGGCCCAGAGCTGCTCGATGTAGCTGTCGGTCATGCCGGCGATGTAATCGGCGACGGTGCGTGCGAGACCCTGCGAGGGGATTTCTGCCTGGTGGTCGGGCGGCAGAAGCGAGGGATCGGCGAGGAAGGTGGCGAAGAGCTGCTGGACGACCTCGGCGGCGTGGCCGTGGACCTCCTCCATGCCGGGGGAGTTGTAGAAATTTTCGTAGAGAAAGTGTTTGGCGGCGGCGCGCTCGGCTTCAATGGCGGGGCTGAGGGAGGCAAGCCGGGAGGGCGCGCGGCGGATGTCGTCCAGTTGGGTTGCCCCGAGCAAGAGGACGCGGGTGCGGGTTTCGGCAATGAGATCGGTGACAAGCGCGTTGAGCATGCGGGCGAGGGACTCGTTGGCGAGGAAGCGCGGTTGCGCGGTGGGTGCGGCGGCCCGGACCTGCTGGAAGAAGCGGCGGAAGAGAGGAACGCCGTCGTGGACCTGGGCGAGGGAGAGAATGCCGGAGTAGAGACCGTCGTCGAGGTCTGCAGTGAGGTAGGCGATTTCGTCGGCGAGGTCAATGAGCTGGGCTTCGAGGGGCGGGAAGCGGTCGAGGAAGTAGTCGGCTAGCTCGGGGTGGTCGGCGGCGGTGTAATCGCGGGAGTGTTTGATGATGCCCTCGCGCAGGCCGAGGGTGAGGTTGAGGCCGCGGAAGGCGGCGTAGCGCTCCTCAAACCAGGTGACGATGCGCAGAGCGTGGAGATTGTGGTCGAAGGCGAGGCCGTGGGCGCGGAGGGCGCGGTCGAGGGCTCTTTCGCCGGCGTGGCCGAAGGGCGGATGGCCGATGTCGTGGGCGAGCGCGAGGGCCTCGGCGAGCTCGACGTTGAGTCCGAGGGCGCGGGCGAGGGTGCGGGCAATCTGCGCGACCTCGAGGGTATGCGTGAGGCGGCTGCGGAAGTGGTCGCTGGGCGGATCGCTGGGCAGGCGGGCGAAGACCTGGGTTTTGCCGGCGAGGCGGCGGAAAGCGCGGGCGTGAAGGATGCGGGCCGTATCGCGGGCGAAGGGCGTGCGATAGGGGTGGGGCGACTCAGGAAATGCGCGCTGGACGAGGGGTCCGGAACCGTCGACGGCGATGCCCGGAGGCAGCGAGGCAACCGGGTTGGGGGCCGATGTCATTTTTTGAAGTAGTCCGCAGAAGCAGTGTATCTTCCCTCTGGTTATACCGCAGAAAGAGGGCCGACGCGTTCAAGGGATTCCACCGGAGTTGTGTCGGCGAATCCGTGCAGGCGAATTCGGGGCAGGGAAGTTCCGTGCCACGGAGGTTGTGGACAAGCCGGGAAGAGTGGGAGTACCATCCAGCCGAACTTCGCTTGAGAGGCGTGCGCCGCGCGGCGAGCATGCGCGCCTGGAAACCTTTCCACGCAAGGACCGGGAGGAAACGATGAAGACCATGCAACGGATCGCCGTGAGCGCGCTGGCGCTGGGGCTGGTGTTTGCTTCAGGGTGCAAGCGGCACTCGCTGAAGGAGACCTACTACCTGGTAACGAATAACGTGAACCTGCCGTACTGGCAGACGGCGGCGAGCGGATTCATCCATGCTGCGTCGCAGCTTGGCGTGACGGCGAATGTGGTGGGACCGGAGACCTACGACCCGCAGGGCGAGCTGGCGGCGCTGAAGCAGGCGGTGGCGGCCAAGCCGTCGGGGATTCTGATTTCAGTGCCGGACGTGGCGGTGTTGCAGCCGGAGATCAACGCGGCGATTGACGCAGGCATTCCGGTGATCACGATGGATTCGGATGCGGCGGGCAGCAAGCGGCTGTTCTTTATCGGGACGAACAACCTGGAGGCCGGACGGATGGGCGGACGGCTGCTGGTGCAAAAGCTGGGCGGCAAGGGGAACGTGGTGTTCTTCACGCTGGGCGGCCAGTCGAATACCGAGGAGCGGCTGAAAGGCTTCGAGGACATTCTGGCGACAGAGCCGAATATTCACATTGCGGACGTGGTGGACATCAAAGGCGACCCGCGGGTGGCCTTCGACAAGTCGCAGCAGTACCTGGCGCAGACGGGCGCGAAGAAGATCAACGCAATTGTGTGCCTGGAGGCGTCGGCGGGCAAGCAGGTGGCCGAGGTGGTGCGCAGGATGAATGCGCAGGACCGCACGGTGATTACGTGGGACGTGGACCCGGATGTGCTGGACGCAATCAAGGGTGGGATGGTGGACGCGACCATTGCGCAGAAGCCTTACACGATGGGCTACTACGGGCTGAAGGTGCTGGACGAGGTGTACCACGATCCGCCGAAGACGCTGAACGAGGATTACGCGGCCGATCCGTTCTCGCCGTATCCGGTGTTCATTGACACGGGAACGGCGGTGGTGGACAAGGAGAACGTGGACAAGTACATGGCAGCGGCGGCGCAGAACAAGTAAGCCGCGGCGCAGGATGGGAAATGCAGAGGGCGGCCGGGCTCAGATGAGCGGCCGCCCTTTCTTTGTGGGCTGCGTGGGCGCAGGAGGGCCGCCGGGGCTCTACTGGGGACTGCTCTTGGATGGCCCGAGGACGCTTTCTTCCCTGGCCAGCTTGACGCGAGCGCTCTCGAGCTTCTTCTGGAGCTTGGAAACCTCAGAGGGTTCAACGTCGGCGGGCACGGACTTGGCGAATTCGGCCAGGGAGAGCTCCCACTGCGCGGCGGCGAGGCGGATGCGGCCGGTCTTCTCGTAGAGGTCTCCGAGGTGGTCGTGGACGGTGGGGTCGGTCTGGTCGCGCATAACGGCCTGTCGGAGATTCTGCTCGGAGAGCTCGTACTGGCCGAGCTTGTAGTAGGCCCAGCCGAGGGAATCGAGGTAGGCGCCGTTCATGGGATCGAGTTTGACGGCCTTGCGAATGAGCTGCAGCGCCTCAGGCAGCTTGGTCCCCTTGTCGGCGAGCATGTAGCCGAGATAGTTGAGGGCCATTGTGTTGTCGGGGTCGAGGGCGAGGACCTGGCGGAAGTACTGCTCGGCGGGCTCGTCGTGCTTCTGGCGCTCAGAGAGGGCGCCGCGGAGAAAGAGGAGATAAATCTTGTCGTCCTTGGTGGTGCTGAGGGGCTCAGCCTTGTCAAGAGCCTGCTCGGCGTCCTTCCAGCGGTGAAGACGGGTGTACATCTGGGCCAGGGTGAGCCATATGGCGCGGTCCTTGGGCGTGTTGGTGAGCTGGGCCTTCGTCATGTCCAGGCCCTGATCGACCTTGCCCTGGTCTGCAAGCTCGCCGGCGAGCATGAGCTTGAGGTCGGTGTTCTTGGGGTCGGCGTCAACGGCCTTTTTGGTGACATCGATGGCCTTGTCGAACATCTTGGCGTCGCGGTAGACATCCACCTCGCCCTGGTATCCGCGGAGCGTCTGGTCGCCTCCCATTTCGATCATCTTCTGGTAGGCGGCGATGGCGTCGTCGACCTTGTTCTGCTCGTGGTAGATGCCGCCGAGGCGATCAAGGAAGATGCCTCGGTTGTTCTTTTCTTCGGTTGTGTAAGCGCCGTTGGCATGGGAGGTGAGATCGACCATGTGCTGGTAGACCTTGGCGGCGTCGTCAAAGCGGCCAAGGACGTCATAGAGCAGGCCCTCGTTGTAACCGGCCTCGAGGGAGTTGGGGTCGATCTGGACGGCCTTGTGGACGGCGGCGAGGGAATCCTGATACTTGCCCTGGCGGCGGAGAATCTCGCTGATGCGAACCTGAGCGCCGGCGTTCTGAGGATCGGCCTGGGCAAGGTTCTGATATTGCTTGAGGGCCGCGTCGAACTGATTGTCGGTGAAGAGAGCCTGGGCGAGCGCGGCGATGGTGCGCGGGTCGTCGGGCGCCAGGCTTTCGGCGCGCTGGTAGGCGGCAACGGCGTCCTTGGGCCGCTTGAGCTGCTGGTAGGCTGCGCCGAGGGCGAACTCCATTTTGGCGGTTCGGGTATCGGGCTTTACCTGCTCAATGACCTTGGCGGCCTGCTCAATGTTGCCGTCTTCAGCGTAAAGGCGGGCAAGATTGAGGACGACCTCCTCCGAGTCAGGATTGAGGGAGCGCGCGATGCTGAACTGGTCTTCAGCCTTCTTGGAGTCGTGCTTGACGGTGTAAAGCTGGCCGAGAACCATGTGGTCGTCGACGCTTTTGGGCTCGAGGGCGACAATTTGCTCGTACTCGGCGATTGCCTGGTCTAGCGGATTGCCGCTGGGCGAGGAGGACGAGACGGAGTTCTGCGACTCGCTGAGCTGGCGAAGGTAAATGCGGCCCAGGAGCTTGTGCGCATCAACGTTGCCCGGCGCGGTCTTCAGCAGGCCGCGGGCGGTGGCTTCGGCGTCACCGGCCTTGCCGACGCGGTAGTAGAGGTCAGCGAGAGCGAGGTTGAGCTCGGGCGAATTGGGGTCGGCGTTGAGGGCGTTCTTGTACTCCTCAATGGCGCGTGTGATGTACTCCATGCTGCCGGAGTCGATGGCCTGCTCTTCATCCACACCGGCCATGGCGGCGTGGAAATACGCTTTGGCGCGGTCAGCTTCAGGGGGCGCAGGCGAGGCGGAGACGGCCGCAGCGCTGGCCGGGGCCTGCGTGGCGGGGGCCGCAGCAGGAGTGTTGGGAGCCGCCGGAGCGCCGACAATTTGTGCGTGGAGTGCGGGCAGCAGGGCCAGCGAGAGGGCGGCCAAGAGGGAGCAGAAGAACGGCAAGTGGCGATGTGCTTTCATCATTGAGCTGGTGATTCCGTGCCTTTCGAGCCGGGGACATGCAGCGTGAAGAGCATCCCGGAGACCCAAAGCGGCAGCCAGGCGGAGGGCCGGGCCTATCCACCTGCTTCTACAGACGATTTTACCGTTGATTGGTCGCAGCGGAGGGGGAGAATGCGGGATTTTCCCCTGCGCGGGTTACGGATGGCGCAAAAAATGCGGTGATGAGGGCCCCGAATTGCGGATCCGACCAGACTGCGAGTCTCAACAGGAATGAAACGCGGCGGTGCGCCGCTGCGCTAATGGCGGAAGTGGCGGATGCCGGTGAAGACCATGGCGAGGCCAAGTTTGTCGGCGGCGGCGATGACGTCCTGGTCCTTGACGGAGCCGCCGGGCTGGATGACGGCGGTGGCGCCGGCGGCGGCGACGGCCTCAAGGCCATCGGGGAAAGGGAAGAAGGCATCTGAAGCCGCTACGCATCCCTGGAGCGGCAGGACGGCCTTTTGCGCGCCGAAGCGTGCGGCATCCACGCGGCTCATCTGGCCTGCGCCGATGCCGAGGGTCTGGCCGTGGCGCGCGTAGACGATGGCGTTGGATTTGACGTGCTTGCACACGCGCCAGGCGAAGAGGAGGCTGCGCAGCTCGTCGACCGTGGGCGGACGCCAGGTGACGACGTCGAGCTCGCCCTCGGTGACGCGGCCGGTGTCGGCGTCCTGCAGAAGTAGGCCGCCGGAGACGTGCTTGACGATCGGCCGCACGGGCGCGGGCTGGACTTCGACGAGACGCAAATTCTTTTTGGCAGCGAAGCGCTCGCGGGCCTCGGGCGTGAAGGAGGGCGCGGCGATGGCTTCGACGAAGAGCTTGGCGATTTCCTCGGCGGCTGCCGCATCGACGGGGTGGTTGATGCCGATGACGGAGCCGAAGGCGGAGACGGGATCGCAGGCGAGGGCCTTGGTGTAGGCCTCGGCGATGGTGCTGCCGGTGGCCGCGCCGCAGGGGTTGGTGTGCTTGATGATGGCGACCATGGGCTCGTCGAATTCGCGTGCGAGCTCCCAGCAGGCTTCGAGATCGACCAGATTGTTGTAGCTGAGCTCCTTGCCCTGCCATTGCATGGAGCCGGCTATCCCCAACCCAGTGCCATCGCTATAAAGGGCGGCGCGCTGATGGGGGTTTTCGCCGTAGCGGAGGGATTGAGCGAGGGGCAGATTAATGCGGAGCGTGGAGGGAAGCGCGCTCGGGTCGGGCGCGGCGGGGGCTTCGGGCTCTGGGGCGGCTTCAATGCGTTCAAGAGTGGAGGCGATGGTGGAATCGTAGGCGGCGGTGAGTGCGAAGGCCTGTTTGGCGAGCCACCAGCGGGTCTCGCGGCTGAGCGAGCCTTTGGTGGATTGCAGCTCCTGGATAAGCGCGGGATAGTCGGCGGGGCGGGTGACGATGGCCACGTCCTCAAAATTTTTGGCGGCGGAGCGGACCATGGAGGGCCCGCCGATGTCGATGTTCTCAATGAGGTGGCCGAAGGCGACGCCGGGCTGGTCAGCGGTTTTCTGGAAGGCGTAGAGGTTGACGACGACCATGTCAATGGGCTGGATGCCGTGGGCGGCGACGGCAGCTTCGTGCACGGGGTTGCCGCGGACGTAAAGCAGGCCGCCGTGGACGAGGGGATGGAGGGTTTTGACTCGGCCGTCGAGCATTTCAGGGAAGCCGGTGAGGTCGCTGATGTCGCGGACGCCGAGGCCGGCCTCGCGAAGTGCGCGGGCGGTGCCGCCGGTGGAGACGAGCTCAACGCCGAAGCCGGAGAGGACTTTGGCCAGGTCAACGAGTCCGGTTTTGTCAGTCACGCTCAGCAACGCACGCCGAATCGGCACTTCCTTGCTCACCTGAATGCTCCTTGTATGGCCCTTGAGGAATTGCCGTGGCGGCGAGGGCCGCGACGGGCAAAGAGGGCCCAAGAACAGGGTACAACCCGGGGAGCGAGTGGATTTTCGCGGGTTGGGACGGCGCGGCGCGGCGGCGTGAGAAGCAGTTGCAGATGCAGTACGATGGGAGATATGGGAAGCGATCCCAGCTCCACGCCGATGGGCGTTGCACCGATGGATGAACGACGCGTTGCGCGCGTGGCCGGCAGCCATGAGCCTGAAGTTCTGCCGCCCGACTCCGGCTACACGAGGCGGTCGCCGGTGCGCAGGCGGCGGGGGGCCTCGTCCGCGGCGAAGTACCTTCTGGTGGGCATCAACGTTGCAGTATTCCTGGCGATGACGATGAACCACGTGAGCGCCACGCGGCCCACCACGCGGCAAATCCTGTTCTGGGGCGCGGACAACGCCGGAATGGTGCTCTATGGCGGGCAGTGGTGGCGGATTGTGACGGCGATGTTCGTGCACGTTGGCTTTCTGCACATCGCGTTGAACATGTGGTGCCTGTGGGCGCTGGCGGACCTGGCCGAGCCGGTGATGGGGTCAGTTGGACTGGTGGCCGTCTATGTGTTGACGGGCGCGGCGGGGAACCTGCTTTCGACGGGGGTGAACTGGTGGGAGTATCACAGCGGGGGCGTGTTTCCGGTGGGCGCGGGGGCTTCGGGCGCGGTCTTCGGAATCGCCGGAGCGCTGATTGTGCTGCTGAAGTCGCCGCGGCTGCCGGTGCCGCAGGTGGAGCTGAAGCGAATCCGCAAGTCAGTGATTTACTTTGCCGCGATCAACCTGGTGCTGGGGTTCTCGATCAACATCGGCACGCAGGTGATTGGGTCGGGCATCAGCATTGACAACATGGCGCACCTGGGCGGGTTCACGAGCGGGCTGCTGTTCGCCTTGCCGATGGTGCCGCGGCTGGGCTCGTCGAGAGAGCTGTTCCGGACGCGGCTGGGTACATCGATGGCGATGGTGACAGGGGTGCTGGTGCTGTTCGGATACTATCTGTCTAAATTACCGGGCTGAGGGCTCCATTACCGGGCTGAGGGCTCCAGTGCCGGGCTGAGGGCAAAAGAGGGTGCGAGAACGCTTGAACGCTTCTGCGCGGTGAGGAGTCGTCGCGTCCGCGCCTTAACGCACAGCGGTGGCGGCGAATTTCTTGACCATTGCGAGCAGCAGCTTGCGGTCGCTCTCATTCAGATTGGTCGAGTAGCGGCGAATCTGAGTGAGGAAGCGCAATTCCTCATCCGTGAGCCGCTGGGTGGTGAACTGGCGGCCGGAGGACTCCTCGGTGAAGAACTGGGCAATGGGAAGGTCCAGTGCGCCGGCAATCTTGGAAAGCGTGTCGAGGGACGGGATAGTGTGCCCGTTTTCGACGCGGGAGAGGTAGCAGCGGAGAAGGCCTGTTTTCTTTTCGATGTCGCCCTGGGAGAGGCCTTTCTGCAGGCGATACGCGCGGATGGTGGTGCCGATCTTCATCATGGGAGAGGTCCTGTGGGGCGCTTGCCGCCGTTACTCTTGCGGTAGCTACCAGGGAGTTATTGGCTTGAGAGTTAACACGCCGTAACGGGATATGCAAGGGGGATTTTTGGCGCAGTTGCGCGATGGTTACTGCAAATGCGCGGCGAAAAAGCGGTCGATGCGCGCCAGGGCGTCGGCTGAATCCTTTTGGCGGTAGACCTTAGTGTCGTAGGGATTCTCGAAGGCGTGGTTCGCGTCTGGATAAATTTTGACGTCGATGGACTTGCCGACAGCGTGCATTGAGTCGATGAAGGCGTGGACGGCGGTGGGCGGAATGCCGCGGTCGAGCGCGCCAAAGTTGCCGAGGAGTGCGGCGTGGATGCGCGTGAGGTCAGCGGGGTTGGTGGTGAGCCTGCCGTAGTTGATGGCAGCGGCTTTGAGATCGGGGTCGGCGATGGCGAGCTGGAGAGCGTAGCCGCCGCCGAAGCACCAGCCGACGGCGCCGATGCGCTGGGGATCGACGTCCTTGCGAGCCTGAAGGAAGTGGACGGCGGAGACAAGATCGCGGATGCCCTGGTCCTGCGGAAGACCCTGAGCGAGCTTAAGCGCGACGGCGGGGTCGGTGGTGACCTGGCCGTGATAGAGGTCGACTGCGAGCGCGACGTAGCCGTGGGCGGCATAGCCGGCGGCTTGCTGCTTGATCCAGTCGGTGAGGCCCCACCACTCGTGGATGACGACGATGGCCGGATGCGGGCCGGGGGTGTGCGGCAGGTAGAGGATGCCCTCGCCGGTGCCGCTGCCGCTGGGGAAGGTGACATGCTGCTGGGCATGGATGGGAAGGGCGAAGGCGGCGACGAGAAGCGCGGCGAAGACGGCTGGCAGGCGGAAGGATTTCATGAGCGACCTCAAAGCGGGCGATGGATGCGTGGGTATTCCGCGCGGGGAAGGGAGACTCCGGCGGCCTGCGCAGCATTCTACGCGAAGGCGGTTGTTGGGGGGGACGAAGAAGCGGGAGGGGCGTAAACCTTCGCGGGGCAGGGAACGTCTGTGCAAGTACGGGGACGAAAGCCTGGGAGAAGCAATGCGTCGTGCGGGAGCAGTGTGGGCGATTGCGCTGATAGGGATGGTGGCGACGCCGGCGCTGGCCCAAAATTCGACGCAGAGTTCGGCACAAAGTTCGGCGCAGAGCCCGGCGCAAAGTGAAGTCCAGCCTCCGGCCCGGAACGCGGCGACGAGTGCGACGCAGGGTGGGCAGACTGCGGGCTCTGTGGCGCAAGGAGGCCTGCTGCATGGCGTGGTGCGCAGTGGAAAGGTTCCGCTGCCGGGCGTGGCGGTGACGGCGCAGAACACGCTGACGGGGAAGAAGTATTCGACGACGACGGACGTGACGGGCGCATGGCGGCTGCGGATTCCCGACGACGGACGCTATGTGATTCGGACGGAGTTTGCGGCGTTTGCGCAGGGCGACCAGGAGGCGCTGCTGAACGGGTCGGGGCGCGACCGGACGGCGGACTTTGACCTGATGCTGGCCTCGCGCGCGGCGGCGCAAAATGCGCAGCAAGAGGCGGGAGTGGGGCAGGCGGCGCAGGCGATTGAGCAGATGGCGGGGAACGGGGCGCAGGGCCTGAGCCTGATGAACTCACTGGATGCGGGCACGGATACGCAAGGCGGAGCGGCAGGTGAGACGGGCGCGGCGCTGCCGTCGATTGCGGGAAATTCGGACTTCAGCGGGGATTCAGTGGCGATCAGCGGCGAGGCCGGCGCGGTGAGTCCGCTGGCGGGGCTGGACATGGACCGGGTGCGGGAGATGGCCGAGACGCTGCGGTCGCAGTTCGGCGGAGGCGGCGGAGGGAATTTTCGCGGAGGGGGATTCGGGCGGGGCGGCGGAGGCGGATTTGGCGGAGGGTTCGGCGGGCGGAGGAACTTTCGGCGCTTTAACCCAGGGCAGCCGCACGGGGCAATCTTCTGGACGGGGAGCAATGCGGCGCTGAATGCGGACCCGTTCTCGCTGCATGGGCAATCGGCGGGGCAGCCGGCCTCAGGGACAAACCGGTTCGGCGTGATCTTGATGAGCGCGCCCTATTTGCCCGGAGTGACGAAGCCGAGCGGCAAGGACACGGTGTTTCTGTCGATCTTTGGGCAGCGGAGCTCGAATCCGGTGAACGAGTACGGGACGGTGCCAACGGATGCAGAGCGCGCGGGCGAGATTCCGGGGCTGGCGACGGCGATTACGCCGGTTCCGCAAGCGGTGGCGCTGCTGAAATTGTTCCCTGAGCCGAACGTGCAGGGCGCGACGCAGAATTACAGGCTGCTGACGACGGCGCAGACCAACTCGACGCGCGGCGGAGTGCGCTATATGCGCGGACTGGGAAAGGGGGCTTCGCCGTTCGGGGCATTTCGCGCGCTGTTCGGCGGGTCGCAGGGGCTCACACAGAGTATTCACCTGAATTACAACTGGAGCCACTCGGCGGCCGACAATGTGAATCTGTTTCCGCAGCTGGGCGGGAAGGGATCGAGCGATTCGAATTCGGTTCAGGCGGGCTACACTGTGGGCTATCACAAGCTGACGAGCATTTTTAGCGCGGGTTGGAACCGTAGCACGAACCGGACGACGAACTTCTTCACGAACGGAACGGACATTGCGACGGCGAGCGGGATTCTGGGGCCGAATGGAGCGGCGCTGAACGCGAGCCCGCTGAACTATGGCGTTCCGAACGTGGTGCTGAGCCAATTTTCCGGGCTGAACGAGCAGCAGCCGAATCTATCGGTGCAACAGACGATTTCGATCTCCGAGACGCTGAGCTGGATTCGCGGCAAGCATTATTTGCGCTTCGGAGGCGACTACCGGAGAGTGCATCACGATTTTCTGGGCGGGTCGAACTCGACCGGGACTTTCTACTTTACGGGGAGCTACACGGGATCGGCGCTGGGAGATTTTCTGCTGGGCCACGCGCAGGAGACCACAATTGACGCGGCGGTGACGAAGAGCTACCTGCGGGAGAACGTGTTTGACCTGTTCGCGCTGGACGACTGGCGGGCGCGATCGAATGTGACGTTGAATTACGGCGTGCGCTACGAGTTTTTCGCGCCGTACACGGAGAAGTACAACCACCTGGCGTTTGTGGACACGAATGCGACGGCGGGATTTACGCAGGCGGCCGAGGTGCAGGCGGGAGCGACGGGGCCATACCGCGGGAGTCTTCCGGACGGGCTGGTGTTTCCTTTCCGGCTGGGAATTGCGCCGCGCGTGGGGATTGCGGTGCGGCTGCCGAAAGATACGGTGGTGCGCGCGGGATTCGGGACGAACTTTACGAACAGCCAGTATGCGAGCTTTGCAACGACGATGGCGCACCAGCCGCCGTTTGCGAACGAGCAGACGAACCAGGCGGCGACGGCGGGCGCGCTGACGCTGGGCGATGGATTTCCGGCTCCGGCGACTACGGGCAATTATGCGCTTGATCCGCATTACACGCTGCCCTATGTGGAGGTGTGGAACCTGGACGTGCAGAAGACACTGCCTTGGGGCGTGGTGCTGAACGTGGGCTACAACGGATCGAAGGGCAACCATCTGGACATTACGAGCGCGCCGGGCCGTGCGCCGGACGGGACGAGCTACTCGGGCGTTCTTTTCAACTACGAACAGGCGGTTGCGTTTTCAAAATTCAACGCGGGGACGGTGCGGCTGAACAAGCGGCTGCGCAACGGGCTGGCGCTGGGCGCGGATTATCAGTACTCGCACTCGATTGACGACGCGGGGTCGGTGGGCGGGACCTCGACGGTGGTGGCGCAAAACTGGCAGGACCTGCTGGCCGAGGAGGGGAATTCGAGCTTTGACCAGCGGCACAAAGTGAGCGGGCGCTATTTGTACGAGCTGCCTTTCGGGAAGGACAAGCACTGGATCACAACGGGGAAAGCGGCGCATATCTTCGAGGGATTTTCAATTTCTGGAGACTTTACGTTTGCGACGGGAACGCCGCTGACGCCGAGCTATGCAGCTTCAGCGACGGACGTGGTGCGGGGGACGGCGGGATCACTGCGGCCGGACCGTGTGCCGGACGTTTCGCTGACGGCGGGTGGTGGATCGCTTGGGGAGTGGTTCAACACGTCGGCATTCACGGCACCAAGCGCGAAGGCCGGCGGATACATTTACGGGGATGCGTCGAGGAATTCGATACCAGGGCCGGGGACGGTGGAGAACGACATGACGCTTTCAAAGACGATGCAACTGGGCGATACGCGGAGCATGGAAGTGCGGGCGACGGCGAGCAATGTGTTCAACACGGTGCAGTACTCCGGCGTGGACGCGAGCGTGGATTCGCTGACCTTCGGGCAGGTGACGTCCTCCGGAGCGATGCGCTCGTTCAATTTTGTCGCGCGGTTCCGGTTCTGAGCGAGGACGCGGATTGAGCAGGAGTGCGATGAGCGCGTGGACGGCGAAACTGGCGGCGGGGATGGCTGCGATGGCGCTGACGGTGGCGCACGCGCCGGCGCAGAGGACGCCGCAGTCCGGCAGACAGGTGCAGCAGAACGGACAGGGCGGCTACACGATGAAGGTGAATGCCGACCTGGTGCTGACGAACGTGGTGGTGCGCGACGCAAAGACGGGCGAGCTGGTGCGCGGGCTGAAGGACAGCGACTTTACGGTGTATGAGAACGGAAAGAAGCAGCGCATTTCAAGCTTCGACTTTGAAAGCGTGGAGATGGCAGCGCGGCTGAACGAGGCGACGGTGAGCGGGCTGGCGGGGGGAACCAAGGGCGCGAACGGCGTGGTGGTGGCCGGGCCGGAGCAGATGCGCGATCATCGGCTGATTGTGCTGTTTTTCGATTTGACCTCGATGCAGCCCGAAGACCTGAACCGCTGTGTGGAGTCGGCGCAGCAGTTTTTGCGGACGAAGATGGGGCCGGCGGACCTGGTGGCGCTGGTTTCGCTGGGCGACACGCTGAGCGTGGACCAGGATTTTACGGCGGACAAGCAGGCGCTGATTCGCGAGGTGGGCGCCTACAACGGCACCGAAGGGCAGGGCTTTGCGCCGGGCGCCACGGCGGACACGAACCAGGTGGAGGATACGACGGCCTATACGGCGGACGAGAGCGAGTACAACGACATCAACACCGACCGCGAACTGTTTGCGCTGAAGTCGATTGCCAAGTCGCTTGAAGGCATTACGGAAAAGAAGTCGCTGCTCTATTTTTCGGGCGGCATTTCGCGGGACGGGATTGAGAACCAGGCCTCACTGCGGGCGGCGGTGAATGCGGCGGTGCGCGCGAACCTTGCAATTTACAGCGTGGACACGCGGGGGCTGCAGGCGGTGATGGCGCTGGGCGACGCTTCAACGGGCAGCCTGCGCGGGACGGGCGCGTACAACGGCGGCGCGCTTGGAAACAACATGAACGGGAATTTCGACACGCAGGAAGTGATGGCGACTCTGAGCTCGGACACGGGCGGAAAGGCGTTTTTCGACTCGAATGATTTTGCGCCGGCCTTCGCGCAGGTGCAACACGACACTTCGGCCTACTATGCGATTGGATTTCACTCGACGAACCCGGCGCGAGACGGGAAATATCGCAAGCTGGCGATCAAGGTGGACCGGCCGGGAGTGAAGCTGGAATACCGGCACGGCTACTACGCGCCGGCGGATTTCCGGCACTCGAACCGCGAAGACCGCGAGCAGCAACTGCAGGACGAACTGGCGAGCGAGTTGCCGGCGACGGATATGGCGGTGTATCTGGACGCGATGTACTTCCGGCTGGAGGACAATCGCTATTACGTGCCGGTGTCGCTGCTGGTGCCGGGCTCCCAAATTCCGTTTGTGAAGGGCGGTGACAAGGACAAGGCGACGCTGGACATCATCGGCGAGGTGCTGGACACGGCGAAGCGGCAGATTGGGCAGGCGCGGCAGACGGTGAAGCTGAATCTGGATGCGGCGGAAGACGCGCGGCAGAAGAATATCGAGTACACGACGAGCTTCAACCTGCCGCCGGGCAAGTATCACCTGAAGTTTGTGGTGCGGGAGAACGAGACGGGGAGGATGGGCTCGTTCGAGGCGGAGATTGTGCTGCCGGAGATGAAGAAGATGCCGCTGAAGATGAGCTCGATTGTGCTGGCGTCGCAGCGGCGGCCGAGCAAGCAGGATGACCCGCTGGTGCGGGACGGCGAGGAGTATGTGCCAAACATCAGCCACGTATTCCGGCAGAACCAGCACCTGTATCTGCTCTACGAGGTCTACGACCCGGAGCATACGAAGCTGCCGGAGCCACATCCAAAGGGCGAGAAGCCGGGCGTGGACGTGCTGAGCAGCCTGGAGTTGATGCGGGGATCGGTGAAGGTGTATGAGACGCGGCTGGTGCGGGCGCGGACGATCAATGTGGAGGGCCGGGATGCGGTGGCGATGGAGCTGGATGTGCCGCTGAGCGAGCTGAAGCCGGGGCAGTACATCTGCCAGTTGAACGTGATCGACGATGCGGCGGGAAGCTTTGCGTTTCCGCGGTTCGCGGTGCTGGTGAGGCCGCCGGCGGCTCAGGGAGCGGCGTCGCCGGGTGCGGCGACCTCGGCTTCCGGGGGCCGGTAGGGGCAGTGGCGGCAGCCGGAGTTGCAACAGGAACCGCGCTTGAGATGGTAAGCGGCGGTGAAGACCATGTACGGACCATCGAAGTAATAGTCCTCCGGTGCGAGCGGGGCGTTGGTGTCGGCGGCGCTGCCGGGAGGGTCGCGGTCCATGGGGATATTGTCGCGGATTTGCGGCGGTTGTGCGACGGTTAGAATGAAGCCATGACGATTTCCGCAGAAGAACGCGCGCGGCGCATCAAGATTGTTCTTTTCGACGTGGATGGAGTGCTGACGGACGGCGGCATCTGGCTGGTGCCCGCGCCGGCGGGCGCGGCGGCCCATCCGGGACTGGCGGAGAAGGACGGCGAGGCCGGATTCGGCATTCAATCGACAACGATGGTGGAGGCCAAGGGCTTCCACGCGCACGACGGGACGGCGATTTCTCTGGCGCGGCTGGGCGGGATGAAGTGCGGCATCATTACCAAGCGGATAAGCGAAACAGTGGCGCTGCGGGCGCGCGACCTGAAGCTGGAGTACGTATACATGGGGCAGTCGTTCAAGATGGAAGCGGTGCGGGAGATTATGGCCAAGGAAGGCGTGACGCTCAACGAGATTGCGTATGTGGGCGACGACGTGATTGACCTTCCGGTGATGCGCGCGGTTGGCTTTGCGGCGGCGGTGGCGAATGCGCGGGCGCAGGTGAAGGCGGCGGCGCATTATGTGACGCCGCATGCAGGCGGGCGCGGGGCGGGGCGCGACGCAGTGGAGTTCATCCTGGAGGCCAAGGGGATTCTGGAGCAGTGCATCGAGGCGTACATCGATGAGCGGAATCCTTTAGCGCCGTCAATGGACATTGGCAAGGGCGGGGCCTGACGTAACGCGGCGCGTTATGTGGCGTGCATGAGGCTGAAGAGAAGCACGCCGAGCACGATAAGGCTGACGACGACGTACATGCGGTCTCGCTCCAGCGCGAAGCCGGCGACGGCCATGGCGACGCGGGCAACGGGCGTGGCGATAAGCAGCAGAAGGCCGAATTGCATGAGGCCCAGGCTGTTGCCGTGCATGGCGGAGCGGAAGATGCCGGGCAGGGTGCGGACCTCGTCGCCGCCGGGCGCGAAGACTCCGTAATGAGCCGGCTGGGCATGGAAGCGCAAGAGGTAAAGCAGGCCGCCGGAGAAGACAACCGCTGCGGCCAGCAGGACGCCGGCGCGGAGCAGATTGCCGATGATGTTCTCAAGATGTTGATCGTCCATGCGCGCTAGACCTTTCCCAGAAATCCGTTGACGATCATTTCGATGGCGAGTGCAAAGACCACGACGCCGAAGATGATACGCAGCGTGCGAACGCGGGCGCGGACGAGAACGTGCGTGCCGAGGAAGGCTCCGGCGAGGACGCCGAGCATGACGGGCATGGCGACGCGGGGATCGATGTACCCGCGGCTGAGATAGACGCCTGCGCTGGCGGCGGCGGTGACGCCGATCATGAAATTGCTGGTGGTGGTGGAGACCTTGAAGGGAATCTTCATGGCGCGGTCCATGGCAATGACTTTGACTGCGCCGGAGCCGATGCCGAGCAGGCCGGAGAGCGCGCCCGCGCCGAACATGAGGCCGAAGCCGGCGGGGACGTTGCGTACGCCGTATTCCTGGCGCTTGCCCAGCAGGGGATAGTCTCCGCCGAGGCGAAAGAATCGGGCGAGGCGGTCGGACTGGATGGCAGGTCCGTGGTCGGGCTCGGAACTGGCGAGCGACTGCCAGGCGGACTGAAGGAGCACGAGGCCGAAGACGATGGCGAGGATGTGGGTGCTGGTGAAGGCGGCGAGATACGCGCCCAAGACGGCGCCGACGGTGGTTGCGATCTCCAGCAGCATGCCGATGCGGATGTTGGAGAAGCCCTCTTTGACATAGGCCGCGGCTGCACCGGAGGAGGTGGCGATGACGGAGATGAGCGACGCGCCGATGGCGTATTTGATGTCGACACCAAGGACGAGCGCGAGCACGGGCACGACGACAACTCCGCCGCCCAGGCCGGTGAGCGCACCGAGGAAGCCGGCGACAGCGGCGACGGCCCAGACGACGAGGGTGAATTCAAGAGCGGACATGAAGGAAAAAAAGGAACAGGACCTTTTAAGTATAGCGTGCGGCCGAGAGCGGCGTGATTAGCGCGGCGGGGCCACGGGCTGGTTGGCGAAGGCGGGAAAGACGGTTCGGATGAGAGCGTCGCGGAGGGTGAAGCGCAGGTCGGTGTTGGGTTCGGGTTCGGTGTTGGATTCGGGATGGAGTTCGGATTTGGGCGAGGTCGCGCCGGCGTCCGTGGTGTTGACGGCGAGGATGGCGGCGCTGTGGCCGGCGGGATCGATCATCAATTCAGAGGAGAAGCCGCCCTGGTCGCCGTCATGAAAGATGTAGCGATGGCCCTGGAGATTGAGGACGAAGAAACCCAGACCCATGAGGGGCTGCGCGCCGCCGGGGCCGGAGGTGTAGGGCGTGGGCGGCTGGCCGCGCTGGAGCGCGGGCAGCACGCCGGTCCAGGCTTCCTGAAGAGAGCTGCGCTTGAGGACGATGTTGTAGACGGGGTTGGCGGGGTCGCCGATGAGGAAGCGGGCGTACTTGACCATGTCTGTGATGGGCGCTTTGAGTCCGCTGTTGGAGGTGGTGATGCCGGTGTCGAAGTCGAAAGGCTGCGGGGTGAGCGTGGGGCCGGAGCGGAGGTAGCTGGCGGAGACGTGCGGCTCGAGGTAATAAGGCGAGCGGTCGAAGTAGCTTTCCGTCATGTCGAGGGGCATGAGGATGTTTTTGGTGATGTAGACCTCGAAGTCGTCGCCGGTGAGGCGCTGGATGATTTGGCCGAGGAAGACGTAGCCGAGGTTGGAGTAGCTCCACTGGGTGCCGGGCTTGAAGGCGACGTGGGTGTAAGGGAGCATGGCGGCGACCTGCGACCAGCGTGTGGGCTCGAAGGGCTGCCAGTCGCAGTTTTTAGGGTCGTCGCAGTCCCAGGGCCAGGTGGGGCTGCGGAAGCCGGCGCTGTGGGTGAGCAGGTCGGAGATGGTGATTGCGTCGACGGGTCCGAAGGGGTCATGGACCTGGCGAAGCTCGGGGACGTAGCGGACGGCGGGGTCGCTAAGCGAGAGCAGGCCGCGGTCGCGGAGTTGGAGGATGGCGATGGCGGTGAAGGTTTTGGTGATGGAGGCCCAGTTGTAGGCGGTGTGGTCGTCGATGGGCTGCGCGGAACCGGCGCGGGCAAGACCGAAGGAGAATTCGGTGGCAAGCTGAGCGCCGTGGACGAAGGCGAATCCGCCGCCGACGATGCCGTGGCGCGTGAGGACAGAGCGGAAACGGGTGTGGAAGGCGTCCAACGGAGAGACGGCGGGCTGGGAGAACACGGGAACGGCGGCGAGAAAAAGCAGAGCGGGCGCGAGCAGAAGGCGTGTGCGCATGGAGGAATGATAATGCGGCAAGGCAGACGGGCCGTGGCAAATGGTGCGGGAATGGGGGGAATGCTATAGTCTGCGGGTTTGAGGCGCGTGTGGACGGGCGAAGGGTATGACGCTGGAGAACAGGCTGGGGTCGGAGTTCGATCCGGAATCGGCGAAGGCGACGGCAAACCGCGAAGGGTTGCGGAAGTTGCTGGCGGAATTGCGCGCGACCGAAGAGACGATTCGCGATGGCGGCGGGGCAAAGGCCATTGATTCGCAGCACGGAAAACACAGGCTGACGGCGCGCGAACGGCTGAAGCTGCTGCTGGACGAGGGCACGGAGCTGCTGGAGCTGGGACTGTGGGCGGCGCACGGGATGTATGAGGAGTACGGCGGCGCGCCGGGCGCGGGCGTGGTGACGGGTCTGGGACGGGTGTGCGGCCGGCTGTGCATGGTGATTGCGAACGATGCGACGGTGAAGGCGGGCGCGTTTTTCCCCATGACGGCGAAGAAGGTGCTGCGCGCGCAGACGATTGCGATGGACAACCGGCTGGCGACGCTCTACCTGGTGGATTCCGCGGGGGTGTTTCTGCCTCTGCAGGAGGATGTGTTTCCGGATACGGACGATTTTGGGCGGATTTTTCGCAACAACGCGGTGATGAGCGCGATGGGGATTCCGCAGATGACGGCCATTCTGGGCATGTGCGTGGCCGGAGGCGCGTATTTGCCGGTGATGACGGACACGGTGCTGATGACGGAGGGCTCGGGACTGTTTCTGGCGGGACCGTCGCTGGTGCAAGCGGCGATTGGGCAGAAGACGAGCGCCGAGGAGCTGGGCGGGGCGGCGATGCACGCGGAGATTTCCGGGACGGTGGACTTCAAGGAGCCGGACGATGCGCATTGCCTGGCGCGGATGCGATCGCTGGTGGACAAACTTGGCGAACGCGCGGGGAAAGAGCAGGTGTTCGCGCGCGGGCCTTTCGATGCGGCCAAGGACGGGCCAGGGTTCGCGGCCGAGGATTTGTATGGGCTGATGGATCCTGCGCCGAGCGCGACAAATGTGTACGAGATGCGCGAAGTGATTGCGCGGATTGTGGACCGGAGCGAGTTCGACGAGTACAAGGCGGAGTTCGGACGGACGGTGTTGTGCGGGTATGCGCGAATTGGCGGTCGGGCCTTGGGCATCGTGGCCAACCAGAAGCTGAACCAGATGCAGTCGGTGGCGATGGGCCCATCGGCGGGGCTGAAGCGGATCGAAGTGGGCGGCGTGATTTATACCGAGGGCGCGCAGAAGGCGGCGCGATTCATCATGGACTGCAACCAGAACCTGGTGCCGCTGCTGTTTCTGCACGACGTGAACGGCTTTATGGTGGGCAAGGATGCGGAGTGGTCGGGGATTATTCGCGCGGGGGCAAAGATGGTTTCAGCGGTGAGCACGAGCGTGGTGCCGAAGATTACGGTGATTGTGGGCGGGAGCTTTGGTGCGGGGCACTATGCGATGTGCGGCAAGGCGTACGACCCGCGGTTCGTGTTTGCGTGGCCCACGGCGCGATATGCGGTGATGAGCGGCGCGTCGGCGGCGGCAACGCTGACCGAGGTTCGCGCGCGGCAACTGGAGCGGCGAGGCAAGGCGCTGACCGAGGCGGATAAGGCGGCGATTCGCGAGGAGATTATGGCGACGTACGAAGCGCAGGCTGATCCGCGGTATGGCGCGGCGCGGTTGTGGATCGATGCGATCATCGACCCGGCGAAGACGCGCGAAGTGCTGATGGCGGCGCTGGAAGCGTGCGCGCACAATACGGAGATTCCGCGCTTCAATCCAGGCGTGATGCAGACCTGAAGAAAATGCGTGGTGTGTATCCGAAGACGGGGAGCAGCATGAGAGAAAGAGAGTGGCGGAAAGCGGGCTAGCAGGAGAATTCGGCGGCCAAGGAGGGAACCGATGGGCGTTGCGTTGGAGACCGTGGAAAGCTTGTATCCGTTTGTGCTGACCGAAGAGCAGGAGCTACTGCGTCGGGAGATACAGGAATTTGCGGCGCGCGAGGTTGCGCCGCACGTGATGGAGTGGGACGAGAAGAGCGAGTTTCCCATGGCGACGGTGAAGAAGCTGGGGGAGATGGGATTGCTCGGGGTGATCATTCCGGCCGAGTACGGCGGCGCGGGGCTGGGCTATGTGGATTATGTGCTGGCGATCGAAGAGCTCTCGGCGGTGGATGGATCGCTGGGGTTGACGGTCGCAGCGCACAACTCGCTGGGTACGAATCATGTTTTTCTTGCCGGAAACGAGGAGCAGCGGAAGAAGTATGTGCCGCGGCTGGCGAGCGGCGAGTGGCTTGCGGCATGGGGATTGACGGAGCCGGGCTCGGGTTCGGACGCGAGCAATGCGCGGATGATGGCGGAGCGGAAAGGCGACCGCTACGTTCTGAACGGGAACAAGACCTTCATCACGAATGGGCATTATGCGGACGTGGTGGTGGTGATTGCCGTGACGGACAAGAGCAAGGGGACGCACGGGCTGTCGGCGTTTGTGGTGGAGAAGGGGACGAAAGGTTTCCGGCCGGGCAAGAAGGAGAACAAGCTGGGACTGCGGGCCAGCGACACGAGCGAGCTGATTTTTGAGGATTGCGAGATTCCGGCGGAGAACCTGCTGGGTACCGAGGGAGAAGGGTTCGTCGACGCAATGCGTGTGCTGGATGGCGGGCGGATTTCGATCGCCGCGCTGTCACTGGGGATTGGGCGCGGAGCGCTGGATGCGGCGCTGAAATATGTGAAGGAGCGGCGGCAGTTCGGCAAGGCAATTGCGGAGTTTCAGGGGATCCAGTGGAAGCTGGCGGACATGGCGACGGAGCTGGATGCGGCGCGGCTGCTGACGCAGCGGGCCGCAGTGTTGAAAGACGCGGGTCGGAGGGTGACGCGCGAGTCGGCAATGGCGAAGCTGTTTGCGAGCGAGGCGGCGGTGCATCTGTGCAATGAGGCGGTGCAGCTCTTCGGCGGGTATGGATTTATCAAGGATTATCCAGCGGAGAAGTTTTACCGCGACGTGAAGCTGTGCACGATTGGCGAAGGGACGAGCGAGATTCAGCGGATGGTGATTGCGCGAGAGATTTTGAAGGTGCATCCATCGCGCGGATGAGCCAAGGCACGAACGAGCTGCGCGGCGGTGAAGCGGATGAGCGAAGAGGTGACGATTGTCGAGTGCCCGCGCGATGCCTGGCAGGGACTGCCGGTGCGGATTCCGGCCGGGCGCAAGGCTGCGTATCTGCATGCGCTGATTGCGGCGGGTTTCCGGCATATCGACGCGGTGAGTTTCGTGTCGCCGGCGGCGGTTCCGCAGATGGAGGACTCCGAGCGCGTTCTGGAAGAGCTGGAGGTGCCGGACGATGTGGAGCTAATCGGCATTGTGGTGAATGAAAAGGGTGCGGAGCGCGCGATTGAGACGAGGAGGGTGCGCACGCTGGGATTTCCCTATTCGATTTCGGCGGAGTTCTTGCGGCGGAATCAGCGGCAGACTCAGGCGGAGGCGCGGGAGGTGCTGGGCGCGATTGTTGCCGCGGGCCGCGCGGCCGGACTGGGCACGGTTGCGTATCTGTCGATGGCCTTTGGGAATCCTTATGGCGAGGCATGGAACTCTGAGGCCGTGGTGAAAGCATGCGGCGCGCTGGCGGAGATGGGCTTGGGGGAGATTTCGCTGGCGGACACGGTGGGCGTAGCGTCGCCGAAGCAGATTGCGACGACAGTAGCGGCGGTACGCACGACATTTCCGGAGGTAGAGTTTGGCGTACACCTGCACGCGCGGCCGGGCGAGGCAGGGGAGCGCGTGGGCGCGGCCTATGACGCGGGATGCAGGCGATTCGATGCAGCGCTGGGTGGTTTTGGCGGCTGCCCGTTCGCGCAGGATGCGCTGGTAGGAAATCTTGCGACGGAGACGCTGGCGCGGGTGCTGCGGGAACGCGGTGCGCGCTTGCCGGAATGGACAAATCTTGCGGAGTTGAGCCGCGCGAGTGCGGAGATTGCGCGCGAGTTTGGCGCTGGGGCGGTGTGAACGCGAGAAGAGCGGGGAGGAGTGAGTGAGCTATACGACGCTGCTGGTGGACGAGCACGGATCGGTGCGAACAATCACGTTGCACAGACCGGAGTGCCGCAACGCGATGAATCCGGCGATGCGGGAGGAGCTGATTGCCGCGCTGGAGGAGACGGCCGCCCAAGGCAGCGTGCGCGTGCTGGTGCTTGGGGGCGCGGGTGGCGCGTTCTGTGCGGGGCTGGACCTGGCCGTGCTGCGCGGAATGCGCGGGCAGCCGGAGAGCGAGCGGCGCGCGGATGCAGAGCGGATTGCGAAGCTCTTCCGGACACTGTATGAAATGCCGATTCCGACGATTGCTGCGGTGCGCGGCGCGGCGATTGCGGGAGGTGCGGGGCTGGCGTTGCTGTGCGACTTTACGCTGGCCACGCCGGAGGCGCGCTTCGGATTTACAGAGGCACGGATTGGTTTTGTGCCCGCGCTGGTTTCGGCGTATCTGACGCCGCAGATTGGCGAGAAGCGCAGCCGGGACCTGCTGCTGACGGGGCGCGTGTTGGATGCGGCGGAGGCGCACAAGCTGGGGCTGGTGAATGAAGTTTTCGCGGCCGAGGAACTGGATGCGCATGTGCACGCGCTGGCAGAGAAGCTCGTGGCGAACAGTCCGCAGTCCCTGCGCGCGACGAAGCGCCTGATGGCGGAGCAGAACCGCGCTTGGCTGGAAACGGCGACCGCGCTGGCGATGGAGGCGAACGCGAAGGCCCGCGAGACGGAGGACTTCGCGGAGGGGATCGCGGCGTTCCTGGAAAAACGCAAGCCGACGTGGAAGGCGTGAAGGCAGTGCGTCTGAGGATGCCTCAGGCCAAGAGGATGGGCGCGGCGGTGTGTTCGATGAGCTGATCGCGCGAGACGCCATCTGCGAGCTCCACGAGCGTGAAGCCGGCGGGCTTGAGGTCGAGGACGCACAGGTCAGTGATGATGCGGTGCACCACGGCCTGGCCGGTGAGCGGAAGCGTGCATTCGCGCAGCAGCTTGGGCTCGCCTTTGGGCGTGGTGTGCTCCATGACGACGAGAACGCGGCGGACGCCGGAGACAAGATCCATGGCGCCGCCCATGCCTTTGGCTTTTTTGCCGGGGATCATCCAGTTGGCAAGGTCGCCGCGCGCGGAGACCTGCATGGCGCCAAGGATGGCGAGATCGATGTGGCCGCCGCGGATCATGGCGAAGGAGTCAGCGCTTGAAAACGTTGCGGCGCCGGGGGCGAAGGTGACAGTTTCCTTGCCGGCATTGATGAGGTCGGCGTCGACATCAGGGTCGAGCGGGAATGGGCCCATGCCGAGAAGGCCATTTTCCGATTGCAGGGTGACAGTGATGCCGGCTGGAATGTGGTTGGCGACGAGGGTGGGAATGCCGATGCCGAGATTGACGTAGAAGCCGTTCTCGAGCTCCTCGGCGGCGCGGGCGGCCATTTGATCGCGTGACCAGGGCAACGGGCTACTCCTTGCGGGTGGTGCGCCGCTCGATGCGTTTTTCCGGGCGGGGGTTGTGGATAAGGCGCTGGACGAAGATGCCGGGCGTATGAATTTCGTCCGGGTCAAGCTCGCCAGGCGCGACGATGATTTCTGCTTCAGCGACAGTGATGTGTCCGCAGGAGGCGGCGTGCGGATTGAAGTTGCGCGCGGTGCGGCGATAGACGAGATTGCCGTGCGTGTCAGCCTTCCAGGCCTTGACGAGCGAGACGTCGGCACGAATGCCGCGCTCGAGGAGGTACGATACGCCGTCGAAATCCTTGTGCTCCTTGCCTTCGGCCACGAGCGTACCGATGCCGGTGCGGGTGTAAAAGCCGGGAATGCCCGCGCCGCCGGCACGCATGCGCTCGGCGAGCGTGCCCTGGGGGCAGAATTCGACTTCGAGCTCGCCGGCCAGGAATTGGCGCTCGAACTCGGCGTTCTCGCCCACGTAGCTGGAAATCATCTTTTTCACCTGGTGTGTTTGCAGCAGCAGGCCGATGCCCCAGTCGTCCACGCCGGCGTTGTTGCTGGCGATGGTGAGGTTGCGAACGCCGCAGTCGCGCAAGGCGAAGATGAGCGCCTCGGGGATTCCGCAGAGGCCGAAGCCGCCGATGGCCAGAAGCATGCCGTTGCGGAGAATGCCGTCGAGCGCGGCGTAGGCGCTGGGCCAGAGCTTGGTCCATGGCGGCGTGGGCTGGGGAGCGTTCGGCATGATCACCGGGCCTGCGGTCTCTCGGCGATTCCCGATAAGTGCCAGGGATGGGCAGGCCGTTCTCCATTCTATGGCAATTGCTGAGTTGTTGTGACCTTTAGAGAATTTGTGCAAGGTCGTCGCTCCCTGTTGATCGCGTCGACTTGAGTGCATTGGTTTCGAGATTCAGCGACTCAGGAATTGCTTCAGGCACATTGCGGGCTTGGGCAAGGCGGCTGCATGGCTATTGAACGGCGGCGCGGCCGCGAGGTGCGAAGACCCAGCAGTGGCCAAGCGCGAAATTGACGAAAGAGCAGGCGAGGATGGCCACCGCGTTGGCGGGAACAACGGGCAAGCGGGCGTTTTGGACAAGCAAGCGCATAAGGACAAGGTTGCCCGCGAGCGAGACCAGGCCGTTGGAGAGATGGAAGCGGAGAAGTTGCGCAACGACGGAGGCCGCGTCGCGGCGGTCAAGCCATGTGTAGCGCAAATGCCACGCGAAGTTGTGGAGCAGCGTGAGCTCAACCGCTGCGGCGGTGGCGAGGAGGTAGCGGCCGCCACTTACGCGATTGAAGAGGGCGAGCGCGGCGAGTTGCAGAACCATGCCGAGCGCGCCGACGAGGTTGAACCGGCACCAGCGGAAGAAGAGATTTGCGGGAGCGGGTGGTTGCTTCATGGGAGCGGCTCCAGACGGTAGAGCTCGGCGGTGTGGCGGAGAGCGGTGGCGGTGGCCATGGCGAACATGACGGCGGAGGCGACGATGCCGCCGAGGTCAAAGAGAAGGAAGCGGCGGCCGAGGAACGTGGTGTAAGGACTGCGCAGAAGCTCGAGCGTGCCGAGAGCAAGGAGGATTCGGATTTCCGTGGGTCCGAAAAAGCCCTGCGAGAGCTGGAAGCGGGCGAGCGTGTACGTGGCGAGGTAGCTTTCCGCGGCGAGAAGCATAAAGGCAAGGAGCATGGCAAGTGCTACGGGCCAGTGAAGAAAGCCGGAGACGCCGAGACCGAGCATGAGCGCGAATGCGCCGAAGAGGTCGACGATGTGGTCGACGTAAAAGCCGAATCTTGGACGCTCCTGATGGCGCGCGCGGGCGAGTGTGCCGTCCAGGCTGTCGCCGAACCAGTTGAGCGCCAGGCAAACGATGACAGCGATCAGGAAGCCACGATGACCGCGGGCAAGCACGAACGATGCGCCGGCTGCGATCTGCGCGAGGAGGCCGAGAAGAGTGAGATGGTCGGAGGTGAGCCACGACGGCGTGCGGTGGGCCATCCAAAGAAGAGCTCGTTTTTCGGAGGCAGCGGTAAGAGAGCGGTTGATCCGCTGGGTAGAGGTAAAGGATCGATGGGTAGAAGCTGCTACTGATGGGGTGGGCATGTGTTGGTCCTTTCCACGAGCGGTTTAAGGGCAGTTGGAGATGCGCCGAAGTGGGAGTGTTCGAGGGTGTGGCGTGCGGCGTTAAGCGTGAAGGTGAGCGAGTCGCGGGGAATAGTTTCGGTGTAAGGGCGAACGGCCCACGCGAGGCCGAAGGGGATGGAACGAGAGAGCGAGATGGTTTCGATTTGAAGATAGAGGCCGCCGTCGCGCTGCTCGTAGCTCCAGTAGGTGTTCATGCGCCAGAGGAAGCCGTGGGTCTCGGCGGGAGCGAGTGAGTGCTCGGCGAGGGTGCCTGCGGATTCGATTTCGGTGATGCCGGTGCTGGCGGACGTGCTGAATTCGTGAAGCGCGTCGAGCCGGCCGAATGTGACGCGGAAGGTGCCGTCAAGGACGACGGTAAGCACGTGACGCTGGAGCATGCGCATGATGATGAGGGTGCTGCCGGCGGAGCGACTGAGCACGGCAGCGTGCTGGACCTGCGGCGCGAAAATACGCGGGTAAGCGGGGAAGTCGCGCAGCAGATGGTCGAAATCGGCGGCGGTTGCACCGGGGACGAATGCGGTAGCTCGCCAGTGATGAATCAGCGAGCCGGGAAGAGCAGACGAGGCGGGGGTGAGGTCTTCAAGAAGGATTTGGCCCCGATGAATCTGAAGGTCGCGCGGAGAGTCCGGAGTGAGATTCGCGAGATAGTCGATTGCCGAATGGTGCTGCCGCGCAAGGCGCGATTCGACGGAGCGGATGTACACGTCATACGCGGCGGTTGCCGCGGGCGACGGCTGCGCGGCGACGAGAATTGGCAATGCGAGGATTGCGGAGGCACACAAAACGGCCAGGGCACTCTGCGCAATTGAAGTTTGCGCGTGCATGCGGTTCTTCATGCCGGAGAATCTGCCTGAATTTGCGGAGAAATGCCATGCAAGGCGGCTCGCCTGGAGCGCGGATGAATCTCACGGCGCAAGTGCGGGAATGGCTGGAGTTGCGTGAAGTTCTCCAAGCCGGCCGCAGAAGGAATTCAAGCGCGGATCGGCTACACTGAGAACCGGGAATGACGGACCAGGGGCCAGCGCCGAAGTATCGTTTTGGGTCGTTCGAGGCGGATGCCGCTTCAGGCGAGCTTCGTCGGCAGGGTGTCCGCGTGAAGCTGCATGCGCAGCCATTCCGCGTGCTGGTGATGCTGCTAGAGCGGCCGGGTGAGTTGCTGACGCGGGAGGAAATCGCGAAGGAGTTGTGGCCGGAGGGAACGTTCGTGGACTTCGAGCACGGCGTGAACTCGGCGGTGAACCGGATTCGCGAGGCTCTGGGGGATTCGGCAAACAGTCCGCGGTTCCTGGAGACGCTGGCGCGGCGCGGGTACCGGCTTGTGGCTCCTGTGGAGCGGTTGGGCGCGAAAGGGGCAGTCGGGTTGCCGGAGAGCGAGCCCGCGGAGCAGTCCCCAGCGCGTAGAATTCTAGCTTCGCACGGGGATTTTCCAAGGACTCCGCATGCCGTCGTGCAGACGCTCTTCGTGCTGCTCGAGCTGATGTATCTGGGCTTTTACGTTGGCGCGCTGGCGAACCTGGGCGAGATTCGTGAACTGCTGTCAGGTCTGCCGCAGGTGGAGATGCTGATGAGCGGGCTGATCGTGACGGCGGTCGTGCTGATTCCGGTGCGTGCATTCGTGCTGTGCGCGGTGGTCTTCCGTGCGCCCGGCGCGGGGGAGAAGTTTCGCAGGCTTTGGCCGGCGCTGCTGCTGGTGGACGAGCTGTGGGCGATGTCGCCGATTCTGCTGTTGCACCACATTCCCGTGGGACTTGCCCTGGCGTGCATGGCGCTGCTGGCTTACGCGCCTTTTGCGCAGCGGGCCCTGGTGCTGATGGGCGCCGGACGGACGACGCGGGAACCGCAGGCGGCCTTGCGCTGAGCGACAGCGTCCGCCGCGGGTGTTCCCTTCACTCCGCCTTTTGGCAGAGGATGCGCGGTTGGCCGCGGAAGAACGTGAAATTCATTCTATTATCTGTGCATGACCACGATCCCCGTGAAGCATCTTGCCCTGCCTGTGGTGTGCGCGGTGACGACCGACGAGGTGTTTCTGGACGAGCTGATTCCGGAGCTCGTGCCCTGGTTCCAGGTGGCGCTCAGGCAGGACTACAGCGACCTGGCGCGATGGACGCGGGAAGCGCGCGTGGTGGCCGTACTGCTGGATATCGACACGGAGGAGACCCGGGAAGAGGACCCCTATGGCGGACTGCACGTAGCGCGCGAGCTGCGAACGCTCAATCCGGAGTTTGTAATTATCACGCTGAGCCGTTCGCGCAGCCGCTCAGTGGAAAAGCGCGCGCAGGAGGCGGGAGCGGACGCGCATTTCCGCAGCCCGGTGGACATTGCGGAGCTGCGTTTGACGCTGGTGGAGGCGCTTGAAGTCCGCAAGGAGGAATCGGCGCGGGAGGCCAGCCGGCGACAGGCGCTGGAGGCCAGCCGATTCCAGGATTTTGTGGGGACCAGCGAGGCGATGCGGCACGTCTACGACGCGATTCAGCAGGTGGCGGACAGCAATATAAATGTGGTGATTCGCGGAGAGAGCGGCACGGGCAAGGAACTGGCGGCGCGCGCAATCGTGGCGCTGAGCGGTCGCGCGAAAAGGCCGTTCATTCGGCTGAACTGTGCGGCATTGCCGGAAAATCTGATTGAGTCAGAGCTTTTTGGGAGCGAGCGAGGAGCCTTTACGGGCGCCACGGAGGCACGGCCGGGCCAGATCGAACTGGCGGACGGCGGAACGCTCTTTCTGGACGAGATCGCCACCCTGACCCTTCCCCTGCAGACCAAGCTGCTGCGCGTGCTGGAGGACAGGCAGGTGCAGCGGCTGGGTGGACGGACCTCCAAGAGAATTGACTTCCGGCTGCTGTGCGCGACAAACGAGCCGCTGGAGGAGATGGCGCGTACCGGGCGGTTCCGCGAGGATTTGTACTACCGGATTCATGTGGTGCCAATCCAACTGCCGCCCTTGCGCGAGCGCGCGGGCGACATCCCGCTGCTGTGCGACTACTTTCTGCAGTTGCATTGTCGAGCAAACGGCATGGCGGTGAAGCGCATGAACGACGAGTTGTTGCAGGTCTTTGAGCAATACGCGTGGCCCGGGAATGTGCGGGAGCTGGAGAACCTGATCCAACGGCTGGTCATCACGGTGCGTGGCGAGGAGATTCGCGCAAATCACCTTCCACAGAAGATGGTGGCGCACAGTACGGCGGCGCAGGAGGCGGCGCTGATACCCGACGAGGGAACGGATTTCGACGAGCAGGTGCGGCGGCTGGAGATTGCGCTGTTGAATGGCGCGCTTCGCCGTGCGCAGGGCAGCAAGGCGGCGGCGGCGCGTCTGCTGCAGATCGATCCGCAAAGGATGAAGTATCTCTGCCGCAAGTATTCGCTTTGAGAGATTGAGTTAAAATTTAACCATCATTCGGTTAATTTTTCACCGATGCGGGAAGGATGCGCGCTTGCGGGTATTCTCGAGGCCGCTTCGCAAAGAACACATTTCGGGGCGGTTGCAAGGAATTCGCGCGGGTGCGGCGGGTTTGGCACGTCGGGTGCACTAAGGCAGGGTGCAGGAAATGAGTTCAAATTCACTTATGAGGAACATAACGATGGCCATCTCAAAGAAGTCGCTGCTCGGCAAGGGCTCGAGCAAGTCAGCGAAGTCCACCAAGTCGGCTTCCGCCGGCTCCTCCAAGGCTCCCGCAGCCAACAAGTTGGCTTCGGCGAAACTTAACATGGTGGTTGGCAAGCAAACCATGAACAGCTTGGTGACGAGGTTCTAGTACCTCTAGCAAGCTTCATATCCCTCCTCCAAAGTCCTCCCCCAGATGTCGCAAGACGCAAAGAGCGGTCGCACAGGCGACCGCTCTTTGCTTTTGGAGCGCTTTGGCAAAAGATCGCGGCTCGTCAAAGTTTCAACCCAACCGTGTGAGTTTTTCACCCATCCCGATGAACCGGGTGACTCGGCAGGTTGCGGTCACTTTCCACTCCGCGAGCAAAGAGTGCGGCTGCTTCTGCGGCCGCTTTGTCGTTCTTGGAGCTACCACCAGATATGCTGGCGGAGCACGTCAAGGCCGTCGCGGAGGCACCGCTCGAAGATACTGTGACGTACGCCGAGGATCTTGACTGTTCCCGCCGTACCGAGGGGAAGACCGGCGATGGAAAAGGGCAGAGGGATTCGCGCACTGTAAAACGTGGGCAGCTCGATTCCCTTGTAGGTTTGCTTTCCGACGAAGTCCGCCGGGAGATTGACCGGCTGGCCATCCAACCCCTGGATGCGGAGGTGGACGATGGAGAGCCGGCCGGGCGGCATGAGCAGAACCTCAGAGTGGGGAAGAATGCGCTTGAGCGCCGAGAACGGGATATAGAGGCGGACCAGACGTGGGCCGTCATTGGCAACGGTGAGGAGCGGCTGCCCCGTGGCGACGGGGTTGCCGAGGAGGGAATCGGGGTCAGGATTGAGGACGACGCCGTGGATGGGCGAGCGGACCAGCAGCGTGCCTTGGAGTTGAGCAGAGAGTGCGCGGCTCTGCGAGGCGGCAACCTGTTCGGCTGCGGCGCTACCGATGGACTGGCCCTGAAGCTGCGACTCAAACGAGCGGAAGCGGGAGGCGCCGGTGATGGCCGCAGCCTGCGCGTGGAAGGCGGCCGCGTCGACGCTGGTCATTTTGAGCAGTGCGTCGCCGGGATGGACCTGCTGGCCGCCCTTGACGTAGACCGCGTCCACCTTGCCGGCGATGGCCGAGTGGACGGTGATGGGATTCGCGGGCTCGACCACGTAATAGGCGCTCTCGCGGTCGCGCCAAAGGGGCAGGATGATGAAGAGGCAGATGAGCACGGTGATCCATATCCCGTGGCGCTGGATGGCTGAGCCGGAGAAGGTCATTCTTTCCCATACCTCCCGTGCGACGTTGCGGAGAGACCGGAGCCTGGAGCGGAAGATGGCGAACGCGAAGAGGCCGACCGGAAGGAGGGCGAACTCCGCGAGCGCCTTGGACGTCACGTTGTAAGAGAAGCGTATGACGGTGAAGAGGATGAGGTAGCTGTAGGCGCCGGAGAGCAAGGCGTAAAGGATGAAGAGCGGCGCCCGCTTGCGCGGGATGGGCGTGACGATGACGGGCAGGCGAAGAATCTTGCTCTGCACCCACTCGGTGACAAAGGCGGAGGAGCGTTCCTTCAGGTCGGGGATGCCGATGGCTTCGGTAAGGAAGTAGTAGCCGTCGAGCTTGAGAAGCGGGTTGAGATTCAAGACAACGACAGCGAGGCCGGTGAAGAGGATGACTTTGTACATGAGGTCATGGAGCCAGAATCCGGGCGCGGAGTTGACCCAGAGGAACATTGCAATGCCGCAGAGGGTCAATTCCACCCAGATGCCGGCGATGATGGTCCAGAGACGCTGCCCGCGGGTTGCGTAGATCCAGCTTTCGGTGACGTCGACGTAGAAAGCTGGAGTGAGATAGAGAAACATGAGGCCCATGGCGTGGACTTCTCCGCCGAAGTGCTTGCAGGTGAGGCCGTGCGCGGACTCATGGATGAAACCGATGACGAAGAGGAGAATCCAGAACTCCACGATGTCAGAGAATGTCTTGCTGGAGAACGTATAGTAGAGGGGAATGTCCGGCCCGATGACGTTCCAGTAGGTGACGAAGACAAAGGCCTCAAAGGCGAAGAGCGCGACGACTGCGAGGACGCTCCACTGGTTGTAAATCACGCGGCCGACAAGGCCGTTGAGCCACGTGAAGTAAGTGTTGGGATCCCAGGCTGAAAAGGTGATGTGCGCGACGTTGAATTTTTGGGTGCGCTGGGCGCGGCGGCTGCGCTGAGCCGTGAGCCGCTCACTCATAGCCAGATTTTTTTCCTGGGGCGTCTTGTACCAGAAGTCCTGGGCCTCCATGCCTTCGGCAAAGGCGCTGATTTCCTCAGCCGTAAGCTCTGAACCGGTTTGCTCGCGGTAGGCCTCGGAGATTTCCTCGTAAGTGCGCACGCCGTCGAAGAGCTGGACGAGCTGCCACTGGGCGAGAGGGAAGCGAAAGAAGTTGCCGTTCTCGCGCTGGAGGATGCCAATGATCGGCTCGCCGTCAAAGGATTCCTCACGGATGATGAGGTTGGGATCGACGGCCGGAGGCTTGTCGCGGGCAAGACGCTTCCTCGGAATCTCCGGGAGGGCCGCGTCGAGAGCTTCGCTCAGATTCATGGCTGCAACTGGACCTGCATGGTCATTCCGGGTTTGAGCAGGGGGGAACGGTCTTCCACGATGCCGACGACCTGGACGCTTCCGCTGGCAGGGTCCACGACGGGACTGACGCGAAGAATGCGGGCGTGCTGGCGAAGGTGCGCATAGTCGTTGGTGGTGAGCAGCAGGCGCGAGCCCTTGCGGAACGATGACATGAGCGACTCCGGCACGGTGAAAAGGACTTCGAGGGGCGCTTCGGCGGTGATCCAGAAAAGGGCGTCGCCTTTCTTCACCTCCTGGGAGATGCGAATGGAGCTGCGGCCGATGACGCCGTCAAAGGGCGCGACCAGTCGAGTCTGGTCGAGAGCGACCTGGGCCGCCTGCAGGTCGGCTTGGGCGGCGAGGGCATCCTGCTGGTAGCGGGCCACTTCCTGAACGGTTTCATCGAGCTTGTACTTGGTGTGCTCCCAGTCCTCGCGGCTGCGAATGTGGTCGGCGAGCATAACGTCCGCGCGCTTGAGGTCGGCGCGTTCGGCCTTTTCCTCAGCCTGCCACTCGCGGGCCTGATCCTTGAGCGAAGCGACATGGGCCTGTCGGGATTTGCATTCGGCCTGCGCCTCGCGGTCGTCGAGGCGGGCGAGAAGCTGTCCCTTTCTTACGCGGTCGCCGACGTGCACATCGATTTCAACGACGCGGCCATCGCGGTCGAAGGAAAGATCGGCCTGATTTTCGGCGACGAGCGGCCCGGACGTGACGAAGTGTAAGGCATTGGGTTCCTCGGGGTTGGCTGCCGGGGGCGGAGTTTGCGCGGGGAGCGGCGCGGCGGCGGCTGCAGGTCTGGGAGTCGGTCGGTCACTTGCTTCCGCCCTGGGGTTGGCGCGGCAACCGGGCAAAGTGCTGGTCGCGGCGAGCGCCAGCAGCAGTGGAGCCAGCCGGAGCCGGCTGCGGCGCGACAAATGAACGATGATGGAAGGTCGTTGCATAGTGCTCACCATCCAATCCAATCCCACAGAGTGTGCCAGATCCAGAAGAAGGGCTTGCGCAAAAGAACGTAGCCCGCAGGGCGATAGCCGACGAAAATCTTCGCGTCTCCGCTCATGCCGGCGCGCAGCAGCGCGCGATTGTTTTCGAGCGGAACGCGGGCGACGAAGACGCGGTCGCCGTTGAGGAGCTCAGCCTCAGGGCTGACAATCTGCACGGAGCCGTGCCAGACGCGCTGGGGAAAGCTGTCAAGCTTGATGCCGGCGCGCTGGCTGGGAGCGACGAACCGGACGTCGCCCTGCGCGACGGCAATGTCGACGACGGCCGAGGAGAGGTCGAGGACCTGGGCGAAGTTTGCGCCGGCGTCAAGGTGCTGGCCGACGGCGTTCTGGAGATTTGGTGTGGTGACAACGCCGGTGATGGGCGAGCGCATTTGCGCGTCCTGCAGGTGACGCTGGACCTGCTCGAGCTGGGCGCGCATCAGGTCGGTCTGCATGCGGTCGGCGCCGGCGCGGGCTGAGCCGCTGGCAAGGTCCTGCTCCATGGTGAGTTGCGCGGCGCGATAGCGAGCCTCGGCGGAGGTGAGGTCGGCGCGCCATTGCCAGTCATTGAGCGCGCCGAGGGGTTGGCCGGCCTCGACGCTCTGGCCCTCGCGCACATCAACGGCGGATACATTGCCGTCAAGCGGCGCCTGGATGTTGACGGTGTGGAGGGGGTCTACGACAGCGTGGCCCTTGATGCGCATGGGCAGCGGGAAAAAGAGGAGGAACAGAAGGGTGAGGGCGGCGGCACCACTGTAGACGATGCGGCGGCTGCGCTGGTTGCGGAAGAGCGCGCGCTTGCGCTGGGCGAGCGGCTCAAGAAGGCTGATGAGCGGGACTTCGCGGTAGAGGAGCGCGTTGCGGATGGCAACGGTGGCCTGGCCGGCGAGAATCTTGATCATCTCGATGTGCGGCAGGTCGAGAAAATCGGGATTGACGGCTTCATAAAGCAGCAGGCCGACGCGGCCCTGGTCATCGTTGAGGGGATACGAGTAGATGGCGCAGTTGCCAGTGACCTCAAAATGATGGCGGACGACGCGCGGCAGCTCGAACTCGCGCTGTTCGCCCTCGCGCCACTTGAGGTAGAGGACATTGGGTTGCAGGGCGAGCCAGCGGAGCAGGTCGTTGAGCTGATCCACCTGAATGTCGCCGAGGGGCAGGCTCTGGCGGCCGGAGACGGCCTTGAGCTGCAGGGCGCCGCGGTTGTCCAGCGCAATGGAGCAGCGGTCATAGGGCAGTACCGTCTGCGGATTGTTGACGATGATCTGCAGCAGGCGGTCGAGGCGCAGCGTGGAGGTGATCTCCGAGCTGACGTGAACGAGAGTCTCGAGGATTTCCAGCTTGCGCTCGGCGTGCATGAGAGTGGCGTTCTTGAGCGCGCTGCTGACGGTCTCCGCCATGGTGGAGAGGAAGAAGGTGTCGTCATCGTCAAAGGGCCGGCCACCGGATTTGTTGATGGCTTCAAGGACACCGACTTCGACTTCGTCCTGCAGGAGAGGGACGAGAAGGGTATTGGTGAGGGGCGGCGTTGCGGGCGAAGTGCCGAGCCGGGCATTGCGGCGAGCCAGGCGCTCATCGCCGGGGTTGTCGATGAGGAGGACTTCGCCTTCCTCGGCCATGTCGGCCACATAGCTCTCGCCAGTGCGGATGCTCATCTCCGGCGTGACGGTGGCGTCCTCGCCGCTGGAAGCCATCAGGCGGAGGATTTCGCCGTCGAAGAGCCAGAGATGAATGGCCTGGCAGTTGAGCATGGGACGGATTTTCTGCGGTGCGAGGGCGGAGACCTCGCGGAGCTCAAGCGTGGCGTTCAGCGACTTTTCCAGGTCGTAAAGCTGGCTCATGCGGTGGATGGAGTGGAGGGAATCGCGGCGCTCGTGTTCGAGCTGGTCCGCAGAGTGAAGCGCCGCCGCCGCGAGCCTGGCGATGGGTTCGAGCGATTCCAGATCGTCGGCCGAGAGCACGGAGTGAAACGAGGCGATTTCGAGGACTCCGATGAGGCTTTCAGGGTCTTCCGCAGAGAACTCGCCAGAGGAGCGAAGGGCCAGATAACCAAGGGAGACCACGGGCCGATTGACGGTGAGGTGAGCAAAGTCCTCCCGGCGAAGGGAGGCACCGGACAGGAGGACGGCGGGGCGGGAACCGGCAAAGTCCTGGAGGATTGCAGCGAAAGCCGGAGCCTCGACTCCGCTCAACGAGGAGTCCCCGGCGGCGGCGAGGGGTTCGAGAGGCTTGTCAGTCGGAGAGATTTTGTAGATGATGCAGGTGGAATCCGGAAACTGTTCGGCGACTGCGTTGGCAATGATTCGCGCCCGTGCAGCCGGGTCACGGGCAGCCAGCAGAGACACCGAGAGGTCGGCCAGAATGCTTTCCAGGAGTCGCATAGGGGAAGCTTGGAGCCATTGTACTGATAAAATTCGGCTTCGTTGTGGAGAATTCGGAAGCGGAAGATTCCGTGGCTGGCGGCGACCGAGACTGCCGGGAAAACCGGTGGGCGGGTATAGCGCGGAGCAGGAGAAGTCGTGGATCTGGATATTCGAGAAAGTGGAAACACCTGCACCATCAAAGTGAAGGGCCCGTTCAAGTCCTTTGACGCGGTGAGGGAGTTCGAGAGCGCGGTGGAATCCGCGCTTGCGACGGGTCACACGTTTCTGGTGCTGGACCTGGAAGCGATGCCAGTGATTGACTCGTCGGGGATTGGCTCAGTGGTGAGCGTGCTGCGGCGGACGCGGCAACTGGGCGGCGACGCCAAACTGGTGAACCCTTCGCCGTTTGCGCTGAAAACATTCAAGATGGTGGGCATCCTGAACCTGTTTGAGGTGTTCCCGACGCAGGAAGAGGCGATTACCGCGTCCGTGCCGAAGTAGGGCGCGGGACCTGATTCGGGTGATTGCTGGATTTTTAGAGTGAATTTGGTGGACCTGATCGGGATCGAACCGATGACCTCTTCCATGCCATGGAAGCGCGCTCCCAGCTGCGCCACAGGCCCACATTCGGGGGGATGCAACTCCCTTATTGTCTCCGCTGAGGAGCGATTCGTCAACGTGGGC
>DATLRP010000018.1:0-114137 GCA_035534635.1 Occallatibacter sp.
CCGCGGTCTGGTGCGGTATCAACAAACCGGCGACTTCCACTTCCTCACCTTCAGCTGTTACCGACGCAAACCTTACCTGCGCACCGCTCGCGCAAAAGAGGTCTTTGAGGCCTCGCTCGAACAAACGCGTATCCGCTATCGATTCGTGGTCGCGGGTTATGTGGTCATGCCGGAGCATGTCCATTTGCTTGTCAGCGAGCCGCGCTGCGGCGAACTCATGCGCGCGGTTCAGGCGCTGAAGATCTCCGTCGCGCGACGCCTTATCGAGCGGCCCTTTTGGCAGAGGCGCTACTACGACTTCAACGTGCACTCCAGCGCGAAGGTCAGTGAGAAGCTGAAGTACATGCATAGGAACCCCGTCCAGCGCGGGCTCGTGACTCACCCGGAGGATTGGCCGTGGTCCAGCTATCGCCATTACCAGACCGGAGAACGCGGTACCATTGAAATCGAATCGTTCTGGACAGCCGCAAGACGCGGCTATGAGTTACCGAAGGGGTTTGGGATGAGAAGAACGGATGGTTAGATTCCGTGCTTTCCCACATCTCCAAAACCGGGAGATGTGGGGCACCCGAAGGTTCGTGCCAGGGTGGAAGAGTCAGATGTGGGCCACCCGCCAAAGAGGGAATCAGCGCGAGTTCAGTATCCAGTTGCGCGATAAAGCTGGAAATCCAGTCTGGATGCCGGCCACCACGAATCCCGTAGCAGCCGCTGGACGTAGCAGTTCGAGCAAATAGGTGTGCGTCAGCACCATCCGCTCCTCGCCCCAAATAACGATCCGTGTAGTGGCGGGTGGCCCGCATCTGGCGATTTCTCCTTCGCACGAACTCGGGGTGCCCCACATCTCCCGGTGTTGGAGATGTGGGAAAGCACGGACCTCAGTCCAGCAAGGTTCCGGAATCGTCGTCCAGCGCAGCCTACTCCCACTCGATGGTGCCGGGGGGCTTGGACGTGATGTCGTAGACGACGCGGTTGATGCCTCGGACTTCATTCACAATGCGGTTGGAGATGCGCTTGAGCACCTCGTGCGGCAGGGGAGCCCAGTCGGCGGTCATGCCGTCCTCAGAGTGCACGGCGCGGATGGCGGCGGTGTAAGCGTAGGTGCGCTGGTCGCCCATGACGCCGACGCTCATCACAGGCAGCAGCACCGCGAAGCTCTGCCAGATTTTGGAGTAGAGCCCGGCGGCCTTGATCTCGCTGACGACGATGTCGTCGGCTTCCTGCAGCAGGGCCACGCGCTCGGGCGTGACTTCACCAAGAATGCGGACGGCGAGGCCGGGGCCGGGAAAGGGCTGGCGGCCGAGGACGTCTTCCGGCATGCCGAGGTCGCGGCCGATGCGGCGGACTTCATCCTTAAACAAATCGCGCAGGGGCTCAATGAGCTTGAGCTTCATGCGCTCCGGCAGGCCGCCCACGTTGTGATGGCTTTTGATGGTCTGGCTGGGGCCCTTGACGCTGCTGGACTCGATGACGTCCGGGTAAAGCGTGCCCTGCACCAACCAGTTGACACCCCCAGTTTGTTTGGCGATGCGATGGGCCTCATCGTCAAAGACGGCGATGAACTCCGCGCCGATGCGCTTGCGCTTGGTTTCAGGGTCAGTGATGCCGGCAAGCTGGGCGAGGAAGCGGTCGGCGGCGTCGACGGCGACAATGTTCAGGCCGAGCTTGTCGCGTAGGTTGCGCTGGACGCTGTGGAACTCGTTCTTGCGCAGGACGCCGTTGTTGACGAAGACGCAGGTGAGCTGGGGGCCGATGGCCTTGTGGACGAGCACGGCGGCGACGGAGGAATCGACGCCGCCGGAGAGGCCGCAGAGGACGTGGCCGTTGCCGACCTTGTGGCGAATGGAGGCGACGGTGGATTCGATGAAGTGAGCCGGAGTCCAGTCTCCGCTTGCGCCGCAAATATTGAAGACAAAGTTGCGCAGCAGTTGCGGGCCGAGGGGCGTGTGATGGACTTCCGGATGAAACTGCACGGCCCATACTCTGCGCTCCGGGTTGGCGATGCCGGCCAGCGCGTTGGAGGTGACGGCGGTGCGATGGAAGCCGGGCGGCAGCTCGAGGGCCTCGTCGCCGTGGCTCATCCAGACGGAGAGCTCGGGCGGCAAGCCGGCAAACAATTCCGTTGCGCGGTCCTCGATGGTGACTTGCGCATGTCCATACTCGCGCTTGGCGGCGGAGCGGACCTTGCCGCCGAGGTTGTGGACGATGAACTGGAGGCCGTAGCAGATGCCGAGGGTGGGCACGCCGAGCGCCAGCAGGCCGGGGTCGGCGGCGGGCGCGTCCGCGTCATAGACCGACGAGGGGCCGCCGGAGAGGATGACGCCGAGGGGCTTGAGGGCCTGCATTTCGCTGGGCGGCGCCGTGCATGGCAGCACGACCGAAAAGACATTGAACTCGCGGACGCGGCGGGCAATGAGCTGCGTGTACTGCGAACCGAAGTCCAAGATGAGGATGGTTTGGGTGTCCACGCTCCAGTGTGGCAGGGGGCGGGGCGGGCTGTAAAGAAAGGCGTTGGCGCGCGGTGAAGAAGGCTGAGGAAAACGCGGGACGGGCACGGAGGCAGGAGTGCCGGAAAGGCGCGGCGAGGCTGGGAGCAAGGCGGGCAAGAGGGGAAAAAGGAAAATCCGGCGTGGGCACGTTCTTTAGAGGTAGAGGGGAAAAAGGGGGACTGGATGACCGCATTGGGCGACGGAACGAGCATTACAGGCGGCGGAGGGCATATGCAACTGCGCGCGCTGCTGGAAGTGCTTGCGCCGTTTGCGCTGGCGGTGGGCGTGTGGATCTGGAGCACCATGGTCCGGGGTTCGCGCCGGCTGTCGCGGAGGAAATGGGCAGCACCACAGCAGCCGCACGGCGAGGGAATCCCACTGCTTTACAGCATGGAATCAGACCCGCGACCGGAACTGGACCAGAAGTAGGGCGGAGCGGAAGCTCATCGGCGCGGCTCTATGCGGGCCGGGACCATTCATCGAGAGATCCTGAGCGAGACATGCTGAGCATTTTTTAGGCGTGATGCAAAGCGCCGGGGGAACCTCCGCGCGCGGGCGGCGTGGGCGCGCATGGAGCCGGGGCTGGCGCGCGTGATAGGCTGCTAGGCATCGCAGTGGAAGCCCATTTGGAAGGGCGGGACCAGGTCCGCGGTAGAGCCTGAAAGAGCGAAAGGCGACGGACCGGCAAGCTGCTGCCTGGCGAGGAAAATCTCCATGAACCCGATGAAAATGATTCCACTTTTGGTGCTGGCGGCCGGAGTGGCCGCGGCGCAGACTGCCTCCAGCGCGGCGGCAAATGAGTCAAAACCCGAGCCGGTGAAGGCATCGAAGAGTTTTGATCCGTCGGCAATCGACAAAGCGGTCGACCCATGCACGGACTTTTACCAGTACGCCTGCGGCAACTGGGTGAAGAACAACCCGATCCCCAGCGACCATGTGCTGTGGGCGCGTTCGTTTTCGATTCTGCAGGAGCGGAACCGCTATTTGCTTTGGAAGGAGCTGGACGCGGCGGCGAATGATCCGAAGACACCCTTGCAGAAGCAGTATGGGGGCTACTACGCGGCGTGCATGGACACCGCGCAGATTGACGCCGAGGGGCTGAAGCCGCTGGAGCCGGCGCTGAAGGAAGTTGCGCGGCTGAAGAAGGCAAGCCAGATTGCGCAGCTGATGGGCGAACTGGATGCGAGCGGGGCCGGCGGGCCGCTGTTCAACTTTGGCGTGAGCCAGGATGAGAAGGATTCGTCGAAGCAGATTGCGGGGATCTTCCAGGGCGGGCTGGCGCTGCCGGACCGTGAGTACTACATTTCGCCGGCAAAGCATTTCGAGGACATTCGCAAGGAATATGTGGCGCACGTGACGAAGATGCTGACGCTGGCCGGGGACTCGCCCGAGGAGGCGGCGAAGGAAGCCGCGGACGTGATGACCATTGAAACGGCGCTGGCCAAGGCTTCCACAAGCCGCGTGGAGCTGCGCAATCCGGAGAACCGCTACCACATTTACACGCTGGCGGACCTGGCCAAGCTGGCGCCTGATTTCGATTTCGACGTGTACTTCAAGGACGTGAAGGTGGGCCAGTTTGGCACGCTGAACGTGGCCACGCCGGAGTTCTTCAAGGAGATGAACACGCTGCTTGCGAGCGAGCCAATCAGCGCATGGAAGGCATATTTCCGCTGGCATTTGATTCACAGCGCGGCGCCTTACCTGGCGCAGAATTTTTACGACGAGTACTTCGACTTCTACAGCAAGACGCTCTCCGGGCAGAAGCAGCCCTTGCCGCGCTGGGAGCGGTGCACGTCAATGACCGACCGCGCGCTGGGCGAGGCCGTGGGGCAGGACTGGGTGAAGCAGTACTTTCCGCCCGACGCCAAAGCCCAGATGGACAAGCTTGTAGCGGCGCTCGAAAAGGCGCTGGGCGAGGACATCCAGACGCTGCCGTGGATGAGCGAGGAGACCAAGCAGGCGGCCGAGAAGAAGCTGTCGATGATCCGCAACAAGATCGGCTATCCGTCCAAGTGGCGCAGCTACGCCGGGCTGAAGGTGAAGCACGGCGATTTTCTGGGCAACGTGGAGCGCTCGGATGCCTTTGAGATGAATTGGAACCTGGACCACCTGGGCAAGCCGGTAAACGAGCAGGAGTGGGGCATGACGCCGCCGACGGTGAACGCCTATTACAGCTCTTCAATGAACGACATCAACTTCCCGGCGGGGATTCTGCAGCCGCCGTTCTTTGACCCTGACATGGACCCGGGGGTGAACTTCGGCGGCATCGGCATGGTGATTGGCCACGAGATGACGCACGGCTTTGACGACCAGGGCTCGAAGTTCGACGGCAAGGGGAATCTGCGCGAATGGTATACGCCGGCAGACCGCAAGGCCTTCGACCAGCGGACGGCGTGCGAGGTGAATGAGTACGACGGCTTTGAGGCGGCGCCGGCCCAGGGCGACGCCAAGGCGGCGATGGTGAACGGCAAACTGACGCTGGGCGAGAACACGGCCGACAACGGCGGACTGCGGATTGCCTACATGGCGCTGATGAACACGCTGGCCGAGGAGCATAAATCCATCGACGAAAAAATCGATGGCTACTCGGAAGCGCAGCGGTTCTTCCTGGGCTTTGCACAGGTGTGGTGCACCAACGAAACCGAGCAGTTCGCGCGGCAGGACGTGCTGGTGGATCCGCACTCGCCGGACCACTGGCGGGTGAACGGCGTGGTGCGGAACTTCCCTGCCTTCGGCAAGGCATTCAACTGCAAGAAGGGCCAGCCGATGTATCCGGAAAACTCCTGCCGGGTGTGGTAGTGCGGCGGGTGGAAAAAAGAGTCGCCCGGCGGGCGGCCCAAGGGTGACCTTTGCCCCGCCGGACGAGTCCAAATCCCATCTTTAGCGGAAGCGGGTGCAACGAGAGCCGGAGACGGAAGCCCGGAGTGCGAGAGCCCGCCGGGACCGGCCGAGTGCGCAGCCTGGACCCGGATGGGAGGGAAACTAGGCATAACCAGCCCTCGCCTTTTACAATGCAGCAGGGACCCATCCCACCCAGCTCTGCTGCGGAACTAGCAAACTTGGCGGCGCACGCCGGACCAGGATGAAGGAATCGCATGAAGTTTAGGAAATTCGGCAAGGCCCTTCTGTTGAGCGCCCTTTCGGCCGGCGTAGTTTTCGGCATCACATCCTGCATTCAGAGTTATACGGTCGGGTACCTGTACGTGACGGGCATCAAGACCGCCGCGACGACCAGCAACGGGATCGTCTCAGGCTTCAAGATTGAGCACAACACCGGCAAGCTCTATCCCATTGCCGGGCTTCCCATCGGTTCCGGCGGATCGAACCCGGCGCGTGCCGTACTGCTGGCTGGCGGAAGGTTCCTCTATGTGCTGAACACGGGTGAGACGGCGTCGGGCGGGGCCAACTGCACGACAGCCGACCCGTGCTCGGGCGGCAACATCACCCAGTTTTCGATTGGCGGCAACGGTGTGCTGGAGTCGCAGCAGACCTTTTACACGCAGGGCATCAACCCGGAGCGCATGTTTTCCGACGCCTCCGGCAACTTTATTTATGTGCTGGACCACGACGCGCCCTCGAGCACGGCATGCGCGCTGGCGCTGGGCCAGGGCGTGACGAGCTGCGGCGACATCACGGCCTTCAAGGTGGATCCGACCACGGGGCGGCTCTCGCTGCTGCTGAATGCCCAGGTGACCTCTGCCAACGGCGCGCAGCTCTCCTACTTCCCGGTTCCGGCCAACCCCATCGATTTTGTGCTGGTCTCGGGCGACATTCTTACGCTCAGCGGCACGTCGGCCACGGGCGATTCGGTGTTTCCTTACACCTACAGCCTGTCCACCGGGCAGTTGACCGTGACGCAGAACACCTCGCAGCCGCTGGGCATCAGCCAGGCGACGGCGATCGTGAACGGGAACGGCACCATCTACGTGCTGGATAACGAGGGCACGCTGGTGACCAACGGCGCCACCAGCCAGATTCTGCCCTACTCATTGGGCGCAAACGGCGCGCTGCAGGCGATGACGGGCGGCGCGGTGGCGGACGATCCGGCGCAGTCCAATCCGATTTATCTGATCGTGGAGAACAAAAACAAGTGGGTGTACGTGGTGAACCAGGGCAACAACACCGACCCGAACAACGCGCAGAGCGGCATTGTGGGGTACGTGATTGATCCGAGCACGCACCAGCTGAGCGAGCTGGCGGGCGGAGGGTTCGGCTCCACGGTGGGCACGGGCGCAGGGCCGAAATGCATGCTCGAAGACCCCTCCTACCAGTACATCTATACGGCCAACTACAACGACTCGACGGTGACGGGCCGGCTGATCGACCAGAACTCCGGCGTTCTGACCAGCCAGTCCGGCTCGGCGAACACGGCGTTCCCGCTGGACGGGCCGGCGCTGTGGTGCGTGGCGACCGGACGCACCAGCTGAGTCCGCCGGCCGGCGCGGAAATGATTTGGGCAGGAAGCGGTCCGGTGCCGGATCCTGCCCCGGGGTGCCGGAGGTTGCGGAACCCTGGCAACGCAATCGGAGCGGAGGCGCGGCCGGGCGAAAAGCGGCGGACGCGGCTCCACTCACCAATCAGGAACTTCGGGCCTGGGTTCCGGTCCGCTGACGAAAGATGCGCATGAGGTTCAACAGATCGAGCCAGCTGGTGCTGGCCTCCGCGGTCAGCCTGCTGGCGGCCGGGCTGGTGACGGCCTGCAGCACGCTGACGGTGGACTTTGTCTACGTGACCAGCGCCCAGGGGGCGGGCCCCACCAGCTACGGCGAAGTGGACGTCTTCGAAATCAACTCCGAGTCGGGCCGCATGCGGCAGATTCCCACCTCGCCCTTCCCTTCCGGGGGGCGCAACCCGGTGGCCGAGGCAACCTCCACGGACAACACGAACCTCTACGTGGTGAACCGCGACGACAACTCGATCGTGCAGTTCGCCATCGGCAATGACGGCAAGCTGTATCCGCAGAACACGGTCAATACGCCGGGAGTCTTCCCCATGGCGGTGAACGTGACCGGCTCGTATCTCTACGTGGCGGACACCTACCAGCCGCTGCCGAGCTGCTCGACGGCTGCGCCCTGCTCGGGTTCGATCGCCGTGTTCCCCATCAACAAGGACGATTCGCTGGCGACGCCGGTGGCCAACGCCAGCCTGAGCTCGGAGTACTGGCCGCTGACGCTGCCGGCGAGCCCGACCGACGTGATGACGCCGACGGCGGTGACCACGGCTTCCTCGGGCGCGTATGTCTACGTGACCGCGTATGACTCGACCAGCGTCAGCGGCTACGTCTTCGGCTTCACGGTGAACTCCGACGGGACGCTGACGCCGATGAGCGGCGGCGTGCCCTTCGCGGCGGGAACCAAGCCCTCGTCGATTGTGGCGGACCCGAGCGGCAATTATGTCTACGTGACCGACGCGGCGAAGGACCAGGTGCTGACCTTCCAGGTGAACAGCGGCCTGCTGAGCCCGATGAGCAATCCGGCGTCGACGGGCAACGTGCCGGCGGCGATTGTGGTGGACGGCAGCGGCAAGTACGCCTACGTGGCCAACTCGCAGGACGGCAACCTTTCGGCATACTCAGTTTCGGGCGGCGTGCTGACCTGGCTTGGGACCTACACGACGGGCACGCAGCCGGTGGCCATCGGCATTGACCCCTCGCTGAACGAGTATCTTTACACGGCAAATTATCTGGACGCCACGGTTTCAGGCTTCCAGATCAACGCGACGGACGGGTCGCTGCTGAACTCGCAGTTCTCGCCCTCCAAATCGAATGCCCTGCCCACGGCAGTGGCGGCAATTCCGCACGGCACCCGGGCGCAGAAGTAGACGGCGCCGCAACCGCAACCCTCCCCGAGCCGGCGCACAAGGCCGGACGGGGAAAACAATCCAGTTCATGCAGGGCTGATGGATGGATGGCCCGCGACGAAGGAAGCGCATGAAGTTCAGCAAAACGAGCCAGCTGTTTCTGGTCTCTGCACTCGGCCTTGTGGTGGCCACGGCGCTCACCGCCTGCCAGATTGTCACCATCGACTACGTGTTTGTGGCGAGCCAGGGCACGCCCGGCGCCGGCAGCGACGGCCAGATTGAAAGCTTTGCGGCCGATTCCCAGTCCGGCGCGCTGCGCACGGGCGGCAAGGTGATTTCCTCCGGCGGCGTGGACCCGGTGTCGATGGCCGTGACCCAGGACTACGCCAACCTGTACGTGGCCAACGCGGGCGACGACACGGTGGTGCACTTTACGGTGGCCACCGACGGCACGCTGGCAGCCAAGGACACGCTGACCCTGACCGACGCGCCCGCGGCGGTTGCGGTGAACGCGACGGGAACCTACCTCTACGTGGTTTCCGGCACCACGACGGCCACGCTGACGGCGTACTCGCTCTCCTCGGGGACCGTCGGCTCGGCCGTGGCGCAGATGCCGCTGACCATTCCCGGCTACGAAAGCGACACCGTGGCGCCCACCAGCGTGGCGGTGCTGGCCAGCGGCACAACAGTGTACGCAACGGCCTATGACCAGTCCGCCTACAACCCGGGCGGCACCACGACGAGCAACGCGCATCCGGGCTGGATCTGGAGCTTCCAGGTGGGTTCTGGCGGTGCGCTGACCGCGGCGGCGGGCAGCCCCTTCCAGGCGGGCGTAAAGCCGGTGGCGCTGGCAGCCGACCCCACCAGCCGCTTCGTCTACGTGGCCGACTACGCCTCCAATCAACTCATCGGTTACAGCGTGCAGAGCCAGGGCACGCTGAACTTCCTCATCAATGGACCTTTCAAAACGGGCAACGAGCCGCTGGCCGTGACGATCGATCCGCGCGGCAAGTACATGTACGTGGCCGATGCGCTGGATTCGCTGGTGTCGGGTTATGTGATCGACCGCGCCACGGGCACTCCTTCGCTGGCGGTGAACACCACGGGAGCGACGAATGATGTGACGGATACGGAGCCGGTTGCCATTGCGGTGGATCCGGCGCTGGGACGATTTGTGTACACCGCGAACACGCTGGGCAATTCGGTTTCCGGCTTCCGGCTCAATCCGGATACGGGCACCCTTTCGCAGACGCAGGCGACGCCCTACCCGACAAGCGTGCAGGGGCCCACCGCGCTGGCGATTGTGCCGCACGGCAACCACTCAGTACAGGTGGTGGCTCCGTAAAGCGCGCTTCGCAGTCAAATCGCAACAAGCCCGGCCCGCGTGGCCGGGCTTTTTGCTGCGCGCAGGCATGCGACAACGCGGCGATTGGTTTCTGCAGAATCGTTTTATTCAAGGGCATTGAACGCATATACTGGCACCGCGCCGAAAGCAGCGCGTGAGCCGACGGCAGAAACCGGGCGGCTCATGCCATGCCCCGGCGACCAAGGAGACCCTGCCGTGTATCTTCGCAATCCTCTGCTGCTTTCTACAGTTGCCCTGCTTGTCGCGCTGCCGCTGCTCGCCGTGAAGGCGCAGGCAGAGCCGCCTGCTCACGATCAGTTTCGCGTGGCCGTGTACATTCCCGTGGGCGTGGTGGAGAAGATGAAGGACCCGGCCTATCTGGAGCACTCGTGGCAGCAGCTTTCAAGCCAGGTGAAGGTGGACAAGGTCTACATCGAGAGCTATCGCAGCGGGCAGGTGGCCGACGGCGCGCTGCTGGAGACGGTGAAGAAGTTTTTCGTGGCGCACGGCGTGCAGGTGGCCGGCGGCATTGCGTATGTGGGCGGCGGCGACCACGCGGGCGGCTCAGGTTCCGCGAAGCACGCCGCGCCGGCCGACCCAGGGCAATTCGTTTCCATGTGCTACACCGACCCGGCGGAGCGCGCGCTGGTGAAGCGCGTGGCCGAGCTTACGGCGCGGCACTTCAACGAGATCATCCTGGATGATTTTTTCTTCTACAACACCAAGAACGACTCCGACATTGCGGCCAAGGGCGCCCAGAGCTGGACGAACTTCAGGCTGCGCATGATGGACGAGGTGGCGCGCAACCTGGTGGAAGGCGCGGCGCGCTCGGTGAATCCGCACGTGAAGGTGATCATCAAATTCCCCAACTGGTATGAGCACTTCCAGGCCAACGGCTACGACCTGGACCAGGAGCCGAAGATCTTCGACGGCATTTACACCGGCACGGAGACGCGCGATCCGGTCTTCAACGACCAGCATCTGCAGCAGTACGAGAGCTTCGAGATCATGCGCTACTTTGACCACGTGTCGCCAGGGCGCAACGGCGGCGGCTGGGTGGATACTTACGGCACGACCTATGTGGACCGCTACGCCGAGCAGCTTTGGGACACGATGCTGGCCAAAGCGCCGCAGATTCTTCTCTTCCAGTACAGTGACCTGCTGAGCCCGCCGCGCATGGGCGATCGTAAGGCGTGGAGCGGGCTGGGGACGAGCTTTACCCAGGCGGGGCTCGACAAGTATCACGCGGCGACGGGCTCGGACGCGCCCATCAATTACGCCACGGTTGCCGGCTACTCGTTGGCGAGCGTGAATGCGATTGTGGGCAAGCTGGGCAACCCGGTGGGCATAGCAAGCTACAAGCCGTATCAGTCGACAGGCGAGGATTTTCTGCAAAATTTCCTGGGCATGATCGGCATTCCCATGGAGATGACGCCCACATTCCCCACGCATGCGCACACGATTCTGCTGACCGAGGAGGCGCGCTTCGATCCGAAGCTGGTGAGCGAGATCAAGACGCATCTGGAGCAGGGCGGAACCGTGATTGTGACCACGGGGTTGCTGAAGACACTCCAGGGCAACGGGCCGGAGCAGTTCGGCCAGCTTGCGGAGATGAGCGTAACGGGCAATGTGCTGGACGCGGACAGCTACCAAGGCGCGTTCGCATTCGGCGGCGGCCCGCTGCCGCGCAAAATCCTTGTGCCCGAAGTCGAATTCATGACCAACGATGCGTGGCCCATGGTGCGGCTGACGGCAAACGGAAGCGGCGCGCCGCTGCTCTTCCAGGATCACTACAGCAAGGGGCTGCTTTACGTGCTGACGATTCCGGAGAATCCGGCGGACCTGTACGCGCTGCCCGAGCCGGTGCTGGACAGGCTCAGGCGCTATCTGCTGCGCGGATTTCCGGTGCAGTTTGACGCACCTAGCCAGGTGAGCCTGATCCCGTATGACAATGACACGTTCGTCGCCGAATCGTTTCTGGATGAGCCAACGACGGTGACTGTGACGTTGACGGGAACGGGACGGAAGTTGCGCGACCTGGCCACGGGCGCGGTGCTCTTGGGCGAAGCTCCGGCTCCGATTCACACGCCGTTCGGGGAGTTTCGAGTGCGCACGCCGGAGACGGTCTTCCACCTGGCGCTGCCGCCGCACAGCTTTGCGGGATTTGCGGAGGATTGAGCGAGAGCGCAGATCAGGTCGTTGCGCCCATCCACTGGCGCAGTTTGCGCTGGGCGGGCTTCTCAATCAGGTGCAGCGCCAGCAGCGCCATAAGGATGAGCAACACGTAGCTGATCCAGGGGTCGTATTGCGCGAGGTGAAGCCGGTTGAGAATGTGCGACTGGTGGATAAACTGCCACATGTTGAAGTGGAGCAGGTAAAGGCTGTAACTGGCTTCGCCCACGAAGACAAGCGGGCGGACGCCGAGCGCGGTGGCCAGCGGATTTTTGCCCGCGAGGCCCAACACTATGCAGCCGAAGAGCGGCATGAGTCCGCCGTCATGCAGCAGCGCGTAAGGCACGCGCGCGCCCAGCGAAAGCAGACCGAATGCGGCGGCGAAACCGAAAGAGCCGAGCGCGAAGCGCAGGCTGCCTTCGCGCGGCAGGAGTTCGTCAAGCTTCGCCAGCAATACGCCGAAGACGAAGCTGGCCAGATTCGGCAACGGCGTGAACTTGAGCGCCGACAGCCAGGGACCGTAGCTGAAGCGGTTGGGGTGCGCGATGCCGTCGGGACTGAAAATGATATAAAGCGTGCCGGGGATGAGACCGATGAGCCAGACGCCGCCGAGCTTGAGGATGTGGCGCCGGATGCTGGTCGGCTTCTTCCAGCGCGCCATGAAGGGAAAAATGAGATAGAAGAAGGCCTCGGCGGACATGGTCCACGCGGGCGTGTTGAGGAATGTGGCGATGGAGGGAATCCAGCCCTGCAGCAGCAGCGGCGAAAGCACCATTCCGGTCCAGAACATGGTGTGCGTGTGCGCGGCCCATTCGGTGGGAATCATGGGCCACGCAAGAAGCAGGCTGAGGATGTAAATGGGATAGATGCGCGTGAAGCGGGTCTTGTAAAAGCGCACGGTGTCAAACTGGCCGGCGCGGCCGCGCTTGTTGTAGTTGTAACCCAGCACGAAGCCGGAGAGCAGGATGAAGTAACTGACCGAGGCGTAGCCGGCGTTGACGACGGGCGCCAGAATGCCGAACCAGCGCGGATCAGAAAAATGGAACAGAACGATGTTGATGGCCGCGAAACAACGCAGGCCGGTGAGGGCGTTCAGCGGTTCTGGCTTGCGTTGTTCCACGAAAAATTAGACGACCCCGGCCCGCGCTAGGCCGTGACCAGCGAGCCGACTTTTTCGCCCTGCACGACGCGGCGAATGTTGCCCGGCTGGTTCATGTTGAAGACGATCATGGGCAGGTTGTTGTCCTTGCAAAGGCTCACGGCGGTCAGGTCCATCACCTTCAGACCCTGCTGGAGGATTTCCATGTAGGTGATCACGTCGTATTTGACGGCGTCCTTCACGAGGATGGGATCGGCGTTGTAGACCCCTTCCACCTTGGTGCCCTTCAGCAGCACGTCGGCCTTGATCTCCATGGCGCGCAGGCTGGCTGCGGTGTCAGTGGAGAAGAAGGGATTGCCGATGCCGGCTGCGAAGATGACCACGCGGCCTTTTTCAAGGTGGCGCACGGCGCGGCGGCGAATGTAGGGCTCGGCAATCTGGTTCATGAAGACGGCGGTCATCACGCGGCACTGCACGCCACGCTGCTCCAGCGCATCCTGCAGGGCGATGGCGTTGATGACGGTGGAGAGCATGCCCATGTTGTCGGCTGAAACGCGGTCCATCTCTTTGGCATGGTCGGCCACGCCGCGAAAGAAGTTGCCGCCGCCCACCACGATGCCGATTTCGACGCCGAGGGCGTGGACATCGGCCAGTTCCGCGGTGATTTCCGCCACTTTCTGGGCGTCCAGGCCGAAGCTGCGGGAACCGGCCAGCGCCTCCCCGGAAAGCTTGAGAACGATGCGCTTGTACATACTTTTCTGAGTATCGCACAAGGAGTGGGCGGCGGTGCTGGGCGAGGCTTGGATTTCGCGCGAAAGGGCCTGATGGTCTAATAGGAGGGGAAAATCACCCCGGAAGGGTTGTTCAGGAGGAGCACACACGGCGAACCGGTTCATGCTGTGAGACGCCTGGAGCGAAAGTGGCATGGACAAAATCGATTGCATGCCCAATTTGCGACGCAGTTTTTGTTTTGGTCACTAAATTTCCTGAAGCTTGCGCCGATGAGAGGGGCATGGAGGCCAGGATGCAGGACCAAGACTACTTCCTTTGCTCGCAGCTTGTGCGAGTGAGCGCGGGCCGCGGAGCCCAGATCGGTAACCTGGAGGAGATCAGCGCCACGCGTTGCGTGGTGGCGCTGCAACACGGGCTGCCGGTGGGCACGCAGATCCGGATGCAATGCCTGGATTGCCCGGCGGCCGGGCAGATGTGCACGGAATGCGTCTTTCGCGGGCGCGTGGAATGCACAGAGGGCAACTCGGATCTGGGCTACCTGCTGGAAGTGAAGTTCGAGAGGCGCCCCTGGAACCAGAAGAAGTGGAAGCCGGCGCACATGCTGCCGTTGAATCCCACCAAAGACGGCCCGCAGCCCCCGCTCATGTTGGACTGAGCCCAAAGGCCGCAATCCGCCCCCGCACTGCGCATACACGAAGGCCCGAAGCGAATGCTTCGGGCCTTCGTGCATGTGACAGGTTTGGGCCGGGATTACTCGGCCGCGGGCTCGGCGGCTTTGGTCTGGGCCACGGTCCACTCCGGGGCGCCCACCTTGAAGCGGGCAAAGCGGCGCACGGTGAGGTTCTCGCCCAGCTTGCCCACCTTTTGCGCGATGAGCTCCTTGATGCTGATGGCCTGATCCTTGATGAAGGGCTGCTCCAGCAGGCAAACCTCCTCGTAGAACTTGGCCATCTTGCCGTCGACAATCTTCTCGATGACCGGCGCGGGCTTGCCCGTGGCCGCGGCCTGCGCGCGATAAATCTCCTTCTCGCGCTCCAGGTCCTCGGGGGTCACGTCCTCAGGGCGCACGTAACGCGGATCGCTGGCCGCGATGTGCATTGCGATGTCCTTGAGCAGATCCTGGAAGTCCTCGGTGCGGGCCACGAAGTCGCTCTCGCAATTCACCTCGAGCAGCACGCCGATTTTGCCGCCGGCGTGGATGTAGGTGCCTACGGCGCCCTCGTTGGTGGTGCGGGCGGCCTTCTTCTGCGCCGACGCCATGCCCCGCTTGCGCAGCACCACGAAGGCATCCTCGATGTTACCCTTGGTCTCCTGCAGAGCCTTCAGGCAGTCGCCCATGGGAGCGCCGGATTTGTCGCGGAGCTCCTTGACCAGCTTGGCATCAATCTTCTCAGTCACAGTCGTCATCTCTCTTTTTCCAGTCTATCGATTCAAGTCGAATGGTTCGATCCGTTCAAGCCGGGAGCCATCCGGCACAAGAAAAGCGTGGCCCTCGCTCGATGCGGCCACGCTTCTCTTCAACATGCGCAGGCTTGCGCGCAGATCAAGATTAACGGGCGCCCTCTGCGGCTTCCACCTCGTCCGGCGCAGCCACGGCCGCGGGAGCCTTGCGGATGCCGCCGCCCAAAGCCGTATCCAGGTCCACATCCTCTTCGCCGGCAGAAGCCTCCACCACCGCCACGCCTTCTTCGGCGGGCTGCTCGGCAGGCGGCTCTTCGGCAAAGGCCTTGTCGCCCACCAGGTTCACGCCCTCGGCCGCCGAATCGGCAATCTTGGAAGTGAAGAGGCGGATGGCGCGCAGCGCGTCGTCATTGCCCGGAATCACGTAGTCGACCACGGTGGGATCGCAGTTGGTGTCCACCACGGCCACCACGGGAATGCCCAGCTTGCGGGCTTCCTTCACGGCAATCGCCTCGTTGTTCGAGTCCACGATGAACAGCGCGTCCGGCAGCCGCTTCATGGTCTTGATGCCGGCCAGGTTCGCCTGCAGGTGCTTGCGCTCCCGCTCCAGCTTGATGACTTCCTTCTTGGTCAGCAGATCGTAGCGGCCATCCACGGCCATTTCATCCAGTTCCTGAAGGCGCTTCACCGACTTCTGCACCGTGATCCAGTTGGTGAGCAGGCCGCCCAGCCAGCGCTGGTTGATGTACGGCATCCCGGCGCGGGTGGCTTCCTCGGCCACGGCATCCTGCGCCTGGCGCTTGGTGCCCACAAACAAAATGGTCTTGCCGCTGCCGCACAGTTCGGTCACAAACTTTGACGCGTCCTTGAAGAGCTTGAGCGTCTTTTGCAGATCGATGATGTAGATTCCGTTGCGCTCGCCGAAGATGTACTCCTTCATCTTGGGGTTCCAGCGCTTGGTCTGATGCCCGAAGTGCACACCTGCTTCGAGCAGCTCCTTCATGGTGATCGTGGCCAATGGGCCTCCTTCATGGATTGCATCCGGACGAAACTTCGTTGGGTCCGGATTGAACCCGCTTCAAGCGGGGATTGAATTCCGAGGACCGGCTCGCGGCCCCCAAAGATTACCGCCAAACTCTAGCGCTTGACTCTAGCGCTTGACTCTAGCGCTTGCTGAACTGGAACCGCTTGCGCGCGCCCTTCTGGCCGTACTTCTTGCGTTCCTTTTGCCGCGCGTCGCGGGTCATCAGCCCTTCGGCCTTCAGCACCTTGCGCAGCTCCGGGTTGAACTCGACCAGCGCACGGGCAATGCCCAACTTCACGGCATCGGCCTGCGCGGCCACGCCGCCGCTCTTCACGGTGGTGAGGACGTCAAAGCTCGAAGCCAGTTCGACAAGCGCGAGGCTGCGCTTGGCCGAAGCCCGCTGCTGCTCGGTCACAAAGTACTCTTCAAAGGCCTTGCCGTTCACCTTCCACTCGCCCGTGCCGGGACGCAGAAAGACGCGGGCAATGGCCGACTTGCGCCGCCCCGTCCCGTAATACTGCACCAGATCTGCCATTCTTCTTTAGCTCCTAGCTTCTAGCTTCTAGCTGCCAGCTAAAAGCTGAATACCTTAATCTTCAACCCAATCCAAAACTAGCGGCTAGAAACCAGCAGCCAGCAGCTTCATTCACGCGACGTCCAGGGCCACCGGCTTCTGCGCCTCGTGGGGATGCTTGTCGCCACGGTAGACCTTCAGCTTGGAGCCCATCGCGCGGCCCATCTTGGTCTTGGGCAGCATGCCCCTGATGGCCTCTTCCAGAATCCTCTCCGGCTTGCGCTTGAGCAGGCGCGTGAACGACTCTTCGCGCAGGCCGCCGGGGAAACCGGTGTAGCGGCGATAGACCTTCTTCTGGCTCTTCAGCCCCGTCAGCCGGACCTTCTCCGCGTTGATGACAATCACGTGGTCGCCCATGTCGATGTAGGGCACATACTGCGGATTCAGCTTGCCGCTCAGCACACTGGCGGCTTTGGTGGCCAGCCGGCCCAGCGTCTGGCCGCTCGCGTCCACCACATACCATTTGCGGTCAATATTCTTGCCGCTCGGAACAAACGTTGACATCTCTCTTCCGCCCTCAAATCAATCTGGGAATCCGGCCCTGCCGTCGGCGGATTTCCCCGCCTTCCAGCCCAGGCACACTCCAACAAAAACCGCGGCGCAATCCGCGCCTGCCCGCAACGTACACACGGGCTTGAACCTTTGCCCCACAGCCAAACAATGCTGTTCGCGTGAGAACCGCGGGTGCCTGCCCCGTCCGGGGGCCTTCGCCTGGGCTGGAATGAGGAAAACAGTCCTCGTCTCCAGCGGCCGGCTGCCTGCTCCGAAGGTCCCGCGATTCCGGGGCTTCCGGCGAGTCCTGATGCACATCCCGGTGCACATCCAAGTGCACGCGCACAGACTCCAGGCGCAACACCGCGCAAGGACTTCAGGATACCCGAATCCGGGCCGCGAGTCAACGATTTGGCGGGTGGGGTCGTGGGCCAGTTTGGCTTCTGCTGGGGGCTGGGAATGACCGGCAGGACCGCCGCTCGGCTACCGACCAAACAGTCATATCTGGCAGTCATGTCTGGCAGTCATGTCTGGATTGGCTGATATCCGCCCTGAACTCCGGGCTCCGCCTCGGGGAGCGCATTGGCGATTCAGCAGCCGTCGAGAATGACTTCCCGGAGCCGAAACTCAACTCGCTTCAGCCCTAATGCTGACGAACGACATCGTTGTGGGCAAAGGAGGCGGTTCTCTATTTTGAAAGCCGGCCAGCAAGAAAGAGGTCGATCGCGACGTTGTTGTCCGCTTTCCAGATCAAAAAGCTTGGATTCTTGAGTCCCCATTGAACGTAGGGTACGGCAAAATGAACCTTGGCCGTTGCGGCTGTGCCTTCAAGATGGACAAGGATGGGGACGGTGATCTCGTGAGGCGTGCCGAGGAGTGTGAAGATACCCGTTACCTGGATGGTCGAGTCGCCTGAAAGAGCGATGACGCCGGTATAGGTCTTCGGCTCGAAGGAGACAGTTGCGTACTGTTTGACCTTAAGGATGTCCTTGTTCATCTTTCTGTCGCGACTGTCATTGCCGGTCTTGCCGCTGCCGGCGAGGACGACCACCGAACCCAGCATCTTCGGAGTGCTGCGGTCAAACTCAATTGATCCGGATTGGACGTGAAAGGTGCCGTTGACGAGCTCGTGGGTTGTTTTGAGCGTTATCTTGACCTCGCTGGCATCGGGATTGACGACGAAGGTCTGATGCTGGGCGAGTGCGGCTGGAGCGAGCAGGGCAGCGAGGGCGAAGGCTGTGAAGGATTTCATCGCATCTCTCCGAGGGTGCTTTAACTACTGAGAGTTGTTTTTAGGGTGGCTAGATTTCAGCTGGCAACTGGATGGGAGCAACAGCGGCGTGCTGGGCGACGCGTGTCAGCGTTGCCGTCACGCGCATCACGCCGGGCCAGACCCTGAGGCAAAACGGCAATACAGCGCGCGAGACTGAGTTGTTCAAGCCATCGGCGGCGAACTGGGCAAGGCGCATCTGGGCCAGCAGTGCGGACCGCAGCTTAGCCTGGAAGAGAGGCGCCGGCTCTGCCGCAAGATAGGCAGCGACGGCGCAACGTGCTGTATGCAGCGCGATGGATATGCCATCGCCTGTGAATGAGGGGATGACGGCTGCCTGATCGCCGATGCAGTAGAGCCCATTCTCCGATGTGCCGCGGATGTAACCATACGGGATATGGGTGACGGCGATCGGATGGGCGAGCAACGGCTCCGCACCGGCAAGCCTCATAGCGAGGTGTGGACAGTACTGCTGTATCTTTGCGAGGAAGTTCTCCCAGCGATTGCCCACACGTGCGAAATGCCGCTGTTGCACCACGCAGCAGAGGTTTGCAATGCCCCCTTCAACCGGCTGGATACCGCCATAGCCTCCGGGGTAGAGCATCAGCTCAGAGGCGCGCGCGAGCTCAGCGGCCTGCGCGGGCGCCAGGCGAAAATACATCTTGAAGGCGATCCATCGCTCCGGGTCCTCCGGACGCGCGTGGCCGCGGAGGTCGTGCTTGCCGGTGGCGAGAAAGACTGTTGGAGCTTCACGGGTGGTGCCGTCGTCGAGCGTAGCTTGCCATTCGTTGTGTGCCGTGCGCGCGAGCGCCTGCACACTGCGACCGCGCTCTACGCGGACTCCTGCGGCGATGGCCTGGGCGACGAGCGCTGTATCAAGCGCCTTGCGCGTCAGCGACGCCGCGGAAAAAGGTAAGGGAGCCTCAGCGGCGCGCCCGGCAGCGGCGAGCCGAACGTAATCGATGGGCACGGCGCCAAGCGAGGAGACGTCGATGCCGAGCGCGTTCAGGTCCTCAAGCGCCTCACCGCTTAGGAACTCTCCGCAGACCTTATGGCGGGGTGTGGGCTCGCGCTCAATCAGCGTAACGACTCGTCCCCTGCGGGCCAGCGCGATTGAAGCGGCACAGCCTGCCACTCCACCGCCAAGGACGAGAACTTCATCGTGCAAAGGAATCTGATTCAGATTGGACGTTATAACTGGAATCTCCTTGTTCGGATCCGATCAGCTGAAATTGTACCGCTCCTGATGGTATCGAATGGCCAACACTGCACTTAGAGGTAGTGGTGCAGTTTGAAATCCACCGGGCTGGCGTAAGGGTTTGACTGGGCGTCGGCGAGAATGGTGAGCCACAGCCTGTTCTGCCCAATCTTTCGCACCAGCGAGATTGTTAAGGTAGCGCTGGCAACTTTGCCAAATTGGCCAATTAGACAAGGGGCTTAGGACGCGCTTTGCGTCCTAAGCCCCTTAAACAATTGATTGGCCTGGAATATCCCCGCTAGCGGGAAAATCGACTGTCGCCGGACTGTCGTCCCTACGTGGTCCAGCTTCCCCCAGACACGCACGCGACGTCTAACCCTATAATCCGGACTGAGGGCCCATTGCGCTTGACTACGGCTTACCTGAACCGCATCGCCACTGCCGTACCCGAACACGATGTCCATGACGCCTTCGTCGTCTTCGCTGAGCAGATGCTCGCCAACCCGCGGCTGCGCACGGTCTTCCGCCGCATGGTGAGCCGTGCCGATATCGCGCATCGCTATTCATTCCTCGATCCGCATAAAGGTTCCGGCCAATTCTCGTCGCATGACGCGCATGAGTTCTATCGGCTAGGCAACTTTCCCAACACGGCGCGGCGGATGGAGCTGTTTGAGCAGAACGCTCCGGTACTGATGCGGAAGGCCGTGGACCAGCTTGCGCTCAATGAGAAGCAACGCTCCGATATTACGCACGTGCTGGTGACCTGCTGCACCGGGCTCTATGCGCCGGGGCTGGACTTTGAGATCGTCGACCACCTCGGGCTTGCGGCGGGCGTGGAGCGCACGATGGTCGGATTCATGGGATGCTATGCCGCGATCAACGCGCTGAAGCTGGCGCGGCACATTGTGCGCTCAGATCCGAAGGCGGGTGTTCTGATGGTCAACCTGGAGCTGTGCACGCTGCATTTCCAGGAGACGCAGGAGCTGGAGCAGGTGCTCTCCTTCCTGGTTTTTGCCGATGGCGCGGCGGCGAGCCTGATTACCGCCTGCGAGCAGGGCTTTGCACTGGACAGCTTCACGGCCGTGATGGTCCCCGAGACGAGGGGGCTGATTACGTGGAAGATCCGTGGGCTGGGATTCGACATGTTGCTCTCCGGCCAGGTGCCGGCGGAGTTGGGCCGCGCGCTGCATGAGGGCGAGCTGATGGCCGAGCGCGAGGGCATCGACCTGTGGGCAGTGCATCCCGGCGGACGGTCGATTCTGGATGCGGTCGAGAAGGGACTGGAGCTGCCGGCCAATGCGCTTGCGGCGTCGCGCGAGGTGCTGTCGAGTTTCGGCAACATGTCGTCGGCGACGGTGATGTTTGTGCTGCAGCGGATGATGCAGCAGGCGCGGCCGGGGCAGCGCGGGTGCGCCATGTCGTTTGGCCCCGGGCTGACAGCGGAGACAATGCGCTTCCATGGGGTCTAGTGCGGAGACCGAGTTCAGACTACGGGCCTCTCCGCGCGATCTGCCGGAGCTGATGGATGGTGACTGTAGCTATGAAGATTTCCGCGGCTGCCTGCGCAGCCTGGAGCAGATCAACCGCTGGCTGCTGGGATATCGACCGACGCTGGCTTGGCTGAGGCGGCTACCGCATGGATTGCGTGATCCAATGCACATTGTCGATGTGGGCAGTGGCGGCGGCGATCTGCTGCGGCAGATTGCAGGCTGGGCGCGAAGACGCGGCATTGCTGTGCAGTTAACGGGGATCGACTTGAATCCTTATGCGGCGCGTGCGGCAGAGGAGTCCACTCCGAAGGAGCTCGGAATCGCGTGGGTGACCGGCAATGCTCTGGTGTATCGGCCGGAGAAACCGTTGGATATCGTCGTGAGTTCGCTGATGGCGCATCACCTGGAGGATGAGGAGATCGTCGCGCTGCTTCGGTGGATGGAAGCGTATGCGCAGGCAGGTTGGTTCATCAATGATTTGGAGCGGTCGGAGTGGAGTTGTCGAATGTTTGGGTGGGTGGACGGGATGGTGGGTTGGCACCGGTTTGTGCGGCATGATGCGTCAGTGTCCTTCCGGCGGGCCTTCCGGGAGGAGGACTGGGTGCGGTTGCTGGCGGCGGCTGAGGTTCCCCGGGCGGCGGTGACGGTGGAGCATTGGCGGCCGGGACGGTTGTGTGTGGGGCGGTGGAAATGAGGCGGGTGTTGGCGGCGACCATCAGTTACGCCGAGTGGTGAGCTCGCGCCAGTTGAGGCCGAGGTCGACGATAAGCAGCGAAGCCAGAGTGAAGGCGATGACGCCGACGGCAGCGAAGGTGTCGCCAAGATGGCTCCAGTAGCGCGGCCAGAGATTGAGCACGCGGCTGGAGACGAAGGTAAACGTGACGGCGTAGGAACGGGCCATCCACTGGCGATGCTGGACGATTTGGCGGTTACGCGCGGTAATGACGGCGGCGGTGGTGCAGACGATCCAGGCGGCGGCTTGCATGGAGGTTCCTGGCAAGCCGGGGCGGCCGCTGGCGAGGGCGATCCCGGTGAAGGCCCCGATAAAGACGGAGATGACGTAGATGCGGCCGAGGACGCGATGGAATTTCAGATGACGCTGGCGAAGGCGCGACGAGAACTGCACAGGGCCGGCCAGGAGAGCGATGACGCCGCAGAGTGCATGGGGGAGGAGGAGATGGCGGTCGGCGATGACCTGCAGACGGTAGGCGTGGTACATGGGGTAATCGGTGACGAGAAGAACTTCTGAAGTGATGAAAACAAAGAGCGCAGTAAGACCAAGGGAGATCCAGAGAACGGTTTTAAATCTGGAACGCGTGGAGCTGGGCGCAAGCAGCCCGGAAGTTGCCATTATTCGCCTCTCAGATGGTTAGACGTTACGAGGGGCGCTGCGAGAGAGAGGGGGGCGAAAAGCTTCATGTTTCTTAGTCTAACGAGAAGCTTCAGAATGCGGAGCATAGAACGCCCATGTCGCGGGGAATGATTCTCGCGACGTGCCAAGGATCGAGGAACGCACGCTGATCTGTAAGCTCTCAAAAGACAACGCCGGTCCGACAAACAACTGGGTAGACCCGCGCCTGATGCGCAAACCTCTGAAGTCGCTTTTCAAGGGGTCTATGCGAGGCCGCACCCTATACGTGCTGCCCTACAGAATGGGCCCTGCGGGATCGCCTTTCTCGCAGATTGGCGTGCAGTTGACCGACTCGGCCTATGTAGTTGTGAGCATGCGGATCATGGCGCGCATCGGGGCTCCAGTGTTTGCGGAGATCGACCGGGATGAGAAGCGCGTCGTGCCTTGCAGCTCGAAGTTGGGACAACTCGCAGGGTAGTCTCGGCAGTTGCTGCAGGCTATTGGCTCAGCACTTGACGTCCCTCACAGCCGTATCGGCCTGCCGCTTGGTTTGTTTGACAATATACATCGACGCGTCGGCTGCACTCAGCAGACTGTCTCTTGTAACAGCGTCTTGCGGATAAAGAGCAATGCCGACGCTTGCCGAACCGCGCAGGAGGTATCCATCGAAGGCGTAGGGATCGTCGAAACTGCGTTCGAGACGCTGGGCGACCTCCTCGACTTCTTTCCGGCTATGGACCTGGGGCACAACTACAGCAAACTCGTCGCCACCCAACCGCGCCAGAAGGTCGACAGACCGGAGTTGGCGCTTCATTCGGAAGGCCACTTCCTGAAGGTATAGGTCTCCTACATGGTGACCATAGACGTCGTTGACCTGCTTGAAGTCATTCAGGTCGATATAAATCAAGCCGAATACACCGGCGTTCTGACGCGCGTGATCGATTTGCTGATCAAGGTAACTTTCCAGCGAGAATCGGTTATGGATATCGGTCAGCAAGTCGAACTCGGAGCGGTGGCGCAGATCCGAGTAGAGGCGCCGGGTTTCTATGGCCAGTGAGGCCAGGTCCGCCGCTGTGGAGAGTGTCTCCAATTCGATGGCAACCGGTTTTGAGAGCGGATCGAACGCGGCATGGAAGGTTCCGAGCGGTGGACCAAAGCGGGCCGGAATCGGCACATGAACGACGCGGAATGGAGTGATCTCCCGCGGACAGTTTCCAAGTTGTGCTCCATCGGCGATCTGGCACCAGCAGGAGGCGCCACGGAGTCTGAAGGAGACCAGTTCCGTGATCTGCTCGATGATCTCCGCGAGGGGCCGAGAACCGTTGATGTCCTCAAGAATGCGCGCGCGCCGACGCTCGGTGTAAGCGACTATGGCGTTCTGATGGCGCACCTTCCTTTCTCTTACCCATTCCCTGATGCCGGCGGCAACCAGCAGCACAAGCAAGAATGGCACAAGAATGATGAGGTTCCGAATGTTGAGCAAAGGCGGTCCGGCAACGATAGCGATATCGTCGAAGGACCGAAGCAGAATATCGAAGTGCACTTCTTCCCCCGGATTAATTGCATTGGTATCCAGGATCGTGCAAATTCCGGTAACGCGAATTTTTGAGCCCAGCGGCACCACTCGCATGGGAGGGAGAAAGCCGCTTGCACGCGGATGGCGGTAGATCGCCGTGAACATCCGTCCGCCCGAGACGAGAACATACTCGTCCTGCGTCGCCTCGCGGACCTCGGCAACAACCTGGCCCTCTGTTGAGACGAGGTCATTCTGATGTCCAACGGGTTTGCTGCTGTTCCAGAACGCCAGCTCTTCCCAGGTTGCCGGTCGCGGGCTGACGGGCGAAAAAATGTGGCTATCCTTGAATTCGCCATCGGTCAGGGTGAGGACGCGATCATGCGCGTCGGGAAAGCCGGTTCCATCCGCGATGTCGCCAATTACCAAGGGTTCCTGCGTATGAGTCGAGATCCAGAGGCTTTTGGGTCCGTCCTGAAGCACAACCGCTGTACCTGGCTGGTAATAGGTGATCGTTCCATGAACCCGGATTCTCTCGGTGAGGTCGCGCACGTCATAGCCTGCAAGCACCTGGTCCATGGGTGTGACCGGGAGAGACCAGGGATTCCCGTGGAAGTGATCAAGGACCTTTATGTTCGCAAGCGAGGAAACGTATAGGACGATTCCGGTCTGCTGCATCTTGTCGTCGAACTTTCCTGCGGCGACGCCGGTAATTTCCACTTCGTCGTCCAACAACTCGTTGAGTGCAGGTTCATCGTCGCTGTCCACATTTGCTTCAATGTGACCGCCGTCCATGAGCAACTGCAGGCGGGCGCTGCGCCGAGGGGCGACCGCGCTCACGACCAGGTCTGCAGCGCGAACCTTTGCACGTACGGTCACCAACTCTGCGTCAAACTTAGCGCGAATCAATTCGCCGAAGGTGGCCTGTTTGGGCCTGGGCGGCGCACCGTGATGAAGCAAGGTGATCGTTCTGGCAACGATGAGGGGACGGAAGCTGCCCTGGGTTTTTCCCTTGATGAAGATTCGGTCGCCAGGAAGCAGCGCTGCAGTCGTCGGCGGAGTGACGAAGAGTGCTGCGTTCCCGTCTTGGACGAACAGCAAACTTTCGTACCCACGGGAATAGACAACCGTTGCTTCGCAAGCGACGGGAATCCCCTTGCTTGCTTCGGCATTGCTGAGAGCGTGAACGGAGGCAAGGGATGTGAGGGGTGAGGGTCCCGCGGCCCAAGCCCCAGAAACCGATCCTGCAACCATCAGGACCGCCGGAATCAGTCGCTGCGCGAGGATACCCCAAGTTGGGCCCGCGAACCATCTTCTCGCTTCTCGCACATCGGCCATTCCATGGCAGTTAAGCGCCCCATCTTGTTGGAATTCGATTGCCGTGCTGTGTGTGGCGCTCCTAAACATCGCTGACTGCTCCCGCCTTGCGCATCCCTTTCGAGCCTTCTTAAATTGGTGGCCCAAAGATCGGGGATGCTGCCAACACCGTACAAAACCGCCCGATCAGACGACTCTCAATCCATAGTTTAATTTAGACGAGGTGAGCAATACTACTTATTGCGCACCATGCTATCCGGATTCGGGAATCTAAGGCGCTTCGGGTGCTCCAGATGGTGCCCCCCACGGCTCATCCGGAGGCTGGACTGCGCCTTACGGTCGATTCCAGGGCTACAACGGGCAACCCGCGAAGGTGCTTGGAGGCCAATCCACTGTCCGCAGCCGATTGTCGGAATATGAGGCGTTGGCAGGCATGTGTCGAGAGGGCCGTGTGCGAAGACGCGCTCAGGCGACTTAGCGCGAAACGAGAGACTTTCCAGACGACATCGGCGTTTCAGGGGAGTAATCTGGCGTTATTTTGGAATAGCTGACTATCCAGTCGCAAAACCAGACTTGGCCCACCTCGGTCGTGCCCGGTCGTCCGATCTGGCGCTGTACCGTCGTAGCATGTGTTTGAGCGTGACATGTCAAAACGAGTTGATTTCGTGAAGGAACGCAGACTTCAAGGACGCTCTTTGGGGGCGGCTCTCCGGGAACTCGCGGAGTTAGTGCAACCAATCGCCGAACAATACGGTGTCGATCTCCGAGCCAGTTTAGCCGAGGGTTTAGCACGACGGTCAGGAGAGATGCGGCTGTTAGCCGAACGGATACAAGAATCCGTGGTGCCTCTGTTCATCGCCGACGGCGACCGGCAACCGGACAGAATTGGTTCTTGCGTCCTCGTGCGCTTGGATTCGGAGTTTTTTGCATTCACCGCAGCCCACGTGATACGCGACGCGGGCACCGCGCGGCTCTTAGCTCCATCTAAAGGCAAGGGCGGAAAATTGCTGCCACTGCCGCCATGTACAGCCCACCTGAGATCGTCGGGAGGTGATCACGACCTCGATGTCGCTGTGCTGGCCCTGCCATCGCGTCAACGGGGCTGTTTTCAGCAGCGCGTCTTTCTCTCTTGCAGTGAGATCGATCAGGACGACCGACCAGACGACCAAGGACTCGCGTCATTCTATTTCATGCTCGGCTACTCTGCGTCGAGGACGCAAGTAAAGGTGGACATAGTAAATCGTCACATCCATCAACGGTCGTTTCACTGCTGCACAGGTCCAGTATGCCCGGCTGAGTACTTACAGGAGCAGCTATCGCAGACGGATTATATAGTGCTCGATTTTGACGCCAAGGAAATCGCAATAAGAGGGAGACAGGGCACCCCACCGAAGCTTCAGGGGAGCAGTGGCGGGGGCATATTTCAAATCTCACGTGAAACGAACCACGGTCCACTTGTCGCTATCGCGACGCAGAATCGACGCATTTCCCGGGTCATTGTGGGTACAAGAATCAAGCACTTCCTTGCGGTGGTTCGCGAACTGAAATCTTGATGCGAGCTAGCAATCCGTTCTCTGAACAGCCAACTCCGCCCGGATCACTGCCAATCCGGAGATTACTACCGCAAGTCGGCCAGTGTTCGGCAAAACGCCGCTACCGTGCTCCGAATGGCTTCCCGCGCAGGGACGAGTAGACGGCGTCGAAGACCTTCAGGGTATCGATGTTCGCCACGCCACTTACGGAGATCGGGTCGCCGAGATACTGGACGCCGTTCTCCGAATTGGTGAAGGCCGGCCAGGTGAGGAGTCCCGGGCCGTTCGGATTGCCGGATTTCGCGAAGTTGACCCAGTAGCTGGACATCTGCTGGGCCAGCTTCCGATCTCCTGCTGTCCACTTCCTGGGATTCGTGCCTGACAATGCCCATGTCGCCAGTGATGGATTCTCGCTTCGCGCAAAATCGCCAAATCACTCAATTCCGGGATCGGATTAGGCCCCATAGGTCGGCAAGTGTCCGCCGGCCTCTTCACGCGCGATCCTCTGTTGACGCCAACAGCCCATATCACTCATTGACGGCTTTCGAGCCCTTGGTGGCCAATGCTTCAGTTACTCACAAGCGAACTGCGTGTGAGAAGCATGACGCAGAGTGGGTGCGGGGGTGGAGGAAACCGCAGGAAATCGTAGACCGGCCACCAGAGCCCCTGTACATTGATTGCAAGGTAAACGGTGCAAAAACAGCCGCCCAGCCATGTGCCCAGTCGGGGCCGGAAGATTGCAGCCGCAGCCATTGTGGCCGCGGGATTTCTCTTCGTGCTGGGGCTGTTTACGGTGAGCTTGACGGCGAAGGACGCGGCCGACCGGGACTTCATTGGCTACTGGGCCACGGGGCAGCAGCTTGTGCGCCACGCCAACCCCTACGACGCGGCAGCGATGATGCGGCTGGAGCGGGCCGAGGGCTACTCGCTCAGCCTGCCGCGCATCACGCCCAGCCCGCCGGTGGCCTTTCTGCTGCTGTTGCCGCTGGGATGGATGGGCGCGAAGGCAGGGCTGATTGCGTGGCTGATGGCGGAGATGGGCTGCGTGGGGTTGTGCGTGTGGTTGCTGTGGCGGCTCTTTGGGACGCCGGGCTCGCGGCTGCAATTTGCGGGCTTTCTCTTCGCGCCGGTGCTGGCCTGCCTGGAGGCCGGGCAGATCGGCATCTTCTTTCTGCTGGGAATGACGGTCTTTCTCTGCTTCCACCGGACGCGGCCCGCGCTGGCCGGCGCGGCCCTGCTGCTGTGCGCGCTGAAGCCGCACCTGTTTCTGCCCTTCGTGCTGGTGCTGTTGCTGTGGATGCTGTTGAACCGCGCGCAGGGCGTGCGCATCATGGCCGGTTTCCTGGCATTTCTGGCGCTGAACACGGCGGTGACGCTGTGGTTCGACCCGCACGTGTGGACGCAGTACATTGCCATGCTGCACGGCTCGGGCATTGAGAACCGGCTGACGCCGACGCTGGGTGAAGGTCTGCGCTTCCTGTTCGGGCTGCACGCAGTGTGGCTGCAGTGGGTGCCGGAGGCGGTGGGCTGCGCGTGGGCTCTAGTCTATTTCTGGCGGCGGCGCTCGCGCTGGAGCTGGCTGGAGGAGGGGCTGCGCGTGCTGCTGGTGGGCGTCGTCTGTACGCCCTATGAGTGGCTGACGGACGAGGCGGTGGTGCTGCCGGCGGTGGTGGCGGGAATGTTTCGCGCGGATGCGGCGGGCCGGTCGTTGATCCCGCTATTGCTGGCGGGCACGGTGGCGCTGGTGGAGGTGATGGCCGGCGTGCCGATCACAGGCTGGGGCTACGTGTGGACGCCGCTGGCCTGGCTGGGCTGGTACATATATGCCGCGCGTGGTGCGCAACGCGCCGGCGCGCCCGCGAAGGGCAACGCCGGCGGCATGGCGGATTAGGGCCTGTTCACACTACGCGAGCGGCTGGCCACGGCTTCGCCCTCGGTGGAGCGAACCCGGAAGCGCTTCATCTGGATGGAGAGCGTGCGCTCGATCTTGCGCAGCTCATTGCGCTCGCCTACACCGGAAAACGTGGAGGCCACGCCGTGCGCCGAAGCTCGCCCGGTGCGGCCCACGCGATGCACAAAATCCTCGGGCTCCTTGGGCAGGTCGTAGTTGACCACGTGGGCCACGTTCGCCACGTCAATGCCGCGCGCCGCAACGTCAGTGGCCACCAGCACGCGGTGATGCCCCTCGCTGAAGCTGCGCAGCGCGGAGTTGCGCTGGGACTGGGAGCGGTCGCCGTGAATCTGCGTGGCTGACCAGCCGGAGCGGGTAAGGCGTCGCGCCACGCGGTCTGCGCCGTGCTTGGTGCGGACAAAAACCAGAAAGCTGCCCTTTTCCGCGCCCAGCAGGTGCTCCAGCAGCTCCTGCTTCTTGCTCTGCTCCACCTCAAAGGTGCGCAACTCCACGTTCTCCGCCGGCTTCAGCACGGAGCCGATCTCGATGCGCGCGGGATTGTTGAGATACTTGCGCGCCACTTCCTTCACCGCGCCTTCCAGCGTGGCGGAGTAGCAGAGCGTCTGGCGCACCGCGGGCAGCGTGGAAGCAATGCGCGCAATGGCCGGCTGAAAGCCCATGTCCAGCATGCGGTCCACTTCATCCAGCACCAGCACCTGGATCTGATCCAGGCGTACCAGCTTGCGTTTCAGGAAGTCTTCCAGGCGTCCGGGCGTGGCCACAATCAGGCGCGCGCCGCGCCGGATCGAGTCCAGCTGCGGGCCTTCCGCCATGCCGCCCACCACCAGAGCCGAGGTGTGCGCATTGCTGGTGCGGACGGCGCGATAGGCCGTTTCCACCTGCATCGCCAGCTCGCGCGTGGGCAGCAGAATCAGCGCCAGAGCGCCGCGGCCTTCGGCCTTCTGCATGCGCTCCACAATGGGGATGAGGAAGCTGAGGGTTTTGCCGGTGCCGGTTTGCGCCGTGGCCAGCACGTCGCGCCCCTCCAGCGCCGGAGGAATGGCCCCGGCCTGCACCGGCGTGGGGGTAAGAAACTTGTTGGCATTGAGCCGCGCCAGCATGGCGGGCGAAAGGAGGAACTGCGAAAACTGAGTCGTCAAAATAGGATCGTTTCCTGTAGATTCCGGGAGCCCATGTTTCCCTTGGGGCCTGCAAACGGAACCGGACGCGCAAGACACACGTCGAACGCGACGCGCGTGCTGCGAAGATTTTGCGTAAGGGAGAACCGAAAGTCGAAAGGAAGACTGGCTTGCCGGCATTTTCCTCTTTTGGAAAATGCGCAAGCCCGGAGCTGCCGCACGCTGCCTTTACGCCGGTCGGCACACTGCCTGCCGGCACCACATCCCATACACACCGGGAGGTCCGGCCGTAGTCCGGCAGACCGAAGTGGTTACGCTCCATCACCCCGGTAAGCAAAAATCGCTTCCTCGGGGGCCCGATTGTAGGGGCTTGGGAAAACTGGTCTGGCAAAGTTGCCTTTGGAGGGGCAATCCGCTGCTCACGACCAAACAACTGAGCGCAAACCCAGTGTAGCACGAATGGAGCAATTCCCCTTGGCCAAAAGGCAGGCCCGGTCGTGCCCTGATTTGAACGATGCCTTGCGAAGGGTGAAAGGCGGGCGTGACTTGGTTGCCCTTAATCGGTCAAAGGCTATACGCCAGCGGATGCTTGGGCTCGTAAAGCATGATGTCGTCCGCGCCAGGTACGGCCATCATGACGACGAGTCCGTACCCATGATCCTGAACTTCGCCGCGGAACTCCGCTCCTTTGCCCTTCAGTTCAGCAACCGTGTGTGAGATGTCGTCGCACATCAGGGAGATCAGATGGTGCCGCGGCGATTCGTACGTCTTGCCCTCGTAGACGCTGTGGGTCGGGTGCACGCCCATTTCACTCCGCCCGGTCTTGAAGATCAGCCAACCCGCGCCTCCGCCCTGCGCATCCTCGACGTAGGGCCAGCCGAGAACGTCGCGAAGGAATGCGCGCGTCGCGGGGGCATCGTCGGAATAGATGAGCGTGTGGATACTGGTGATCATCAGACTGAACCGCTGAAATCGCCCCAAGTTGTACTACATCGGTCTATTACAAATCAAGAAGCCGTTCATCGCGGTGGAGATCGAAATTAGCACACTACCGGTCGGCTCCCCGCGTGTCTTGCAGGCCTTTCACCCGTTCGACGGCATGGAGCCGGCCCCCCGAGGCGCAACCCCTCCTTGCGCACAGCGGAGCGCATGCGCCTATTCGCCGGGCGTGACGAGCAGCGCGCGGCAAAGACTTTTGCCGGAGGCCGACCACGACGAAGGGATTTCGGTTTCGAGCGAGGCGCAATCGCCGGCATCCAGCAGCTCCCGCGCGCCGCCCGTGTCCATCTCAAGCTTTCCAGCGAGCACGTAGACGAAGCAGCCGGTTGCGGAGCTGCCGCCGGGCGAGAACGATGCGCCGCCGGGGGCGAGCTCCAGCATTTGCACCACCAGCCGGGCCTGCTCCGGCGCGCCCTGCAGCGGCGTGATGCGCGGCTCCTCCGGGACGCGGGATCTCGCCGCGAGGTGGGCCTGGCGCGTAACTGAGATCGAGTGACGCGCGGGTTCGGTGAAGAAGTGGCTCAGGCCCACGCCGTAGACGCGGCAGATGAGCCCCAGCGTGCTGAGCGTGGGAATCATGCGGTCAGTTTCGAGCTTGGACAGCAGGGCCGTGGAAAGGCCGGTTTCCGCGGCCAGCCGCGCCAGCGTAAGGCCTTTGCGCGTACGCAGCGCGCGCAGCTTCATGCCGATGCAGTAGAGCTCCAGCGGCCAGCCTGCTTTTCGCACGGTCTTGGTCATGGCAACTCCTCCATTCGCAGTGTGGCAGCAGGCGCGGCGTGTAATCTGGAAGTTTCGTGGAAGATTTGCCGCGGCGTCGAATATGCTGCTGCACGGCGTGGTTCCAGGGCCATCGCGCAGTGGCAACAAATGGTTCCGTCTTGGGCATCGAAAGAGGAACAGGCCGGAGCCTCGCTACGGCTCGGGCGCCGCGGCTGGCTTCACAATTCCAGAAAGGATCGAAACGCACTATGTCCCCCAATGCACTTCGCAGGCAGATCGCGCGCGTGCTCGCTCTCGCGGGCCTTTGCATGCTGGCCTTTTGGCTGGCCTGGGCCCCGGCGGCGCGCGCCCAAAACAAATCCGCGGTGGAACCACCGCCCGACGAGCTGGTGCTGAGCAACGGCGATACGCTGCACGGCCGCCTGGTGCGCGCGATTGACGGCAAGGTGACCTTCCACTCGGAGATTCTGGGCGACCTGACGCTGCCCTGGAGCAAGATTCGCAGCCTGCGCGCGCATGAGCGCTTTGCCGTGGTGAACAAGAGCGTGCAACTACCCAGCAACTTGCACACCGGGCAGATTCCCATCGGTGAACTGGTGGTGGAGGACGGCGCGGTGACCGTGCAGACTGAAAGCGCGCAGCCGCTGGCGCGCATTCCGGTCAAGGAGACAGCCTTCATCCTGAAGCAGGAGACGGTGGCGCAGGTGGCGCGCAGCAAGGACATCCTCAGCGGCTGGAGCGGCACGGCCACAATGGGCTCGGCCGTGCTGGCGGCCACGCAGAAGCAGTTCACGATCTCCGGCGGCATTCACCTCGCGCGCGTGGTTCCTACTGTCAGCTGGCTGAGCCCGCGCAACCGCACCACGCTGAGCTTTACCGGCTCCTTCGGCAAGATCACGCAGCCCGGCTATATCTCGGGCGGCGTTTCTGTGCCGGAGCTGGTGAGTAAATCGGCCATCTACCACGCCGACGCCGAGCGCGACCAATTCGTTTCGCCGCGTTTCTTCCTGCTGGCCCAGACGGCCTTTGACCACAACTACAGCCAGAACCTTGATCTGCAGCAGGTCTACGGCGGCGGGCTGGGCTGGACCGTGCTGAAGACGCCGAAACAGGATGCTGACCTGAAGGCCACCATTCAGTATGAAATGCAGCAGTTCATTCCCAACTCCACGGGCGCCACGCCGACGGCGCCCAACCAGAATCTGGTGGGTTCCACCTTCGCGGCGAATTACACGCTGCATCTGCCGCTGTTCACCTTCGCGCAGCAACTTGCCTATCTGCCGGCCTACAACCAGTTACACCACTATTCAGCCAATGAAAGCAACACTGTTACGTTTCCGGCCTATAAACGTCTGAGCTTCTCGCTCGGCACCATCGACAGTTACCTGAACGGCCCACCTGTCTCCGAGCCGCCCACCAAACGCAATTCGTTTCAGTTCACTATGGGATTCACGTATGCGCTCCCGGCCAGGGAGTAAGTTGCCGTACGGTGGCAGGAATCAAGCCGGATATGGCCTTTCAGTAATGAATTCGCGATTACTTGAAATGCGCCGAACGCAATCCTGCGGCATCTATGCGGAACCGTCCCCACGTGGATAATCAAGCCAGCATGGGCTTGATGCACACTCAGATGTGCCAAAGCCTTTGTCGAATATGTATGGCTTGTTCCCCAGGTCGTACGGAACGGGTTCCGGCATTGCCGAGCTCTTCGCTGCCGTAGGCAAGCGTGGAGCCGGAGCGCTCATCGGCTGGCCGTGGCCCGGAAAGACGCGTTGGCAGGAATGAAAACGAGGACTCGAGTACTTCCCGTAGAACGTCGGGCCGCATATAGGTTTGGAGACTTCAGGCTGACAGCGGACGGCACCCTGCTGCGGGGGAAGACCGCCATCCACCTGTCTCCCAAGGAACTGGCCGTGCTGCGCTTCTTGCTGGCGCATGCGGGCCGGGTGGTGACGTCAGCGCAACTGAAGCACATTGTGTGGAGAGACCTGCACGTCACCGACGAAAGCGTTCCGCGCTGCGTCTCCTCACTGCGCGCGCGCCTGCAGTCGGAAGAGTGCATCGACACCGAGTACAAGCGCGGCTACCGCATTTCGTTGCCCGTGGAGCGGTTCATCAGCGCGCACGCTGAGACCCTGCCGCGGCTGGCGATTCTTCCCTTCGACACGGGCTTTCAGGTGCCCGACTACATGGGTCACGCCGTGGCCGAGGAGGCCGCGATGCGGCTGGCGCGCGATGCCGCCGGACGCGTCACGCTGCTGGCGCGCGATTCCTGCTTTGCGCTTTCGGCCAACGGGCATCCCGCGCAGAAGATCGGCGAGGCGCTCAGCGCCGATCTGGTTCTCACCGGCAACCTGCGCGCTTTTCCCTCGTACCTTCGCCTGCGCGCGGAGATGATTCGCGTGGAAGACGGCGCGCAGGTGTGGGCCGAGGACGTGCTGGTGGCGCAGGCACGCACCGCAGGGGCGGAGTCTGAGCTGGCGCGGCGGCTGGTGGCGCGGCTGGGAGGAGGCCTGTCGATCTCTGCCTCCGCCGGCGAGCGCACGGAAATCGCGCACTCGGCGCGGCGGCGCGAGGCCTACAACCTCTTCCAGCGAGGCCATTACGAGTGGCAAACGCTCACGCGCCATCGCATGCAGGACGGCCTGCAGGACCTGTTCCGCGCCGCCGAGCTGGACCCCAGCTTCCTGCCCGCGCAGGTGGACCTGGTGAATGTCTGCATCACGCAGGCGCTTTTTGGATTCATGGCTCCGGGCATTGCCGCCGAGCAGGTGCGACGCGTCGCGCGCTCCATCCCCGCTGAGATGGAGGGCTCCGAGGCCATTCTTCCCGCCGTGGGCTGGATGCGGTTCCATGTGGAGCACGACCTGGCCGGCGCGCTCGACGCCTTTGACGCCTGCGCGCACCTTCCTCACGATCCCTGGACCACGCGAGCGCGGGTGATGTTCGCCCTCGGCCGCCATCGCTTTGCCGAAGCCATTGCGCTGCTTGAGGAAGCACTCAGCGAAGATCCCTATTCGCCGTGGCTGCACGCGCGGCTTGCCTGGGCGCTGCACCTGAAGGGCGAAGTGCGGGAAAGCGTGGCGCAGGCCGAACACGCGCTGGAGCTCTTCCCCGATCACGATGGCACGGCGATCTACGGCGTGTCCATCCTGGCCCATAATGGAGAAACCGAGCGCGCACTGCGCCTCGCCGCGGAATTTGCGCGGCGCTCAGCCTACTTTGACCTGGCCAACTCCGTCCACGCCTATGCGCTGATCTGCGCGGGCCGGTTCGACGAGGCGCGCGCGGTGCTGGAGCGCATGCGCTGGCTGAGCCGCGAGCGCTTTGTGCTGCGCTCGTTCAACGCGGTCAACTGGGTGGTGCTCGGCGACGTGGAATCGGCGATCGCGGACCTGCGCCACGCCGAGGCCACGCGCTGCCCGTGGTTCTTCCAAACGCTGGGCGACCCCCGGCTGAAGCCGCTGCACGGCCATCCTGAGTTCGACCGGATGCGGCGCATGCTGGCGCGGCTTGAGGCCGCCGCAGCCGGCGAGCCCTGAGCCGCGCACGCCCGGTCCGCCGCCGCCCCCGCCCCCCGCATCGGCCAAGAGTAAAGCGATAAAGCTAGCCAGGCAAGCCCTCGGCCTAGTAGAGTTTGTGCGGCTGGGATGGCTACCCTCCCAAGCCCCGCGCCGAAGGTTTCCGCGCCGCGCCGTCCGCGCGCATCGGGCGGGACGCGCGCAACTTTTTCCCGGAGGAATCCGCACATGTCGCTTCGTTTCCGCCTACTTGCCGTGTCGCTTGTTTTCCTCTTCGCGGTCGCGCTCGTTCGCGCGCAGCAGCCCGCGAATCAGAACACCAAGCTCAGCGCCCAGCAGCGCGCGCACGACCTGGTGAGCCGCATGACGCTGGACGAGAAGGCCAGCCAACTGGAGGACTGGGCCACGGCCATTCCGCGGCTGGGAATCGCCGACTACGAGACCTGGAACGAAGCGCTGCATGGCGTGGCGCGGGCCGGCAACGCGACGGTCTTCCCGCAGGCCATCGGCATGGCCGCCACGTGGGATCCCTCGATGGTGCACACCATGGGCACGGTGGTCTCCACTGAGGCGCGCGCCAAGTTCAACCAGGCGCAGCGCCAGGGCAACCACCGCATCTTCTTCGGGCTCACCTTCTGGTCGCCGAACATCAACATCTTTCGCGATCCCCGCTGGGGCCGCGGCCAGGAGACCTACGGCGAAGACCCGTTCCTGACCGGGAAAATGGGCGTGGCCTTCATTGAAGGCGTGCAGGGAAATGACCCCGAGCATCCGCGCGCCATCGCCACCAGCAAGCACTTTGCCGTGCACAGCGGTCCGGAGTCGCTGCGCCATGTCTTCGACGTGCATCCTTCGCCGCGCGACCTGGAAGAGACCTATCTGCCGGCCTTCCGCGCCACGGTGATGCAGGGCCATGTGGATTCGGTTATGTGCGCCTACAACTCGATTGACGGCTGGCCGGCCTGCACCAACAAAATGCTGCTCGAGGAGCACCTGCGCCACGACTGGGGCTTCAAGGGATACGTTGTTTCTGATTGCGGCGCGATTGTGGACGTTTACCAGGGCCACAAAAAAGCCCCGGACATCGAACACGCCGCGGCACTGGCGCTCGAAGCGGGCACGGATCTTTCGTGCAGCATCTGGACGCCGGGCTTCAACACGCTGGCCAAGGCGGTGCGCGATGGTCTGGTGCCGGAGTCGCTGGTGACCCAGGCCGTCGAACGGCTTTACACCGCGCGCTTCATGCTGGGCCTCTTCGATCCTCCGGACTCGAGCCCGCTGGACAGGATTCCCTACTCGGCAGACGCATCACCCGAGCACCGCGCCGAGGCGCTGAAGGCCGCCGAAGAGTCGATTGTGCTGCTCAAGAACGACGGCGCGCTGCCGCTCGCAAGCAATCCCGGCCGCATTGCGGTCATCGGCCCCACCGCGGACCTGCTGGCGTCGATTCTGGGCAACTATGTGGGCACGCCGGTCGATCCGGTCACGCCGCTCAGCGGCATGCTCCACCAATTCGGTTCGTCCGTGGTATACGCACAGGGCTCCACACTGGCCGAGGGCGTGGGCGTGCCGGTGCCGCGCACGGCGTTCGGAATGGGCAAGGGGCTGAAGACCGAATTTTTTGCCACGCCTGACTGGACCGGCCGTCCCGTGGCCGTGACCACCGAGCCCGACGTGCAGACCGACTGGGAAAACGCCAAGCCCAACCCGGCCGTGGACACCCACAACTACAGCGTTCGCTGGACCGGCACGCTGGCAGTACCCGCGCCCGGCCATTACGTCTTTACGCTCGAGGCCGGCGACAGTTTCCCCTATTCGCCGCGCGAATCCTATCGCTTGCTGCTCGACGGCAAAGTGGTTTCAGAAGGCAGCCTGCGGCAGGGCCACGATCTCTCCTTCATGGGCAGCTTCAAATCCGCGCCCGGCGCTTCGCCCGCCGCGCCTCCGGTGATGGAGTCGCCGAAGATACCGTCGATTCCGATGGACTTCACTGACACGCACCCGCACCGCTTCGAGCTCGAGTATTCGCACTCCGGCGACCGCGCCGGCGGCGGCATGACCCTGACGTGGGAAGCGCCGGCCGAGGCCCAGCTTGCCGAGGCCGTCCAGCGCGCCAAAGAGGCCAGCGTGGTGGTGGCCTTCGTGGGTCTCTCGCCGAATCTTGAAGGCGAAGAGATGAAGATCAACATCCCCGGCTTTGACGGCGGCGACCGCACCAGCATTCAACTGCCCGAGTCGCAGGAAAAACTGCTGCGCGCGCTGGCCGCCACGGGCAAGCCGCTCATCGTGGTGCTGCAAAGCGGCAGCGCGGTGGCGCTGAACTGGTCAGAGACGCACGCCAACGCGATCCTGGAGGCGTGGTACCCGGGCGTGGAGGGCGGCGACGCGATTGCGCGCACGCTGGCGGGCCTGAACAATCCCGCCGGGCGCCTGCCCATCACCTTCTACAAATCGATCAAGGGCCTGCCCGCCTTCACTGACTACTCGATGAAGGATCGCACCTATCGCTACTACACGGGAACGCCGCTGTGGGGCTTCGGCTACGGGCTCAGCTACACGCACTTCCGCTACGGCGCGGTGAAGCTCTCAAGCGAATCCGTGAAGGCCGGCGAGCCGCTGACCGCGACCGTAACCGTGACCAACACGGGCAAGGTGGCGGGCGACGAGGTGGTGGAAGCCTACCTGAAGACGCCGCAGCCGGACGGGCCCATTCACTCGCTGGTGGCCTTTGACCGGGTCCACGTCGAGCCCGGCGCGAGTAAAAAAGTCACGCTGCACATCGACCCGCGCGCGCTTTCAAGCGTGGATGACCAGGGCAACCGCTCCATCCTGCCCGGCAACTACACGCTGAGCGTGGGCGGTGCGCAACCCGCGGAGACGAGCGCGAAAGCGCGAGCCGCATTCGCCATCACGGGAACCAAGGCGCTGCCGAAGTAGCCGCGCGGCAAGAAGCACACGCAAAAAATCGGCGGCAAGAGGATTGCCCCTTGCCGCCACCGGTTGTTCCCAAAGCCTGCCTGTTTCCCCTGCAGGCGTTGGGCCCTTTCCGCAGTTGCTCTCTGCATGAAGCCTGAGATTGCCTACTCGTCCGCGCCCGGGGTTGCGCCCGGATTCGGCTGCGCCGCGGGAGCCGGCGAGGCCGGCGCTGCCGGCGTCGCACCGTCCGGCGGCGGCGGACCCATGTGCCGGTGCATGTGCTGGTCATTGCCGTTCCAGCGGCCACGCATGTGGTCCCGGTGGCGCCGCTCTTGCCAGTTGGTTTCGAGCGTCTTCCACTGGTCCAGCGTGAGCCGCGCGCGAATGGCCAGCAGGAAGCGCGCGTTGGCTTTCTCCAGGTCAGCCCGCGCCATGGCGATCTTGTCAATCTGCGCCAGAATCTGCGTCTCGTTCGGATGATCCTCGCGCATCATCGGCTGCATCATCAGCTCCGCCTTGTCCAGGCTGGCGCGCAGGTCAATCAGGTTCTCGCGATGATCGAGCAGAATCTTGTCCATCGCCTTGCGCTGCACGTCGGTGAGCTTCAACTTCTCCACCATCGCCGGATTGTTCCACCACTGTCCGCGATTGCCGCGCGGGCCAAGCTCGCGCTCCATGGGTCCGCGATGCATGCCGAATCCGGGCCCCACGCCCCGTCCCATGCCTGGGCCGCCGCCCGGTCCATCACCCGGTCCGCCGCCCGGTCCCTGCCCCTGCGCGCAGGCCCAGCCCGCAAACATCATCGCCGAGCATGCCAGTGCCACCCTTGCCGCCTTTGCAATTCTCATCCTTGTTCTCCCTTCCCTTCTCTCGTCTGTGCTTGCGTTGCCTTGTTCCTGTGTGCTGCCTGTGTGCCTTGTTTGCTTCTCAGTTTGCTTCTCGGCTAGTTTCCTCGCCTGTCTGCGCCTACTGGGTCGCATTGGCTGTCTGGGTGCCGTCGCTGGCCATCAGCTGGGCCAGCGGCTCCATCGCGCTGGGCACTTCGCGCGAAATGTCGCTCTCCACCTTGGCCAGCAAATCCTCTTCGGCCCGCTGGCGCTGCTCGGCCATCTCCCGCTGCTGCTCGAGCAGGCGGTCATGCTCGATTTGCGCCAGTTCCTGTTTCTGGTGCCGTTCATAGACCACGCCGGAGACCGCGGTGATGGCCAGCAGCGAGGCCAGCGACCATGCGGCGGCCAGCCGCCAAACCCTGCGCCGCACCGGACGCACCGCGCGGCGACGGCTTTCCATGGCCTGGCTCCAAACCTCGTTGCTCCAGCCGTGCACGCTGGCCTTGAAGTAGCCCAGGGCCTGGCGCAGTTCGGGTTCCAGCGACTCGGGTTCCAGCGCTTCCCATTCGTGCGAGCCCACATTCCGCGGCTCAAGCCCCTGCAGCTCGCGCTCCCGCGGCATCAACTCGTCGTTCCTCGTCTCGTCGCTCATGGTTTTCCTCCCAGCGCCGCGCGCACCCGGGCCAGCGCCCGGGAAAGATGCGCCTTCACGGTGCCTTCACTCAGCCCCGTGGTCGCGGCAATCTCGCTCAGATTCATCTCTTCCACAAAGCGCAGCAGAAAGACCGTCCGCTGCCGCTCGCTTAAACCCTCCACCGCGCGCCACACGTGGCCCACCTGCTCGCGCGCCAGCAGCGCCTGCTCCTGCGAGGGGTTCCCGCTCGGCAGCCAATCGCCGGCCTCGGCCACGTCCACGCCGCTGGCCTGGGTCTGCCGCCAGAACTGCAGCCGGCGGTTGCGCCAGTGGTCCTTCTGCAGGTTGATGGCGATCCGCATCAGCCATGTCATCGCGCTGGAGTCTCCGCGAAAACGCGACCAACTGCGGTGCGCCTTCAGGAAGGTCTCCTGCGTCAAGGTCTCGGCCATGTCCGCGTCGCGCGTGCTGGCCAGCAGAAACCGGAAGATCTGCGAGCGATGGCCATCCACCACGCGGCAAAACTCTTCGGCGGCCATTCCTTCTGCCGTTGCGCTTGTCATGGTTTCCACAGTGGTGCCGGCTGCCATTACTCAGGTAGACGGCCGCATGGGAGCCAAGTTTACAGCTACGGCGGCTTTCTTCTTCGCGGGTATTTTGGGAAGGGGTTCGAAGTTGCGCAGAGCGCGACTGCTGGTAGACTGGGCATGGAAAACGCTTACCCGCGCGCCCGTCCCCGGACCCGGACCCGGCCTTCCATCCGCTCCCGCCCGGCGGCGCACCGCGCAAAGGAACTCCGCAATGCTTCTCGAATCCCTTCGCCAGCAGGTCCTCCGCGCCAACCGCGAAATTTCCAGCCGCGGCCTCGCCCCGCACACCTTTGGCAACGCCAGCGGTATTGACCGCTCCGGCTCGCAGCCGCTCGTGGTCATCAAGCCCAGCGGCGTGGATTACGCCGCGCTCACGCCCGCCGACCTGGTGGTCACAGACCTCGACGGCAAAATCGTCGAGGGCTCGCTGCGCCCATCGAGCGACCTGGACACGCACACGCTGCTTTACCGCGAATTTCCGCAGATCGGCGGCATCGTGCACACGCATTCGGAGTTCGCCACTTCCTGGGCGCAGGCCTGCCGCGCCATTCCCTGCCTGGGCACCACGCATGCCGACTACTTCCACGGTCCCGTGCCTGTGACCGAGCCGCTGACCGCAGACGAAGTGGACGGCGGCTACGTCCGCAACACCGGCGCGGTGATTGTCCGCTGCTTTCGCACGGGCAACATCGACCCGGTCGCCGTTCCCGGCGTGCTTGTGGCCGGCCACGCGCCGTTCGCATGGGGCAAATCCCCGGCCGAAGCCGTGGAGCACGCCGACGTGCTCGAGTACATCGCCCGCCTCGCCTTCCGCAGCGTTCTGCTGAACCCGGCGGTCGCGGCCATCCCCACCCACGTCAGCGAATATCACTACCAGCGCAAGCACGGCCCCAGGGCCCACTACGGCCAGAAGCCGGGCTAAGGCAGCGCACGGCAGCGAAGGGCAAGCACAAGGCACCCGGACCGGTTCTCCACAACAAACCCGAGCGGAATCAACGGCAAACCGGCGTACAATACCGGAGAAGCGCCGTTTGCAGCCCTGCGGGCCGGGGCTATGGATTTCGATAGACTGATTTGCTTTCCTGGAGTTGGCCTATGAATTCCCACACCGGCACTTGAGCAGAACCCCGCAACGGGGTGGGACGCATGCCTGCGTGGCGCGCCCTCATCTCGCATGCAATCAGGTGGTTGTCCTGAAGCTCCGCCGAGTTTGGCCAGGCGGCGAGGCGTGGCAACCCACGTGCATTGCAGGAAAGTGCAGTCGAAGAGAGCTCCTGCGATGGAAACAAGTCTATTCAACCGCTTGCAGGCGACACTGCTGGCCGTGGCCACGGCTGGACTGGTGTTTCTGGCAGTGTTGAATTTCCGGCAGGAGAGCCACTTCCAGCAGCCCCGTGACGGCGTCTGGTGGAGCGAAGCGGCCGGCAACGCGGGCCTGGTGGCGCAGCGGGTCCTTCCCGACAGCCCCGGCAAGCTGGCCGGCATCCGAGCCCATGACCTTTTGACCGCCGTCAACGACGTGCCGGTGGTGCATAGCTCCGACCTCGAACGCGAGCTCTACCGCACCGGCGTCTACGGCAAGGCTGACTACTCGATTACGCGCGAAGGCGTGCAACTGGAAACCCCGGTGGCCGTCTATCTGGAGCCCACCTCGCGCGGCGTCCAGCAGGCTCTGCGCATCATCGGCCTCATCTATCTGGCCATCGGTATTTATGTGCTCTTCCGCCGTTGGACGGCGCCGCGAGCCACGCACTTCTTCGTCTTCTGCCTTGTTTCGTTCGCCTATTACGCGCTGAAGTACACGGGCAAATTCGACGCGCTGGACTGGACCGTCTTCTGGCTCAATCTGGCCGCCGAATCCCTGCAGCCCGCGCTCTTTTTGCATTTTGCGCTCAGCTTCCCTGAGGAGCGGCTCAAAGACATTCGCCGCCGGTTCCTGATTCCGCTCATTTATGCGCCGGGCGCGCTGCTGCTGGGCCTGTGGGTGGTGGCCTTCAACCGCTGGGAGGCCACCGAACTGCTGAAGCACCGGCTGGACCAGGCCGGAACCGCCTATGTCGCGGCGTATTATGTGCTCGCCGCGGTCCTCTTCCTGGCCAGCTATCGCCGCGCGAATTCGCCGCTGTTGCGCCAGCAGCTAAAGTGGCTCACGCGCGGCGCGCTGCTGGCCGTGCTGCCCTTCACGGTCTTTTACGCCATCCCGTTCCTCTTTGACGTGAGCATGCCCGGCCTGCTGACCGAGATCGCCGGCATCTCGCTGGTCTTCATCCCGCTCACCTTCGCCTGGGCCATCGTGCGTTACCGGCTGATGGACACCGACCTGATCTTCAAGCGCGGCGTGGCGTACACGCTGGCCACAGGAATGCTGCTGGGGGCGTATTTCGGCGTCATCGCCATTGTGGCGGAGATGGTGCATGCGGGCACGCCCGAGTCCGTGGGGCGGTGGGCGTGGTGGGTGGCCGTGCTGGTCACAGCGGCCCTCTTCGATCCCCTGAAGCGCCGCGTGCAGAGCTGGGTCGATCGCCTCTTCGACCGCCATCGTTACGACTATCGCAAGGCGCTGGTCGGGTTCGGCCGCGGGCTCAGCTCGGAGACCAACCTGAAGGCGCTGCTCGACTCCATCGTGGACCAGCTGCCGCGCACGCTGCTGGTGGCGCGCGTCGCCGTCTTTATGGCGGGCGAACCGGGCAGCCTGCGCCTGGCCGCTTCGCACGGGCTGACGCTCGAAGCGCTGGCCGCGCAGGACAGGCTCGCGCTCGGCTTCCTGGACTTTGACCGCGACGCCAAGCATTCGCACATCTTCTTTGAGAACACGCAGCAAGTTCTGCATCTGCCCCAGGACGAGCATCAGGCGGCCGCGCTGCTGGACCTGAACTACTACCTGCCCTGCCGCGTGGCTGAAAGCTCTTCGTCCAACCGGCCCGCCACCAGCCGCACCATCGCCGTCATCGGCCTGGGCCGCACGCTGGGCGGCGATTTTCTGTCCAGTGAAGACGTGGAGCTGCTGGAGTCGCTGGCCAGCTACATCGGCATCGCGCTGCAGAACGCCAGCCTCTACGCGCGCCTTGAAGAAAAGATCAGCGAGTTCGAGCGGCTGAAGGAGTTCAACGAGAACATCGTCGAATCCATCAACGTGGGCATTCTGGCCCTCGACCTCGAAGACCGCATCGAAAGCTGGAACGCGCAGATGGAGGCCATGTACGCGCTCAGCCGCGGCGAGGCCATCGGCCAGCCCGTGGCCAGCGTCTTTCCGCCGGAGTTCCTTGAGGAGCTGGAGGCCACGCGCCACGAGCCCGGCGTCCACCACCTTTACAAGTTCCCCATCACCACGCGCGCCGGCGAGCAGCGCACCGCCAACATCGCCATCGCGCCGCTGCTCTCGCGCGACTTTGTGGCCGTGGGCCGCATTGTGCTGGTGGACGACATCACCGAGCGCGTCTCGCTGGAGGCCCAGCTTGCCCAGGCCGACAAGCTCAGCTCCATCGGACTGCTGGCCGCCGGCGTGGCCCACGAGATCAACACGCCACTGGCCGTCATCTCCAGCTACGCGCAGATGCTCTCCAAGCAGATGCGCGGCGACCAGCGCCTGGGACCGGTGCTGGAAAAAATCACGCAGCAGAGTTTCCGCGCCTCAGAGATTGCCAACGGCCTGCTGAACTTCTCACGCACTTCCACCACCGAGTTCCGCGAGACGGACCTCAATCAGGTCATCCGCGACACGCTCTCGCTGGTCGAGCATCAGCTCAGGACCGCGCAGATTGAAGTGGAGATGGAGCTGGCCGATCAACTGCCGACCATTCACGGCAACCCCGGCAAGCTGCAGCAGGTTTTTCTGAACCTGCTGCTGAACGCCAAGGAAGCCATGCCCGGCGGAGGCCGCCTGCGCCTGGCCACGTTGGTCAATGGTCACGTGGAAGCCGTCGTCGCCGACTCCGGCGCCGGCATTGCGCCCGAACATCTGAAGCGCATTTACGATCCCTTCTTCACCACTAAAACAACGCCCAGGCCCGGCGAGCGGCGCGGCACCGGGCTGGGACTGTCCGTCACTTACGGCATCATCCAGGAGCATGCCGGCAAAATCGAAGTGGAAAGCGCCGTAGGCGCGGGCACCACCTTCCACCTCGAGTTCCCGTTATTGAGGAAGTCAGTACATGCCTGAAGTTGACGAGCCCCTGAACTTTCCCGCACCCGCTTCCAATGGTTCCTCCGTGCCCGCGGGCGCAAGCATCCTGGTCATCGACGATGAAGCCGGCATCCGCGAATCGCTGGAGGTGCTGCTGACGCTGGAGGGCTACTCCGTGACGGTGGCCGCCGACGGCGAGCAGGGACTACGCTTCCTGGAGCTTGAAAGCTTTGACCTTGTGCTGCTGGATCTGGCGCTGCCCGGGCAGAGCGGCCTGGAGCTGCTGCCGCAGATTCGCGAGCGCCAGCCGGAAACTCCGGTCATCATGATCACCGCCTACGGCACGGTGGACAACGTGGTGGAAGCCATCCGCGCCGGCGCGGAAAACTTCGTGCAGAAGCCGTGGGACAACGAAAAGCTGATGGCCGACATCCGCTCCGCCGTTGCCCGCCACCGCGCCGAAGAAGAGAACCTGCAGCTCAAGCGCACGCTCAAGCAGCGCTACAACTTCGCCAACATCGTGGGCAAAAGTGACGTGATGCTGCGCATCTTCGATCTGGTGGCGCAGGTGGCGCCCAGCCGCTCCACGGTGCTTGTCCAGGGCGAAAGCGGCACGGGCAAAGAGCTCATCGCCAAGGCCATCCATGCCAACTCGCCGCGCAGGGACAAGCCTTTCGTTCCCATCAACACGGGCGCCATGCCCTCGGAGCTGCTTGAATCCACGCTCTTCGGCCACGTGAAGGGTGCCTTCACTTCGGCCATCGCCTCAAAAAAAGGCCTCTTTGAAGTGGCCAACGGCGGCACGCTCTTCCTGGACGAGATCACCACCATGGGCATGGACACGCAGGCCAAGATTCTGCGCGTGCTGCAGGACCGCCGCTTCATGCATCTGGGCGGCATTCACGAGATCCAGGTGGACGTGCGCATCCTCGCCGCCACCAACATCGATCTGCGCCAGGCCGTGCGCGACGGCCACTTCCGCGAAGACCTCTACTACCGCCTCAACGTCATCACCGTCGATTTGCCGCCCTTGCGCGCGCGCCGCGAAGATGTTCCGCTGCTGGCCCAGCACTTCCTTGATTTTTACGCCAACGAGAACGGCCTGTCGCCGCGCAAACTCACGCCAGACGCCATGCGCGCGCTGGTCGATTATGAGTGGCCCGGCAATGTGCGCGAGCTTGAGAACTGCATTGAGCGTGGCGTGGTGCTTTCCTCCGGGCCGCTCATCGGCTCTGACCTCTTGCCCGGCCACATCACCGGCCGCAGCTTCCAGGACGCGCTGCTCGAGCACAATCCCAACGCTTCGCTCTTCGACATCTTGGAGGACATCGAGCGGCGCATCATTGTGGAGAAGCTGGAGCGCTGCAACTGGAACCAGACCGATGCCGCTGAGCAGTTCCACATTCCGCTTTCCACGCTCAACCAGAAGATCAAGCGGCTGAATATCGAGATTCGCAAGCGCGCCCGCGAGTAGTCCCCGCGGCATCGCAGCCGCTAGGCCATCCTACACTCAGCCCCGCGCCTTCCGCGCATGGTTGGGCGCAAGGTTGAGAGCATCGATCCACATGCGCAGAAACGTCCGCAACTCCTCGGGCGGACGCAGCCAGACGTCGGCGGCCGTGCTGCGCCACTCACTACGCACCAGCACGCTCAGGTGGGGCCTCGCTGCATCGTTGATCGCGCGAAAGGCCTCTTCGTCGGTGATGTCATCGCCCAGATAGGTGCACGGCGCGTCCGACACGTGCTCGCGGAGCAACTCGCGCACGGCGCCGCCCTTATCGCGACCGGCGCGCAGTTCAAGGCCAGCCTCGAACTTCAGCAGCGAAAGGCCCTCGAGCTGCGCCAACGGCTCAAACAGGGCGCGCGTACGCTGCTCAATCTGCTCTGCAGCTATCGGCGAGCGCCCGCGCCAATGCATGACGGCCGCGTTGGGCTTGTCCTCGTAGAGACCGCCCAGCGCATCCTGCTTGAGCCGCGCGCGCACCTCGTCCAGCCGCTCCCGCGCCTCGGCGGAAATCTCCGCCTGCTCGCGCCGGCCATCCCGACGCAGTCTCTCGGCCCCGTGCAGCCCCCACACTTCCAGCGGCGGTTCAAGCGCGAGCATGGGCGCGATCTCTTCCGGCGGCCTTCCGGTAATCACCGCCATGCGCGTGCGGCCCTCGCGCTGAATCCGCGTCAACAGCACGCGCAGGCCCGCCCAGGGGCGCGCCTTGAAGCGGTCCACGCGAAAACCCGCCAGCGTGCCGTCGTAATCCAGCAGCAGCAGCGGCCGCGCCGCGGGCGTGAACGCGCGAAAAAATTCCTCCAGCTTGTTTGCCGTTTCCGGGGTCAACGCCTGCTCCGTTTCCTTTGCGGGCTCCCTTGCTCAACACAACTGCATTCGCCTCAGGCGAGTTTCAGGTGCGAGTCGTCGGGGTCCTTTTTGGCCACGCGAACTCCCTTGGGCGCGAAGGCCTCCAGGCTGCCATTGCTCTCGATGCGCAGCTCGCGCAGCGCGCCAAGCACGCTGGCGGCCCAGCGATAGATGTTGTGCTCCATCACCTGCCGCCGCATGCGCCGCATCCGCATCCGCCGCTCTGAGCGGTTCATCTCCAGGCCCACCTGAATCGAGTTGGCCACGCCTGAAATGTCATACGGATTCACCAGCAGCGCATCACGCAGCTCCACCGCCGCGCCGGTAAACCGGCTGAGCACCAGCACGCCATCCTCATCGTCGCGCGCGGCCACGTACTCCTTGGCCACAAGGTTCATGCCGTCGTGCAGCGAGGTCACCAGGCACACATCGGAAGCGCGATACCACTGGTCCACCTCCGCGTGGCTGCACTGCCGCTCGATAAGCACGACCGGCTTCCAATGCGCGGTCTGGTAGCGCTGGTTGATGCGCTCCACCGTCTCCTCCACGCGGCGGGTCAGCTCGGCGTAGCTGGGAATGCGCGTGCGGCTGGGCGCGGCGATCTGCACCATGGTCATGCGCTCGCGCTGCCAGGGATGCTGCTCCAGCAGTTCCTCGATCGCAAGCAGCCGCTCCACGATGCCCTTGGTGTAATCCATGCGATCCACGCCCACCACCAGGCACTCGGCGCGCACCCCGAACTCGGCCAGCATCCGTTTGCGTTCCTCGGCCCGCTCGGCCTGCGCGCGCGGCTCGTCTTCGCGCGCCACCGTGGGCGCGGCCGGCCCCTCGAACGCCACGCTCACCGGATAAGGACGCACGGAGGTGATGTGCCCGTGACGGCGCACGTTCATGTGTTCGCGGTCGGTGCGCGACTCCAGCACACGATCCACCGTGGCCAGAAAATTGCTGCAGTGCAACGGAATGTGGAAGCCGATCAGGTCCGCGCCCAGCAGGCCGTCCAGCAGGTCCGCCTGCCACGGGCAAATGCCGAAGGCCTCAGGATTGGGCCAGGGAATGTGCCAGAAGATAGCCACGCGCGCATCGGGCCGCGCCGCCTTCACCATGCGCGGCAACAGCGCGAAATGGTAGTCCTGCACAAAGACGATCGGATTCGCGCAGCCTTCCAGCTCCTCCAGCACGGCGTTGGCAAAGCGCTGGTTCACACGCTGGTAGCACTCCCAGTCCGCCGCGCGGAAGATGGGCCGCGTGTGCGCAATGTGGCACAACGGCCAGAGACCCTCATTGGCAAATCCCTCGTAGTAGTGCGACACCTCTTCGTCAGAGAGCCACACGCGGCGCAGGGTGTAACGCGGGTCGTCCGGCGGCACGCGCAGCCGATCAAACTCGTCCACCGTTTCGGCGTCCGCATTGCCGCTGCCGCTGGCCAACCATACGCCGTCGCAGGCGCGCAGCACGGGCTCAATCGCCGTCACCAGTCCGCTGGGAGGCACCTGGCAGACGATATCCCGGCCCTGCTTCACGTGCACATAAGGTTCGCGGTTGGAGACAACGAAGATGCGGCTCGATCCTGCTTGCTCGCGCATATGCACGCCCAGCCGCTCGGCGGTCCACACATGCTCGCCTGCGTCGCGCAATCGTGCCTCGGCCTCGGCCGCCGCCCGCGCGGCGATCAGGCTCTCGGCCATGGTCTCCACTTCGCGCGCCAGCGGGCTGAACAGGCTCATCTCCTTCACATCGCCAACCACTTTCTCTTCTGCCGGGTTGCCGATCCGCAACCGCCGCAGCCGCTCTGCCACGCGCGTCATGGGCCGCATCAGGAACCACCGGATCATCAGGAAGGTGACGCCCACGATGAGCAGCACCAGCGCCACGATGCGCCAGAAGCTGCGCCGCCACAGGTCGTAGCCCTCGCTGCGGATGTACCCCGCATCGGCCACCAGCACCAGAGAGCCCACCAGCCGGCTGCCGTCGCGCAGCGGCATCGCCTCCTCAAGCCATTCCGCGCCGCCGCCGCTGCCGAAGACCGCTTGATTCGCGCCCCTGTGCAGCGATTTTTCCACCGTTGCCGTTCCCAGCGCGCGCATCAGTTCGGCATTGGCGGCCGAGGCCACCGGCCGGCCCTGCGCGTCAAACACCGCCACGCCCAGCATTCCGCTGCGCGCTCGGGTCTTCGCCGCCAGCTGCGCCAGCGCCGCCGTGTTGCCCGCGGCCAGGGCCGTTCCCACATCCGATTGCAAATTTGCGCCCAGCCAGCGCGTCCGGCCTGCCAGGTCCTCGCGCAAGGAATGCTTGTGGGCAAGCACTTCAAAATATGTGAAAGAAACCGAAACCAGCGTCACGCATGCCACCAGCGCAAGAATCAGCTTCAGGCGAAAGAAGTGCATCGTCTCCCCCTTTCCTCGGGCTTCACATCCAATTCAGCGTGTCGCATCCTGCGCGCTGCGCCGGACCCCGGTGCAGTCTTGTTGCCTGAGGTTCCCATGCCGGCACCTCGCGCCGAAGGCTTGCTCCGGCCCTTGCGCATCGCAATCCAGCGCGTTCCTGAGCCCGGCTCTTCCCGGGGAGGCCCGCCCCATGCGCTATCCTGTGCATGAGCGCGGCCCGGTTTCCGCTTCCGCGTCTCGTCAATCGGGTAACTGAGGGGCGATGGACACGATCGACAACTCCATCAAGCAGTTCGTGCTCACGGTGCAGGACTATGCGCTGTTCGCGGCCCGCGCCTTCGCCAACCTCTATCGGCCGCCGATCTACTGGGCCGACTTTCTCATCCAATCCGACATTATTGGCGTCGGATCGGTCGTTATTGTTATTTTAGCCGGTTTCTTCACCGGAGGGGTACTCGCACTGCAATCGGCCGCCACATTGGCCCAGTTCGGAGCCGCCGCGGTCACCGGCCGATTCGTCAGTATGTCCATGATTCGAGAGCTCGGTCCGGTCCTTACCGGCATCATGGTTTCCGGACGCAACGCCTCATCGATGGCCAGCGAACTGGGCTCCATGGTGGTCACCGAGCAGATTGACGCCATGCGCGCCCTGGGTGTCGACCCGCTGCGTAAACTGGTCACCCCGCGCATCTTCGCCAGCATCACCATGCTCTTCTTCCTCACCATCGTGGCCAACGCCTTCGGCATCCTCGGCGGCGCCTGGGTCACGGTGTTTATGAACCACCAGGACGCCACGCAGTACTTCTCCATGGCCTATGAGTACCTGCACTTCCCTGACATTCTTCAGGGCCTCGTCAAGCCGCTCTTTTTCGGCTTCATCATCGCCTCAGTGGGCTGCTTCAACGGCATGCGCACCACCGGCGGCACCGAGGGCGTGGGCCGCTCCACCATCCAGGCCGTCGTCAACTCTTCGGTCCTCATCATCGTGGTGGACTTCCTCATCAGCCAGGTGATGATCGTGCTCTTCAGCAGATGAACACCACGCTCCATTCCGGACCCGCGCCCGCCGCGCCCTCGCCGGCCGCAGAGCCCGTACTCGAGTTTCGCAACGTCGCCATCGCCTTCAGCGGACCGCCCGTGCTTGAGGACGTCAGCTTCGCGCTCACGCCCGGCGAAACGCGCATCCTGCTGGGCCCGGCCGGCGTGGGAAAAAGCGTGCTGCTGAAGCTGGCCAACGGCCTGCTGCGCCCGGACGCGGGCAGCATCGCGCTCTTCGGCCAGGAGATCTCGCACCTGCGCGAGGAAAAGCTCTTCCCGCTGCGCACCCGCACAGGGATGGTCTTTCAGGAGGGCGCGCTCTTTGATTCGCTCACCGTCCGCGACAACGTCGCCTACCAGCTCATCCAGGAAGAAGTGCCCGAGGACATAATCGACGCGCGCGTCCGCGAGGCGCTGCACTTTGTCGGCCTGGATCAGACCTTTTCCATGTACCCCGCCAGCCTCTCCGGCGGCATGCGACGCCGCGTGGCCATTGCCCGCGCGCTCATCCACCAGCCTGACCTGCTGCTCTACGACTCGCCCACCGGCGGCCTTGACCCCGTCACCTCCACCACCATCATCGAGCTCGTCGTCAAGCAGCGCGACGTCTATCGCACGCCCTCGCTGCTGGTCACGCACCGCCTGCAGGACGCTTTCATGTTGCTCAACCATCGCTTCGATGCCGCGCAGGGGCGCATGGTTCTGCTGCCCGACGGTGAAACCACCCCCAAAACCACCTTCCTGATGCTCAACGAAGGCCGCATCATCTTCGACGGCTCCATCCACGAGCTCGTCCGCTCGCAGGACCCCTTCGTGCGCGAGTTCCTGGCCTGATTCCGCACGGAACCGCCGCCGCCTCGCTTTCCCCGCGCCTGCAACGTTTGCTAGCCTTGCAGGTTCAGGCATTACCCAAAGAACGGCAGGCAATCCAATGGCATTCAAATTCTCCGGCGTCGATTTCCTTCACCTCGACGCCTCGTTCTCTGAGGACGAGCTGCTCGTCCGCCGCACCGCGCGCGACTTCGTCACCGACAACCTCACGCCCATCATCGAAGACTGCTTCCGCGAAGGCCGCTTTCCGCGCGAACTTGTCCGCGCAATGGGCGAGCTCGGCTTCTACGGCGCGAATCTTGAGGGCTACGGCTGCGCCGGCATGTCCAACGTCGAGTACGGCCTGGTGATGCAGGAGCTTGAACGCGGCGACAGCGGCCTGCGCAGCTTTGTCAGCGTGCAGTCGGCGCTGGTCATGTATCCAATTTACACCTTCGGCTCCGACGAACAGAAGAACGCCTGGCTGCCCGGCCTGGCCACCGGCGAAAAGCTCGGCTGCTTCGGCCTCACCGAGTCCGGCTTCGGCTCCAACCCCGGCGGCATGACCACAACCGCGCGCAAGTCCGGCTCGGACTACATCCTAAACGGCGAAAAGATGTGGATCACCTCCGGCAACATCGCTGACGTCGCCGTCATCTGGGCCAAGGTGGAAGACGAGGACAATCGCGTGCGCGGCTTCCTGGTGGAAACCGACCGCCCCGGCTTCCGCGCCGACGAAGTCCACGGCAAGTGGAGCCTGCGCGCCTCGGTCACCAGCGGCCTTTCCCTCGAGGACGTGCGCATTCCCGCCGCCAACCTGCTGCCCGGCACCGGCGGCCTCAAGAGCCCGCTCATGTGCCTCAACCAGGCGCGCTACGGCATCGGCTGGGGCGCAATCGGCGCGGCCATGGACTGCTACTCCACCGCGCTGCAGTACGCCCAGACCCGCAAGCAGTTCCACGCGCAGCCCATCGCCAGCCATCAGCTCATCCAGGAAAAACTGGTGTGGATGATCTCCGAAATCTCAAAGGCGCAGTTGCTCTCGCTCCACGTCGGGCGGCTCAAGGACGCCGGCGCCGTGGGCCATGAGCACATCTCGCTGGCCAAGCGCAACAACGTGTGGATGGCCCTGGAGTGCGCCCGCATGGCGCGCGACATCCTGGGCGCCAACGGCATCACCGAGGACTACCCCATCATGCGCCACATGATGAATCTGGAATCCGTGAAGACCTACGAAGGCACGCACGACATCCACGCGCTCATCCTGGGCCAAAACATCACCGGCATCGCGGCGTTTTAGTCACGGCGTCTTCAGGCCGGAATCTGCGTCTCCCGCATCGGCACGGGAAACATTTCCGTCTCTGCGCCCGGCGCCTCGCCGCCGTCGTCCATCAGGATCGGCGTCAGGCTTTCCAGCACGTTGCCCAGCACCTCGCTGCGCGTCAGCAACCGTTCAATCGTCGTCCGGATCTCCGCCCGCTCCTGCTTTGCCGCCTCGTAGGCTGCCTGATAACCGTTCATCCTTCGCTCCCCACTGCTTCGGGTCGATGCTAGCACGCGGGGAAAGATTCAAAGGCTGTGAATTGCGCGGGGGAATTTAAAGAGTAAGGCCCCTCATTGGCCTCCACTCAGGCCAGTTTTGCGCGAATTTTCCCATCCTCCAGCGCCGCCATCAGCGCCGCCACGCCGCCAATGCGCGTGCCCCGCCTGCACGCAACTCTCGACAATCGCGCCAGCTTGCGGCATAGTCGATGGACATGCGAGCCCTGTTGAAATTCTCTTTCTGCCTTGCGTTTTGCGCCCTCGCCACCGTCACCGCCGCCGCACAACAGCCTGCGCAGCAGCCCGCTCCGCAGCCCCCACCACGGGCAATTGTCCTCCACGCCGCGCGCCTGCTCGAAGTCGACTCCGGCAAAATCCTTCAGCCCGGCGAAGTCCTGGTTGAAGGCAATCGCATCCGCGCCGTGGGAACCTCCGTCGCGCATCCGGCCGGCGCGCGCGTGCTCGACCTGGGCGACACCACGCTGCTGCCCGGCATGATTGACGCGCACGTCCATCTCTTCCTCCATCCCGGCGCGGAAGACCTGCAGACCGTCGAGGAGTCCGTTCCCTGGCGCGTGATTCTGGCCGAACAGGCCGCCAGGGCCGACCTAATGGCCGGCTTCACCGCTGAACGCGACATGGGCACCGAGGGTGCGGGATCGGCCAGCACCGCCATTCGCAACGCCATCAACCAGGGCATCATCCCGGGCCCGCGCATGCGCGTCTGCGCCAACGCCATTGACATTCTGGGCGGCCATGAGGACGCCAACAACTTCAACCCCGCGCAGCACGTGCTCTCCAACGCCGACCGCGCCAACAGCGCCGAGCAACTCATCGAGGTGATGCGCGAGCAGCACAAGGAGGACTCCGACTTTTTCAAAATTTACGAGACCGGCCCCGACCGCATGATTGACGGCGTGCTGCACACGCCCTACCAGTACACTGCGGCGCAACTGGCCGCCGCCGTGCAGGAGGCCAAGCGCATCGGCACCAACGTCGGCGTGCACGCCATGGGCGAGCCCGGCACGCTCTACGCCGCCGAAGCCGGCGTGGCCTCCATCGACCACGGCACGCAGCTCAGCCCCGAAACCATGCGCCTGATGAAGCAGAAGGGCATCTTCGCCGTGCCCACCTTCACCATCTTCGAGTACTTCGCCACCCACGCCGGCTCGCAGGACCAGGCCGCCACGGAGGCCGCCATGCTCGACTACAAGATTGCCGAGTTCAAAAAGCAGATTGCCGCCGGCATTTCGTTCGCCGTCGGGTCAGACGTCGGTCCATTCCCGCACGGCACCCAGGCCCGCGAGCTCACGCTCATGGTCAAGTACGGCATGAAGCCGCTGGCCGTGCTGCAATCCGACATGCTCAACGGAGCAAAGCTGCTGCGCTGGCAGGGACAGATCGGCCTGCTCAAGTCCGGCTACTACGCCGACATCATCGCCGTGCCCGGCAACCCGCTTCAGAACATCAGCGTCGTCGAGCACGTGAAGTTTGTGATGAAAAACGGCGAAGTGGTGCGGCAGTAAGAACCGGAATTCCGAGCTCTACCTTCCCCAGCGCGAAGTCTCGGGAATCACATCGGTCTTTCTTGCAAGAATGGACGCAATCTTTTTTGCGTCTCCCAGGCTTGATGGCAGACTCAACGATTTTCCGCCCGCAAAGCCAACTCTCAGATTCCCTCGTTGCTCTTTCAGCGTCCTGATGTCCGCGTAGGATCTCGAGTAATTCACAAACGGAGGAACCCTCACCTGAATCAGCTCGCTTGAAAACCGCACGCTGGCAACAAAGAAGACATAACCCCATACGGCCGAGATAATCCCTATTGCGCCGAGAAGGCACGCGATGAACCAGCTCCCGGACTGCGTCAGGAAAAGGACCATCAGCAGGCCGGACGCCAGGGCCATGATGAGGAAGGTCAGCTTGTCCTTGAGAGAGTGCGTTGCAATGTAGTCGCCGTCCTGCGTCAAAGCTCCGAGCCTCCGCTTCTTACACGGCAACCGTAAAGCTGGTCTCGCTGCGCGTCACCGCGTGGTAAAGCGTGTCGCGCTCCACCGGCACGCGTCCGGCCTCGGTAATCAGCCGGCACAGCTCCTTGCGCGTCATGCCCTGCGGCGTGGTGGCCCCGGCGTCGTGGTAAATCTTCTCCTCAATCACGGTGCCGTCCAGGTCGTCGGCGCCAAAGCGCAGCGCAATCTGCGCAATCTTCGGCGTCATCATCTGCCAGTAAGCCTTGATGTGCGCAAAGTTGTCCAGCAGCAGCCGGCTCACGGCAATCTGGCGAATGTCCGTCAGCCCCGTCGTCACCGGCAGGTGATCCAGCGGCGTGTTCTCCGGATGAAAGGCCAGCGGGATGAAGGTCTGGAAGCCGCCGGTCTCGTCCTGCAGCGCGCGCAGCTTCATCAGGTGGTCCACGCGGTCCTCGTCGTTTTCAATGTGGCCGTAGAGCATCGTCGCGTTCGACCGGAAGCCCATCCGGTGCGCCAGCCGCGCGGTTTCAAGCCATTCATTGCCGTCAATCTTGTGGTCGCAGATGATGGACCGCACCCGCGGCGCAAAGATTTCCGCCCCGCCGCCGGGCATTGAATCCACGCCGGCCTCGCGCAGCTTCGCGAGCGTCTCTTCAATGGTCAGCTTCGCCCGCCGCGCCAGGAAGGCAATCTCCACCATGGTGAAGGCCTTGATGTGCACCCGCGGAAAGCGCTCCTTCAGCCCGCGCACCAGGTCCAAAAAATATTCAAGCGGCAGATCCGGATGCAGTCCGCCGACGATGTGAAACTCCGTCACGGCCTCGGAGTAGCCTGAGGCCGCCGTCTGCCACGCCTCTTCCAGCGCCATGGTGTATCCGGCCGGGTCGCCCTTCTTGCGTCCGAAGGCGCACAGCTTGCACGCCGCCACGCACACGTTGGTGGGGTTGATGTGCCGATTCACGTTGAAGTAGGTCACGTCGCCATGCAGCTTTTCGCGCACATGGTTCGCCAGCCAGCCCACCGCCAGCACGTCCTGCGTCCCGTAGAGCCTCAGCCCATCGTCAAAGCTCAGCCGCTCGCCCGCGAAGACTTTGGCGGCGATGGGTTCGAGATTCGCGTCGAAGGTGCGAAAACCCGCGTGCGTCCGCGAATCAGAGACTTCGGCCTGTATAGCTCCCTGCATAGTTCCATGATATCCAAAACCCGCGCCGGGATTCATCTTTCTCCCACTTCGGCGGCTGCCGGGTGCGGCTCCACCAGCACGCCGTTGTCCACTGAGGCCGCCAGCACGCGCCCGCCGGCCGAGCGCACCGCCGAAAGCCGGTAGCCCGTCTGCCACCACTTCCAGTCCAGCGTCTTCGGGTCAATGGCAAAGACGAAGTCGCTTCGCCGCGAGGTCACCAGCACCTTGTTCATTCCGGCGTCATAGTAAAGGTCGTCCACGTTGGCCAGCGGCAGCCGGTGCACCCACATCCACGTCTTGCCCAGGTTGCGCGTAAAGTAGACGCCTTCGCGCGCGCCCAGCCACAATGTGCCGTCGGCAGAAAAGGCCACGCGATGGATGCGCGTGAGCACCAGCGGAATGCCCATCGGCCACCAGGTCTGGCCGCCGTCCTTGGACAGCACCACGCCGTCCGGCCGTGCCGCCGCCATCCGCTTGCCGTCCGCCGTCACGCTCAGGTAGCCGGCCACGCCCATCACCGGGCCGCCCTGCCAGGTTCTGCCCTGGTCGCGGCTGGTGTACACGCCGCCCGCGGTTGAAACCAGCCACGCATCGCCGGAGAGGTCGAAGGCATAGACGCGCCCATCCATCCGGCGCAGCGCGGCCTTCACGCGCTTCTCCACGTTCACGGGCTCGCCGCGCACCGTTTCGGTCGCGGTCTTCACCATCGTGTTGGCAATCGTGTCGCGCTCCTGCCATGCGTTGGCCGCAGGGTCCCACAGGAAGACGCCGTCATTGGTCCCAGCCAGCACTTCGCCTTTGGGCGAGGCGCCCAGCGCGAAGACGTCGCGCCCGTCGAGGCCCGCGGCAATCTGCCGCCACTCGGCCCCGCCGTCGTCGGAGACAAAGGCGCTGCCGTAGGCCTTGTCATTCACCACGCCGGCAAAAATCCTCCGCGGATTCGTGGGGTCCACCAGCAGCGCTGCCACCTTGCGCTGCGAGATGCCGCGGTTGGACGCCGTAAAGCTCTTGCCGCCGTTTTCGCTGGCCAGCACGCCGCCGCGGTCCGTGGCCAGCAGCACGTGCTCGGGGTGTGCCGGGTCCACGTACACATCGTTGATGATCACGTCCGGCCCGGTCATGCGCTGGAAGGTGCGCCCGCCGTTCACTGTCTTGTAGAGCCCTTCGGTGGTGCCCGCGTACACCACCTCGTGGTTACGCGGATCCTGCTTCAGCACGCGCGTCCGACGCGCCGACGAAGGAATCCCCTGAATCTTGCGGAACAGCCCGCCGCCGTCCAGGCTCTTGTAAATGCCGCTGCACGCGCTGGCGTACACCGTCCGTGGCCGCGCCGGGTCCAGCAGGATGGAAAACACGTCCGAGTCATCGATGACGCCGCGCTTGATGCTGTGCCAGTTCTGCCCGCCGTTCATCGTCTTCCACGGCAGGTGCCACGTGCCCGCGTACACAACTCCGGGGTCCACCGGGTCCACGGCCAGCGACTCCACTTCGTGAATCTCTTGGCTGCCCTGCGGGCTGATCTCGCGCCAGGTGGCGCCGGCGTCGGAGCTGCGAAAAACCCCTGAGAGCGTACCGGCAAAAAAAATCTTCGGATTGGATGGCGCCTGCACGAAGGCCCGGATGGACTGGCCGCGCATGCCCGCGTTCTCCGCCCAGCTTCGTCCGCCGTCGTGGCTGATCCAGAGCCCGCCGCTCGGCCGGTCTGGCCTCCACGCCGCGGCATACATCACCGCCGGATTGGCCTCGTCCACCACGATATGATCGATGACGAGATTTTCCGAGCCGTCCAGCCGCGACAATCTGTGCCAGCTCGCGCCGCCGTCGTTCGACTCGTAGATCCAACTGTCGGTGGTGCCCAGGAAGATGTGCTCCGGGTGCCCCGGAACCACGCCGAAGGAGCGCGCGTCGCCGCCGTCCGGGCCCACCGCGGCCCACCGCTCCAGCACCCGCGCCTGGGCCCGCGCGAAAGCGCCCGAAGTGGAAAACATCGCGCCGAAAAGAAGGACGATCAACCAGGAAGGGCGGAGTGGGGAACCAGGGCGGTTGCGCAAACGACGCATCAAAAATGCTGCTCCAGACAGAAAGGGCTGCCTTCAGAGTAGCCCTGAATGAAAGAGGCTGACCGGAAACCCGGGCAGCCTCTGAAAGAAAACGCGGAGAATCCTGTAACCTTCTTCACGTCCCCGGCCGCGCTGCCCGCAAGCCTTGCGGCAGGGTCAGCTGGCAAGGCCGCCCGTTTCCCTTTTCGGGGTGCGGACGGCCCAGCCGGTTACTTGGGCTTCTTGGCGGCGTGGTGATGGTGGTGACGCATACCCAGCGCCTTCCGCTTCTGGGCCGGCACCGCCGACTCATCCACCGGCGTGGTGCCCTTTACGTCGTTCGAGAAGTCGGCGCCGGCGGGCACAAGGTAGTTCGCCGCCGTCTGTCCGTCCTCCGTGCTGGTGGCCACGCTGATGCGCGAAGGATCGATGCCCTTCTCATCCACCAGGTAGGCCTTGGCGTTCACGGCGCGCTGCGCGGCGTCGTCCTCCACCTTCACGTGGTGGTGGTGCATCGCCCTCTTCTCTTCCCGCGCCGCCATTGCCTTTTCCTTCGCGTCCGAAGTGCCCACAATCACGACCTTGGCGTCAGCCTGCTTCTGCAGGTCAAGCGCCACCTCGTCCAGGCAGGCCTTGGCTTCGTTGTTCACGCGGGTCGGCCGCCGCTTGTCCATATCGAACGAGACCGGGCAGAGCGCTTCGGCGTGCGGCGTCGGCGGGGGCGGCGGAGCCTCGATGGTCACGGTCGCATCGGCCGAGGCCGTCTGGCCCTTGTCGTCGGAGACCTTGCAGGTCAAGTCCACCGGCCCGGTCGGCGCGCCGGTCGACGAGAACGTGGCCGTGTTGCCGTTGCCGTTGATGGTGCCTGAAGCCGCCGAGTAGCTGTAGGTCAGCGGACGGTTCTGCGGGCTCACGCCGGTCGCCGTGACGGTGCAGGTGTCGCCCGGCTTGATGGTGCTCGGGTTGGCCGAGCAGCTCACCGTCGGGGGCTCAAACTGCTTCACGGTATAGGTGGCAGAGCAGTCGGCTGTCTGGCCGGGCTTCAGGCCTTCCTTGCCCTTCTTGCCTTCCTTCACCTCGCCCTTCACCGTGTAGTTGCCGGGCGCGAGCGAAGCAGTGTTCACGGCAGCCGTGGTGCCGCTCCCCGTCACACCATCTCCAGACCAGATGTAGAGGACGCTGTTGTGCTTTTTGGTGCTGATTGAACCGGCTGTGCCGTTGACCGCAACTGACTCACCGGGATAGACCGTTGGCGGCGCGGCGTTGCACGCGAGTGTGATGGGCGGCTGCTTCTTGCATCCCATCGGCAGCAACGCAAGACTCGCAGAAGCCAGAACCACAGCAATTGATTTCAAACCCCGTGAATGCATTTCGCTTCTCCCCTTCTCCTTTGCAATCAGGCTGAGCAAGCAGAACAACTTGCCAGTCCAAAAGGGGGCCTAGGCCCCCTTTTTAACCTTGCGTTCGCGTAGGACCGCAGAAGGTATGCGGTCCCACAGGCGCTTAACGCTTCCGGTGCCGCCGTGCTGCGCCCGCCCGGTGTTTGCGAACCGGAGGCTTTTTGCTCAGCAGTGTTTCGGCATCCTGGGCATTGAACGGATAGAGCCGAACAGATTTCTGTCCCGTCGTGCTCAGCGTAATGTCCACCCGCCGGTTTTGTGCCAGCACGATCACCCGCAGGTTGTGCAGAATCCGCGCCCGTTCCGCTTCGCTCAGGTCCGGATTCTTTTCCACCAGATCCTTCACCTGGTCGTTCGACAATTGCTGTTCTTCGCCAACTGCGCGGGTTTGAATGCTGCTCTCAGCAATTCCCTGTTGCACCAAGTAATCCTTGACGCGGTTCACACGCCGCTCAGAGAGAGCCTGGTTGAACTTGACCGACCCGCGTGGGTCCGTATGTCCGGTCAGAATCAGCTGGGCGTCCGGCTTGATCGCGACATAGCTCTTGAAGTCCGTGGCCAGGGTGCTCAGCGTCGTCTGCTGGCTTTCAAGCAGGCCACCTTCGGGGTGCGCCCTGCTGGGCCGGGCAGTCGGGAAGAAGACGCTGTGCAGTGCAAGCCGTTGCTCAAGGCGCACCTGCTCCGGCGAAGGTCCCGGCGGCGGCGGCGGAGCCTCGATGGTCACGGTCGCGTCGGCCGAGGCCGTCTGGCCCTTGTCGTCGGAGACCTTGCAGGTCAAGTCCACCGGCCCGGTCGGCGCACCGGTCGAGGAGAACGTGGCCGTGTTGCCCGTGCCGTTGATGGTCCCCGAAGCCGCCGAGTAGCTATACGTCAGCGGGCGGTTCTGGGGGCTCATGCCGGTCGCTGAAACCGTGCTCGTTTCGCCCGGCTTAATCGTGCTGGGGTTGGCCGAGCAACTCACCGTCGGCGGTTCAAACTGCTTCACGCTGAAGGAAGAGGAGCCCTCCGCAAATTCCCAGGGCTTCAGGCCTTCCTTGCCCGGCCTGCCTTCCTTCACTCCGCACTTGACGGTATAGGTTCCGGGAGCCAGATCCGCCGTGTTCACGGTCGCTGTCGCGTCTTTGCCCGTCACGCCGTCGCCAGTCCACGAGTACATCACGTGGTCCTTCGGATTCAGGTTGCCTGCCGTGCCCGTCAGCGTCACCGGCTCGCCGGGGAAGACCGAGCTCGGGCTCGCTGAGCAGGCCATCGTCACCGGCGCAGGCGGTGCAATGCTGCCCGCGTGAATGACGATGCCGGCGCTCAGCCGCGCCGCGTTGATGTTCGCGCGGCCGCCGTAGACCTCCGGGCCCCAGTTCACGTGGATGTACTGGTAATCGGCCTGGAAGATTCGCAGCGAAAGGTGATGGTTGAACCACGGCGTCGCGTAGTCCAGGCCTCCGCCAATCGTCGCCACGGTGCCCCACTTGTCCGGCTGATTGTACGGTCCGGCCACCAGCTCGCCGCCGACCAGCGCATGCGCGAACGGCGTAATGTCCGAAGTCGGGTACCGGAGAATCAAGCCAATCGAGCCGCCGCTCAAGGCGTCGGTCGCTTCCCGGTGCTCGTCGCCCACGGCTTCAACGCCGACGTAATTGTTCACGTAATAAGCAACGCTCTGGATGGCGCCCGAGTTGATGCTCTGGTAGGGAAACCCCTCGGTTGTCCCGTCAGGAAGCGGCGTCTGCACTGTGTCCTTCGGGGCAAGATAGCTGTATCCCAGGAAAATGTCCCACCGCGAGGGCGAATCATTCGCTTGGGCCATCTTCGCGGCCGGCGCCGCCGAGTCCTGGGCCATCATGGCCGCCGGCACGCACACTGCGCACGCCAGCGCAAGAACCCGGCACAAAGTCTTCACAGTCTGCGAGTACATGTTTATCCTCCGCAATTCACAAACGGTTCTTAGATTGTGGGAAACGGCTTTGCGAACTTCCCGCTTCCCTTGTTCATCAAAAGCTCTTGAGCACGTCGCAACTTGTTACGAAAGAACCCCTTGAAGCACTCATTACGGTAACACACGAAGGTTGCCAATGGCGCGTAATTCTTCAACGAGTTGGCTTCCCCGGTTCCCCTGCTCGTGCCTGCTGAATGGTGACTGAAACACCGACTTCCGGTCGCGCCGCCGCTTACCCCGCACTTACCCGAGATTCAGCGTCCTTCTCAGACTGCGCGGCTCGCCCTGAATCTTTTCTTGTAGAAGCGTAATGGCGTAGATAAGTTGCTCGGGACGCGGCGGGCACCCGGGAACATACACGTCGACGGGTATCACCTGATTCACCCCCTGCACCAGGGCGTAGTTATTGAAGACGCCCCCGGATGTGGCGCAGGCCCCCATCGAAATCACCCATTTCGGCTCCGCCATCTGGTCGTAAAGCCTGCGGATCACAGGCGCCATCTTCTGCGAGACTCGCCCTGCGATCACAATCAGGTCCGACTGCCGCGGCGATGCCCGGAATACCTCCGCCCCGAAGCGCGCAATGTCAAACCGCGCGGCGCCCATCGACATCATCTCAATGGCGCAGCAGGCCAGTCCGAAGGTCATCGGCCAGATCGAGCTCTTGCGGATCCAGTTCACCGCAAAGTCCATCGAGGTGAGCAGGACCCCCTCCGGCTGCTCAAATCCGTAATTCACCTCCTGGACTTTGGCGCGGTTTTTCGCGCTGCTCTCCAGGGCTCCGAACAGGTAGCGGTCGCGCTCCAGTGTAGCTCCCATAACCTTCCATCATACCCCCATGCGCCGTGCGGCCAAACCCGCAGCCAGACCCATGGCGCCCAATCCCTGCGCCCCGAGCAAAACGCCGCCCGCGTGCGCTATCCTTTCATGTTCACGCAAACTCCGCTTCGCACGCAGCCACGTCCATTCCAACAGGCGGCCGGGTGCGACGGCCGCGGGAAGCCGGCCTCCGCGCTGTGCGCGCGAAAGCCGGCCCCTGAGGCATGGACCAACCTTTCTCCGCGCCCAGGCCTCGGCCGCGCGACGCCCCACTGGGAGTTCACTCACGCAATGCACTGCCGTTGGATCAAGTTTCTCGCCCTGCCCGCGCTGGTAGCCTCGCCCGCTCTCACACTTGCCCAGTCCGCCGCCTCCGCTCCGGCCACCCAGGCCCAGATTGCGGCTCTGCAGCAGGCCGTGGACCAGGCCCGCCTGCACGCCGACAACGCCTGGATGCTGGCCTCCGCCGCGCTGGTCCTGCTGATGACCGGCCCCGGACTCGCCCTCTTTTATGGCGGCCTGGTCCGCCGCAAGAACATCCTCGGCACCATGATGCAGAGCTTCGCCATGATGGGACTCATCACCATCCTGTGGGCGGTCTTTGGCTACTCGTTTGCCTTCGGCCACGGCAACTGGTTCATCGGCGGCTTCCAGCACGCCTTCCTGCGCGGCGTCGGCCTCGCGCCCAATCCTGACTACGCGCCCACCATCCCCGCGCAGACTTACATGATCTACCAGCTCATGTTCGCCATCATCACCCCGGCGCTCATCACCGGCGCATTCGCTGAGCGCATGAAGTTCAGCGCCATGGCCGTCTTCCTCTCGCTCTGGTCGCTGCTGGTCTATAGCCCCATGGCCCACATGGTGTGGGGCGTCGGAGGCCTGCTCAACGCCGCCAGCGGCCGCATCCCCTCGCTCGACTTCGCCGGCGGAACCGTCGTCCACATCACCAGCGGCGTCTCGGCCCTGGTCGCCGCCATTTATCTCGGCAAGCGCTTGGGCTATCCCCACACGCGCATGCCTCCCCACTCGCTGGTGCTCAGCTTCATCGGCGCGTGTCTGCTGTGGGTGGGCTGGTTCGGCTTCAACGCGGGCTCCGCGCTCGGCTCCGGCGCGCTGGCCACCAGCGCCTTCATCAACACCCACTTCGCCGCCGCCTCGGCGGCCCTCGGCTGGACGATGGTGGAGTGGATCGACGAAGGCAGGCCCACGGCTCTCGGCGCCATCTCCGGCGCGGTCGCCGGACTGGTCGCCATCACCCCGGCCTCCGGCTTCGTCAAGCCCTTCCCCGCACTGCTCATCGGCCTGCTGGCCGGCGGCTTCTGCTCCTTCATGGTCTTCAAGGTCAAGGCCTGGTTCGGCTATGACGACTCGCTCGACGCCTTCGGAATCCACGGCGCGGGAGGCACGCTCGGCGCAATCCTTACCGGCCTCTTCGCCACCGAGGCCATCAACCCCATCTTCGGCAAGGGCGTGCCCACCGGCGCAATCGACGGCCACTGGGCGCAGGTGCTGCACCAGATCGCCGGCGTCGCCGTCGCCTGGGGCCTCTCCATCGTCGGCACGCTCGTGCTGCTCTTCCTGGTGGACAAAATCATCGGTCTCCGCGTCTCTGCTGAAGACGAAGCCGCCGGGCTCGACCTCTCGCAGCACGGCGAGGAAGGTTACGACCTGATTTCCTGAGCGGGGAACCCAAATCTTCACGCCGGGCCGGCGTCACAAACGCCGCCCCGCCTGTTACGCTGGCAAGCGAGGCAAACGAATATGGTCAAAATCGAGGCGGTTCTGCAGCCTTCCAAACTCGACGCCGTCAAGGACGCCCTTCTCGAGGCGGGCATCGAGGGCATGACAATCCTTGAGGCGCGCGGCCACGGCCGCCAGAAGGGTCACACCGAGTTCTATCGCGGCCGCGAGTATACGGTCGACCTTCTGCCCAAGGTCAAAATCGAGCTCGTCGTCACCGAATCCCGCAAGGAAACGGCCATCCAGGCCATCCAGGGCGCGGCCCGCACCGGCCGCATCGGCGACGGCAAAATCTTCATCAGCCGCATCGACGAAGCCATCCGCATCCGCAACGACGAACGCGGCGAAGCCGCACTGTAGCCAACCCCTTCAGCGCCGCCGGCAACTCCCTGCGCTGCCTCTGCGCCGGGGACGCCGGCGGCCTTGTTTTCAGCGCCCCCAATCCCCACCCGCACCCCCGCGAAAGCTCTTTTCCCGTCTTTCCCCACCCTCTCTCTCGTTTTCCGGGTCGATTCTTTAGTATCCTGTGAAAACATCCTGTCGCTTCGGCGGACCACGCAACATTTACTCTCATGAATCCAGTCGCTTTGGCGGTTGACGATCTACGGGACCAGTATCTGCGAGAGATGGCGCTCGTCCGCCAGACCTGCGAGCGTACGGGCGACGGCACCGCCGCCATCCGCCGCCGCTCCGCCGTCGTCGACCGTATCCTGATTGAAATGTGGCGTAGAGCCTTCGCCGGCCAGCCCGCGCCCAACATCGCATTCCTCGCCCTGGGAGGCTACGGGCGCAAGGATCTCTTCCCCTATTCGGACATCGACGTCCTCTTCACCTTCGCCGACGACAAGACCGAGGAGCAGAACCGCGAGGTCATCCGGGCCATCATTCAGGGCATGTGGGACGTCGGACTGCGCGCCAGTCCCTCCTCGCGAACCCTGAAAGAAGCGGGCCGTTTCGATCCCGACAACCTCGAATTCACCCTCGCCACTCTCGACCGCCGCTTCCTCGCCGGACAGTTCCCTCTCTATCAGCAGCTCCACCAGACCGTCCTGCCCGGCCTCGTCCTCAGCGAGTGGAACGCCATCACGCAAAAGCTCGGCGAAGTGGCCCGCGCACGCCACGCCAAATACGGCAACACCATCTTTCACCTCGAGCCCAACCTGAAGGACTGTCCCGGCGGCCTGCGCGACTACCACCTCGCCGTCTGGTTCGCACTGCTCTTCCACCTGAAAGAAACCAAGGAGTGGCCCCGCCAACGCGGCGGAGTCTTCCAAAGCGCACGCGGAGACGCCGAGTCCGCCTTCGACTTCCTCGCCGCCGCGCGATGTTTTCTCCACTTCCGCCACGGCCGCGACGACAACACCCTCGACTGGCAGTCGCAGGACGAGGCCGCCGCCAACTCCATCGGCCTGGAGACGCGCGGCACAGCCGACCCGGCCTACTGGATGCGCACCTACTATCGCCACGCCCGCGTCATCTATCGCCGCGCAGCGCTGCTGATGGAGCACCTGCCCGCGCCCGTCAGCTTTTACCGCCAGTTCCGCCGCCGCCGCACTCCCATCGCGGGAACCGACTTCATCCTCGACCAGGGACGCATCGACATTCTGCCCGGCGCGCAGTTCAGTGACACGGCCGTCATCCTCCGCGTCTTCTCGCTCATGGCCACCCACGGCTACACCCTCTCGCAGGCCGCCGAGGACCGCATCACGGACGCTCTGCCCGCGCTCGCCATCCACGTCCCTGAGGGGCCCTACCTCTGGAATGCGCTGCGCGAAGTGCTCCTCGGCCCCCACGCGGCGCACGCGCTCAGAACCATGCATGCCCTCGGCGTCCTTGAAATGCTCATCCCCGAGTTCCACGGCATTGACGCTCTGGTCATCCGCGACAGCTATCACCGCTACACCGTGGACGAGCACACCTTCCTCACCATCGACAACGTCCACAGCCTGCGCCAGCCCACGCACGACTACGAACACCGCCTTGCCCAGCTGCTGCCTGAAATCGACCGCCTCGACCTCTTCCTGCTCGCACTGCTCTTGCATGACACCGGCAAGGGCCGCCGCTCCGGCGCGCACACCGTGCAAAGCGTCGAACTGGCAGACAGTTTCATGGCGCGCCTCGACTTCGACGCCGAGGAGCGCGAAGCCGTCCTCAAGCTCATCCGCCTTCACCTCGAAATGTCCAACGCCATGCGCCGCGACATCTTCGACCACGAAAACGTGCGCAGCTTCGCCGACAAGATCGGTAGCCCCGGCCTGCTTAAAATGCTCACGCTCATGACCTACGCCGACATCAAGGCCGTCAACCCTGAGGCGCTCACTCCCTGGAAGGCCGAAAACCTCTGGCAGTTTTACATGGCCACGGCCAACTTCATGGACCGCTCCGTCGACGAGGTCCGCTACCACTCCGCCATTGACCCCACGCTGTTGAACCGCATTCGTAGTATGGTCCCGCCCGCGCAACACGACGCGCTCAAGCAATTCCTAGAGGGCCTGCCGCAGCGCTACCTGCAAACCCGCCTGCCCGAGCACATCCGCAACCATTTCCTGCTCGCCTCCGGCCTCGACAAGAACCCCGTCCAGCTCGATCTCCGCCCCGTCCGCCAGCTCTTTGACCTCACCGTCATCGTCCGCGACCGCACCCGCCTCTTCGCCGACGTGGCCGGCGCACTCGCCGCCTGGGGCATGAACATCGTCAAGGCCGGCGCATTCTCCAACGACGCCGGCGTGGTCGTTGACAGCTTCCAGTTCTCTGACGTTTTCCGCACCATCGAGCTAAACCCCGGCGAACGCGAGCGCTTCCTCGCCAGCCTGAAAGATGTCGTCACGCAGCGGCTCCCGGTCGATCAGCTCCTCAACGGCCGCCGTCACCTCAACTCCGCCGCCAACGCCAAGGTCGAAGTCTCAACCCGCATCAACTTTGACTCCGAATCCTCCTCCCACTCCACCCTCATGCAGGTCGTCGCGCAGGACGTCCCCGGCCTCCTCCGCCACATCGCCCTCACCCTCCACCAGCACGACTGCAACATCGCCGTCGCCCTCATCGACACCGAAGGCGAAACCGCCATCGACGTCTTCTACCTCACCCACAAGGGCGCGAAGCTCACCCCCGAAATGCAGCAAACCCTCTCCACCGACCTCGCCCGCGCCCTCGGCTCCATGCGCACCCCCGCCAGCGCGTAACGCGCCGCCGAGCCCGCAGTGTTCCTCGTAATTTTCAGCGCAGGTGGATTCTGAGGGGCAGAACGTAGGTAAAACCTGTCAGAAGCTCCCATCGGGTAGAGCTGTCTGTCAAACCGCGATTGAAACCGAGGTCGAATACAAGGTTATTCCGCGCATTGAAGTTGACAGCCCACAGGTTCCCTGCGGCGAAGTTCCCCAGAAATGGCTGGGTAAAATCCCATAGCTCGCCTGAAATGCCGAACCTCTTCCCGAGTCCGTGCGATACCGAAAGTGTTTGCCCGAATTGGACCCGGCGCACACCTTCATCACTCTCCACTTCATTGAATAAGTAGTTCGTGTCGTAATGAAAACCCATCACATCCGCACTGGCAAGAACGATTGCCGAATTAATGGCACTGCCGATATCAAGGTCGGGTGTCCCTCCGCTGAAGACCCTGTGGAAATAGCTCAAAGCCAGCGTCGGGCGCGCGCCTTCTCCGGGCCACACGATCCCCTGAACGCCCAAAGTCACGTCTCCTGTGCCGTCCGTTGGCTGAGTATTGGAATGGACGTAGGGGCCGCTGCCGGCCAGGAACTGTACTCGGCTTGAAACCGCGTACTTGACCACCTCTCCCAGGCCCGCCTGCGACGAAAACTCAGGGGAGTGCCACGCAGCCAGCAGCCCTGTCTCGAATTGCAGATAGCCTACCGGCGTGAGTGTTGCCGGGGTTGAGACCGTTGGCCTGCCGGGATTGGCGATAGGGACGCCCCGGCTGGACTGAGCACCTACGCTCACCGGAATCAGCAAGACAGTGACGGCCATCGCGACAGAAACAGCGGCCCATCCGGAAAACCACGCGCACTCAAGCACCCTCGAACAAAACCTCATCCTTTGCCCCTGCGACTCGCCCCATGCCGAGTATTCCTTACCGCGATTTAATTGTAATGAATTTCAGACATTAACCAAGATTAATCAGGTGGCCTGTGCCGGGCGACTCACTTTTGAAAACCTGAGAGAACAACGGCCAGGCCGCCGTCCTCTGTGCCATGCGCGACGCCGCCAACGTCGAGGGGGCCGCAGCCGATAGAATTCAAGTCACCTCCTCAGCCATTCGTGTATGATTCGCGCCGACTCGCGCTGCCTGCCTGGCGCGGGATGGGGCGCTCGTCGAAAGGAGATTCAGCTCCATGTCTCTAGGAAAGCGTTCCATTGCCGAATTTTTCGGCACCTTCTGGCTGGTGCTGGGCGGCTGCGGCAGCGCCGTGCTGGCTGCCGCGTTTCCGCAGTTCGGCATCGGATTCGTCGGCGTGGCCGTGGCTTTCGGCCTCACGCTGCTCACCATGGCTTACACCATCGGCCACATCTGCGGCTGCGCCTGCTCAAGCGGCTACGCCGTGATTGCGCTGTCGAATTTTGCGTAATTGTCGAGGTATTCTTTAATGATTAAATAGCACTCGCAAGAGGCCTTCGTGAGCCCGGGGAAATCGAGGATACGGATCTCCTCGCGCGTGTATTCGATGAGTCCCTTTCGCTTGAGACCACCGGCTATCGTGGAAATTGTGGGACGACCGCCCCCAAGCATATCTGCCAGAAACTTATGCGATATCTTGAACGTGTCGCTGTGTGAGCGGTCCGCACAGAGAAGCAGCCAGCGGGCCAGGCGCTGTTCGAAGTTATGCTTCGCATTGCATCCGGCCGATTGCATTGCCTGAACCAGTTGTGCTTGAACATAGCGCAGAGCCAGAAACTGAAAGGCGCCCCCAAGGCGGAACTCTCTTCTGGCGTCCCCCACTTGGCAGGTATAGCCATGGCCGGCAATCTGGGTGTAGACGCGATTCAGACTCTCTTTGGATCCCATCAGAGCTGAGACGCCGATGACCGACTCATACCCGAACATCCCTACCTCGACCTGCGACCCATCCTTGAAGGTTGTCGTCATCGACGCCATCCCCTCTTCAAGAAAATAGAGACGATCGATCACGTCGCCAGGATACTCGACTTCGTGTTTCAGCTCGAATTTCACCGGCTGCAAACGGAGGCGCGCAATGACGTCCGCATCCAGAGCATTCAGCAGAGTGTTCTTATAGCCGTCCGCGGGCAAGGTTCCCTCACTTTCAGGCAAAACTCAATCGCCGCTAGTATGCCTCATTCACAGTATTCGACGAAGACTTCTGGCTGTGTTCGATACCTGACACAGATGGCAAAACTAAGCGCGTAGAATCTGTTGCTTAACGGCCATGGCCCCCGGCGAACTCTCCTCAAATCCTGCGCCAATTGCCGGGACGCGGCGCAAGGCCAATTCAGCCGGTCCGGCCACTCGGCCCGGAAAGGCTTTGCGCGGATTTCATAGCGGCACATCCTTGCACCACCGCGATAGGAAGAGTGATGTGGATTCTACATCCCGAATACCTTTCCGGGCTGCTTTGATAGGGACTCCATCCGGAACAGCTATTGAAGAGAACGATGTGAGAAAAAATGACCTTTGACCTCGTCACATTTTTGGAACAAGCCGGAGTGGGCAGAACACTCGTCCACTTGCAGCCCAAGCAGGTCTTCTTTTCGCAGGGAGAGTCGGCTGACTCCATTTTCTATCTTCGAGCGGGCCGCGCAAAACTCACCGCCGTTTCGCAGGACGGCAGGGAAGCCACCATCGCGTTGATCTCCGCCGGGGAATTCATTGGAGAGGAGTCGCTGGCGAGTGTGGGCAGGCTGCATTTGGCCACCGCAAGCGCCGTTGTCGCCTGTGAGGCGCTCCACATCGCGCGGGAGGAGATGATCCGCGTCATGCACGTGGAGAACGCCCTCTCCGACATGTACGTGAAATTTCTGCTGACCCGGAGTATGCGAACCCAGGCCGACCTGATCGCCCAGCTTTTCGACTCCAGCGAAAAGCGTCTGGCGAGAATTCTCCTCTTGCTGGCCGAATTTGGCGAGTCGGGAGATAACGAACACCTGATTCCTCCCATCACGCAGGAAACTCTGGCTGAGATGGTCGGCACCACCCGCTCTCGCGTCAGCTTCTTCATGAATCGCTTTCGCAAGCTCGGCCTCATCGAATACAACGGCCGCATCCGGGTCCATAAGGCGCTGCTCAATGTGGTGCTGCACGATCGATTCACCGAGCCTAACCCCGAACGACCCCCCGGTTCGGCCACTCCACGTATTCGATCCAAGCCGGCCAAACGCGGCTAGCGCGGTTCCGTGGTTGCAGACAATTTCAACTCTCATCGGAAAAGAAACAAAGCCTGTACCAGCCTTTACGAGTAATACTCTGCAAGACGCGCGCCGAGGCTATCGGCTTCATCCCGCGTGGGCCGCCAACGTCAGCGGTTACACTGGGAGGGAATCTCTTCCTCCGGGGAAAAACATGGCCGCACTCATCGATGCCATCGACATCAAGAAAAAATCCGTCTTCGAATTTGAAAGCACGCCCTTCTACTGCATGGATGTGGAGGTCTCCACGCCCACCGCGCGCGGCGGCCAGACGCTCGTCCGCCTGAAGATGCGCAACCTGCTCACCCGCGCCGTCTTTGACAAAACCTTCAAGGCCGGCGAAAAGTTCCGCGAACCCGATCTCGAAGCGGTCGAAGCCTCTTATCTTTACTCTGACGCCGACGCCGCCTACTTCATGGATCAGCAGACCTTTGAAACCGTCCAGTTGAGCCGCGAAAAACTGGCCGACGCGCTGGAATTCCTGCTCGAGGGCAACCTCGTCCGCCTGGACAAATTCAACGGCAACCCCATCGGCATTCAACTGCCAGACAAGGTCACACTCACTGTCACCTACACCGAGCCGGCTGTCCGCGGCAACACCGCCAGCGGCGCCGTCACCAAGCCGGCAAAGCTCGAAACCGGCCTCGAAATCCGCGTTCCTGTTTTTGTGGAAGAAGGCGAAAAGGTGAACGTCTACACAGAAACCCGTGAGTTCGCCGGCCGCGCCTGAGTACACCAGCGCTCCGGTGTCTGCAGGCCGCCGGTTAAAATAGCCGGGGTCCATTTGAGCGAGGTGCGCGTGCCGTCCAGCGAAAACCGCAGTGTGCTTGTTTACGATGTCGGCGGAAGCCACGTCTCCGCCGCGGTCTGCCACGCCGGCGATTACCGGCTCGGCGCCGTCGCAAGCGCGCCGCATCCGGCTGAGGCCACCAGCGAGGCCTTCGTTGCCCTGCTTCACGCGCTGGGCACGCAGGCCAACCCCGGTGCGGAGTCAATTCTTGGCGCGGGAGTGGCCATGCCCGGTCCGTTCGACTACGCGGCCGGCGTGAGCTGGATGCAACACAAGCTGCCCTACCTTTATGGAGTGGACCTGCGCGCCGCCTTGAGCGCGCGCTTCGGCTGGCAGCCCGAACAAATCCGCTTCCTGAACGACGCGGCGGCCTACCTGCTGGGCGAAGTGGGCGCGGGCGCCGCGCGCGGCTTCTCCCGCTCCGTAGCCATCACCCTCGGTACCGGCATTGGTTGCGCCTTCGCCGTGGATGGCCGCGTGGCCACGGAGGGCAAAGGCGTTCCGCCCGGCGGCGAAATCTGGAACCTGCCCTACGAGGGCAAGACCGTTGAGGATTTTCTCTCCACGCGCGCGATTCAGCAAAGCTATCGCGACCGCACCGGCCAATCGAGCGAGGTTTCCGCGATTGCCGCCGCGGCGGCAGCCGGCGACGCCGTCTCGCGCGAAGTCTTCGCTGGCTTCGGCCGGACTTTGGGCCGCGCGCTGCGTCACCTGCTCGCGGAATTCGCGCCGCAGGTGGTCGTGCTCGGCGGCGGCATCTCTCGCTCGTCCGGCCTCTTTGTGCCCTTCGCGCTGCCGGAGCTTGCGGGCCTCGCAATCGAGCTCCGCACCACTGAGCTGGGCCACCGCGCGCCGCTGGCCGGCGCAGGACTGGCCTGGTTCTCCGCCTGATTCCAGTTCGCTCTCTGATTCCGGTCGCACACGGATTTACGGCTGAACCGCGCGGAATTCGCCCGTCGAACCGGCCCGCCACTCCGCGCTTTCGCACCTATGCAAACAAAGCGCGCCCGTTGGCTCAGGCGCGCTTCGTGCTTTGCCGGGAGATTGGCAAACTCAGGGGGTATTGGTGGATGGCTGCGGCTGCGGCTGCGCAGGCAGCTTGTAGATCACCTCGCCGGGACGCGCATAGTGCAACTGATCCCGCGCCTCGCGCTCAATTGTGTCCGGGTCGGACTTGAGCCTCTGGATGTGGTCGTGGAGCTGGGCATTTTTCTGCTGCAGATCCTTGATTTCCTTCTTCAGCGCCTTGTCCTGGATGCGCTGCTGCTCCCACGCGGAAAGCCCGTGACGGCCGTTCACCACGCCCCAGCCCAGGATGAGCGCCAGCGCCACGGCCACCAGCGTGCCCGCCGGCCGCCAGAACTGCCGCGCCCACGCGAGAGCCTGCTCACGCAGCGGGACAGGCGGTTCAGCGTCTCCGGTTTGTGCCCGCGGCTCCTGCATCATCCCTCGTTCAGCGCTTACGGTTCAGCGCTTACGGCCTTCAGCCTCTACTTCAGCACAAAAGCCTTGGCCGCCGCGCTCAGCGCTTCCATGTCCTGCTCGCTGCGCGCTTCAGAGTACGCGCGCACCACCGGCTCAGTGCCCGAAAGCCGGTAGCAGACCCACGATCCATCCTCGAGAATCAGCTTCAGCCCGTCGGTCCGCACCACGCCGGTCACCTTGCGTCCGTTCAGCTCCGCCGGATCAGCCTTCAACTTCTCAGTGAACGCGGCCTTCACCTCGGGGGTCAAGCGGAAGTTCTCGCGAACCGGATAGAAGGAACCACATTTGGCAAAAAGTTCCCGCAATTGCACGCCCAGGCTCTTGCCCCGCACGGCCACCATCTCGGCCACCAGCAGCCCGGCAATCACGCCGTCCTTCTCCGGCACGTGGCCGCGAATCGTCAGCCCCGCAGACTCCTCGCCGCCAATCGCAATCTTGTCCGCAATAATCAGCTCGCCGATGTACTTGAAGCCCACCGGCGTCTCATAAAGCGGAACCTTGTGGTGCTCGGCCAGCGCGTTCACCAGATTTGTGGTCGCCACGCTCTTGGCCACGCCGTTTTTCCATCCGCGCGTCTCCACCAGGTAGTCAAACAGCAGCGCGATGATGTAATTCGGCTGGATGAACGTCCCGTCGGCGTCCACAATGCCAAAGCGGTCCGCGTCGCCGTCCGTCGCAATGCCAATGGCCGCGCCGATCTCCTTCATCTTCGCCCTGGCGTCGCCCAGCAGGTGGTCGTCCGGCTCCGGCGCGTGGCCGCCGAAGAGCACATCGCGGTAGTCGTGCACCGTCTCGACAGTTACGCCGGCCTGGCGCAGCAAGTGGCACGGATATCCGCGCCCCGCGCCCCAGAACGGGTCATACACCACCTTGATCTTCGACTTCGCAATCGCCTTCAGGTCCACCAGTTCGCCCAGCCGCTTCAGGAACTCCGGCTTCACATCCGCCGTCTCGAACTTGTCCGCTGCCGGGCTGGGCACGCCGTTGCCGCCGCGCGCATCCAGTTCCGCAATCGCCGCTTCAATATGCTTCGTCACCTCGGGCAGGGCCGGTGCGCCATCGTGCGTGGAAAACTTGATGCCGTTGTACTCCGGCGGATTGTGCGAGGCGGTAAAGTTGATGGCGCCCGAGGTCTTCATCGTCTGCACCGCGTAGGCAATCGCCGGCGTGGGCGCGGCGTGGGGAATCACAATCGGCGCAATGCCGGCCGCGGCCAGCACACGCGCCGCCTCGTCCACAAAACTCTCGCCCAGAAAGCGCGGATCGCGCCCCACCAGCACCCGGTGCGGCTTCGGCTGCGTCTTCACATAGGCCGCAATGCCGGCCACCGCGCGGCGAATGTTCGCCGTCGTAAACTCGTCGGCCACAATGGCCCTCCAGCCGGAGGTGCCGAATTTGATTGCTGTCGCCATGCCTTCTTCTCCCCTTGCCGCCTTCGCCGGGCGCAAAGTCCATACTGCCTTACCGAACCGGCCTCGGCAAGCAAGCTCCGGCAAACGGTCCGCGCGGATGCGTGTTGCCCGTCACCGCGACCCGGTCCTGGGCTCGTATTCTGGGCTCGTATTCTGGGCTCGTACACTGAATCGCAAGAGGCCCCATGCCGGAAACCGATCCGCAAGCCCGCATCGTGCTCACAACCGCCGCCGACCAGGACGAGGCCGCACGCCTGGCCCGCAGGCTGGTGGACGAAGGCCTGGCCGCCTGCGTCACGATTATCCCCGGCGCGCAGTCCATCTATCGCTGGGAGGGCAAGGTCGAATCGGCGACTGAAGTGCTCGTGCTCATCAAGACTTCCGCCCAACAGCTTCCCGCGCTCGAAGCCCGCCTGCACGCGCTGCACAGCTACCTCACGCCGGAGTTCCTGGTCCTGCCCATTGAGTCCGGCAGCACGCGCTATCTTGAGTGGCTCCAGTCCAGCCTGGGGCCGCTCTAAACGGCTCTCTCGCCGGGCCTTCGAGCGCATCGCGCCGCAGCCTCGCCGCGCCCCGGCCCGCACCGGCCTCGTGCGGCCTGCCCATCTGGTATTCTGACTGAGCTTGCAATCATGCGCTGGTTGATGATTGGCCTAATCGTCTCGCTTGGGACACTGCTTTTTGTGGCAGCAGGCGTGGCGCGTCACATCTGGCTCCATCGCCGCGGCAGGCGTGATAACGTGCCCACGGGCGCGCTGGAACCCGGCGACGATGCGGATCTGGAATCCGAGCTTTAAGAGGTGCAATGTGAACAAGGAACTCACCACTCGAGCCGCTGATTTCGCAGGTACATCCATTGCCGCTCCCTGGCTTCGCAACGCCGGAATCGTGCTGGCCGCGAGCGTGCTGCTGGCCACCTGCGCTCACATTGCCCTGCCGCTCTTGTTCACGCCGGTTCCGCTCACCCTGCAGCCCTTCGCCGTGCTGCTGTTGGGCCTTTTGCTTTCGCCTCGCATGGCCGGCGTCGCTGTGGCCACGTATCTGGCTGAAGGCGCGCTGGGCCTGCCCGTTTTTGCGCCCACGGCCGGATTACCGGGCGGAATTGCCCACCTCTTCGGACCCACCGGCGGCTACCTGATGGCTTATCCCGCCGCTGCCGTGCTCATCGCCTGGCTCCGCCGTCGCATTCCCGGCCGCTTTGCCTCGGCACTTGCCGCCGCTGCAGCCGGCGACCTGCTGATCCTGCTCTGCGGAGCGCTGTGGCTCACTGTGGCCACGCATGCACCACTTCGCGCCGTTCTGCCGCTGGCCGTGCTGCCCTTCCTGCCCGGCGACGCGCTCAAAGTGGCCGCCGCGGCCGGAGCCGCAACCGGCTTCCGGCGCCTTCGCCGCCAAAATCCGTAACCAACCCCCAGCCTTCGGGCACTTCTGCTTGTTGTCTTTGGCCGTCTTGTGTTGAAAGGAAGTTCTTCGCCAGTGAGTAAAAAATCGGAAGCACCCAGTACCCCGTCCGTTGTTGATATTTCCATCGCCCACAGTCCCGACTCCGACGACGCATTCATGTTTTACGGGCTTGCCACCAACAAGGTCCGCGTGCCCGGCTTTCGCTTCAATCACACCCTCTGCGACATTGAAACACTGAACCGTCGCGCGCAGGATGAAGCCTTCTTCGACGTAAGCGCCATCAGCTTTCATGCCTATCCCTACCTGCAGGACAACTACGCGTTGATGGGCTGCGGCGGCAGCGTGGGCGAGGGCTACGGACCCATGATCGTCGCCAATCGCCCCTTCACCCACGAGGAATTGAAGCGGGTGAAGGTCGCCATTCCCGGCACGCTCACCACCGCTTATCTCGCGCTTAAAATCTTCAATCCGGAACTTACCACTGAGGTCGTTCCTTTCGACCGCATCATTCCCGAAATTCTCGCCGGACGCTTTGACGCGGGCCTCATCATCCACGAGGGGCAACTCACTTACTCTTCCAGCGGCCTCTATCGCGTCGTCGATCTCGGCGTGTGGTGGCGCGAGACCACGGGCCTCGTCCTGCCGCTCGGCGGCAACGCCATCCGCCGCTCACTGGGCGCCGAAAAACACAAGATCATCTCGCGCGCCGTCCGCGACAGCATCCAGCACGCCCTGGACCACCGCGAGCAGGCCCTCGAATACGCCATGCAGTTCGCCCGCGACCTCGACGCCGGCCTGGCCAACCGCTTCGTCAGCATGTATGTGAACGACCGCACCCTCGACTACGGCGCCGACGGGCGCGAGGCCATCCGCAAGCTGCTGGAGATGGGCCACGAGCGCGGCATCATTCCCCACAAGCCCCACGTCGACTTCGTCGATTAGTCTCTTTCCCTGCCTCCCGCGCTGCGAGCCGCCTCTGCGCGGCTCGTTCGCGTTTGGGCCTGCTTTCATCGGCGCGGATTCTCCGCAGCAACATGTAATGCTTTCCTCACTCCTGCCGATGTACCCGTTGTCAGTGCTTTCCCCATGTCCGCCACACTCCAGCTCAACGTTCTGCTCGCTTCAAACGATCCCGTGCTTCTCGCCGTCGTGGAGCCCGCGCTCGAGGGCGCCGGAGCGCGTGTGCGGGAGGTGCTGTCGGCCGAGGCCGCGCGCGAGGCCATGCTGGTCGCCCAGCCGCCCGACCTGGTCCTGCTCGACACCGAGCTGCCCGGATGCAGCGTTATGGACGCAATCATGTTTGCCGAGCGACTTCGGCTCGATGTCATCGCGCAGCCTTTCCTCGTGCCCTGCCACACCGTTCGCCTCTCGGCCTGCTTCGGCATTGCCGCCAGTGAGGGCCGTTCGCCGGTCGTGATGCTGCGCGAGTCCGAAATCGCTCTCCAGAAGGCGAAAGAGGCCGGCGCCGAATCCATCCAGTGCTTCGGCGAGTCCAACAAATCCGATTCCACGCCCGTGGCCTTTCTGCCCGCCGCTCCTGAAGACGATCTTCCTGCCTGATAACCAAAGGCGAGCGCCTCAGTCCGCCGCCACGCGCCGCTCCTCGATCTTTTCAGCGTCCGTGGCCAGGAACTCCTGGAACACCTCATTCGAAAGCAGCCTTCCCTGCGCCGTCAGCCGCACCGTCTTTCCATCGCTGCGCGCCAATCCTTGATCAGCAAGCCGCTCCACCGCCTGCATCGCGCGCGCCACCAGCTCTGCGCCGAACTCCTGCCGCAGCGCCGCGGGACTCACGCCGCGATTCAGCCGCAAACCCAGGAACCACGCCTCTTCATGCTGGCGCTCCGGCGAAAGCCACGCCGTCTCCGCCGGCTCCGCGCCCTCAAGGTACGCGCGCAGGTCGTCGGTCGTCGTCGCGCGCAGCACATAGCCCTCGCCGCCTTCCGCGCGCAACATCGACGAAGCATCCAGGCCGATTCCCAAATACGGCCGCCGCTCCCAGTAGCGTAAATTGTGCCGCGATTCCCTGCCGTCGCGCGCAAAGTTCGAAATCTCATACTGCGCGAGCCCGGCCTCTTCCAGCCGCTCCAGCGCGCCTTCATACATCGCGGCAATCGCGTCGTCGCTCGGCACCAGCGCTGCGTGATAACGCGCGCCGCCGGCCAGCATCTCCCGGCCCAGCCGCGAGTCCTCGTCCACCTCCAGCATGTAAACGCTGGCGTGCGGCACTTCCGTCTCCAGCAGCACGTCCAGCGATTCGCGCCATGACGCGAAGCTCTGCCCGGCGAGCCCCGCAATCAGGTCCACGTTCAGGTTATCGATGCCCGCCGCCCGCAGCCGGCGCAAATCGTCCAGCACCACGGCGCGCGCGTGCAGTCGCCCGCTCTCTCGCGCTTCGCGATCGTTGAACGACTGCACGCCAAGGCTCACGCGATTCACGCCGGACTCAACGAAGGCCTCGAGCGTGGCGTCGGCAAGCTGGCCCGGCGCGCACTCCACGGTGATTTCGGCTGTGCGCTCCACCTCAAATTCCTGCCGCAGCGCGGAGAAGAGCTCGCGCACGTGCTCCGGTTCAATCAAACTCGGTGTACCCCCGCCGAAATAGACCGAATCCACGGTGCGCGGCAGCGCCACGTCCATCCGCGCCGCCCAGGCGCCCGCGCCGCGCATCTCCTGCACCAACCGGCCCACGTAAGGCCCGTGCTCGCTGGCCGGATATACCCCTGAGGCGAAGTTGCAGTACGTGCACTTCGACCGGCAAAACGGGAACGACACATATACGCCAAGCTTGTCCGTTGAGCCACGCTTCATGAAATCATTGTTTCATGCCCATTTTCGCGGACCGAGCCGCGCGCCCTGGCGTGCCACAATTTGAAGAAGGAGACTTTGCTTGAAAGCGTGGCCCCTGCTGGGCATTCTCTTTGTCCAAACCTTTCTGTGCCTTGCGCACTGGTTCCTTTATGTCACGTGGATGCACTCGGGTTGGCCCATGAGCGCGGCCGCCGCACTCGCGCTGCGCGTGACCCTCACGGCCCTCTCGTTCTGCTTTGTGCCCGCTGCGCTGATCGGCTTTCGTTTTTACGGCGGCCTGGTCGCTCTCGTTTATCGCCTGTCCTCGGTCTGGATGGGCCTGCTGAACTTTCTCTTCTGGAGCGCGTGCCTCTTCTGGTTCGTCGATTTTGTCCTGCGCCTCGCACCCGGCGATACGCATCTTCGCACGCGGCCGATCATCGCCGCCGCGCTGCTCGCCGTCAGCCTGCTTGCCACGCTCTACGGCCTGGTGAACGCCGCACGCATTCGCACGCGCATGGTCAGTGTCCGTTTGCCCGGCCTGCCCGCCTCGTGGCGCAGCCGTAGAGCCGTCCTGGTCAGCGATTTGCACCTGGGCAACATCAACGGACTCCGGTTCGCCCACCGCGTGGCTCACCGTGTGCGCGCCCTCGCGCCGGAGATCGTCTTCCTGCCCGGCGACCTGTTTGACGGCACGCGCGTGGACCCTGCAACCATCGCCGCGCCCATTCTCGCGCTCGCTCCGCCACTGGGCCTCTACTTCGTCACCGGCAATCACGAGGTCTTCGGCGGCTCCGAGCGCTTCACTGAGCCGCTGCGCCGCGGCGGCATACGGGTGATGGACAATGCCCGCGCGGACGTGGAAGGTGTGGACATCCTCGGCATCTCCTATAAGGACTCCACGCACCCCATCCGCCTGCGCCAGTTCCTGGCCGCCCAGCAACTCGACCCCGCGCGCCCCAGCATCCTTCTGCAGCACGTGCCCAATCGGCTGCCCATCGTGGAGCAGTGCGGCGTCAGCCTCCAGCTCAGCGGCCACACCCATGGCGGCCAGATTTTTCCCTTCACTTGGATCACGCGCCGCGCCTTCGGCCTGTTCATGCACGGGCTCCATCGCTTCGGCAATCTGCAGGTCTACACCTCCACCGGCGTGGGCACATGGGGCCCTCCGCTGCGCGTCGGCTCAGCCTCTGAAATCGTCCTGCTCACTTTCGAGCAGCCGTTGACGCAGCCCGGGGGTTGAAAACGCGATTTCCGCCGGCGTATTGTACGATGGAAAGGTTCTAAACAATCGTTTTACCTGAGGTGATTGGATGAGACAAGCGGTTCGCTCTTCCCTGGCCGCACTGCCCGCGCTATTGCTCGGCTGCCTGCTCGCATCAGCGTTGCCCGCTGCCGCGCAGGCGCCATGGATGCACAAACCCAAACCGACGGGCCCCTGGATGAACACCAGCCTTTCTGCTGACCAGCGCGCCGACCTGGTGATGAAGGAGATGACGCTCGACGAAAAAATCGCGCTGCTGCACGGCACTGGCATGCCTACGGACGAGCCGGTGACGCCGGAGAACGCGGCCTCGAATCGCGGCGTGGGCTATGTGCCCGGCGTGCCGCGCCTCGGCATTCCCGGCATCGACATGAGTGACGCGGCTTACGGCGTTCGCTCCAGCGGCGTCAACGGCCGCTACTCCACCGCGCTGCCGGCCAACATTGCCGCCGCGGCAAGCTGGGACACCCACGCAGCCTATGAGTTCGGCGCGCTTATCGGACGCGAGCTGCGCGCGCAGGGCTACAACATGTCGCTCGGCGGCGGCGTGGACCTGACGCGTGACCCGCGCAACGGTCGCACCTTCGAGTACCTGGGCGAAGACCCGGTGCTGGCCGGCACGCTCATTGCGCAGCTCATCCAGGGCACGCAGTCCGCCCATGTCATCGGAGACATCAAGCATTACGCCTTCAACGATCAGGAAAGCGGGCGCACCTCGGTCGACGTGCACATCGGCGAGCGGGCCGCGCGCGAAAGCGACCTGCTGGCCTTTGAAATCGGCGTCACCCAGGGCCATCCCGCCGCCGTCATGTGCTCTTACAACCGCGTAAACGGCGACTACTCCTGCGAAAACAAGTGGCTGCTGACCGACGTGCTGAAGAACGATTGGAAATTTCCGGGCTTCGTGCTCTCTGACTGGGGCGGCACGCACTCCACCGCAAAAGCCTCCGCCGCGGGCCTCGACAACGAAGAGCCCGGCCACGTTTTCTACGCCGAGCGGTACAAGCAGGACGTCGAATCCGGCAAAATCTCCACCGCCGAGCTCGACAGTCATGTCCATCGCATTCTGCGCTCCATGTTTGCCGCCGGCGTCATTGACCATCCCCGCCAGCGCAGCGTCGTCGATCCCTTCGCCGGCTTTCGCATCTCGCGCAAGATTGAGGAAGGCGGCCTGGTTCTGCTTAAGAATAAGCACGGCGCGCTGCCGCTGAACGCCGCGAAGCTGCATACCATTGCCGTCATCGGCTCGCACTCTGACGTGGGCATGATCTCCGGCGGCGGCTCCGCGCAGGTTGACCCCATCGGCGGAAACGCCATCATGCCAGCCGGCAAGGGCGCAACCCACTGGCAGGAGCAAATCTGGTTCCCCACCTCGCCGATGAAGGCCATTGAAGCGCGCGCGCCGCACGCCGTCGTGAAATATGATCCGGGCACCGATCCCGCCTCGGCCGCGGCTCTCGCAAAAACCGCGGACGTGGCCATCGTCTTCGCATACGAGTGGGAGAGCGAAGGCATGGACCTGCCCAATCTGACGCTGCCTTATCACCAGGACGACCTCATCTCCGCCGTGACCAAGGCCAATCCCCACACCATCGTCGTGCTTGAAACCGGCAGCGCGGTCACCATGCCGTGGGTGAAGGAACCCGCCGCCATCCTCGAAGCCTGGTACGGCGGCAACGACGGCGCCGATGCCGTAGCCAACGTGCTCTTCGGCTCCGTCAATCCCAGCGGAAAGCTGCCCATCACCTTCCCGCTCAGCGTGGAAGACCTGCCGCATCCCACGCTCGTCAAGCCGCCGCTGGCCTCGCAGCACTTCTCCGGCCCGGTCTCGCCCGTGCAATGGGCGCGCGGCCTGCCGGCCTTCGACGTGAACTACAACGAAGGCGTGAAGGTGGGTTACAAGTGGTACGACGCCGAGCACAAGGCCGTGCTCTTCCCCTTCGGCTACGGCCTCTCCTACACCACCTATCGCTACGGGGGCCTCAAGGTGGCGCCGGGCAGCACCGTCGCGGTCAGCTTCACGATCACCAACACCGGCAAGCGCGACGGCGAGGAGACCGCCGAGGTCTACGCCGCGCTGCCCGCCGCAGCCCAGGAACCGCCCAAGCGCCTGGTCGGCTTCACCAAGGTTGCGCTGGCTGCCGGTGAGTCGAAAACCGTCACCGTCGACGTCGACCGCAAGTATCTCTCGATCTTCAACGTGGAGAAAAACGGCTGGCAGTTGCTGCCGGGCGAGTACACGCTGATGGTCGGCGGCTCGTCGGAGAAGCTGCCGCTGAAGCAGACCGTGCATCTTGAATAACGGCTGCGTCGAGAGATTCGCATTGCATCGGGACCTCCGCCGCGGCGGAGGTCCCGGCGTTTTTGCTTCCCGCTTACTCCGCTTCCGGCGGCACCTGCTCCAGTAGCCGGTTCCACGTCTTCTGGTTGCGCCGGAAGCTCTTCTTCAGGTCCTCAAGAATGCGCTCGAAATCGGCATTCGTGCGCAGGTTGTTCCACGCCGGGTTCTTCTGGAACCAGGGATAATTCTCGTTGCCCAGGTAAATGGCGCGGCGCAGCCAGTGCAGCGCCTCGCTTGCATCGCCCTCCACGGCGAAGTAGGTCGCGAGCCGGTAAGCCATCTCGTTGTCGGCCTCGGCCGCGGCCAGCGTGTCGTCTTTCAGCAGCGCGGCGGCGCGCGCGCGGTCGCCCGCCTGCACATAGCACATGGCCAGCGTCGGCACGGCAATGCGCATCGATTCGTCGTCCTGAATAACCTTCTCCAGAATCCCGATCGCCGCCTCCAGCTGGCCCGCGCGCATCTGCTGGTAAGCCGACGAGGTGCGCAGCAGCGGATGACGCGGCTCCAGAGCCAGGCCTTTCTCCAGCTCGTTGCCCGCCAGCTCCAGCTGGTTGCGATAGTGATAAACGCGCGCGCGATGGTTATAGAGAATCGCGGCGTTGGCCGGATTCAGCTTGAGCGCGCGGCCAAAATGCGTCAGCGCCTCCTCATACATGCCGTCGCCGCGCAGCGCCAGACCGGCCACCATGTGCACGTTCCAGTCATTCGCCGCCGTGCTCAGCAGGTTGGCGATGCCGTGCCGCGCCGACTCCTTCTCGCCGCGCGAAAGCAGCATGTAAATGCGGTAGAGATTCGCCTCGATCGACGCAGGGTCCAACTTGAGCGCCTCATCGAAGGCCCTGCGCGCATGCATCACGTGAATCTGCCCGCCGAATCCGTGGCGCACATACTGCAGCTCCGCGATGCCCAGCCCCGCCCACCCGGCCGGGAACTCCGGGTCTTTGGTCGTCACGCTGGTAAAAAATGCATGCGCGCGATCAAGATCGGCCCGCGCGCCCGTGCGCACCATGAAGGAGCTCAACTGCGCGCGCGCCTGCAGATACTCCTCGCTCACCGGGCCGGGCAGCGACGCATCGCGCGGCGGCCGCGCAGCATCGCCCGCGTCGCGCCCGCCAAAGCCGTGCAGCGAGGCAAACACCTCGTTTGAAATCTCCGTCTGCACGGCAATCAAATCCAGTGACGCCACCTGAATCGATCCGCCCGAGCGCACGCTCTGCGCGGCCACGTCCAGCAGCTGCCAATTCAGGTCAAAGCCCGACTCCGAGCGCACAAAGCTGCCCGCCAGCACATAGGAGGCCAGCAACCGCTGGCCCACCGCAAGCGGATCCATCTGCGCAATCGGCAGCGACATCAAGGTGCTGGAAGGCCGCACCACCAGCGAGGGAATGCGCGCCAGCCGCGCCGCAATCGCATCCGCCAGCGCGTATCCATAAAGCGGAGCGACCGCTGCCGAGCCGAGGTTGGTGAACGGCAGCACCACCAGCGTGTTCTGCGGCGCCTTGTCTGCATTCGACTCGCGAAACCGCTCGGCCAGCATGGACAGAATGCCCGTGCTCCGCTTCTCCGCTTCGGCGCTGCTCGTCGGCAGGTTGGCCGCCGCATCGCCGGGAATGACGCCGGTCTCGATCTGCAGCGCTTTCATGATGGTCTTCAGCGCCTCGCGCACCTCGGCCGCCGTGGCGTAACGCTCGGCGGGATTCTTCTCAAGGCAGGCGGCAATCACGCTTTTCAACTCCGGTGAAATGGCGGGCACAATCTCACTCAAATCCGTCGGATCGGAAAACTGGATGGCGCGAATCGCCTGAAAGTCCTCGGCGTCAGGCCGCGAAAACGGATGCCGTCCGCTGGCCAGCTCATACAAAATCACGCCCAGCGCCCACACGTCCGACTGCACGCTAGAGTGGCCGGTGACAAACTGCTCGGGCGCCATATAGCGAATCGTCCCACCCCGCGCGGTGTACGTGGCGGCCATCGACGCGTCCTTGGCCAGCGCCGGCTTGCCCGGGTCAAAACCCGAGTCCTCAGGATGCAGCCGCCGCGCCAGACCGAAGTCAAGAATCTTCACCAGGCCGCCCTCGGTCAGCATCACGTTCTGCGGCTTCAGGTCGCGGTGAAAGATGCCCAGCCGGTGCGCGGCCTGCAGGCCGTCCGCAATCTGGATGCCCACCGAAAGCATGAGCTGCAGGCTGGCCGGCCCGCGCTCGATCAGCTGGTCAAGCGACTGGCCGGGCACATACTGCATCACGATGTAACCCTCGTCGCCCGCTTCGCCCACTTCGTAAATGGCGCAGACGTTGGGGTGCTCGATGGCCGAGGCCAGCCGCGCCTCACGCAAAACTGTGGTCCGCATCTGCTGGGCGCTCAACAGGCCCGCGCGCAGAATCTTCAACACCACGGGCCGCTGCAGCAGCGTGTCGTTGGCCAGATAGACCACGCCGCTGCCGCCCGCGCCCAGGCGGCGAATGATCTCGTAGTGCTCAATGGTCCTGCGTTTCATCGCTTCCCTCAGTCTACCGTTGAAGGCGTGAGGAAAACGTCAGGTTCGCCGCGCAGGCGCGCACGCGATTCCCGAAATTCCCGGCCAAATCCTGCGCGGGAAGCTGGTCCTCAATGGCCGAGGCGCCGCACTTCGGCCTCTTCCATGGGCGGCGGCGGTTCCTTTTCGATGCGGTGCTGCCGGCGAATGCCGGTGATGTACATGGTCACGCCGAAGGCCAACATCACCAGCCCCCACCAGAAGTTCGCATTGATGCCCAGGCTCTTGGCATAGAGCGCCGTGTTATGGCGCGTAAGGATGCCGAAGAAGGTGAGAATCATGCCGGTGATGGTGAACATCAGCCCCATCGGAATGCGCAGATCCAGAATCATTCGCTGCTCCTCTCCCTAAGCAAAGAAGATGTTGATGCCCACGGCCACCACGAAAATCGCGGCCGCCAGCGCCTCGGGCCGCTTCCACCATTTGAGATGCGCGTGCGAGGGTTTTGGTGTAAGCGAGTGAACCAACCCCACCAGCTCCGACTCCGGACGCGGCTTGGTCATCAGGCTCACCACCACCGTCACAATGAAGTTCACGCTGAAGGCCCAGATTGCGCCGTAGAAGTTCTGCGCCATATCGCTCGGGTAGTGATGCAGCACCATGATCCAGCCGCCGTGGATGCCGCGGAAGGCCTCCTGCGGCAGCGTAAGCCCGTGATGCAGAATCGCCGCCAGCGTGCCGGAAATGAGCCCCACGAAGGCGCCGTGGCCGGTGGCGCGCTTCCAGAACATGCCTAGCAGGAAGGTGGCGAACAACGGCGCGTTCACAAACGAAAACACAAGCTGCAGCGTGTCCATGATGTTGTTGAAGTAGATGGCCGCATAGGCCGTCGCAAAGGACAGCAGAATGCCGCCTACAGTGGCCCATCGGCCCACGCTCATGTAATGCCGATCGCTGGCGCCTTTGTGGATGTAGGACTGGTACAAGTCATACGTGAAGACCGTGTTGAAGGCCGTCACGTTGCCTGCCATGCCGCTCATAAAGCTGGCCATCAGCGCCGTCAGCCCCAGGCCCAGAATGCCCGTGGGAAAGTAATGCAGCAGCATGTCCGGCGTGGCCATGTCGTAGTCCAGCACCGGCTTGCCGCTCACGTCCAGCATCAGCTTGCCGGTCACCGGATTGATTTTTGCCGGAATCAGTCCGTATCCCTCTGACGCGGCCTTCGAAACCACCGTGGTGTTGCGATAGATTACCCCGTTCGCCACGCGCGTCACCGTGGTGGTGTGCGGCGTGGGCAGCGCGATTGCGATCAGTCCCGGCACAATCACCAGGAAGGGGAAGAACATCTTAGGAATCGCCGCAATCAGCGGAACCTTCCGCGCCGATTCAGTGTTCTTTGAGGCCATCGCCGTCTGGATCACCAGAAAATCCGTGCACCAGTAACCTGATCCCAGCACGAAACCAAGCCCCATGCCGATGCCGATGATGTCAATGCCCATCGGGTTGGTGCTGGCGTGCATCACGCCCTTCCACTCGTGCATATAGGCCATCGGGACTGAGGCTTTCAGCCCGGCCCACCCGCCAACATTCCTCAGCCCCAGCAGCACCAGCGGCAGAAAGCCCGCGACGATGAGGAAGAACTGCAGCACCTCGTTGTAAATCGCGCTCGTCAGTCCGCCCAGGAAGATGTAAAGCAGCACGATGACGCCCGAAAGCACAATGGAGAAGGTGAAGATGCCGTCCAGGTTCCAGCCCAGCGCCTGGAACAGCCCGTCAAAGACGTGCAGCGCCTGGATCAGCCGCGCCATGGCGTACATGGAAATGCCGGAGCTGAAGACCGTCATCACGGCAAAGGAGCAGGCGTTCAGCGCGCGCGTTTTTTCGTCGAAGCGCAGCTTCAGGAACTCCGGCACCGAACGGGCCTTTGAGCCGTAGTAGAACGGCATCATGAAAATGCCCACGAAGATCATGGCCGGAATGGCGCCGATGCCGTAAAACTGCGCCGTCTCCAGGCCATACTTGGCGCCCGAGGCGCCCATGCCGATCACTTCCTGCGCGCCCAGGTTGGCGCTGATGAAGGCCAGCCCGCAAATCCAGGTCGGCAGCGCGCGCCCTGCCTGGAAGAAGTCCTTGCTCGTCTTCATGTAGCGCTTCAGGGCAAAGCCGATGCCCAGCACAAACACGAAGTAGAGCAGCATGATCAGCCAGTCGACCGATGTCAGTTTCAAAAGACGGCTCCTTCAGTCAACCTCTGCCGCTCAGGCTCGGGGAAGGCTGCGGCAGGCAACGCCGGGGGTTGCCTTCGGGGTCCGGTTACGCAGACCAATTTACGCAGCGGGGCGGAGGCGCGTCTAGTGGAAAGTGAAAAGGTTTTCAGGGAGGTCGCTTTCGGAGATGTTCAGGAATGATTGCGTTTTCCCACGTGACGCAGCCCAGCCCTTGCTGCGAGTGGAGTTTTCCATCCTATGAGCGTCCGAGGATTCCCTGTTGCTTTCGCGCGCGTTCTCTCCTATGCTCGATGAATGGAATTACTCACCGAAGACGAGCTTGCGCGTCTGACCCCGCCGGAGCGCCTTGCGTTAATCTCGCAGCTTTGGGACAGCTTGGAAGACGACCACCTTCCCCTTTCAGCCGCGCAGCGGGCGGAGCTAGATCGTCGCCTGGCTTCGCTTGACCGGGACCGTCGCGAAGGCATCACCTGGGCGACTTTGAAGGCTGAGCTTGAGCATCGTTGCCCGTAGTGTGTCCGGTTATCTTCACCCAGCGCGCCCGTACCGAGTTGATCGATGCACAGGACTGGTACGAGAACGAGGCGCCCGGCCTGGGCCGGTGTTTCCGCGCGGCGGTTGACGCCGTCATCGAGCGCATGAGCGCCACTCCCCGGCAATTTCCCGCGATCTATAAGAATGTGCGCCGTGCCCTGCTCCGCCGCTTTCCCTACGCTCTGATGTTCGTCGTCGGAACCGACGGAACGCTCGCCGTCATCGCCTGTTTCCACGGAAGCCGCGATCCGGCGCACTGGCAAAAGCGGGCGTGAACTGCGGGCACGGGCGGCGCTTCCCTACCCTGCGTCGAGCTTCCCGCAGATCACGGCCAATGAGAGGATAATAGGCACAAGGGGGCATATGGACGACAAACTAAAAAACCTCATCGACCAGGCCAGCGCGCGAGTTCAAGCAGTTGAGAATGAGCGGACTGCCGAGCAGCAGCGCCGCGATGTCGAAGAACAGGGAAAAGACGCCGCGACGTTTAAGCGGATGGTACAAACGACGTTAGGCGCGGACGTGCTGGAAAAAATCGGCCCGGTCAAGTTCGTGCGGCGGTTCCTTGCCCAAGCGATGACGTTCCAACTGGAGGGCCGCTCATTTCGATTGCGGCAGCAGACGCAGGCGGGCGTTTTCGTACAATTGGAGGAAACCGAAAACAACGAATTTTCCTACAGAATGCTTGGGGGGCAATTTAGCTTCGATCACAAAAGGATGCGAAGGACACATTTCTAGCTACTTTGGGAAATGCTCTCAAGAAGAGCAAATAACGCCGCCCCTTGCCGCAGATCGTAGAAAGGTCAATAAGCCCCTGCGGGGGGGGGTCGCTTTGGTCGTCTTACCTAGAACCGTATTTCTTAGCAATAAACTGTTCCGCAGCGTCGTGAGCTTCTCGTACTAATGGTTAGGCCTCCCAAGAAGGCATCAACTTAGACAGTTCCGCAAGGTACTCTATTTGAATGACTGCATGAATTGCGAAGTTGAGAGTTGTACCTTCCCCCATCTCAATTGTCATACCAGTTGGTCGATATACCAGAGTGGTGTCACTTACGTGGCCCCAGTCGGACCTTGTTAAGACCGTTTGCCTGATGATCCAAGCAACACTTGGAGCGGTTCTTTCATACTGCTTGCTCTTTACGACATACGCGAAGAACATGACTCGGACACACTCTTTCCCCCAGAATCGAGCGTTACCGTTCATCCAGCGTTGCTGCAAATGCTCCAAGAACCGCATCTGAAAGGCCCCCCTCGTGGAGTTTGCCCGAGAGCGAAAGTATATTCTATGACCCCGCCGTGCTTCTCTCTCGACAAAATGAACCCTCTTGTCGAGAGTGGATGGAAGCTTGACTTGTCTATGCGCGTGACTGAATGCCGCACCTTTCCTTGGCGCCTCTGCATTTACAATGTAGTTGCATGATTCCCACGCTCACCTGGACCCCCGAAGGCGTCCGTTTTATCGATCAGACCAAGCTCCCGCTGGAGGAGAGCTACGTGCTTGCGACCACCTATGACCAGGTGGCCGATGTCATCGTCACCATGGTGGTGCGCGGCGCGCCGGCCATCGGCGTCTCGGCGGCCTATGGCGTAGCGCTGGGCGCGCTGAAGAGCACCGCCGCCACGTCCAAAGAATTTGCGCCGGAGTTTGAAGTCATCTGCACGCGCCTGGCCTCAACGCGCCCCACCGCCGTCAATCTCTTCTGGGCCATCGACCGCATGAAGCGCCTCTTCGCCTCTCTCCTCGCCGCTGGAGCTTCCATGGAAGAAGCACAGCGGAAGCTGCTCGCCGAAGCCCATGCCATGTACGACGAAGACATCGCCGCATGCAAAACCATGGGCGCCTTTGGCGGCGCGCTACTGCCGGAGTCCGGCGGCGTGCTGACCCACTGCAACGCCGGCGCGCTGGCCACCTGCGGCTACGGCACCGCGCTCGGCGTCATCCGTTCCGCAGTGGAGCAGGGCAAGAAGATTCACGTCTACGCCGACGAAACCCGCCCCTTTCTGCAGGGCGCGCGGCTCACCGCATGGGAGCTGATGGCCGACGGCATCGGCACCACGGTGATTTGCGACAACATGGCCGCCAGCCTGATGCAGGCCGGCAAAATCCAGGCCGTCGTCGTCGGCGCGGACCGCATCGCCGCCAACGGCGACACCGCCAACAAGATCGGCACCTACAACGTGGCCATCCTCGCCAAGGAGCACGGCATTCCCTTTTACGTCGCCGCGCCCTGGTCCACCATTGACACCGCGACCCCCAACGGCGCGGCCATCCCCATCGAGGAGCGCTCGCCCATCGAAGTCACGCATCATGGCGGCAAGCAGCTCACCCCGCACGGCGTCGGCATTTGCAACCCGGCCTTTGACGTCACGCCCGCACGCTACATCACCGCCATCTTCACTGAGCGCGGCGTGCTGCGCGCGCCGTATGCCCAGTCGCTGAAGGAAATGGAGCTCGTCTCAGGCTGAAGAAGGCGTACAGTGGTGGCAGCCGTGCTTCCCCGTTCCCCGGTCTTTGAGCTGCGAAAGAAGTCGCTGGTGCGCGGCATCGTGCTCTCAGTGGGCGCGTTTCTCGCAAGCCTGCGGCTGGCGGGATTTCCCCGCATCGAAGACCTGCACAGCTCGCTCTGGCAGATCCCCCTCTGGCTGGTGGCGCTGTGGGGTTCCGTGGAGACCGCGCGCTGCCTGCGCCGCACCTGGAGCCTTTATCATGCCGGCGTAATGATCCTGCTTTACACCAATCTGATGATCCTCACTCTCATCGGCGTCCTCGTAGCCTATCCCTGAGCGCCCGTGGTCGAGTGCCCGTGGTCGAGTGCTGGCTTTCGAGTGCTGGCTGTCGAGTGCTGGCCGCCCTCACATTTTCTCTTCCGTCGCACCGGCACGTGGAGTGTAGCATGGGCTCACACTTCGCCCAGCCGGCCGCACCCACCTCCGCGCGATTGCCGCGGCAGAACGCAGACCGGCGGGCGCATGCAAGTTGGAATGCAGAACCCACTGGAGGACGCGATGCTGAAAGGATTCCGAGACTTTATTCTTCGTGGCAACGTGGTCGACCTGGCTATCGCCGTCATTCTGGGCGTGGCCTTTAACGCAATTGTCGGCTCGCTGGTCAAGGACGTGCTGAACCCGCTGATTGCCGCCACCATCGGCAAGCCCGACTTCAGCGCCGTGGTCCTTCACCTCGGCAAAGGCGTCATCCAGATCGGCAACTTCCTCAACGCCATAGTCGCTTTCCTCATCGTGGCCGGCGTGGTCTACTTCGTCATTGTGCTGCCCATGAACTTCTTGATGGCGCGCATGAAGAAGCCCGAGGAAGTGCCCGCCCCGCCGCCCACCAAGCTCTGCGGCGAGTGCCTCAGCGAGATTCCCGCCGCCGCCCGCCGCTGCGCCCACTGCGCCCAGCCGGTTGCTTAAGGAGATCGGCCCTAATCCAACCCGCGCAGCGTCGGAGAAAATGCATAGATAGTCATGAATCCCAGCGCGGCCACGCCGGACATCATCGCCAGCGCGTGGCCCGTGGGGATGTAGCGCGACAGTTCGCCGGCCAGCAGCGAGCCCAGCGGTGGAAGCCCCAGAAAGCTGGTCGTATAAATGCTCATCATCCGACCCCGCATCTCGTCCGACGACAGGTGCTGCAGGCTCACGTTGAAGCAGGAGATCATCAGGATTCCGTTGAAGCCCTCCACGAAGGCCAGGCACTCTGACAGCCGGAAGGTGTAGGAGTAGCAGAAGCCGATGATGGCCGCGAAGAACAGAATTCCGCAGATCGTGAGCACCTGCCCGCGCCGGCGAATCACGCCCATCACCGCCACGGTCATCGCGCCCAGCACCGCGCCCAGTCCGGAGCAGGCCAGCAGCCAGCCCAGGCCGCTGGCGTCCGCCTTCAACTGCACCTTCGCAAAAAACGGAATGAAGGTGAGGAATGGAATCCCCAGAAAACTCACCACCGCCGTCATGCACACCAGCACGCGCATCTCCCGTTCGCTGTGCAGATAGGCGAACCCGCTGCGCAGGCTCTTCCACACGCTTTCGTGCCGTCTGCGCTCCTCCTCCGGATAGCGGATGTGCATCAGCGCCCAGATCACCGCCAGAAAGCTCACGCCGTTCAGGAAAAAATTGCCCGCCACGCCGAAGACCGCCATCGCGTAGCCGCCCAGCGTGGGCCCCAGAATGCGCGACATGTTGAACTGTGCCGAGTTCAGCGCGATGGCGTTGGTCAGGTCCTCGCTCTCCACCAACCGCGGCACCATCGCCTGGTAACTCGGCGCGTTCATTGACATGGTGATGCCGTTCAGGCATGCGATCAGCGCCACCTCCCACACCGTAATCACTTTCAGCCATGCCAGCGTGGCCAGCACAAAGGCCAGAATCATCATCGTCGTCTGCGTCACCAGCAGCAGCCGCCGTTTGTCCAGCCGGTCGGCAAACACGCCGCCGAAGAGCGTGAAAAACAGAAACGGAATGGACCCCGCGAAGCCCACAAAGCCCAGCCAGAAGGGCGAATTGGTCAGCAGCAGCACCAACCAGCCGCGCGCCACATTCTCCATCCACGAGCCGATGTTCGAAAGGAAATTCCCGCTCCAGAAGAGGCGAAAATTGCGATTGCGCAGGGCGCGCACGGGCGCGGGAAAGCGCATGCGCTCATCGACCGACGGCATCGGCGACAGTGCCGACAGCGCCGCAAACGCCGCTCCGTCCGCCTCGCCCGGCTCTTCGCCCGGTTGCATGGGGCCACCCAAAATCGCCTCCGCGTCAAACGTCTAGTGTAAGCTGAAACCGATGCACGCGGCCTCGCCCGCCTGCCGTCTGCTCGCCCTGAAATTCCACCTCCAGCACTCCCGTCGCGCTCGAGCCCCCGGAGGGTCACACTGCTCATGCGGAATCGTTCCTTCTTGGTTGCCCTTGTTCTCGCCGCTCTCGCCGTCGCCTGCGCGCAAACCGCACATCGGCTTCATACCGCCGGCGCCCACGCCTCGCTGGCCGCCGCCGATCAGGCCACGCTTGAGCAATCCTTCCTTGCCGTGCCCAGCGCACGCCTTGCCGAAGAGGAGCTGAAAATCCTCACCGCCCAGCCGCACGTGGCCGGCACGCCCGAGGACCACGCCACGGCCCTCTACGTCGCCCGCAAATTCCGCGAAGCCGGCCTTGAAACCCAGATCGTCCCCTATCGCGTTCTGCTCAACTGGCCCAAAGTCGTGCGCGTGCAGGCCTACGACGCCGCCGGCAAGCTGTTGATGACCGGGCCCACGCGCGAGCACGTCTCCCACGACCCCTACCAGGACAATCCCCGCATCGTCATGCCCTTCAACGGCTCCTCCGGCTCGGGCGACGTCACCGCGCCGGTCGTCTACGCCAATTACGGCCGCCTGGAAGACTTCAACAAGCTCGCCGCCGAGCACATTGACCTCCACGGCAAAATCGTCATCGTCCGCTACGGCGCAAACTTCCGCGGCGTCAAGGTCTACCTGGCCGAGCAGCGCGGCGCGCTCGGCGTGCTCATTTACTCTGACCCGCAGGACGACGGCTACTATCGCGGCGACCCTTACCCGAACGGCCCCTGGCGGCCGGCCACAGGCGTGCAGCGCGGCTCCGTGCAATTCGTCTTCAAGTATCCCGGCGACCCGGAAACTCCCGGCTTCGCCTCCACGCCCGACCTGCCCGATTCCCGCCGCCTCAGCCCCTACGGCAACCAGCCGCACATCATCTCCATCCCCCTCAGCTACCACGACGCCGCGCCGATTCTTCAGGCGCTCAAAGGGCCAGACGTGCCGCAGGGCTGGCAGGGCGCGCTACCCTTCCGTTACCACATCGGCGGCGGCGGCGCGGTCCGCGTGCACCTGGTCTCGCAGCAGGATTACGAACGCAAGCTGATCTGGGACGTCATCGGCAAAATCAAAGGCTCGGAGTTCCCCGATGAGTGGGTCGTGGCCGGCAATCATCGCGACGCCTGGACCTTCGGCGCGGTCGATCCCAACTCCGGCACCGCCGCCATGCTGGAGGCCGTGCACGGCCTCGGCGTGCTGCTCAAGCAGGGCTGGCGGCCCAGGCGCACCATCCTTTTCTGCAGTTGGGACGCCGAAGAAGAAGGCCTCATCGGCTCCACCGAATGGGTGGAGCAGAACGGCGCGCTCATGTCCCACGCCGTCGCCTACTTCAACACCGACGTCGGCGTCTCCGGCCCCAATTTCGGCGCATCTGCCGTTCCTTCGCTCAAGCAGTTTGTCCGCAACGTGGCCAAAGCCGTGCCCAGCCCGCTGGGCGGCACCGTCTATGAAGAATGGCGGCTCCATCAAACCGAAAACGAGCATCGCCGCTCCAACGCGCCGCCCGAGTCCGGCCCCGAGTCCGGCCCCGAAACCAGCAAGGATGTGCGCGTCAGCGACCTCGGCTCCGGCTCTGACTTCACGCCCTTCCTGCAGCACGCCGGAGTTCCGTCCACTGACATCGGCTCCCACGGCCCCTACGGCGTTTACCACTCGGCCTTCGACGACTACTCCTGGTTCGTGAGGAACGCCGATCCGCATTTCCTTTATGAGCAGGAGATGGCGCGCATCTTCGGCCTGCAGGTGCTGCGCATGGCCGACGAAACCGTCCTGCCCTACGACTATGAGACCTACGCCGCCGCCATCGGCCGCTATCTTGAAGCCGCCGGCACAAAGGCCACTGACGATGGCCTCTCGCTCGACTTCTCCCAGGCCCAGGCCGCCGATGCGCGCTTTGCCGCCGCGGCTCGCAAGGTACACGCCCGCGAACAGAACCCTCCTGCCGACCCGGCCGCGCTGAACCAGCACCTGCGCGACGTCGAGCTCGACTTGCTCTCGCCCGCGGGCCTGCCCAACCGCCCCTGGTTCAAGCACACAATCTTCGCGCCCGGCGAGTACACCGGCTACTCCGCCGTCGTGATTCCCGGCGTGAATGAGGCCATTGACGCGCACCAACGTGAGGTTGCCCAGCAGCAGCTCGGCGCGCTGGCCCAGGCTCTGGACCGCGCCGCGCAAACCCTTGATTCCGCGCCGTGAAGCCGTTTTTGCGCCGGGCTGAACCCCGCCGCGCCGGAATGGGACGCAATGTGATGTGTATCACGCATGTTGCCCCCAAGCGGTTGACCCCGCCCGCGCCTGCTCGTATTGTTAGGATGTCAACTATTATGAAGACTTCTTCCAACTCGCTTCGCATCGGCATCGCGGTGGCCATCATTGTGGGCACCATCGGATGGCTGGCCTACACCGGCTACGGCTCCAGCAAGAGTTACTTCGTCACCGTCGCCGAGCTGGGACAAATGGGCAACAAGGCCTACCACAGCCAGCTTCGCGTGGAAGGCTTCGTCAAGCCCGGCTCCATCCAGCAGGACGGCCCGCACGTCACCTTCCTGCTCAACGAGTATGAGAGCCACTCGCCCAAGGCCCCCTCCGGCCGCCTGCTCAAGGTGGTCTACAAGGGCTCTGACCCGCCGCCGGACACCTTCAAGAACGATGCGCAGGCCATCGCCATGGGCACTTACGGCCGCGACGGCGTCTTCCACGCCGACGAGCTGCAGGCCAAGTGCGCCAGCAAGTATGCCCCGGCAAAGCCCAACGCAGCGCCGGACAAGGCTTCCGCCGGTCCCCGCGCAGCCATCGCGCCCCCGGCCATCGGAGTCGGCAGCAAGACCGCCGCCGACTGACCCGCATGACCGCGTCCGCATCGGAGGCCGCCGCAGCCCACGCGCTCTGCGCACGCATCGAACAGGTTTCCAAGCTCTTCGGCTCCTTCGCCGCGCTGCGTCAGGTCACGGTAGACCTTGAACCCGGCAAGTGCTACGTGCTCATCGGAGAAAACGGCGCGGGCAAGTCCACTCTGCTGCGCATCCTCGCCGGTCTGCTGCGTCCCACTCTCGGCAAAGTCACAGTCTTTGACGGCCTTGAGCCCCACGACGCCCGCGACCGCATCGGCTATATGAGCCATGCGCCCATGCTCTATGACGAGCTGACCGCCGTGGAAAACCTGCGCTACTTCTCCAGTCTTTATCCGGGCCGGCAGTGCCTCAGCCCGCAGGAAGCGCTCAAGCAGGTGGGCCTGGACCCGGAGCTTTCGCGGCCGCTCGGCCAGTACTCGCAGGGGATGCGCCAGCGCACCTCGCTGGCGCGCGTGCTGCTCTCCGCGCCCGAACTGCTTCTGCTCGACGAGCCCTTCTCCAACATGGATGTCGAATCCGTCCGGCAGATGGTGGAGTTGCTCTCCGGCTTTCGCCGCGGCAATCGCACCATCGTTGTCACCACCCACCAGCGGGAAGCTGCCGCGCCCATCGCCGATTGGGTGCTCGCCCTGCAGGCCGGCCGCGTCAAATCCTTTGAACCAGGATTGCCGAAGTTATGAAGACCAACGGCGCGCGTTTTCTTGAGAGCCTCGGCATTCCCTTCGAACTTCGCGAGTACGAAGTCGATCCCGACGATCTGTCGGCCATCTCTGTGGCGAAAAAAATCTCCATGCCGCCCGAGCAGGTTTTCAAAACGCTGCTGACGAAAGGGGTCCCCGCCGACAGGTCCTCGTCGGCGGGGCGAACGGATGGCCATGGCAACTACCTCTTCGCCGTCATTCCCGGCGACGCCGAGCTCGACTTCAAGAAGCTGGCCCACGCCGCCGGCCTGCGCAAGACCGAAATGGTTCCGCTCAAGGATGTGCAGCCGCTCACCGGTTACATTCGCGGCGGCGTCACCATCTTCGGCGCAAAAAAGCCCTTCCCGGTCTTCATGGATGAAACTGCAATCCTCTTTGACACGCTCAGCGTCTCAGCCGGCACGCGCGGCACGCAGCTCCTGCTCAGCCCGGACGATTATCTCCGCGCCGCCCAGGCTCTCGGCGCGCCCGTCGTCACCGCCGACCTCACCAAATACCCCGCGGAGGGCCACGCCGCATGACCCGCGCCCTCTGGACCCATCTTCTCAAGGATCTGCGCATCGAATGGCGCTCGCTCGACGCGCTTATCTCCATGCTCTTCTTCTCCGGCCTGGTAGTCGTGCTCTTTTCCATCGCCTTTGATCCGCAGGGCTCAGTTTCGCGCCAAATCGCCGGCGGCGTGCTTTCCGTGGCTACCATGTTCGCCTCCGTCAGCGCGCTCAACCAGGCCTGGGCCCGCGAAATCCGCCACCAGGTGATGGATGCGCAGCGCATGGTTCCTTCGCCCGGCGCAGAGCTCTACCTCGCCAAGGTTCTCGCCAACTTCCTCTTCGTCACCCTCGTCCAGATTCTTCTCGCGCCCTTTTTCATCATCTTTTACAACCTCCACATCGTGGGCCAGGGCTGGCTGCTGGCGCTGGTGCTGCCGCTGGGCACCTGGGCGCTGGTGTGCAACGGCGTTTTCTTCGCCGCGCTCTCCATCCGCACCCGCAACCGCGAACTGCTGCTCTCGCTCATTCTTTTTCCCATCTTCATTCCCGCGCTGCTGGCCATGGTGCAGGCCACCGGCAACATCCTCACCGGCGAAAGCGATCCCATGCTGTGGATCAAAATGCTGGTCGGCTACGACATTCTCTTCACCACCGTCAGCCTGCTGCTCTTTGACGTCGTCTTCCACGCCGAATGACTTCCATCCAGGCATAACGGTTGACATTCATAACGACAGTCGTTACTATTGCAATGATCAAGGGATTCAAAGACGCGGAGACGCAGGCGCTGTGGGAGACGGGCAGAGCCCGCCGGCTTCCGGCCTCGCTTCGCGCCGTTGCCCTTCGCAAGCTCGCTATCCTGCACTGGTCCACCAGCCTGCTTGACCTCAAGGTCCCGCCCGGCAACCGTCTGGAAGCGCTGAAAGGCCGCCGCAAGGGGCAACACAGCATTCGCATCAACGACCAGTATCGGATTTGCTTCGTCTGGCGCAACGGCGATGCGCACGACATCGAAATCGTCGACTATCACTAGGAGCCCCGCATGGATTCCATTACTTTTGCATTCTCCATTCACCCCGGCGAGATTCTCCTCAACGAGTTCATGGAGCCCCACGGGCTCACCGCGTACCGTCTCGCCAAGGAACTGCGCATCTCCGTTCCGCGGGTGAACGATCTGGTGCGCGGCCGGCGCGGCATCACCGCCGACACCGCGCTGCGTCTCAGCCGCTACTTCGGCAACTCGGCGCAATTTTGGATCGGCCTGCAGAGCGGGCACGACCTGTGGGTTGCCGCGAGAAGCAAGTCCTGGAGCAAGGTCAAACCGCGAGGCAAGGCCGCATGACCCGCATACGCATCCATCCTTTGGCGGAGACCGTCTTCCGCCTCGCGTCGTACACTGGAACGTTCGCCACTCAGGGTTCATCCTCATGAAGAAATTCGCCATCAGCCTGTACGCCGCCGTCACCGTCGCGCTCATGATCTGGGGCTTTTACCAAGCCATGTACGTGGCCCCCAATGACGCGATGCAGGGAGAGATCTTCCGCATCATCTACTACCACGTGCCTTCGGCCACCGTAGCCTTCACCTTTTTCGGCGTCAATCTGGTCGGCTGCATCGGCTATCTGGCCTCGCGCCGCGATCATCATGAAAGAGCCCAGCGCTTTGACGCCTGGGCGCTGGCCGGCGCCGAGGTCGGCGTCGTCTTCTGCACCGTGGTGCTCATCACCGGACCCATCTGGGGGCGCCGCGCATGGGGCATCTGGTGGACCTGGGACGCGCGTCTCACCACCACTCTCGTTCTCTGGCTCATCTATGTCAGCTACCTGCTGCTGCGCCGCTTCGCCGCCGGCCCGCAGATGCAGACCCTGGCCGCCGTGCTCGGCATCTTCGGCGCGGTGGACGTACCCATCGTTTACATGTCCAACCGGTGGTGGCGCACGCAGCATCCCTCGCCGGTCTTTTTCAGTAGCTCGCCCGGTGCGGGCATGGCCTGGTCCATGGCCCGCGTGCTGCTGTGGAACATGCTCGCCTGGTTCTGCTGGGGCGTGTTCATTCTCATTCTGCGCTACATCGTGGAGCGCAAACACCAGCAGAACGCCGCCGCAGAGGCCCGCGAGGCCCTGGAAAGCAACGCCTGAGGGAAAACTATGGACCGCGCCGCCATTCTTGACCACGAATTTCTCATCGCCGCCTATGTCGTCACCTGGGTCATCCAGTTGAGTTATCTCGCCTTGCTGGGCTTCAAGTGGCGCGCTGAATCCCGCGCCGCTCGCCGCCGCAACTCCGCGCGCTAATTCCCTCCGCGCCGCGCATCCCAATCGCAGCCCCCTGGCCTACGCCTTCGCCCGCCCATGCACTACACTTGTAGGTTGCACTGAGGAATCAACCATGCTCGTCGTCATGAAATCGCACGCGACATCCGAAGAAATTCAGGCCGTCTGCGAACACATTGAACAACTGGGCTTCCGCGCCCATCCCCTGCCCGGCGCGCAGCGCACCGCCATCGGCATCACCGGCAACAAGGACGCCGTGGAGCGCGGCAATCTGGAGGCTCTCCCCGGCGTCGCAGAAGTCATCCGCGTTTCGCGGGCTTACAAGCTTGCCAGCCGCGACGTGAAGGAAGACGACACCGTCATCCGCTTCCCCGGCACAGACGCCGTCATCGGCGGCCGCAGCCTTTCCATCATCGCAGGGCCGTGTTCCATTGAGAGCCGCGAGCAGGCCTTCGCCATCGCCGAGCAGGTGGCCGCCTCCGGCGCGCAGTTCTTCCGCGGCGGCGCATACAAACCCCGCACCTCGCCTTACGCCTTCCAGGGCCTGGGCCTGGAAGCCCTGCGCATCATGGCGGAAATCCGCGAGCGCTTCGGCATGCGCATCGTCACCGAGGCCATCGACAACGAATCCCTCGAACTGGTCGCCGAATATGCTGACGTGATCCAGATCGGCGCGCGCAACATGCAGAATTTTTCGCTGCTCAAGCACGCCGGCCGCCTGCGCAAGCCCGTCCTGCTCAAGCGCGGCCTGAGCGCCACGCTCGAGGAATTCCTGATGGCCGCCGAGTACATCCTCAGCGAAGGCAATTATGAGGTCATTCTCTGCGAGCGCGGCGTGCGCACCTTTGCCGACCACACGCGCAACACCCTCGACCTCAGCATCATTCCCGCCGTGCGCCACGCCAGCCACCTGCCCATCCTCGTCGATCCCAGCCACGGCACCGGCAAGCGCGCAAGCGTGCTGCCCATGGCCCGCGCCGCGGTCGCCGTCGGCGCCGATGGCATCCTCGTCGAGGTCCACAACCAACCGGAAAAGGCCCTCTCCGATGGCCCGCAATCCATCTACCCCGCGCAGTTCGCTGAGATGATGGGCGAGATGGAGCAGATCGCGCCCATCGTTCATCGCACTCTGCCGCGCGGAATCCACGTGGCCGCCGCGACCCATGCTGATGACGCCAAGCTCCGCTGATCCGGCATTGCTCCAGGGCTCCAGCGGCCGCGCCGGCCGCCTCGCCGTGCTTGCCCTGCTCGCGCTTCCGCTCATCGGCTGCCAACCGCACGACTTTCCCCAGTACCCTCCCGACTACCGCGAATACATGTACGTGACCAACAGCGGCAGCAACACTGTCTCGGTCTACGACGTCGTCAACGTCCGCGTCGACCGCGAAATCGCTGTCGGCCACGACCCCGTTGCCCTCGCGCCCAGCCCCACGCGCAATGAAGTGTTCGTGGTCAACCAGGGCGAGCTCGGCGAGTTCGGCTCGATCTCCGTCATCAATGCGGAAACCAACAGCGTGGTGGCCACCATCCCCGTCCGCCGCCGGCCCGCGGCCATTGCTCTCGACCCCAAAGGCGACCTGGCCTACGTAGCGAACTCCGGCTCCAACAACCTCTCCATCCTCGACCTGAAAAACCGCCGCGAAATCGGCTTGATTCCGGTGGACCAGGAGCCGGTTGCCCTGCGCCTCTCGCCCAACGGCGATTCTCTTGTCGTGGCCAACAGCCGCAGTGGTTCCGTCACTATCGTCAGTCCGGCCAGCCGCACCGTGCGCGCCAGCTTTGCCGGCTGCCCCGGCGCGGACGACGCCGTTATCCTGCCCGACTCCTCCAAAGCTTTCGTCGCCTGTTCGGCGGGCCACCAGATCATGGCCATCGCCCTGGCCCAGCCCAAGACGCGCCCCGGCTCAACCGACGCGGTTGAGGCTTTGCTCGACGTCGGCCGCGGCCCCGTGCAGATCGCCCTCAAGCCCGACGGCGGCGAAGTCTTTGTCGCCAACTCGCTCAGCGACTCCATCTCCGAGGTCATCACCGGCACCGACGACGTGCTCGGCGCCTACATGATGGGCGACGACCCCGTCGACGGACTCGTCTCCGCCGACAACTCCACGCTCTACGTGGGCAATCTCCACTCGCAGTGGGTCACCGTCTACTCCATCGACAACGGCAAGCGCGTCGGCGCCATCCACGTCGGCGACGGCCCCTCGGCCATGGCTTTCTCCGCCGCAGGCCATCTGCTTTTCGTGGTCGATTCGCGCTCCGGTGACGTGGCCGTCGTCCGCGCCTCTTCCGGCTCGCTGTTCACCTTCCTGCCCGCCGGGCGCAATCCCAGCACCATCGTCGACAAGGCCTTCAAGGTGCACTAAACAAGTGTGGGCATCCACACTATCCGGCCTTCGGTCTCATCGCGATTCGCTGACCACCCGTCCGCTTCCCATGCGCGCCACGCTGAACTGCGCGCCGGCAAACAGGATGAGCCCCGAGATATACGCCCAGAGCAGCAGCCCCACCGAGACAAAGAACGGCCCGTAGGTCACCTTCAGTTGCAGGTGTGGCAGCACCATCACAAAAATCGACCGCGCCCCCAGCCACACGATTCCCGTCACCACCGCCGCGCGCAACACCGGCTTCCAGGGCACCTTGCGATTGGGCAGGATCCAGTAAATGAAAAAGAAGAAAACAATCGCGGCCGCGCCCGTCGAGATGGACATCCACAGGTAGCTCAGCCCCCGGTAGACCATGTTCTCCGTGTGGTGGAAGAAGACAAAAGTGAGAATCTGCTGCGCGCTCTCGTTCACAAATACGCTGATCATCGCCAGCGCCACCATCAGGAGCGCAAGACAAAAGGCCACCGTCTGGTTCATCAGATAATTGCGGCTCTTGGCCACGCCCCACGCCTGGTTCAGCGCCACTTCCAGCGGCAGAAAGATGCCTGTGCACGCAATCAGGATCACCACTAGCGAAAACACCTGCACGCCGTGCCGCGGCGCCAGTACCGACAGGTTGTACGTTAAAAAATCCTGGCTCGCCGTCGAGGGAAAGTAGTAGCGCACCATGTCGTTCACCACCTTCACCATCGCGTAGGAGTGAAAGACCGAGAGCGCCATCGTATACAGCAGCACGGCAAAGGGAATGAAGGAGAGAATCGCATTCGCCGCCACGCTGAAGGCGTAGGTGTGCACCTCGCTGTCCAGCAGGTAGCGCACCAGCGCAAAGCTGTCGCGGCGGAGCAGGAACCATTTCGTGGCCGGCGCCTCAGCCACGTCAATCACGGCAACCGGCTTCACCTCCGCCGAGCCCGCGGTTTTGGGGCTTGAATCGTCAGTCAAGGGCAGCTCCAAGGCGCCGTGGCAGGCCACAGCCCGAACGGCGGAAACCGGACAACGTACTTTCCGGGCATTTCCCTTTCAGAATAGACGCTCGCGGTACTTCTCTGGCGTCCGCGCCCGCCTGGTCCGCTCCCGGTGCCCGTCGGAGGCCCGCCACCTCGGGATGCGGCACATTCGGCACGTATTTTCTCCTTGCATCCTCATGCGTTTCCTGCCATAAAAAGAGCACGGAATGCCCCCTGGGCGAGCCGTTCTTGCAATCGATGGAAGGCCGTTCGATTTGGATAGTTTGGTTTTACTGCAAGCACATTCCACAATCAGGCAGGATGAAGAGCCACCTGGGCGCGCCCGTTGCCGGCGCTTCGGCGGCTCGTGTCGTCTTGGAGCCGCCCGCATGGGGCTCAGGCTGGGCTGCGCGCCTTTGCGCCGCTGCCGGCATGCAATGCCCGATGAGCCTGTGCGCGCCAGCAACAAGGAGAAAGCAGGATGAAAGAACAAGGTGTGGTGAAGTGGTTTAACGGGGCCAAGGGCTACGGGTTCATTCAGCGGGCCAGCGGCGAAGACGTGTTCGTGCATTTTTCCGCCATTCAGGAGAATGGCTACAAGACCCTCAACGAAGGGGAATCGGTCGAATTCGAGTGCCAGCAGGGCCCCAAGGGGCTCAGCGCGGTCAACGTCATGCGCGTCGTGTAGCGCGCCTCAGATTGTCCACGTGGCCTTTCGCCAGAAGGGCCACACTTCTTTGCGGTTTGCGGAGTTCCTGATCCGGCAGCCCGGCTTATGATTCCAGTTTTTCCAGCGCCCAGCGGGCTGCCGCACGCAGGCCATCGTCTGCCGCGCCAGCCCACGCGCGCAGCCGCGGCACAAAGCCAGCTTCGCCGCTGTTGCCCATCGCCACGGCCACGTTGCGCCGCATCCCCCGGAATCCCGCCCGCCGCACCGGCGATCCGTTGAACCGCCGCTCCCACTCCGCCTCATCCAACTCCGCCAGCCATTCCAGCAGCGGATTTACCAGCTCCGCGCGCGGCTCCATCTCCACGTCCGCCCCCGAATCGGCGGCCACCGGCGCTTTGCGGTTCCACGGGCACACATCCTGGCAAATGTCGCAGCCGAAAACCTGCCTGCCCATCCCCTCCATCAGCTCCGGCGCAATCGGCCCCTTGTGCTCAATCGTCAGGTAAGAGATGCACAGCCGGGCGTCCATCTGGTAGGGGCCGGTCAGCGCGCCGGTCGGGCAGGCCTCCAGGCACAGACGGCAGCTTCCGCAGCGGTCCGCGTGGGGTGCCAGCGACGCTCCGCCCTCGGCCACCGGCAGCCCCGTCAGCAGCACCGCCAAAAAGCCGAAAGACCCCAGCTTCGGGTGAATCAGGCAGGTATTCTTGCCCACCCAGCCCAGCCCCGCCGCCACGGCCAGCGCCCGCTCCGCCACCGGCCCTGTGTCCACATACGCCCGGCTCTCGAAGTCACCCAACTCCGCCCGCAGCGCAGCCTCCACGGCACGAATCCGCTTCAGAAGCACCTTGTGATAATCGCTTGGCCGCAGATCATTTTTCGCATCGCGGCCCTTCGCGTCCCGGCCTTTCACCTCTCGACTGCCACTCCACGCGTACCGCGCAATCCATCCCGTTTCCGGCCCCGCGGGATCGGTCGAGAGCGGCTGGTCCGCGTGATACGACGCAAAGCATACCACCGCCGACCGCGCCCACGCGAACGGCGTCTCCACGCGCGCCCGCACCAGCGCTCCATTCTCGTCCCGGCGCTCCAAATACTGCATCGTCCCAGCGCGTCCGGCCTCCACCCACTCCTCGAACCGGCCCGCCTCGCGCTCCCCGCCTGCGTGCGGCAGCGCCGCCAGTCCCGCCTCCGCAAATCCGGCTCGCAGCGCCGCCGCCCGCGCCGTGTCGGCCCTCAACACACCGGAACGTTGTCGCTCTTCCATCGCCACGGAACTTTCTGCGGAACTTCCCCGCCCGCACCTTGCGTACTACCCAGCAACGTGTTCGAACGCGAACGCCGCTCTCGAATCCGAACACCCGACAGGGCCACCCAGCCGGGGCAATCGGTTGCAATCTCTTCTGGATTCAGCCTATTCCGCCTCTCCCGGGTTTGGCGTGTCGGATGCACTTTCAACAGCTCACCGGGCTCGACCCGCCCCCCAGGGAGGTACTTGTGATGAACACAAATGCAGCCGCCACCGCCGCCACCTTGCGCATCGCCCCCGACGACCTCAACGAGTTGGTCCGAGGGCAGGAGCAGCCCTTCGTCGACCGCCTCACTCCCCTTGTGCGGGAGCAAAATGTTCTGCTCGACCTCACCCGTATCGACCGCGTGGACGCCGCCGGCATTGCCGCCCTTATCTCGCTCTATGCCGCTGCCCAGAACGCCGGCCACTGCTTCTGCATCACCGGCGCACGGCCCCACGTGGCCGAGGTGCTCGCCGTCGTCGGCCTGGACCGCATTCTCCTTTCTCACCATGCGGTCCCAGAAGCGACGACTGAACCCTGCCTCTCGCGCTCGGCTGCCTGAAACGAACAGCTGCCTGAAACGAATAAAGGTCCGCAACTCCACTCCGCGCGCTTTTCGCTTTTCGGGCCGTCCATTTTGCCGCGTCCTGCGCCGTAATAGGTGCCCTGCTGGCATGCCCGACCGCAGCCCCGCCAACTGGGACGACCAGCACCGCCAAGTGTATACTTGCAACGCTATAAGTAATGCGATTTGCGCAGCACTGAAAGGCGCGGCCGAAGCGCCCGGAACCGCGCACGCACCCGGTCGAAACGTCCCACTCCCACACTTTGACCCGGCTCGCGTAACGCCACCCGTGCCTCCGGCTCACCCTTGCGGACCAAACCCACTGAACCGAGCGGAGGCTTTCTTCCATGTCGCAGGCTGTACTGGATCCTGTTCCTGCTGAAAAGGCAGGCTCAACCCCCAACCAAACCAAATATGTGTACTTCTTCGGCGGCGGCACCGCCGACGGCCACGGCACCATGAAGGATGTGCTCGGCGGCAAAGGCGCGGGCCTGGCCGAGATGACCAATGCCGGCCTGCCCGTCCCTCCCGGCTTCACCATCCAGACCGAGTCCTGCCGTGAATACATGCGCGGAAAGCTCAATCCGCAGATTGACCGTGAGATGCGTGCCGCGCTTGAGCGGCTGGAAAAGCTGCAGGGCCAGAAGCTCGGCGCAGGCGAAAATCCGCTGCTGGTCAGCGTCCGCTCCGGCGCAAAGTTTTCCATGCCCGGCATGATGGACACCATCCTCAACCTCGGCCTCAATGACCAGGCCGTCGAGGCGATGGCAAAGCGCACCAGCAATCCCCGCTTCGCTTACGACTCCTATCGCCGCCTCATCCAGATGTTCGGCGATGTCGTCCTCGACGTTCCCAAAAAGAAATTCGAGCACATCTTCGACGCCATCAAGCACCGCGAGAAGGTCAAGTTCGACTACGAGATCAGCCCCAAGGCCCTGAAGGAAATCATCACCGAGTACAAGAAGCTGGTGAAGAAGGAGACGGGCAAGGAATTTCCGCAGAATCCTCTTGAGCAACTCGTTGCTGCGCGCGACGCCGTCTTCCGAAGCTGGCAGAACGAACGCGCCAAAACCTATCGCCGCATCAACCACATCGATGACTGGCTGGGCACCGCCGTCAACGTGCAGGCCATGGTCTTCGGCAACCTGGGCGAAAACTCCGGCACCGGCGTCGGCTTCACGCGCAATCCCGCCAACGGCGAGCACGCCTTCTTCGGCGAGTACCTGATGAACGCCCAGGGCGAGGACGTCGTCTCCGGCGTGCGCACTCCGCTGCCCATCAGCGAGCTGGAGCGCGCCATGCCCAAGGTCTATGACCAGCTCCGCACCATCACCTGGAAGATGGAAAAGCACTACCGCGACATGCAGGACTTCGAGTTCACCATCCAGGATGGCAAGCTCTACATGCTGCAGACACGCAACGGCAAGCGCACCGGCCTGGCCGCCGTCCGCGTGGCCATTGACATGGTGAAGGAGGGCCTCATCACCAGGGAAGAGGCCATCTTCCGCGTGGAGCCCAATCAGCTTTACGACTTCCTCGTGCCGCGCCTCGATGAGAAGGGTGCGAAGATCGAGGTTCTCGCCACCGGCCTGCCTGCTTCGCCCGGCGCGGCCGTCGGCCAAATCGTCTTCTCCGCCGAAGAGGCCGTGAAGGCCCACACCCACGGCCACATGCAGAGCATCATCCTCGTCCGCGGCGAGACCACGCCGGAGGACATTGCCGGCATGGAAGTCGCCTCCGGCATTCTCACCTCCCGCGGCGGCATGACCTCCCACGCCGCCGTCGTCACCCGCGGCATGGGCAAGTGCTGCGTGGCCGGCGCAGGCGACTGCCAGGTGGACGAAGCCCGCAGGGAGCTCCGCGTCAAAGGCAAAGTCTTCAAGCACGGCGACTGGCTCTCGCTCGACGGCACCTCCGGCCGCCTCATCAACGGCAGACTCAAAACCATCCCTGCGCAGTCCGACGATCCGGATCTGGTCAAGTTCATGAGCTGGGTCGATCCCCAGCGCAAGCTCAAGGTCCGCGCCAATGCCGACGTGCCTCGCGATGCCAAGCAGGCTCGCGCCTTCGGCGCAGAGGGCATCGGCCTTTGCCGCACCGAGCACATGTTCTTTGCCGAGGGGCGCATTGAACACGTCCGCGCCATGATCCTGGCCGACAACGAGAAGGACCGCCGCGCCGCGCTCAAAAAACTGCTGCCCATGCAGCGCGCCGACTTTGTCGGACTCTTCAAGGCCATGGGCTCGCTGCCCGTCACCATCCGCCTGCTCGATCCGCCGCTGCATGAGTTCCTGCCGCAGCGCGAAGAACTGCTGGTGGAAATCACAAAGCTTGAAGCGCTCAAGCCCCGCTCGCCCAAGCTCAAGGAGCTGCGCACGCTGCTGGTTCGCGTCAACGACCTTCATGAGATGAACCCCATGCTCGGCCTGCGCGGCTGCCGCCTCGGCATCACCTTCCCTGAGATTACCGAGATGCAGGCGCGCGCCCTCTTTGAGGCCGCAGTCACCGTCAAGAAGCAGGGCGGCGAGCCGCACCTCGAAATCATGGTCCCGCTCATCGCCTCCATTGAAGAGATGCGCAACCAGGCCTCGGTCATCCGCCGCATCGCCGGGCAGGTCTTCGAGGAAAAGGGCGTCAAGGTCGATTACATGGTGGGCACCATGATCGAGCTGCCTCGCGCGGCCCTCACCGCCGACCAGATCGCACAGGAGGCCGAGTTCTTCAGCTTCGGCACCAACGACCTCACGCAAACCACCTTCGGCATCTCGCGCGACGACATCAACAAGTTCCTCCCGGCCTATCTCAAGAACGGAATCTTCAAGCATGATCCCTTCGCCACGCTCGATCAGGCGGGAGTGGGCCAGCTTGTCCAGTCCGCCACGGTCAAGGGACGCAGCACCCGCCCGACACTCAAGGTCGGCATCTGCGGCGAGCATGGCGGCGACCCCGAGTCCGTCAAGTTCTGCCACAGAATCGGCCTCAATTACGTCTCCTGCTCGCCTTTCCGCCTGCTCACCGCGCGCCTTGCCGCGGCCCAGGCGGCACTCGAGGAGAAGCAGTCCGGCTCCGCGCTCCACACCGGCGCAAAATAGCGCCGCTGGACGCGAATCCACTCAAACGCAATTCGACCCAAACACAAGGGGCGCGGCCAACTCGGCTGCGCCCCTTCGCTTTGCCTCCGTTGTGTTTCCTTTACTGCGCGTTGCCGCCCGGCGCGTAATAGCCCTCAGGCGCAAGCACCATCCAGTCGCCGTTCGTCCCTTTCAGCGCGATCTTGTGGAACCCTCCCTGGTCGTCCGCCTTGGCCGGCGTATAGCTCAGCACATACTGCGCCTTCAAGTCGTCGGCAATGTCGCCGAAAATCTTCGGAAGTTCGTCCTTCTTCTTGGCCACAAAGTAGCGGCCGCCGGTTCGCGTGGAAATCTGCTCCAGAATCTTCTTTCCGTCCACGTGCGCGGAGCGGTCCCCGCCTCCGCTGCGGCCTCCGCGTCCGCCGCCCGGATATCCACCGCCGCCGCCCGGGTAGCCGCCGCCGCCGGGGTAGCCGCCCCCGCCGCCGGGATACCCTCCGCCGCCGCCCGGATACCCGCCGCCCATCCCGCCGCGACGGCCCTGCCCTAAGTGCGCAAAGCCGCTGCGCTCCTCTTCGCCCTTCAGATACACGGTGTACACGATGCAATGGCAGCGTTCGGCCGCGTCAATCGCCTCGTTCAGCGTCTCCTTGCTGCCGCTGTCCTCGCCGTTGCTCACCACCACCAGCGCCTTCAGCCCCTTCTTCGGCTTCATCAACTGGTCCGCCGCAAGATAGATCGCGTCGTAAAGCTGCCGCCCCGACCGGTTGCCCTGCGGACGCTGACGATCATCGCCCATGGTCTCCGGGCCCTGCCGATCCTCCTTGGTCCGCGCCGTTGGCCCCAGCTGGCTCAGCTCCTTGTCCAGCGGCGCCGCCGTCGCAGAGAAATCCTGCAACAGCTCCACCTCGCGGTCAAAGTGGATCAAAAACGCCTCGTGATTGGTCCCGCCCGCCGGCAGCATCCCATCTACCAGCGCGGTTCCAGCCTTGCGCATCGCGTCCAGCGAGCCCTCCATCGCGCGGCTCGTGTCCATCAGCAACCCCAGTTGCAGCGGCGCCGCGCTCGCCGGCTCCAGCCTGCCAATCGCCTCCGCATCGCCGTCCTCGGTCAGCGTAAACTGCGCCGCCAGCAGGTTCGTCACCGGTGCGCCGTGCTTGTCCAGCACCAGTACCGGCAATCGCACCAGTTCCGGCCCTCCGGCATGCGCCGTGCTTGCCTGCGCCTTGGGTGGCGTCCGCAGCACCGGCCCATTGCCCGACGGCGCGTCCGCCTGCGCGCCCGCGCCCGCCGCAGTTGCCAAACACACTCCCGCCAGAGCCGCAACCACCCGGCTGCTCCGGCAACTCCACTTCTCTCGCTTCAAACAGGCATCGAACATAACGGTAGGCACACTTTCAGTAGCTTAGACGCGCCCGGCGGCCAACGGTTGACCGCCATCGCTCACTTTCCCGTCAGCCTGCGCTCCACCGCAGCCGTCGCCTCCGGATACACCGCAATCCGATGCGCCCGCAGCAGCGCGTGCAGCGCCTGGCCGCCCTCATGCGAAGTAATCACCGCCGAATCCTGCAGCGGCATGTGGCACTCGATGCATTGGGTCCGAATCTTCTCGCCCAGCTTGCGAAACTCTCCGCAGGCCTGCGCCTTGTGGCAGCTCAGGCAGTGCGGCACATAGGCGTCCGCATTCTCCTGCGTCCGGTGCACGTCGTGGCAAGTCGAGCACGTCATCTGGCTTCCCGCAAAACACTTGCTTTCTTCCAGCGCACTCACCTGGTGGCCGTGCACGTCCACCCGTGCGTCCACCGTCCCCGGCTTGATCTCCAGAAAATCCTGAATGCGGTCTCCGGCCACAAATGTCAGCGGCGGCCGCAGCGGCCGAACGGCCCCTGCGTGGCACAGCGAGCACAATCCCATCTGCCGGTTGCGGCTCAGCCGCGCTGGATTCACAATCGCTTCTTCCTTTGACCCCAGCTTCGGCGGCGCGGCCGACCGTTCCCGCGCCACGTGCTCCGCGCCCGGCCCATGGCAGCGCTCGCAGCCGATGCCCAGAACCAGGCTGTCCTTCTCATAGTGGTTCGCCGGCGGGCTCTTCCACACGAAGTAGCTGCCGTGGCACTCCAGGCACCGCGGTACAATCTGGCGGTCAAAGTGAATCTGCCCCGGCGGCAGCCCTGGGCTCACCACCCACGCGTGGTTCCACGTCCACCACGACGACGGCATCTGGTAGAGGTCGTCACCATCCCAGTAGAGATACGTCTGCCCGTGCCGACCCGATCCAATCACAATGTCGATCCGTTCCGTCAGGTGCGCGCTGGGGTTGGCAAGGTTCTCCGCAGCCTCAAAGTAGCCGTCCGGCCGCGCGACCATCTTCACAATCAGGTTCGGATTCGCCGTGTGCAGAATGTTGTGCCCCGGCGCAAAGTTTCCGGCCACGTGCCCCGGCGTCGCCTCCGCCGAATCCAGCGCGTGCAGCGTCTGCTCGTAGAACCTTGACTCCTTCTGGTGGCACTGCGCGCAGGCCTTGTCGCCCGCATAGGCGCTCGGCGGCGGCGGTGTCGGCTCTTCCGTCGCCGGGCTCGCCGCCATCTGCGAGATTGCCACCGGCGCCAGCACCGCACACGCCAGCGCAAACACCATGCCCCTGCCGCGCCCCTGCACCTTGTCGCCTCGCATCATCTCTCAGCTTGCCCACGCCATTGTAACGCTCCTCTGTGCGGAATCGGTCTTACCCTGGTGAATATGAATCACCCCATTGGGAGACGCAGGGCACGCAGTCAGATCAACATCGGCCCATTTCAAGGGAAATAACTCGCTGTTTGGGCGCAGCCCAGTATCGACTGCCAAAATCGTCGCATCGCGGAGATTGCCCTTGATCATCTAAGGGAGCTGAGGGGATTCTGCAGACTCTGCCAAACAGTCCTTCGACTCGGATCACCCAATGAACCTTGGCTGATTGCTTTTCGCTTGGTACATGGCTCGATCTGCCTGGAGGATCAATTCCGCAACGGAGCTTGTGGCGCGGGGAATGAACTGAACTACGCCAACACTCAGAGAGAGTCGGTATCGGGATTCCTGAGCGCTTATTGTCTTCAGACTTTCGCGCAAGCGGGCCCTCATGGCGGTTTCACTGAAGCTTGAGCCCTCGACTGCGAGGACGCCAAACTCGTCCCCGCCGAGGCGACCGACAACATCCGATTCGCGGAACGTCATTCGCAATACCTCTGCGGTGCGGATCAGAGCGAGATCGCCTTCGGAATGGCCGAGCGAATCGTTGATCCGCTTCAGGCCATCCACATCCATGAAGAACAGCCCCATAACGCACCCTGATCGGTCAGCAATTCTCAACTGCCGTTCAGACAGGGAAAGGAAGCCGCGGCGGTTATAAAGGCCTGTGAGCTCGTCCGTGAGGGCCAGACTGCTGAGTTCTGTTTGCAGCATGTGTTGCTTCACCGCGCATTGAACCGCCCGCATCAGGAGTTCGCCGTCCGGCTGGCTCTGCCGACCGCTTCCCATTGCAGCATCAGACTGGTTTTCGACGTCTCGTAGCAGTGTTGCTAGTTCCTGCCTAGATTCTGACAGGACCGCATTGAACCACTCCTCGAAGGACCGCTTCTCTTCCCTGGCACGTTTGAAGAGCGAAAACTGAGCGACCAACTGGGATTCTAGATCCAGCATTGGCTCTAGCGCAGGAGACTTTGAAAGTTGTGCTGTACTCGATTGAACATTCGAATTCATATGTCGACCTCTCGCAAACTCAATTCACGGCCGGCCCCTCGGCTCCCCGACCGGTCCGTTATCCGTCACCGTTTTGGCGTTGCATGCGGCGTGTTCATTGCCCTGGGGTCCTTGTCGCTATTCGCCGCCGCCTTCCAAAAAAGTGGCACGAGAACCAATGCTGGCTGTAACATAAGCCGCTGGAACAATCATCCAATTCGGTGAATCATTCATTTTGCTTGAGTGAATTCACCTAGAAACAACCAAGGGTATTCCCTGCATGGAGAGTACGAGTCCTTGTTCGTCGCTGTTCGTCGCTCCATGAAAGCCCGCGCCAACCGCAGCACACGTGGTCGTTGAATAACATCGCTCATCTCACCAGCGAACAGTTCCGGCGGGGTAGGTACGTCCAATCAGGGCGACGGGGGTGGGGTCGACGTTGACGAGCGCCTGGTTGAAAACGTAGCAGCACCCGAATCCCTTGCAGATGACCTGCTCGGGAGGGTTCTCGGTCCGGCACCGGGGGCAACGTTTTGTAGGCTCTGACGGCATACATCCTCCTACTCTTTGGGCCGTTTGAGGATCTTTTGGATCTCTTCCGCCCGTTGGTAATTCATGATCCCTTTCCCTTCGTCCCGCAGTGATTCAAAGAGCAACTGGATGAGCCGCGCCTTGAGCTTCGCTTTGCCAGGGGGGTGACAGGTGAGGTGAAGATGATGGTTGCGGACTTGTCCACAGGTCCTCTAGGCCTTGAGTCGGCCGCTGGAAAGCAGGGTTGGCCGACTCCGGCGCGTCTTAGACTTTGTCGATGTCCTGAACGTGTTCCCGCCTCACCTCGTTTAAGCAGCAACCCGAGTAATAAGCGGCTTCTCGGAGATCCACTCTGGCAAATGATCGAGCTGGACCACTTTGAGTAGCGACTCGTTAACCTGGATGCGGCCTTTGAAGCCGTATTGAATAAAGCCGAGCTTGCGAAAACGGTTCATGAAGAAGCTGACACGGGACCGAGTGGAGCCGATCATCTCCGCCAGAACCTCCTGCGTGACTTGAGGAATGAAGGGTTCCGGTTTAGCCGGCTTGCCGAATCCCGCCATCAACAGGAGAATTCGCGCCAGGCGCTTTTCGCTGGAGCTGATGAGATTGTCGACAAGATCGGCCTGGGTCCTCATGCTGCGCGCGAGCAGGAACTTCAAGAAGACGTCGGCGAACGCAGGCTCTCCATGCATTGCGCGAATCATCTCGTCCCTTCCGATCTTGAGCACCGAGCAAGTGCTCAGTGCGATGGCCGTTGACATACGCAATCCATGCGCAGTTGCCAGGGCTTCCTCTCCAGCGAAGTCGCCTGCGGAAAGAAGCGTGATGGTAGCCTCTTTGCCGGTCTGCGCAACCACGGTGAGTTTTGCCCGGCCCTTTTGAACATAAAAGACAGAGTCCGCTTGATCTCCCTGCGTGAAGAAAGGCTGCTTTGACTTGAATTCGATGATCCTTCGACCGAAGCCAGCGTTCGAAAGATAGGCCATGGAGTCGAACTTGGGGTTGTGCTCAGCGCTGATCAGCATACGTCCTCGCTTCCTGCCGTGTGGAAGAGAATTGAGTGCTACGGCGGGTTGATCAATGTCCACATATCCGATGCCGCCTTCCAAAAGCGAGCACCAGAACCAATGCTGGCTGTAGCATAAACCGCTAGAAAAATCATTCCATCCAGTGAATCATTCATTTTCCATGGGTGAATTAACGTAGAAACAACCAAGGAAATCCCGTGCATGGAGAGGTGGAATACCCTAGAAACGACTAAGGGAATCCCTTACATAGAGAGTGATTACGCCTGTACCAGGCCGCGCCGAATCGCGTGGCGGACCAGGCTTGCCACTTCATGAATATCGAGTTTTCTCATCGGGCGGGTTCGATGAGACTCGGCGGTCTTTATGCGGATTTTAAGAAGTACAGCAATGTCTTTACTGGACTTTCCTTCGCCGACGAGTTGAAGAACCTGGCGCTCCCGTGACGTAAGCGGATCTGCCGGAACCGGTGTCTTGGACAGAAACGCCTCCGCCACGGTGCGGGATATGCTTGGGCTGAGATAAGTCTCCCCGCGACAAACCTGCCGAATGGCTTGGACCAGGTCTGTCGCCGCTTGAGTCTTGAACACGAAGCCCTTCACACCGGCGCGAAGAGCCTCGGTTAAGTACTGATCTTCGTCATGGTGGGTCAGCAGGATAGTCCTGGTTTTATGCGGAGCCGTTTGCGGTTCGCGTGCGGCTTCAACTCCGTTCAGGTTCGGCATGCTGATATCGAGAATGGCGACGTCTGGGCGGACGTTGGGAACCAGCCGGGGCCTCCTGACCGTTGGCTGCTCAGGCCACAGTAGCCTTTGGCGTAGCACGGAGTTGCGGAACCTGGACCTGGATGATGTCGTTCTTGATGGCGTACACGATCAGATCGCGGATGGAGTGCAGATTGAGCTTCCGCATGATGTTGCTACGATGTGTTTCCACGGTCTTGGTGCTTAGGTTCAGGAGTGCGGCCACTTCCTTGGAGGTCTTTCCTTCAGCGAGAAGCTGAGTGACTTCACGTTCACGGGCGGTCAGTGTCGGCAGATCTGGTGCTTCATTCCGCGATATGGCGTTTCCTTTGTCCAGAAAGCCCGCCAACACCAGATCGTTTACTCGTGGCGTGAAATACATTCGCTTGCTCTGCAAGGCTTCAACCGCGACCACCAGATCGCGAGCGGCGTCGGATTTGAGCACGAAGCCGCGTGCCCCGGCATCGAGGGCCTCACGGATAACCTGATCGGAATCGGTCATGGTCAGAACGATAACTTTGACGTGAGGGTCATGCTGCCGCAACTGGCGTGTGGCGTCCAGGCCGTTGAGGTAGGGCATGCCTATGTCCACGATCACGACATCCGGCTTCAATTGCTTGGCCATCTCGACTGCCTCATGGCCATCGCATGCCTCCCCGCACACTTCCCACCCGTCGTGTTTCCGAAGAAGCTCACACAACCCTCGGCGCACGATTTCGTGATCGTCGGCTAACAAAATACGAAGGTTCATGACCATCCTCCAAGTACAGGCTCGGAGATAGAAAGATTCGGACCCACGCGTGGATCGGAATTCAACACGAAGCCTGTGAACTTCGTCACAGGGTCGTAAAAACCCGATGCTGACTCACCGCCTCCACGGCCTCCAACAGATCGCGGGCGGCATTCGACTTCACAACATATCCTCTGGCCCCCGCATCCAGCGCCTCGCGCATCATCTGCGGAGAATCATGTTGAGTAACGAACAAAACCTCGAGTTCGGAAGTCTTCTGCTTCTTCTGCTTCTGCTGAATTTGCCGGCACGCCTCCAGACCATTCATGCGAGGCATCGTCACATCGAGCACCACCACGTCGGGTTGCAAAGTGTCGACCTTATCCAAGGCCTCGATTCCATCCGACGCTTCACCCACCACCGCCCAACCGGAACGACTTTCCAACAGAGTCCGCAAGCGTTGCCTCACGATGGGGTGATCATCCACCAATAGGATGCGGACTGCCATAGGGATTCCGGCTTTCTGAGGCAGCCTCGTGTAACCAATTCGTCACGGCTCACGGCTCGCCCCGGTTTCAACCCTGCCCCGTTCTTGTGGCAGGAGTCGACCCGCACCGGGCGAAAAGGCAACTCTTAGGTCAAACCATCTTGACACTAGCATGATACTGCTCCCGTTCGAATACAGGGAATCCTGTATTCTCGGTCCCAATTGAGATCCTATTGACTGCTGCATAAATAATGCAACGATTTAACGCAAAGAAAAAGGCAACTCGGACTGCGCGATGCATCCGCTGAGTTTCTCGGGAGAGTTGCGAATGGCGTCGATGGAAATGAGAATGTCTTCCATCAGCTCGTCC
>DATLRP010000019.1:0-5162 GCA_035534635.1 Occallatibacter sp.
AAACGTCCCGTCGCCGTTGTTGTGCAGCAGCATGTTGTTGTACTTCGCTGACGTCTTCTTCAGCGTGGCAAGGTCCGCCCCGTTGGCAAAGAAGATGTCCGGTCGGCCATCTCCGTCGTAGTCAAACACCGCCACTCCGCCGGCCATCGTCTCCGGCGCGTTGCGCGCGGGACTCTCATTGCTGTCGAGACGGAAAGGCAGACGACTGAGATCAAAACGGATAGGGGACGGAGCAGGATTTTGCTGGCCCGCCGCCGACGAGGCGCTTGCGAGACAGGCGCAAGCAAGGACCGAAATCAGGAGCGGGAAGCCGCAACGGCGAAACATAGAAACGCGAATCACAGGCCCAAATAGTGGCTGAATTGTACATACGACACACGCTGGCCGCAACATCTGCCTTTTCAATGCGATTGTTTCGTGCGTTCAAGCAGGGCCAGCAAGGGAGCCAGACCGCATTTTTTGGCTGCGTAGACGGGGTAAACAAAAAGGGGGATGAGAGTTGTTGTGCCGAGCGCGTACAATGCTTTCCGACGCTCCGGGCCTCTGGAAAACCGCTTTATCTTTCGCCGCCATGGACGAACCGGGGCGAGAGACAGGCATCCGTTTCCGGGGTTGGAATGCGGAAATCAGGCAATGATATGAGCAGACACAGGATTGCGGGTGCAACACGAATTTTGTTGATGGGACTGGCGGCCGTGGGGCTGGGAATGGCGATGGGGACGGCCGCCGCCCAGACGCAGGCCGCCGCGCAGGCTAAACCGGCCGCCGCCAAGGATGCCACGGCCCAGCCGGCCGGGGCCAAGCCAGCGACGGTGAACGCCGACGTGAACGAGGTTTCCCTGGATCTGGTGGTGCACGACAAGAAGCACCGGCCCGTGCTGGACCTGACCAAGGGCGACCTGACGGTGACCGACAACGGCGTGCCGGTGACGCTGACGGATTTTCATCTGGTGAAAGGCAATTCCGGCACGGGCCACCTGGTGATCCTGGTCTTTGATCCGTTCCAGGGCTCGGCGGCCAAGGATGCACAGCGGATTGCCACGAAAATTCTAAAGATGATTCCGGCGGAGGGCTTCTCTGTTGCCGTGATGGACCTGAAGGGGCGTCTGCGGCTGGTCCAGGGCTTCACCGATGATCGCAAAGAGGTAGACGAAGCGATCAAGGTGGCCACGGACCCAAAAGACAAGAACCAGGCCGCCACCGTGAAGGCGGCAGAGAAGAATCTGATCTCGATTGCGCGCAGCGGCGCGGACCTGAAGGGAGTGCATGCCAGCGTGAAGGACCGGGCCAGGGCGCAGACGCTGCTGACGGCACTCGAGGACGCACAGCGGATTGTGCAGGACCGGCACACGCAGATTTCCCTGGCGGGGCTGCTGGCGCTGGCGCGCGCCGAACAGCGGATGACGGCCCGGAAGGCGATCCTCTACTTCACGGCGAATCCGCAAATGGGTTCGGCGGCCCGAGAGATGGTGAAGACGATTGTGGGCACGGCGAACCGCGCCGGCGTGAGCATCGACACCATCGATATGGACGCCTTCAGCGCCGACGGCGCCCACCAGCTGAGCAGCGCGATGATGAACGGGCAGACGCCGTACAGCCCGGTGTCCCAGCCGGTTCCGGGCAGCGGTGGAATGGCCTCGACAACACCGGTGCAGCAGGAGGGCGGCATGCCGCAGACCGGCGCCAGCGGCGCGAGCTGGGGCACCTCGCAGGACGTGGCCATGGCCACGGGCTTCAACAATCGCTCCAATGAGTGGCAGTTGTTCCACCGGCCGAAGGGGCCGATGGCGGACCTTGCAAAGGGCACGGGTGGCACCTACATCGACGCGCAGGACTCATTGAAAAAGCCGCTCCAACGGATACTTGGGGACATGACGACCTATTACCAGGCCAACTATGTTCCGCCCATCAAGGATTACGACGGCAAGTTCCGCACCATTGACGTGAAGGCGCTGCGGGCGGGGCTCACCGTCCAAACGCGGACCGGATACTTCGCCCTGCCGCCCGGCGCCGATGGCAGCGTGCGGCCCTTCGAGGAGCCGCTGCTGAAGGCGCTGGGCGCGGCACAGTTGCCGGATGCGCTCAAGTTCCAGGCCCGGGTGCTGCGCTTTGGCAACCTTCCCGATGGGTACACGAACAGCCTGGTGGTGGAAGTGCCCATTGCGCAACTGGAGACAAAGAAAGATACGCAGACCAATCTCTACACCGCGCGTGCGGCCATTGTTGCGCAAATCAAGGACCAGAGCGGCACGGTGGTGGAGCAGTTCGGCGAAGACTTGACCCACCGCGGCGCGCTGGATTCGCTGGACCACGCGGAGACGGCCCAGATCTCGCTCGAGCGGCATTTTATTGAGATTCCCGGCAGCTATCAGCTTCAGGTGGGCGTGCTGGACGAGCTGAGCGGAAAGATGAGCGCCAAGCGGAGCAGCTTTGAGATTCCCGCCCAGGCGGCGGGCCCAGGGCTGAGCGACATGGTGCTGGTCGCCAGCCTCCATCCGGTGGACGAGGACGCCGATTCGATGGACCCGATGCGCTACGCCCGCGATAAGGTAACGGCGAATCTCTCCGGCCAGGTGCCCGCCACCGCCGACAGAGATGTTTCGCTCTTCTTCATGCTGCATCCTGACACCTCGGACTCGAATCCGCCGGTGCTGAAAATGCAGGTCGTCCACAATGGGCATGCCGGCAAGGTGACGCCGCTGCCCATGGAAGCCGACCCGCACGGGACCCTTCCCTATCTGGCTTCCTTCAAAGGAGCGGCGCTTTCGCCCGGCGACTACGAAGTGAAGGCGATGCTGACCCAGGGCGGCAAGACCGCGGTGCAGACCGTGGCGTTTGCCGTGGAAGGCGCGGAGACCGCGACCGGCGGAGGAGGAGCGGGAGGCGGGGGGCCCGAGCCGGCCGAGGGTGACGTGACCTACACGGCGCCGGTGGGCATGAAGTCGGCTCCTGGGCAATTGGCGATTACGGCGGTGACGAATCCGATGCCCAAGCCCTCCGCGGACGCGATTGCGGGCCTGCTGAGCGATGCCCGCGAGCGCGCGACGCTTTACGCCGAGACGCTGCCGAATTTCCTGTGCGTGCAAGTGACCACGCGCGCCGTGGACTCCTCCGGCCGCGGGCACTGGAAGCATCGGGATACAATCACGGAGCTGCTGCGTTACCGCGACAAGGTGGAGACGCGCACGACGGTTGAAATCAACGGCCACAAGAGCGACAAGGAACGCGACTCCATGCAGGGAGTCTTTTCCACGGGCGAACTGGGCGGCGTGTTGCGCGCGGTCTTTCAGCAGTCGGCGCAGACCAAGTTCAACTGGGCGGAGACCGATTCGCTGGACGGAAATACCGTGCAGGTCTTTAACTACGCGGTGGACGCCAAGCACTCGGCCTTCGGCATCACCGGATCAAACGGCAGGCAGATTCTGGCGGCGTTTCACGGACGCGTGTACATCGACAGCGCCACGCACAACATCCGGAGAATTACGCTCATCGCCGACCGCATGCCGAGCAACTTTCCCACGCACTACACGGGCGTACGCGTCGACTATGGCTATGTGATGATCAACGACCACGACTACCTGATGCCGGTGAGCGCGGAGGTAAGCCTGCGGCAGGGCAGGCATCAGGCCGTGCTGAACTCGATGCAGTTCCGCGACTACCGCCGGTTCGGATCGCATGCACGGATCCTGACGTTCACGCCGGTGGGCAAGCCCTAACGCCGGCGGGCAAACCCTGAGTGGAGAAGCCCCGAGTGGATGTGCATTGCGAAGCGGCCGGGCCGCGCGGTTGGAATCCAGGGCAGCGTGAGGGCGGGCTCTTCGGCGCATGCTTTATGCTGGATGCCATGTGGCCCGTTGCTCTTTTGCTGCTTGTGCTGGCGATTCCCGCGGCGGGCCAGGCCCCGGCAGCCGGCAAGGCGAACGCGGACCAGCTGCTGGGCATGGCGGTTGCAGCGCAGCAGCGCCACGACCTGAAGACGGCGATTGCCACCTATCGCAAGGTGCTGGCCCTGCAGCCTGACCTGGTGCAGGCGCGCGCGAACCTGGGCGCGGCGCTGGCCGACGATGGACAGTACGCGGCGGCGATTGAAGAGGACAAGAAGGCGCTGGCCGCCATGCCTGCCAACACCGGCGTGCGGATGAATCTGGGCCTTGCCTACTACAAGAACGGCGACTTTGCGCACGCAGGCCTGCAGTTTGAACGGGTGTTGGCCCAGCGGCCCATGGATGTTTCGGCCGCGGTGCTGATGGGGTATGTGGACATCAAGCTGGAGCGGCCGGCCGAGGCTTTGAAGCTGCTGACGCCGCTGGAGCCGAGCCACGAAAGCAACATGGACCTGGAGTACGTGCTGGGCTACGCGCAAATCCAGACCGGCGATGACAAGGACGGCGTGCCGAGGCTGGAACGGATGGCGCGGACTACCAACGCCGTGGATGCCTACGTGATTGCGGGGACGACGCGGCTGCACAAGCGGGAGTTCCACGAGGCGCGCGTAGACCTGGATGCGGCCGTGAAGCTGAATCCTGAGTTTCCGGGGCTCCAGACCCTTGTCGGGCAGGCCCGCGACGCACTGGGAGACTCCACCCTGGCGATGCCGGCCTTTGAGGCGGCGCTGCAGCAGAATCCGCGGGACTTCATGGCCAACCTTTACCTGGGCACGATGTGGCTGAAGCAGCGGAACTTTGAAAAGGCGCGGCCACTGCTGGAAGAGGCCGCGAAGCTGCAGCCGCGTGCGCCGATGGCCCGCTTCGAGCTGGCCAAGCTGAACGGGCTGACGGGCCAATATGCCGAGGCGGCGGCCACGCTGGAGGACCTGGAGAAGTCGGACCCGGGCTGGCTTGACCCGCACGTGGAGCTGGCCGCGCTTTACTACAAGCTGCACCGCCCCGCGGACGGCCAGCGCGAGCGCGACATTGTGGCGAAGATTCAGGCGCAACAGCAGAAGGCCGGACCGCAAAACAGCCAGTAAGGCCGGACGGAATTACTTGCCCGCCACGGCCGGAGCGGCTTCCGTCACGCGGAGAATCCGGTCGGCCTTCACATTTTCAAGCGTCTGCACAATGCCGCTGGGCCAGGTGATGACCACCTTTTGCGCCACGTCGTCCGGGCCGAGGCCGAAATGCACCGGGCCGAGGCTTGACGACGCGTAGCAGACGCTCGAG
>DATLRP010000020.1:0-66100 GCA_035534635.1 Occallatibacter sp.
CCTGACTCCCTCTGAACGGATCAACACGTTGAAGAGTGCGCTCCAATCCGGCCGTACAAAAGGCGCCGTTGCGGACATCTATTTCAATTTGCACGACGATGTCCGCGATGCCTTTCTGGAAGCGCAGCTACAGGCGGTACACGTAACTCCGCTTGGCCTTTGCGTGCATGACTTCAAGGTATCGCCCTGTCCAAAGATGTTGAACTGCGTCAAGGATTGTGACGACTACTTGTTCGATACCGCGAATGGGGTACATCGACAAAACCTCGTCCAGTTGCAGCAGAGGACGAAATTGACTCTGGAAAATGCCGAAGCGCAAAGGTCTCGCGGAGAAGCCGATCTGTCCGAACACTGGATCGCAGATGCGAAGGCCACGTTGGCGGGCGTTGATCGCATCCTCTCCACCACGCCAAATCGTGGAGAAAATCTCGTGCGCCCGCATATTGGCAAGGGCTCGCGGTTCAAACGCCTCACGGAGAACTGACTATGCCGCGCCCATCGATGGAAAACGAAGTGCGTGAGGCGGTGCGAGTCTATCTTGTGACTGCCGTGGCGAAGTCTCCGGAAGACGCACCCCTGCACGTCCTGGCGGTGGCAAAACAGACGGGCTTTGACCGCAAAACTCTCAAAAAGTACGGCCTGGATATGGAGATTGCCGCGGCAGCAGAGGAGCAAGCAAAAGGCAGCGAGCTGTCGCCGCGTGAAGCACAACGCCGCTCCCAAGCCGATGCCTTGCATGATCGAGATCAGGAAATCGCCACTCTGCGCCAGCGCTGTGAGTCTCTCGTTGCGCGAATCTGCATCGCGGAAGGCAACGCCCAGCGCTTGGGGATCGATCCAGTCGAATTGTGGAAACCCCTGATGATGCCAAATCGTTCTGTATCTCACGCGGGTGCCAAACAAAGAGGGCAAGGATCGTGGCGCACGCTCGCGAGGTAAGAGTATGGAAACCGGCACAAGTTAAGATCCTGCCCCGCTCGTGAGTAACGCCAACATTCACGAATTTGAAAATGGACACGGTTTTTGGCCACAACAAAACCACAAAATCACGTGTAACTCATTAATATCATTAAAGATACGAGTAAATCCCACGCCAAAAATCCGTATAGTTCCGTTTTAGCACGACAGTTTCAGATTTCGGAGGGAGCAGGGGCCTTCAGGCCCCTGAAACGAGCGCGAACCCGCGGGGCCTTCAGGCCCGGGCCATTGTTCAGGGGTTTCAGCTCTCTATTCAAAGCAGGGCATTTGAAGGGTACGGGCTTCAGCCCGCACATCAGAGCCTCATCTACCTCGAGGAGCTTCAGCCCCTGCTCCGGAGATCGCGGGCACCGCCGTATAAATCTCAATGCAAGAAGTCTTGTAACAGGGCACGACTTCAGTCGTGCCGAATACGCGCCAAAAGAGCCAAGGGGTTTTAACCCTGGCGGCCCCGCTCACTGCACCTTGCCCAACACCTCCAGCAAGTGCTCCCGGTGCGCATTCGCCATCGCGTCCGCCCCACGCAAAAACCGCAGATACACGGCCGTCGCCACCCCCGCCAGCACCAGCAGCACCGGCGCGGTCAGCCATTCCTTCCCATACAGAAAACACAACCCAAACACCGCCCCGCCAATCCCCAGCAGAAGACTCTGGCACAGCATCCCCAGCAGCGCGTTCGCCTGCGAACCCGGCTGCCGCGTCAGCCGCCCCGGATTCACCTTGTACGGCATCACCAGCGAAAGCACATTGCCCGCCGTCAGGTTCACCGGCACCGCCAGCACCACCCACGCCACCGTCGCCAGCGTCACTGCCAGGCTCGGCCAGCCCACGCGCCACACCGCCAGCCCGCCCGCAGCCACCGCCATCAGCGCATACAGCGCCGCGTGAAACAGATTCTTCCCCAGCAGCACCGTCCTGATCGGCGTCGGCGAAAGAAACAGCAGTTGAATCCCTCCGCCTTCCATGCCCAGGTTGTTGTAAATCACCCGAGTAAATCCCAGCAGCCCATACGCCACGCACACCGGCACCGCCAGTTGAAACACATGGCGTCCCGTGCCCACGCCGTTCCTGAACAGCGTCCCAATCACAAACACCATCACCACCGGTACGCCCAGCGCGTAAAGCTGCGGCATCGACCGCACCAGCGTCCGCATCTCTTTCTCAATCAGCGCCGTCAGCGGCCCGTTTCCGCCAATCCCCCACTCCGGTCCCGCCTTGGCCGACTTCTTCCGGCTCGGCGCGTCGCCCAGGTTCTCGCCGCGATACTCCGCCTGCAGCCGCACCCCCAGCACGCCGCCCATTGCCACCACCCACAGCCCCATCCCCGCCAGCGCTCCCAGCGCAATTCCAGGTTTGTGCTCGTGCTCCTCTGTCGTCCCGCCTGCCAGCAGTCCCGGCGGCAGCCATGCTTGCGCGCGGCTCATCACCTGCAATCCCTGCCGCCACTCCGCCACGTGCCGCCGGTCCACCTCCGTCTGCTGCGCCGTCCTCGTGTGCCCATGCTTCGGCCCCCGCAGCCCCGGATTCAGCAATTGCAGCCCCACCAGCCCCAGCAGAAACAGCGCGCTCACAATCTCCCGCGTCCGCCGCTGCGAGAGCCATCGGTCCAGCCACGCCAGCACCGCCCGCGCCAGCAGCACATTGAACGCCGCAAACGCCGCCAGCCCCGCCGCCAGCCACCCCACCAGCTCCGGCCGCGCCAGCCCCGTCCCAATCAGAATGCCCAGGCAGCACAGCCCGCCCATCACAGTCGAAACGTCCAGAAGGCCGAAGACCACATACAGCACATAGAACGCGCTGAAGCTCACCGGAAACCGCAGCAGCCCGCTCATGTCGAACTGGTCCTGGAACGACGCCAGCGCAATCGGCACCGTCTGCCACAGGAAGCACACGCCCCAGAAGACAATCGGCAGATAAATCCACTGGCCCTTCGACGCAATCGAGTACGACGCCGCGCTCAACCCAATCCCCAGCCCGATGCCCATCAGCGAAAATACAAAGAGCTGAATCCCTCGCGCGCCCAGCTCCGTGATGCCCCGAATCGCCTTGATGCCCGACAGAAACACCTGCCAGCGCATTCGCCTCAGCGCCCCATACTGCGCACGCGCCAGCGGACTCAGCCATCCGCCCGCGGCTGCCGGCGTCGCCGCCGTTGCGTCCGGGCCCGGCGTCGCCGTCAGCTCAGCCATGACAGCTCCTGCGTCGGCTCCTCGCCGCCCGCGCCCACAATCGACAGGAAAATCTGCTCCAGCGTCAGCCGCTTGCCGCTCTCTTCGCCCGGCAGCCGGCTCGCCACGCCCGCCCGCAGGTCTTCAATCCGCCCGTTCGCCACTATCCGCCCCTGGTGAATAATCGCCACGTGGCTGCACAGCCGCTCCACAATCTCCAGCACGTGCGTCGTCAAAAATATCGTCGCCCCGCGCTGAATCATCCCCTGCAGCATCGTCTTCAGCATGCCCGCCGCCACCGCGTCCACGCCCTCAAACGGCTCGTCCAGAAACAGAATCTTCGGCCCGTGAATCACCGCCGCGGCCAGCGCCAGCTTCTTCTGCATCCCGTGCGAAAAATCCGTCACCATCTTCCGCCGCTCATCGGCCAGCTTCATAAACTCCAGCAGCTCCTCGGTCCGCTGCTTCGTCACCTCGGCGTCCAGCCCGTACATCCGCCCCACAAACCGCAGATACTCCGGCGCAGTCAGCCGCCCCTGCAGCGCCATCCCTTCAGGCACCACGCCAATCTGCCGCTTCAAATCCAGCGCCGCCGCCCCAAACGGCCGGCCCAGAATCTCCATCCGTCCCGCCGAGGGCTCAAGCAGCCCCGTCAGCATCTTGATGGTCGTCGATTTCCCCGCGCCGTTCGGCCCCAGAAATCCGAAAAACTGCCCCGGCGCAACGCTCAGCGTCACGTCCTCCACCGCCGTCAGCGCCCCAAAGCGCCGCGTCAGTCCTTCCGTCTCAATCGCCGCCGTTTCCATAAGTGTTCCGCCAGCATAGCAAGCCCGGCCCCCCGCGCAAAATGCGCGTATCGGAAGTGGGTCAGTTTGGATTTGCGCCGGCAAGCATCGCAGGAATTTGAACCTAGCCCACCCTGTCGTTTCCGTGGACGGCTATTCTCCTAACAGCTTGCCTTGCAGGTCTGCAACGTCTGCTTTCTTGCGCCGCCCGACAGTGGGGTCGATCAGCGGCAGATGAGGCTTCTTGCCTTTCAGGATTTCTTCGATGGTTAGAATTTGAACGAGCGGGTAGCGGTTTCCGTGCATTTCGACCGTTCCAGCAGAGGCCGCGTCGGCCTTCATTCCCGCTGTCGGTGGATAGAGAGCTACCAACACGCCGAATCCGAGTGACGATGCCTCTTCCCGCTTTGCGACTGCCATAAGAGAGCGGATATCATCGGGTTTTAGCTTCCCGCTCTTTACCGATACCACCGCAAATTTAGCGGTCTTCCCGTCTGGCTTAAAGGCTATGCGCCCATCGACGCCTTTGTCTGCACCCTTTTTGTCGTTCGGTATCCCGTCAAGTTTAGACACAGCCCAAATCTCGAATGCTTTTCTATCTCCGCTGTCCTCCGCCTCCGCCATCATTCGAGCACCTTCCAGCGTCGTCGGCAGACCTTTAATTTCGTAATCAACGCCCACTCTGAGATGCGGAAAAGCACCCTCAAGCCGCTGCCTCCGAACCAACTCGATTGCGAAGGGAGAAATGTCGATGCCTATCCACCGGCGCGCAAGTATCTGCGCTGCCGCAATCGTTGTTCCACAACCACAGAAGGGGTCTAATACAAGTTCACCGGGCCGACTGGATGCGTTGATAATGTGCTTCAAAATTCCTACAGGCTTTTGCGTCGGGTACCCCAATCGTTCCGCATCCTGCGCGCTCAGCCAACGCACATCAGCATCTATCCCCTCACTCGTTCCAAACACGGTGCCTTCCGTATACGGCTGAAAGGCCCAAACGTCAGCAGCGGCGGGGCCGTCGTTTGGTCCTATAGTCAGCTGGTACATCGGCCAGGCTTCTCCCTCGGTTATCGTGATGAAGCCTTTTTCAAAGAGCAGGTCGAGCTTCTCATGCTGAGTCAAACCAGCGGGGTCGATGCCAACTTCCTCCCAAATCTTGCCCGGAATGGCCCAGTGTCGGCCTTTGGCGGTTGGGTCGAAACCACGCCACGGCCGACCGGATTCACCCCCGCGCGTTCCTGAGCCTGTCAACACATTCCCGTAATAATCTGTTTTGTACGTCCCGTCTTCGCCTTCGACGAAATGTTCTCTGACATGCCCGAGCATGTACGGACGCCGAGGGTTGTTCCAGGTGAATTCATCGCTTTTCGTGTAAAACAAAATCACGTCGTGAATCGGCGCCCACCGCTTCATCTTGTTGTGAGACCCGGTCCTACGCCAGATGATTTCGCTGCGGAAATTAGTGGGCAAAAAGACGGCATCCATCAGCATTTTCAGGTAGTGGCTGGCCGTCGGATCACAGTGCAAATACACCGACCCGGTCGGTTTCAGAACCCTATGAATTTCAAGGAGGCGAATTGCCATGTTCACGAGATAAGCGAACATCGGCGTCCGCTCTAAACTCGCATGCAGAGAGTTAACGAAATTTATCAGAGTGACGTTTGATGCGTTCTGCAATTCGTCATAAGTTGCCTGCGCCGCTGCGTCCCATGTCCACGTGTCTTTGAAGGCCGTAAGCTGCGCTTCGTCGGGCTTCAAGCCGTCCGCCTTGAAAAGCACGTTGTAATTGAGGTCTGATTTAAACGGGGGATCAAGATAGATCATATCGACCCAATCAGAGGCCATCTCTCGCATGAGCGGCAGATTGTCGCCATAGAAAAGAGTGTTGCTCATCCGCTTCATCCCGGTTGCCCGTGCCTTCCCTGACCTTAACTTGAATGATTAAATTTACCAGACGCCGCCGCATTTTCGGGCCCTGCCTCACCATCGACAAAATAATGACGGCGCGCGGAAAAAATACACGCTCGGCTTTAGCCCCGGAGGGAAGCGCCCCTCACCCCATCGGATCGTTTTCCCTATCCGTCACGTCCACCAGCGCGGCCAGCTTTGCCGCCAGATCTTTCGTCCAGCAGCCCTCCGGCACTCTCCAGCTCCAGTTCCCGTGCGCCACCGCCGGCGTATTCATCCGCGCCTCGCTGCCCAGCTCCAGCAAATCCTGCGCCGGGAAAAGCGCCACCGAAGCCACGCTTGCCGCCACCGCCCGCATCAGCGGCCACACCGGCCGGGTCTGTTCCGGCCCCGCCTGCACCGGCCCCACCAGCGCCTCCACCGCCGCGCGCTCCTTCGCGCCCGCCCCGCGCCACCATCCCGCCGTCGTGTCGTTGTCGTGCGTCCCCGTATACGCCACCGTATCCGCCGTGTACTGCTGCGGCAGGTGCGTATGCGCGCCCTTGTCGCTGAACCCGAACTGGATCACCTTCATCCCCGGCATCCGCAGCCCGCGCCGCAGCGCGTCCACCTCCGCCGTAATCAGCCCCAGGTCTTCGGCCACCAGCGCCAGCGGTCCCAGCGCCGCCTCCAGCGCGCCGAACAGCTCCTCGCCCGGCCCCTTCACCCACTCCCCATGCACCGCCGTCTCCTCCGCCGCCGGAATCGCCCAGTACGCCTCGAAGCCGCGAAAATGATCCAGCCGCACCATGTCGTAGAGCGCGCACGCACGCCTGATCCGCTCCACCCACCAGTCGTAACCTCGCGCATTCAACACGTCCCATCGGTACAGCGGATTCCCCCACCGCTGCCCCGTCGCCGAAAAATAATCCGGCGGCACGCCCGCCACTTTCACCGGATGCAGCTCTTCGTCCAGCTCGAAAATCTCCGGATGCACCCACACATCCGCCGAATCCATATTCACAAAAATCGCCACATCGCCCATCATGCGAATGCCGTGCTTCGCCGCCCGCTCCCGCAGCGCCGCCCACTGCCTCCGGAACGCGAACTGCAGCGCCTGCTCCACGGCCAGCGCCCGCTCGTGCTCCGCCCTCACCTTCTCCAGCGCCTCCGCCTGCCGAAACCGCAGCTCCTCCGGCCACTCCGTCCACGCGCCCGTCCCCAGCTCCCGCCGCAGCACCGCATACAGCGCATAGTCGTTCAGCCAGCCCTGCTCCGCCCGGCAAAACTCCTCGAACTCCGCCCACTGCCCCGCCAGTCCCGCTTCGCCCGCGCTCCTGTCTTGCGTGCCCCGGTCTTGTGCTCCACGCTCCAGAAAATTTCCCGCCGCCTCCTTCAGCAGCGGCAGCTTCTCCCGCTCCACCCGCTCGAAATCCACCGGCCCTTTCGCGCCGGCCAGCCCCGCGATTCTCTCCTTCGCAATCCAGCCCCACTCCGCCAGCACTTCCAGGCTGATCAAGTACGGATTCCCCGCGAACGCCGACGAGCCCGCGTACGGCGAGTTCCCAAATCCCGTCGGACACAGCGGCAGCACCTGCCACACATGCTGCTTCGCCGCCGCCAGAAACTCCACAAACTCGTGCGCCGCCGGCCCCAGGTCTCCAATCCCGCCCGCTGAAGCCAACGAACTGATGTGCAGCAGCACGCCCTGCGCCCGTTCAAAGTTCATCTCCGCCTCATCTCCTCACTCGTCTCGCCGCCTGCCCCGCAAATCACTCCACCTGCAGAAAATTCTCACCGCAAAAAAGCCCACATCCTCTTGGGATGCGGGCTTTTCGTTTTCCGTCTCAGCGATCTTATTCGCCTGGCGTCTGCGCGCTCTGCGCCTTCGGGTTCAGCAGCACCAGCTTCGCCTTCTTGTACCGGTTGATCACGGCGCTGGCAAACACGTCAAAGGCCTCGTTCTGCCGCTGCTGCAGCAGTTGGTCCTTTGTCGCGTCCAGGTTCTTCTGCATCTCCTCCGGCGTCGGCGCCTGCTTGTCCACAATCTTGGCCACCACGCCCGTCCGCCCCGTGTTGATTGCCCCGCTGATCCCGCCCACCGGCAGGTTGAACAGCGTCGGCGCAACCTGGCCCACTGCGCCCAGGTCAGGAACCTGTCCCGTCTCCGTCACTTCGTCGCTGGTCTCCACCTTCGCGCCCACGGCCTTCGCCGCCTTCGCCAGGTCGCCCGCCTTCTTCGCCTGGCTGGCCAGCTCCGCCGTCTTCTGCCGCAGCAGCGCCGGCAAATTCTCCACGCGATAGTCGTCCAGCACGTGGCTCTTCCAGTCGGCAAAGGTCGGCGCGTGCGCCGGTGTCACTCCCGTCACCTGGAACACCGCATAGCCTTCGCCCGTCGGCGCAGACTCCGGCGGATCGCCCTTCTTCGCCTGGAAGGCCTTCGCCAGCAGTTGCGATCCATCCGGCAGCGCCGAAATCACGCCCTGCTCGCTCGCCGGAGGCGTCGTCTGCACCTGCAGCCCGTGCGCAGCCGCCGTCTTGTCCAGCCCGTTCTTGATCGCCTCTGACGTCAGCTTCTCCGCGTAGTTCTCCTGCGCCTGGGCTGACGCCTGCCGGATCATCGTCGCCTGAATCGTCGGCAACACCTCGCTCAGCGCCTGGGTGTGCGCCGGCGTCCGCGCCTCCACCTGCACCACGTGGTAGCCGAACTGCGTCTTCACAATTTCAATCGCCCCAATCGGCTGCGAGAAAATCGCTTGGTCGAATGCCGGAACCATCCGCCCCTTCTGCGCAAATCCAAGCTCGCCGCCCTTGTCCTTGCTTCCCGGGTCGTCGGAGTACTTCTTCGCCAGCGCATCCCAGTTTCCGCCCGCCTGCAGCTCCTTCAGCACCGTCTCCGCCTTGGCCTTCGCCGCCGCATCCGCCTTCGCGTCCGCCGTCGGCGGAACGCCAATCAGAATATGCCGCGAACGCGCCTGCTCCGGAACCTGGTAGTCCGACTGGTGGTCGTTGTAGTACTGCTCAATCTGCTGCTGCGTCGGCTGCGCCACGCCCCCCGGAACCTGGTCCGCCGTAAACGCAAGGTAGCGGATCGTCCGCGTCTCCGGAACCGCCTGCGCATACTGCGCCGCGTTCTTCTTGAAGTACGCCTGCAGCTGCGCGTCCGTCGGGTTGATCGTCTTCGCCAGATCGGCGGCCTGCAGCACCGCGTACTCAAATTTGATCTTCACGTTGTGCTTCCGATAGTAGTCGCGCACTTCCTGGTCGCCCACCGTCACCGGAGCCGTCACCAGCGTCTCCAAACGCCGCACCGTGATGTCCTGCTTCACACTGTTCTCAAAATCCCCCACGGAAGTATCAAAGCGGTTTTCAATCAGCGCCGCGTACTGCGCCTGCCCGATGAACTTCCCGTCCGGATACAGCACCTGCCCCGTCGGCCCGGTCTGCAAAAAACGCCGCACGTCCGCATCCGTCACCCGGATCCCCAGCTTCCGCGCCTCGTCCGCCAGAATCTGCTGCTGCACAAGCTGCTGGCCCACCTGCTGCTCGAACAGGTTCATAATCGTCTGGTTGTCCGCATACGACGGATTCCGCTGCAGAATCTGCTGCCGCGCCAGTTGCTGCACGCGCTGCTCGGTGATCGTGTCGCCGCTCGAAATATACCGGCTGTACCAGTTCGGATACACCACCGCAAACGTGTTCGGAGACGACGCTCCGCCGGCTGTCAGCCCCGGAATCAGGTACACCACCATCGACACCGACGCCGCGCCAATAATGACCCAAAACAGCGCCTTCGTCATGCGATTGTCTCTTTGCAGGAAACGAATCATGGTTGGACTTCCGCCTTTTGCTCTCTAGCGCCCCGCCCGCCGGCCTCTCGCCCCGTCCGCGCTCCCGCACGAATCCCACGGCAAAAAACCCCAGCTTCAGCGCACAAATCTCGCTCTTCGCGACCCCATCCATTATAGACGAACCCTCCCGCCCGCTGGCCTGGGCGCGGCGTTCCATCCCTCACTCACAACCGTTCCATCCCTCACTCACAACCGTTCCATCCCTCACCCACAACCGTTCCATCCCTCACCCACAACATTGTCATCTTGAGCGAAGGTCGCGCCAGCGACAGAAGTCGAAAGATCTGCGGTTGCCTTTCACAAACCGTCTCACCCACTCAATCCCAATCTCCAAGGGCAGGTGGCCCGCTCAGCGAGTCCCCTGCCCCTCCGCCCTCCAAGAAAACAGTCTGTGCCCCATTCATCGCGGCTTCATCGCGATGAGTGGGCCACCGGGGTTACCCCATCCATTCCGCGCCCTTTGCGGAATGGGTGAGAATCACACTCCCAGCGCCTTTTGCCGGGCGCCCCATTTCTCGCTTCTGCCCCCTCGAAGGGCACCATCCCCCAATCCACCTCGGGTCGTGTCTGAGAGTCCGTGTACCATCGGCCCAGTCATCTTCTAAATTTTTGAGCAAGATGACCAAAACTGCACAGCTTCGCGAGCCACATAAGGATACACACCTTGTATGATCGCGGAATCGATACGAATACTTACCACCGAGAACGACGGAGACGACGGGCTCATCCTAACCTTCTCCGATGGGACCACTGGCGCGTATGTGGTTGAGGAATTGCTGGAGCTGAGGCCCATTCGAGAGCGAGTGAAAACCAGCAAAACCCCCGAATCCTCCCGGGCGAAAGCGCTACGCGGATAAGCTGGGCGTCAGTTGCCGGTTGCCCACCCTTTTCCGCGCTCTCTGCGCAAAGGCCGGGCCCGCACACACGCATGCACCCTGTCATCCTGAGCGACCGCAGCTTGAGCGCAGGGAGTCGAAGGATCTGCATTTCTACTCCCTGTTCCCTACTCCCTGACTCTCGCAAACGCACAACGGGCGTCCCTTCAGGACGCCCGTCGCATTCCATCCACTAAGCCCGGCTCATCTCCAGGAGTAGTACCCGCCCGCGTAGTAGTACGGCCTGTAGTACACCGGCCCGTAATACGGATACGCCCCCGGCCCATACGGCCTGCCATACCCGCCGTAGGCCCCGTACCCCGGACGCCGGTAAAGCCGCGGGCCGCCCTGATACAGCCCCTGCGCCAGCCGGTCGGCCTCTTCCTCGCTCACCGGCGCAACCGTCACCGCCCGCGCCAGATGGAAGCTCACCAGCGCCTCGGCCGGAATCCACACCCCCGGTCCCGGAGCCGCCGCGCTGGCCGCCGTGCCCACCGTGCCTCCGGCCACCGCGCCAATCGCCGCGCCGCCGCCACCGCCCGCCGCGCCGCCAATAATCGCGCCAATCAGCGCGCCGCCCACGGCGCTGCCCACCGTGCGTCCCGTTTTGCTGGGCCCGCGCACCTTGAACAGGTCACTCGCCAGCGGATAATTCCGTCCGCCCAGGTCCAGTGACGTCAGCCGCAGCGCCAACTCTGAGCTGCCGCCCAGCTCGCCCGACCGCGACTGCCTCACCTCTTCCACCACGCCGTGCACCGTCGCGCCCCGCGGAATCGCCAGCACTCCGCCCAGCGTCACGTCCCGGATCACCGTAAACTGCACCGGAGTTCCCTCCGTCGCCCGCTTGCTCGCCACCGGCGCGTTCGTCCTCACCTGGATCAGCGTGCCCTCCGGCACCGTCACCGGTCCGCGCGCCATCTGGTACTGCGGCCGGCCCGGCTCACTTCCATTCGGCCCCGGCGCGTAAGGGCTTTGACCATACGGCCCCTGCGGCCCATATTGCGGCCCACGGCTGTACGGTCCCTGCCCATAATCCGGCGGCGGAGCCTGTCCGTAGCCCGGCTGGCCGTAGCCCGGCTGGCCATAGCCCGGCTGTCCCGGCGGCGGAGCTTGCCCCTGCTGCTGTCCTTGTCCCTGCCCCTGGCCATACCCCGGCGGCGGTCCCGCAGGACCCCAATCCGGCTGGCCCTGCCCATTCCCGGCCTGCGGCGGCGGAGCCTGTCCGTAGCCCGGCTGGCCATATCCGGGTTGTCCCGGCTGCGGCATCGGTCCCTGTCCCTGCGCCTGACCCTGATCCTGTCCCTGTCCCTGATCCGGTCCCTGGCCATAGCCCGGCGGCGGCCCTGCCGGACCCCAATCCGGCTGTCCCTGTCCATTCCCCGCCTGCGGTGCCTGCCCATACTCCGGCCGCTGTCCCGTATTCGGCGATTGGCCCTCCGCCTGATTCGCGCCCTGATTCTGTGTCTGGTCCGGCGTCTGGCTCCACGCGGGCGGATTCGTCGGCGTTCCCGCCTCCCTCGGCGGCCCATTGTCCTCCGTCGCCGCGCCCGCATTCGCGCTCTGGCCCGCCTGGCTCTGGCCCGCCTGCGCATTCTGGTCGTCTTCCGGGTTGCCCACCTGCAGGTTGTCCACCACATTCGCCACGCCCGCAACGCCCTTCACCACCCGCTCGGCCAGCTCCTTTGATGCCGCGCTCGACACCGTGCCCGTCAGCGTCACCGTCCCGTTCACCGTCGCCGCCGTAATCAGGTCGTTGGCCAGCGTCGTCTGCCCGTCCAGCGCGTGCACCACGTCCATCTCAACCTGTCCATCCGTCCGCGCACCCGCCGTCTGTGCACTCTGCGCCGCTGCCAGCGCGCCGCTCACCGCAATCACGGCCGCCCACGCAACCGCCTGCGAAACCACTCTCTGGAACCATGGCCGATTCATCGTGCTTGACTCCTCAATCCTTGCCTTCGCTGCACCTTCGTCTCAGGGAAACCTGCATCTCAGGGAAACCTGCATCTCAGGGGAACCTGCATCCTTAGACGCACCGCCCCCCGTCACGCATCATTTCCAGCCTGTCACTCCCTTCAACCCGGCCCGCATTGAAAAGTTCCGCTCCCGCCCCGTCTCTCAACCCGCCCGCCCGCCGGGTCCGCCGCCGGGTCCCGAGGGCCGCCCGCCGCCTTCAGGCCGTCGCCGGCGTCGCTGCCGCCGCCGGCTGCCGCTCCTGCCCTTTCAGCTCCTCGTTGTCCGGGAAAAACACCTGAAACACCGTCCCCGCCTTGCCGCCGTCCGCCGCCGTCCGGCTCCGCACGTGCACCACCCCGTGGTGCTTCAGGATGATCTCGTGGCTCACCCACAATCCCAGCCCCGTTCCCGTCGCTTCCTTGGTCGTAAAGAACGGCTCAAAGATCCGCGCCCGTACCCCCGGCTCAATCCCTGTTCCCGCGTCCGCCACCGTAAACCGCACGCCCTTCTCGCCCTCTCGCGACCAGTGCCGTGACCGCCGCGCCCGCACCACCAGCCGTCCGCCGCCCGTGCTCGCCTCAATCGCGTTGCCCACCAGGTTCGCCAGCACCTGCCGCACCTCGCCCGCGAAACAGAAAAGGTCCGTCTCCGGGTCGTAATCCCGCTCCACCTCAATCCCCTGCCCGTGCATCCGCCCCTGATACAAGGTCAGCACCGAGTCCAGCAGCTCCGCCATATTCGCCCGCGTCGGCAGCGTCGATTGCCGGTAGAACCGCAGCGTCTGCTGCGTAATCTCCGTCATCCGCCGCACCTCGTGCTCAGCCATCGACACATAGTTCAGCGCCGGGTCCTCCAATCCGCAGAAGTTCTTCAGCAGAAAAAGCACATTCGTAATCGCCTCCAGCGGGTTGTTGATCTCGTGCGCAATCGACGCCGCCAGCCTTCCCGTCGCCGCCAGCTTCTCCGTCCGCCGCAGCGCCTCCTCATTGCGCTTCCGCTCGCTTGCGTCCAGCACAATCACGCCCACCCACCGCACCTGCTCCGGCATCGTCCTCACCGGATACGCGCTCACCAGCCACGTCCACTCGCCGTTGCCCCGCGGCGTCTCCCAGCTCAGCTCCAGGTTCCGCACCGGCTCGCCCTCGCCCAGCACCTTCAGCACCGCCTCTTCCAGCGCCTGCGCCACAGGCCGCGGCAGCAGCTCCGGCAGCGTCCGTCCCAGGTGTCGGCTCACCGCCGCGCCCGTCATCTTCGCAAACACCTGGTTCACCCGCACAAACCGGCTCCGACGGTCGAAAAACGCCAGCCCGATCGGCGCATTCGCCAGCATTGAGTCCAGCAGAGACAGCGTGTCGTTCAGCCCCGCACGCTGCTCCTCAATCGACGCCACCATCCGGTTGAACGCCTGAATCAGGTCCCCGAACTCGTTCTGCACCCCCATCGGCAGCGGAAAGCTGCTCCCGCTTTCCGGCGCATTCATCAGCGCCTGCGTCCCTCTGTGCAGCACTGCCAGCGGACGCGAAATCGCCCGCGCCACCAGAATCACCAGCACAATCGACGCGCCGATCCAGATCAGTCCAAAGACCACCGTGGCCCGGAAGATCATGTTCAGTTGCTCGTAATCCCAGTTCCGGGCGTCCTGCACCCACACAAATCCCCGCAGGTCGTTCCCCGTGTAGATCGGCGCCGCGCCCTCCAGTTGCTCTCCGCCCAGCGAGAAGACCCGCGCCTGGTCCTTCTTCATCTGCGGAATCTGCACTTGCTCGGCCGCCGTCAGTTGCATCGTGTCCGAATCGCCCGAGCCCGCGAACAGCACGTTCCCCTCGGCGTCCGTAATCTTCGCCATCGCCACGCTCGGCGCTTCGGTCATCATCCGCGCGGAAAGCCAGATCCACCCCGGCCGCTGCTGCAGCAGCGCCTCCCGCGCCTGCATCGCCAGTGAGCTCGCCTGGCTCGTCAGCCGCCGCTGCACTCGCTCGTGAACTTCCCGCGCCTGCTTGCCGATAAGAATCGCCGCGAAAAGCCCGATGGAGAGCACCTCCAGCAGCACCAGCCCCGCCAGCATTTGCCAGCGTATCGATCGTGGCCACAGCCGAATCCGCACCCTGCTCTCCCCCTGCCTGATATTCCCCTTGCCTGCTCCCCGCCCGGCCCGCTTGCTGCCCCGCCTGCCGCTCCTGCTTGTCGCTTCGTTTACTTCTTCGATGCCAGCGCCCGCGCAATCTGCCGCCCGTGGAACCGTCCATTTTCAATAAAGATCTCGTTCGTCCGCGACCCCGCCACAATCACCCCCGCCAGATAAATCCCCTCCACATTGCTCTCCAGCGTCTCCCGGTCGCACACCGGCCGCCGGTCCTCGCCCTCGAACCGCACCCCCATCCCCTCCAGAAACCCGAAGTCCGGATGATACCCCGTCAGCGCGAACACAAAGTCGTTCTTCAGCTCCTTGCGCCCCTCCGGCGTCTCCAGCACCACGGCATCCACCGTCACCTCCACCAGCCGCGATTCAAAAAACGCCCGAACCTCTCCCGCCTTGATCCGGTTCTCAATGTCCGGCTTGATCCAGTACTTCACGTGCCTGTGCATCCCCGCCTCGCGATGCACCAGCGTCACTCGCGCCCCGTGCCGCCACAGCTCCAGCGCCGCAATTGCCGCCGAGTTCTTCCCGCCCACCACCAGCACATCCGTCCCGAAGTACGGGTGCGGATCGTCGTAGTAGTGCTGCACCTTGCTCAGCTCCTCGCCCGGAATCCCCATCATGTTCGGCAAATCGTAGTAGCCCGTCGCAATCGCCAGCCGCCGCGCCCGCAGTTCGCCCCTCCGCCCAAACCGGTCCGCCGTCTCCACGCGAAAATCCCCCTTCGCGCCGCGCACCCGCTCCACCGTCGTGTACTGCCGCACGTCCAGCTTGTAGTGCGCCGCCACCAGCCGGTAATACTCCAGAGCCTCATTCCGCGTCGGCTTCGCATTCGGGCTCGGAAACGGAATGTCCCCGATTTCCAACAACTCCGACGTCGTAAAAAACGTCATGTGCGACGGATAGTGATAGAGCGAGTTGCACACGCACCCCTTGTCCACCAGCACCGCCCGGAACCCCGCCTTCTCGGCCTCAATGCCGCACGCCAGCCCCGTCGGCCCAGCCCCCACCACCAGCAGGTCAAACACTTCGCCCGCCAGCACCGCGTCCGCCACAGCCCCATCCCCACCCTGCAATTCCAATCCGCTCATGCTTCTAGCTTAAGGCCATTCCGCCCGCACGTTGCGCTTATCCCCCTCCGCAACCCAACCAAACCCTGTCATCTTGAGCGAAGGTCGCCCTCGGGCGACCGAAGTCGAAAGATCTGCGGTTGCTTTTCCGCTGCCCCGCCTGCCCTCGAATCCCTGTTCCCTAAGCCTTACTCTCGAATCCCTGTTCCCTCTTTCATGGTAGAATGATAGAACAAAAAGGTAGAAAGGTAGAATCAAACCGGAGAAAGCGCTGCCCCCATGAGCCTCAACCTCAAAAATCCGAAAACCAACCAGCTCATTCATGAGCTCGCCGCTCTCCGCGGCACTTCTCTCACCAACGCCGTCACTGAGGCCGTCGAGGAAAAGCTCACCCGCGAAAAAGAACTCCTCAACCGCCGTAAACTCAGTGCCGAATGGCTGATGGAGATCAGCCGCGAAACCTCCGCCCTCATGAACGACGGCAGAACCCTCGCCGAAATCATGGACGAGCTCTACGACCCTGAAACAGGACTGCCCCACTAACACTTCGAGAGACCCGCCATGGTCGTTGACACCTCAGCCATTATTGCCATCCTCAAGGAAGAGCCCGAAGCCGAGTCCTTTGCGCACGCCATGGAAGACGCGCCCGTCGTCCGCGTCTCCGCCGCCAGCTATCTTGAGGCTCACATTGTCACCGCCTCCTATCGCAACCCCATTCTCATCGCGCGCCTCGACTCCATCCTCGACCACTCCGCCATCCTCATCGAGCCCGTCACCGCCGACCACGCTCGCATTGCCCGCCAGGCCTTCCGCGACTACGGCCGCGGCAGCGGACACCCCGCCAACCTCAACTTCGGCGACTGCTTCAGCTACGCCCTCGCCCGCGCCACCCGCGAACCCCTCCTCTTCAAAGGCGACGACTTCCGCCGCACCGACCTCGCCCCCGCCGTCCGAGACTAAATCTGCGCTATCCTCGTTCGCATGAAGCTCCTCCTCTTCGCACCCGTTCTCTGTCTCCTCGCCGCCGCTCCTTCCTAGTTCGCACCGTTGCAATTCACAGATTTCGGAGGGAGCCGGGGGCTTCAGCCCCCGGAAAAGAGAGCGCATGTGCGGGGCCTTCAGGCCCGGGCCTTTGCCAAAACTGCGCTATCCTCGTTCGCATGAGGCTTCCTCGCTTCACCTCCGCGCCCCAATCTCCGCATTGCCAACTATTGCCAATCGCTCTAAACTCGAATCACAGGAGCTCCCCATGCCGACGCGCAACATCAACCTCACTCCGCAATTGGACAGCTTCGTCGATAACAAAATCCGCAGCGGACAGTATGCCAACGCCAGCGAAGTGCTGCGCGCGGGCTTGCGGGCATTGGGGCAGGCGGAACGCGAAGACCGCGCACGGCTCAAAGCCATTCGCTCCGCGGTTCAGGCCGGCGAACAGAGCGGCGTTGCCAGGGGCGACGTTCTCGCTGAGGTTCGTGAACGCATTCGCCGCCGTGCCCTGGCCTCTGGAAAGGCCTGAGCGGTGCCTGGCTACAAACTCTCAAAACTGGCCCGGCTCGACCTCATCGAGATCGCCGACTACACCGTCGACACCTGGGGCGCGGATCAGGCCTATCGCTATCTCGACAGCCTCGGCGCATCCCTTCATCAGCTCGCGCAGACCCCGGAGATGGGCCGGACCTGTGACGCGATTCGGCACGGATACCGCCGGATAGAGCATCACAAGCACGTGCTCTTTTACCGGATCGAGCAAGACGGCATCTTCATCAGCCGCATTCTGCATCAACGAATGCTCCCTGCACGCCACCTCATGGAAGATTCCTGAGAGCCAACCCTCCCCGCAATCCATTACCCTAAAAGGTGCGGCTCGCGCGCGCGGCCAGCGCGTGCAAGGGAAGGGAACAAATCATGACCATCATCCGCCAAGCCGATTTCATCGCCAGCGTCGCCGGCGCTCTCCAATACATCAGTTACTACCACCCCGTCGACTACATCACTTCGCTGGCCCGCGCCTATGAGCGCGAGCAGTCCCACGCCGCCAAAGACGCCATGGCGCAAATCCTCATCAACTCCCGCATGTGCTTTGAGGGCCACCGCCCCATCTGCCAGGACACCGGCATCGTCAACGCCTTCGTCAAGGTCGGCATGGATGTGCGCTTTGAAGTCGCGCCCGGCGAGCCCGCGCTCGACCTCCAGCAGATGGTTGATGAAGGCGTCCGCCGCGCCTATCTCGACCCCGACAACAAGCTCCGCGCCTCGCTCCAGGCCGACCCCGCCGGCAAGCGCGTCAACACCAAAGACAACACGCCCGCCGTCGTCAACGTCGAGCTCGTCCGCGGCTCCACAGTCGACATCACCGTCGCGGCCAAAGGCGGCGGCAGCGAAGCCAAAAGCAAATTCGTCATGCTCAATCCATCCGATTCCGTCGTCGAATGGGTGCTGAAAACTGTGCCCACCATGGGCGCAGGCTGGTGCCCACCCGGCATGCTCGGCATCGGCATCGGCGGCACCGCAGAGAAGGCCATGCTCCTCGCCAAGCTCTCCCTCATGGACCCCATCGACATTCAGGACCTCATCGCCCGCGGCCCCGTCACCACCGCGGAAAAGCTCCGCGTCGAGCTCTATGACAAGGTGAATCGCCTCGGCATCGGCGCGCAGGGCCTCGGCGGCCTCACCACCGTGCTCGACGTCAAAGTCCTCGACACCCCCGCCCACGCCGCCAACCTCCCCGTCGCCATCATCCCCAACTGCGCCGCCACGCGCCACGCCCACATCGTGCTGGACGGTTCCGGCCCCGTCTATCTCGATCCGCCGTCGCTCGACGCCTGGCCCAAGCTCACGTACGATGTCTCCTCCGCGCGCCGCGTGAATCTCGACGCCGTCACCCGCGCCGAAGCCGCCACCTGGAAGCCCGGCGAAGTGCTTCTTCTCACCGGCAAGCTCCTCACCGGCCGCGACGCCGCCCACAAGCGCATGACCGACATGCTCTCCCGCGGAGAAAAACTCCCCGTCGACTTCCGCAACCGCTTCATCTATTACGTCGGCCCCGTCGACCCCGTCCGCGAAGAGGTCATCGGACCCGCCGGACCCACCACCGCCACGCGCATGGACAAGTTCACCCGCCAGATGCTGGCTGAAACCGGCCTCCTCGGCATGATCGGCAAAGCCGAGCGCGGCCCCGCCGCCATTGAAGCCATCAAGGAATTCGGCGCAGTCTATCTCATGGCCGTCGGCGGCGCGGCTTACCTCGTCTCCAAAGCCATCACCGGCGCGCGCCAACTCGCCTTTCAGGACCTCGGCATGGAAGGCATCTACGAGTTCGACGTCCGCGACATGCCCGTCACCGTCGCCGTCGACGCCAAAGGCACCAGCGTCCACCAAACCGGCCCCGCCGAGTGGCAGCAACGCATCGCCAACATCCCCATCCTGCAGTAACTCAGCGCAATCTTCCCGCGGGCTGTCCTCTGGGATCTAGGAACTGGAGCCCAATCGATTTACAACTGCTATCACGGGGTCACAGAATGACAGACGACGAGAACAGCCTGAGGCAACGACAGTCCTACCTCTTTGCATTGAAGGTAGGACTATGCGTAGCTCCGGTCATGGCTGTGTTCTTTGCAATCGGAAGAGCCGATTTGGCAAGGCCAGTGTGCATAGCAATTGTCGCCGCGGCAGTGGCTGTGCGGCATAAATGGGAATATCACCACCGGCGATGGTTTTGGTTCGTTGTCGCAGGAGTCGGCGGGTGGCCCACTTCTGCCCCTCTTTCCGGTCATGAATTCTGGGTGCCCCACATCTCGATTCTGAGATGTGGGAAAGCAATCAACTTCCCCGGCGCTTTGAAAGGGCACGGCTTCAGCCGTGCCGCAACAAGCACTCAAAGAATGAAAGGTGGCAGGCGGCCCGCTCATCCCTTCTGGGTGCCCCATTCATGCGCGTCTTTTGCGCATGAGTGGGAATCGGCTCACAACCACGTTACTCCGCACCCTCCCGCCTGATACCATGCCTGCCATGAACAAAGTTGCGCCGTTCCTCTGGTTCGATAACAACGCCGAAGAAGCCGCCAAGTTTTACTTGAGCGTCTTCCCGCACGCGCGCAAGCTCGACGAGCTGCGTTCCAAGGGCGTCGGCCCCTGGCCCGCGGGCAAAATCGCCACCATCGCCCTCGAGCTTGAGGGCCAGGAGATGGTCTTTCTCAACGGCGGTCCCGCGCACCAGCTCAATCCCGCCTTTTCGTTCTTCGTCCGCTGCGACTCCCAGCAGGAGATCGACAGCTACTGGGACAAGTTGATTGAAGGCGGCAAGCCCATGGCCTGCGGCTGGCTAACGGACCGCTTCGGCCTCTGCTGGCAAATCGTCCCGCGCAACATCGGCGCGCTGATCAGTCACCCCAAAGCCATGCAAGCCATGATGGGCATGGTCAAGATGGACCTGCCCGCGCTGGAAGCCGCCGCGCGCGAGAACTGATCGTCTCCTCCAGCCGTTGAAAGCCAAATCCGTTGCCGCGCGCCCACGCTCCAGCTTTCGAGCGCAGCAAGAAACGGCGACCTGGGAAAGCACAAACCTAAACCCGCTGAACACCACCTTGCTGCCGGGCGCCAGACCGGGCGCGCCGCCGCAAACCACTGATGCGCGACAACAAGAGCGGATGGGCAGCCTGTCGCGAGAGAACAACAGGTGGGTTATCGAGATCAGGGCCTGCGCACGCAAAGAAAATTCGCGAGCTTGAATATCTCAAGGTCCGGAGAGTAGCGCTCCACCTTGCAAAGCCCACGCCTAAGAATCCGGTAAATTACAAACTTAGAGGAAAGCAATTCCCAAAAATCCACAAAGTGATAAGGCGTACGGAGAAACGTGTCTCCAAACTCGAACTGAATCGCATCAATGGCGCCCCGTCCAATTATCTCCGAGGCGCCAATGAGCACTTCCATCTCGAACCCCTCCGTATCAATCTTGAGCAAGTGGATGCGTTCTATCTTCTCCTCTCGGCATATCTCATCAACCGTGGACAAGGACACTTCCTCAGAATGTTCTTGTGTCGCAAACGCCCCTTGTTGGAGCGTGGCAGTGGTCTCACCGGCCGCGTCAAAGTGCAAGTTCGCCGTACCCGGACTTCTTCCAAGCGCAATCTTTCTCAACTTGACCCGCGGATCCTCGTGGAACCGTTTATGCAGCGCGTCGAAACTCGCAGACTGCGGTTCGAAGGAATGCACTTTTGCTCGCCCTCCCAACACGGCTAGCGCACAGCCAAGGTACCCACCATCGTTGGCGCCCACATCGAAGAGAGTGAAGGTGCTCAGTGGTCCCGTCGACCGAGAGACAAACTCCAATGCATGCAACTCGCCGCTTACCTCTACCGTCTGACCTCCTCCATAATTCATTCCCGCATGACAAACCTTCAGCATCTGCGCGAAAAGCGGCTGCAGCGATGGTCTGGAGAGTAGATTCCTGATTGCGTTTTTCATCAGAGGATTCTGCTTGAGATGATATTCTCCCTTATTCTAGACTCGCCGGGTGTCCCATCCTTTCCGCGCACTTTGCGGAAATGGTGGGAAAGCACTCTATCCGCCCCCCAACCACCCTGTCCTCTTGAGCGAGCCTGCTCAACAGACGAGTCGAAAGATCCGCGGTTGCCTTTCTCTTCCCTCATCCCCACACAACAAAACCGGCCAGAGGCATCCACCCCTGGCCGGTCCATCTTCCCTAATTCTCTAACTCCCTGTTCCTAGAATTTTCCAAATCTATACACAAACCCATAGTGAAATCCAACGCTGTTCTGCATCGTCGACCCGAACCCCGTCCCGTAGTAGTCGCCGCCCAGCCGCAGCGCAAACGTCGGCGAAAGATTCGTCTCGCCCATCACGCTCGCGTTCACCGCATACGTCGACCCATCCGGATACAGCCCCAGCAGCTTCGCGCCAAAGCCGTTCGTGTCGCTTGAGAAATTCCCCAGCGCCCAGCCCGCCATCACGCGGCCGCTGATCGCATACTTCGGCCGCAGGATAAACCGGTAGGTCGGCCCCGCCAGCACGCCATAGTTGCTGATCGCCGGCCGCGTCACACTGTACGGATTCAGCCCCACGTACGCCGTTCCGTAGTAGCCGCGCCCATCCACCGTCAGGCCCAGCTTCTCGTTCCAGTAGCGCGTCACCGCCGTTTCCCAGCTATACATCGTCGCCCGCTGCAGATCCGGTCCCGGCTTGAAGCGCAGATATCCGCCGCCCACATACACTTCCCAGCGGTGCGCATAGGCGTCGTGAATCTCCTGCGCCCGCCGCTGCTCCCGCCGCTGGCGGATCCGCGCCTGCACCGTCAGCACGCCGTTGCTCTGCGTCACCGTCTTCTGCGGAGCTTGCTCGGTCTGCGCCGCGCTGCTGCTTGAGCTCGTGTCCTGCCCCTGCGCCGCGCCCTGCATTGCAATCATCGCCGGCGCGCACAGCGCCAGCACTAAAGCCATTCGGCGTACGAATACCATGCTTTCGGGAACCCTCCACAACGTTACGGAAGCACCCGGCATCAAGCGCTCCCCCACTTCGTATTAAATCATCCGGGGGCAGCCTCTTGTCCGGCATCTTGCCCGGCCCCGCTCCAATCGCTTCTCCCGTTGGACGCGCCCGCGCCCGCTTTGCTGCCCTGCCGTCCTTCCACTCTTTGCACTTTCCCGCTGCTCCACCCCGCCCCAATGCTCTACCATGGATGCCAACGGAGGGTTCTAGCCATGCTTCGATTCCTCGCCGGACTTCTCCTCGGCGTCATCCTCGTTCCCCTTTGTGTCCTCGGCTGGTTCAAATACGGCAAAGTCCCCGTCGCTGTCTCCGACCCTCCTCTGCCCTTCGAGCGACAGATCACTCACATGGCCCTCGACGCACGCATCGCCGCGGATAAGCCGCAGATGGCCCCCATCCAGCCCAATGAGCAGACCTACATCGCCGGCGCGCGCATTTACAAGGACAACTGCGCCTTCTGCCACGGAGTCCAGGGCCAGCCTTCCTCCGCCGGCCATGACATGTTCCCCACCGCGCCGTCGCTCTGGGAGCCCCACCACTCCGGCAACGTCGTCGGCGTCAGCGACGATCCCCCCGGAGAAACCTACTGGAAGGTTGCCAACGGCATCCGCCTCACCGGCATGCCCTCTTTCCGCACCAGCCTCAACGACACGCAGATCTGGCAGGTCAGTCTTCTGCTCGCCCACGCCAACCAGCCGCTGCCCCCCGCCGCTCTCCAGATCCTCCGCTTCCAGTCCGGCGGGGCCGCACCCGCCACCGCCGCGCCCCCCGCCGGCAGCAAGAACTGAACCCTCCGCCCCGCCCGGTGCTCCTTTCCCGCTTCAGCACCGGGCCGGCCTCCTCGCTCACCCCACGGAGATCGCACCCATGAGCCTCCTCGACTCGCTTCGCAAAGGCTTCGGCTTCTTCCTCATGAGCCTTGGCGTCTCCGCACCCAAAAAGAAACCCACCCCGCAGCAACCACCCCCGTCCAAACCCAGCCCCGACAAATAAAAACCTGTCATCCTCAGCGACCGAAGCGGAGCGCAGGGAGTCGAAGCACCTGCATTCGCCTTTCCCCACTCCCTACTCCCTGCTTTCCTGCATCCTCGCCCCATCTTTCCCACTCCAATCCACCAGGTGTACGCTGTCTCAGGACGCGCTTTCCCATGACCTCACCCGCATCCATGCCGCCGAAAAAAAGCTCCCTCCGCGCCTTCTGGGACTTCTTCGTCCTCTTCAGCGGCATCTCCACCGCCTCCAATCTCGCCCGCACCCGCCGCCTCCCCATCCTCACCCGCGGCATCTTCCTTTTCCGCCAGCCCGGACAAGACGAGGCACCACCGCCCCGCGACGCGCGCGCCCGCCCCAATTGGTAAAATATACCCATGTCGCTCTCCCGCCATCAGGCTCTCGACTACTTCCACTCCTCTGACCTCATCGGCCTCGGCATGGCGGCCGACGCCCTCCGCCGCCGTCTCCATCCTGAGGGCGTCGTCACCTACATCATCGATCGCAACATCAACTACACCAACTTCTGCACCGAGTACTGCAACTTCTGCGCCTTCTATCGCCCCTTGAAAGGCCCGCGCGCCGCCGAGGGCTACATCCTCGACTTTGAAACCATCTGCGACAAAATCGCCGAAACCATTGAGATGGGCGGCACCGGCGTCCTCATGCAGGGCGGCATCCATCCTGACCTCAAAATCGACTGGTTTGAAAAGCTCTTCATCGGCATCAAGCAGCGCTTCCCGCAGATCTGGCTCCATTGCCTCTCCGCGTCTGAGGTCCTCGCCATCGCCGAGTATTCCTCGCTCGACCTCCGCACCACCATCGCCCGCCTCCGCGACGCCGGACTCGATTCCATCCCCGGCGGCGGAGCCGAAATCCTCGACGACGAAGTCCGCTTCCGCATCGCCCGCCTCAAATGCCGCACCGAGGATTGGGTCAGCGTCCATCGCACCGCGCACCAGCTCGGCATGCGCACCACCGCCACCATGATGTTTGGCGTCGGCGAAACCATGGACCAACGCGTCAACCATTTTGAGGTCGTGCGCCGCCTGCAGGAAGAAACCGGCGGCTTCACCGCCTTCATCCCCTGGAGCTTCCAGCCCGGCAACACCGCTCTCGGCGGCCGCGGCTGGGACGAGGCCACCTCCGTCGAATACCTCAAGACCCTCGCCATCGCGCGCCTCTATCTCGACAACATTCAGAACGTGCAGGCCAGCTGGGTCACCCAGGGCCTCAAGGTCCTCGAGCTCGGCCTCCACTTCGGCGGCAACGATGTCGGCTCCGTCATGCTGGAAGAAAACGTCGTCCGCGCCGCTGGCACCAGCAACTGCACCACCGAGGAAGAGCTCCGCCGCATCATCCGCGACGCCGGCTTCCAACCCGTCCAGCGCGACACCCTCTACCGCACCTTCTTCCTCAACTAAAGCGCCCGCAGCCACCTCCCCAAACAAGCTGCCTCGGAGGGAGCAGGGGCCTTCAGGCCCCTGAAAACCAGCCGGCGCAGGCGTGGGCTTCAGCCCCGGGACGTCGCTATGCGGGAGTTGCCGGGTGCCCCATCCTAACCGCGCTCTCTGCGATTAGGGTGGGAAGGGCCGGCGCCCCCCGTGCAACAACCCTCCCCCGCTTCTGCCCTCAGAAAAAAATCCGTGTCCCATTCATCGCGGCTCTCTCGCGATGAGTGGGCCGCGTGCCGCAGCGAAGAACCAACGTTTGCCCCTCGCCACTTCCATATCCCAGCGCATTCGATAGAATTAGCCGTGCCGAAACCCGCGCCGCAGTGCGAAAACCGCTCTCGGCGCCAGCCCACAATCGGCAAAAATTCAAGGCGGGAGTGAAGACGAATGGGTGAGCAGAACGCGAGGAACAAGCCGGTGATCAACTTCAAAGGGGAGGATGTCTTTCGATTTCTCGGATTGCCCACTCAGCTGCGGGCCACGGGGCAGTCCACAAACGGGGCGTTTGCACTGGTGGAGCATTGGGAGATGCCGCCCGGCTTTGCTTCGCCGTACCACATGCATCATCGTGAGGATGAATCGTTTTACGTATTGCACGGCGAGATCGCCTTTGTGATCGACGGCCGTTGGCAGCGCGGCGGGCCCGGCACATTTGTGTTTGGACCACGCGAGGTGCCCCATGGCTTCAAGGCGGTGGGAGACAAGCCGGCGCACGTTCTCATTCTGGCCACGCCCGCGGGGTTTGAGCAGTTCCTGTCGGCTCTGGCGCAGCCGCTGGGCGATCCGATTGCGCCTCCGGATATTCCCAAAATGGTGGAGACAGCGGCGCGCTTCGGGATCGATATTCTTGGGCCGCTGCCGGATGAGCCGTCCTGATCCGCTTGCCGAAAGCCACGCGCCCCATTCATGCGCGTCTTTAGCGCCTGAGTGGGAATCGCGACTCGTCCGCCAGGGGGCTCACGTGGCGGGTGCCTGTAGATGGTCAAGAGGTTGTTCCATTTTCGGCCGGGTGCCGGGTGCCCCACATCTCCCGGTTTTGGAGATGTGGGAATGCACGGACCTTCATCGGCGCTCGCTCAACCCTCCGCAGTCGCCGCCCGCAAAAAATTCCCATCCCATTTTGCCGATTAATTCCTCGAAAAGCGCACAATGGTATCAGGAGTCAAGCCTCGCCGGCCCGCCGCGCATCGCCACGGACCGGCCAGCACCGAGCAGCGAGAAGACGGGTACCCCCCCACCCCCCTATTAAATTTGCAGTTTTCCACAGGCATTTTGCCGAAAATTACGAGGCAGCCTTCGCCCCGTCTTCGCCCCGCCGGGCAAAACGCAGCCGCCAACGCTCAACCGCTCGCTAACTTGCTGAGTCGCTCTCTTCCGCCGCAAACGGCCACTGGCCCAGCGTCCTGGCCCGCCACAAATAAATCAGCGATCCGCTCACGCCAATCGCCGCTGCCGCGGCCAGGCCCTGCCAAGCCTCCTGCCGGCTGAACAGGATGAACAAGAACCCCGCCATTGCCAGCAGCGGCGGCAGCGGATACCACGGAATGCGGAAGGGTCGCGGCAGATCCGGCTGCTTTACCCTGAGCACCATCACGCCCACGTGCTGCAGCAGGAATTGCAGCAGGATGCGCGTAATCACCAGCAACGTAATCACCGCCTGCAGGCTGAAAAAGCAGAAGGCCGCCGCCACCAGTCCCATCGCCACCAGCGACCGGTTCGGAATGTGATACTTCGGATGCACCTTGTCCAGAAAACGGAAGAAATTCCCGTCCTTCGCCGCCGCGTAGGGCACGCGGCTGTAGCCCAGCAGCAGAGAAAATACTGACGCAAACGCGGTCCACACCACCAGCGCCGCCACCGTGTAGCCGGCCCACTTCCCAAAGGCCGACTGCGCAATGTCGGCCACCAGTTGCAGGTGCACCGTCACGCCGTGCAACGCGCCCGCTGCCGCCTCATGCACGCTGGGAAGCGCGGCCACGTTCATCGTTACGTAAATCGCCGCCACAATGCCCACGCTCAGCAGAATCGCGCGCGGAATCGTCTTCGCCGGCTCCTTCACCTCGCTGCCCAGGAACGTGATGTTGTAGTAGCCCCAGTAATCGTAGGTCGCAATCAGCGTGGCGTGCGCCAAACCTCCGATAGCAAGCCCCGCGCTTTCTGCCGGGCTCGTGGGCATCCGCCATCCGCCCATCGCCGCCGCATGCGCAAAGCCGCTGGCAATCACGCCCACCAGCGCCGTGATCACTCCCGCGAACAGCACCCATGCCAGCCGAGTAATCGAGCTCAAATTTCTGTAGAGCAGCGCCGTCACCAGCAAACACGCGCCCACCGCAGCAAAGTTCGCATAATGCAGTCCCGGCAAAGCCGCCCAGGGAGCCGCACTGAGTCCCGGCCAGAACCACGCCAGAAACCCTGACAGCCCGATGCACCCTGACGCAATCGAAAGCGGCGCGGAAAAACTCAATTGCCACACAAACAAAAATCCCAGCCAGTTGCCGGCCTTCTTCGGCCCGTAAATCTCCCGCAAGAACGCGTATGAACCGCCGGCCCGCGGCAGCGCCGCGCCCAGCTCCGCCCACACCAGCCCGTCCATCACCGCAATCGCCGCGCCCAGCAGCCACGCCCAAATCGACAGCCGGTAGCCCGCCGCGGCAATCACCAGCGGCAGCGTGACAAACGGCCCCACGCCGATCATCTCCAGCATGTTGAACAGCACGGCCGAGCGCAGTCCGATGCGCCGTTCCAGCATGGTTGTCCCGCTCTCGTGCGCAGAATGCAGGCTCATCTCTTCCGTCGTTTCCTTTGTGTTCGCTCTGGCGGATTGTACACTGGCCAGTACTATGGTTCCCGCCGCCGCAGCCCTTCGCCCCGTGTCCTTCAGGCTCTTCGCCGCCTTCGCGCTCGTTTCTCTCTCCAACGTCCTTGCACCCGCGCAGCAGCCCGCCGCGTCGTACACGCTGCCCGCGTCGCAGCCTGCGCTGCTGGCGCAGCCCCTGGCCATGGACCGCGGCGAAGCCTCGCTCGAGCAAACGCTCAAGCGTCTCCACACCACGGCCAGCGTGCTCTATATCGACGCGCATCCCGACGACGAAGACGGCTCGCTGCTCACTTATCTCTCCCGCGGCCACGGCGTCCGCGCCACGCTCTTCACCCTCAACCGCGGCGAAGGCGGCCAGAACCTGATGTCCGCCGACACCAATGACGCTCTCGGCCTCATCCGCACCAATGAGCTGCTCAAGGCCGACGAATACTACGGCATCCATCAGCTCTGGGGCACTGAGGTGGACTTCGGATTCTCCAAGACCCAGCAGGAATCCTTTGCGCAGTGGACGCATCGCCGCGTGCTTTATGACGCTGTCCTCGCCGTCCGCCGCACCCGCCCCCAAATCATCGTCGCCACCTTCGTCGGCGGCGTCAGTGACGGTCACGGCCAACATCAGGTCAGCGGAGAAATCGCGCAGGAGGTCTTCAAGGCCGCGGCCGATCCCAACGTCTTCCCTGACCAGCTCAAAAACGGCCTCACGCCCTGGCAGGTCTCCGCCGTCTACAGCCGCACGCCCTTCGCGCGCGTCACCAGCCAAGGCATCTTCGATTACGCCACCGGCCACTGGGCCCCCGCGCGCTTTCGCAATTACATCACCGGCGCGTGGACCAGCGGCCCGCTCTCCACAGACGTCACCATTCCCGTCGGCACCTTCGACCTCACCCTCGGCCGCAGTTATTCGCAGATCGCGCGCACAGGTTGGGGCATGCAGAAGTCGCAGAACGGCGGCGCAAATCCCTCGCTCACCGGACCTGGCGATTCCCGCTTTCACCTCTGGGCCGTCGCTCCCCAGGCTGGGGTAAAAGCCCCCGCCGCGCGCGACGCACCCAACGCCGACGACCACAATCTTTTCCTCAACTCCCACGTCCGCATTGACACGTCCATCTCCGGCCTCGCACGCCTCGCGGGCCCGCATCCGCCCGCATGGCTCACCGCCGGCCTTCATCAAATCGACAGCGGCCTCGGCGCATTCCTCTCCGCCTGCCCCTGCCGCGCCGGCGTTGTCGAAGCCCAACATCTCGCACCTCTCTATCGCGACACGCTCACCCTGCGTGAAAAAGTTGCGGCCAGCACTCTCAGCGCGCAGGCCAGGACCAGCCTCCTCTTCGAACTCGACGCCAAGATCGACCAGTTCCAGACCGCATTCAAGGATCTTCTCGGCCTCGACCTCATGGCCTTCCGCACGGATGAGTCCGACGCCAGCAGCCGCGGATTCCGCGGCTCTTCCGCCGACGAAGCTCCGCGCAGCGTCTCGCCCGGCGAAACCTTCCGCGTCCGCATCCACACCGCGCACGCCGCACCTCAGGGCTCAGATCTTCAGGACAAAGATTTTCAGGGCACAGATCAGGTCCGCCTCGTCAGGACATGGTTCGAGCACCAGACCGCTGAACCATGGAAGCACGGCGAGCCCCTAAGCACCGAATCGACGGACCAAAGCGCCGACTCCATCTTCCGCCTCACAGTGCCCGCCGACGCCGCGCCCACCGAGCCTTACTTCACGCGGCCCTCGATCGAGCAGCCCTACTACGACATTCACAATGAAGCCTGGCGCGAGCGCTCCTTCGCGCCGTATCCGCTCTCCGCCTGGGCCGAGTTCTCCTTCGATGGCCTTCCCATCCGGCTCGGCCAGGTGGTGCAAACTCTTCAGCGCGTCACCGGCCCCGGCGGCTTCTACGAGCCGCTCGTCGTCACGCCGGCCATCGGTGTTCGCGTCGATCCTCAGGCGCGCATTCTGCCGCTGGACGGCTCGCCGCTCACCGTCAGCGTCACCGTTCACACAGAATCCGCTGCCGAGGGCTCCGTCATGCTCAAGCTCCCCAATGGATGGAGCGTTGCTCCTACACAGGCCAGCTTCCAGCAATCCTCCGCAGGCGACACCGACCCGATTCTCTTTTCCGTCACGCCCGCCGCCGCGCACGCCGGCGCATACTCCATCCAGGCCGCTGTCACTTCCGCCGGACACACGTACACCACCGGCTGGCGCAGCGTGGGCTACGCCGGACTGCGGCCAACCAACCTTTATCGCGCCGCCCGCCTTGAAACCCGCAAGGTCGAGGTCAAAGTCGCGCCCGGCCTCCGCGTCGGTTACGTCATGGGCACCGGCGATCTCATCCCGCAGGCCCTTGAAGGCCTCGGCGTCACGCCTCATCTGCTCACCGCCGACGATCTCACCTCCGGCAATCTCTCCGCCTATAACGTCATTTTCATCGGCATCCGCGCTTACTCCGTCCGGCCCGATCTGCTCGCCGCAAGAGCGCGCCTGAATGACTTTGTCCGCAACGGCGGAACGCTCATCGTCCAATACCAGAGCGGCAATTTCCCCGCACCGCTGCCGCTGTCGCTCGGCCGCGCGGAACGCGTCGTGGATGAAACCACGCCCGTCAAAATCCTCGCGCCCGGCAATCCGCTCCTCACCTTCCCCAACAAAATCACGTCGGCCGATTTCAACAGCTGGGTGGAAGAGCGCGGGCACTCCTTCCTCAGCACATGGGACTCCGCCTTCACCGCACTGACTGAGACGGCCGATCCCGGCCAGGACCCGCAGCGCGGCGGCCTCGTCGTCGCACCCGTCGGCAAGGGAACATTCATCTACGTGGCCTACGCGCTCTACCGCCAGACGCCCGAGCTTGTCCCCGGCGCTTATCGCATCCTCGCGAATCTCGTCAGCGCAGGCCGCCAACAGAATTCCTCCGCGAACTAGCGCCTGCCGTCTTCCTGCCGCAGGCGCTGCATGCACACTTGCGTCCGCCCTCTGTGAACGTCGTGTAAATTTGCTTGCTATCTGCGGCGTGCGCATCGTCGCTGCTTGTGTGAAAAGCGTGTGAATTCGTCATCTATTCATCTATTTCTGCGAGCCTCTTACTTGGATTCGCATGACAGCAGAGTGCGTGGTTAAGCCATCTACTGCATCCGGCTCTACGCTCTCGCTTCGTACGGCAATTCTTCCTTGGGCATATGCAGATTGCAGTTCAGGCGAGAGGCGAAACGTGCGAGGAGCGTGCTGGCGTTGCCCTGTGGCACAACTATCTGAATGAGAGAAGTGAGAGGCCCAATGAAATTTCAGCTGAAAGCCGCTGCCGTCGCCATGTTGGCAGCCAGTCTTGTAGGCTCGTATGCTTTTGCGGCGCAAAATCCCGCACCCGCCCACAAGCATCACGCGGCCAGGAGAGAACACAAGCCAACAGTGGAACAACAGATTCAGGCGCTGCGCGACCAGTTGCAGAGCCAGCAGAGCCAGATCGACAACCTCAAGAACGACCTGGCCACCAAGAATGCCGCGCTCCAGGAAGCGCAGCAGAGGGCTGCTCAGGCCGAAGATGCGGCGGCCAAGGCGCAGGCTGCGGCTGACCAGCAGCAGCATGCGGTCACTGAGAATGCCTCCGCCGTGAAAACCCTCAGCAGCTCGGTCGACGACATGAAGCAGGCCAACGCTTCAGTCGTCTCCAGCATCACGGAAGAGACGCAGGGCATCAAGAAGGAAATCGCCCATCCTGACGCACTGCATTACAAGGGCATCACCATCTCGCCCGCGGGCAGCTTCCTCGCAGCAGAAACCGTCTGGCGCCAGGGTGCCACGGGCGGCGGACTCAACACGCAGTTCACCGGCGTCCCGCTCCAATTCTCAGACGCCGCACAGATGAGCGAATTTCAGGGTTCTGGTCGTCAGTCGCGCCTTGCGCTCACGGCGACTGGCAAGCTGGCGAACATGACACTCACCGGCTACTACGAGATGGACTGGCTCAGCGCCGGCGCCACCTCCAACAACAATCAGTCGAACAGCTACACCATGCGTCAGCGCCAATTGTGGGTCGATGCGCGACTGAACGACGGCTGGGACTTCTCCGGCGGCCAGGGTTGGTCGCTTTCAACTGAAACCACAAAGGGCCTCCAACGCGGATCGGAAATCCTCCCAGCTTCCATTGACCCGCAGTATGAAACCGGCTTCGTCTGGACCCGGCAGTACAGCTTCCGTGTTACCAGAGACATCGGCAAGTCGTTGTTCTTCGGCGTCTCCGCGGAAAATGCTGAAACTCTTAATCCGGCGGGAGCAAACCTGCCCACCAACCTGCTCATCGGTTCCGCCGGCAATGCCGGCGGTCTTTACAACCCCGCCAGCAACTACTCCTTCAATCCCACCCCCGATTTCGTCGCCAAAGTCGCCGTCGAACCCGGCTGGGGACACTGGGAACTCTTCGGTATCGGACGCAGCTTCCGTGACCGCATCTATCCCACCAGTGGAACGCCATATAACCACACCGTCTGGGGCGGCGGCATCGGCGGCGGTTTCCGCGGTCCGCTCCTTGACAAGCGCGTGAGCATCGGCCTTAAGGGGCTCTGGGGTGCCGGCGTCGGTCGGTACGGCTCCTCAACCATCGCCGATGTCACCTTGCGTCCCGATGGAACCCTCTCTCCCCTGCACGGCTTCTCCGCTCTCAGCACTTTGGAGATGAATCCCACCAAGCGCCTCAGCCTCTACCTCAATTACGGCGGTGACTACATTGGCCGCGACTGGACGATCGATCCTGTAAGCGCCAAGCAGGTCGGCTACGGAACCTACACCGCGAACATGTCCGGCTGCCAAACTGAGGTTCCATCCGGCGGCTCCTTCAGCCCCTCGAATCCCGCAAACTGCGCGGGCAACAATAAGGACGTGCAAGAATTCGCGACCGGCTGGTGGTTCGATATTCACAACGGACCCGCAGGGCGTCTTCGGCAGGGATTCCAGTACAGCCGCTTTGAGCGCAACCTCTGGTCCGGTAATGGCGGCACAACCAATCCCGACGGCGGCGCCAACGGCATTGACAACATGGTCTGGACCTCGTTCCGCTACTACCTGCCGTAACCCTCGGCTCTGGGACCAGCCCAGTTGCAAAAGGGCAGCCCGCGTGGGCTGCCCTGCATTTTTTGCGCCTCGGTCCGCGCGGCATTCACAATGCTTCGCGTAGTTCCTACGCGGAAAGCGCCATCGGCGGCGGCTGATAGCCCATCTCCGCATCGATCACTGAAGCAATTCCCAGCGCAATCTCGTCTTCAAACGGCCGCGCCACCACCTGCACGCCAATAGGCAAACCTTCCGGCGACCGGCCCGCGGGAACCACCACAGCCGGCGCAGCCAGCGTGTTGAACCACTGCGTATGCCGCACCGCATCCAGATAGCCCACGGCCTGTCCCTCCACGGTCCAGCTCCTCTCGCCGTGCCGGAACGCGGGTACGCTGGCCACCGGGCACAGCCACACCGGATACGCATCCATCTCCGTGAGTGCCTTGGCGCGCAAAACATCCAGCTCCGCCCACGCATCCAGCATCTGCGCCGCCGTCATCGGCGGCACCGACGCGGCAATCGCAAGAAACTCCTTGAAGATCGGGCTCAGCTCTTCCTGCCTGCCGCGAATAGTCGGCTCATAAAACATCGCGCCGCACTGCACAAACAGCTTCCACCACAACCGCCGCAGCGGCTCCAGCATGCGCGGACGAAATGCCTCCACGCGAAAGGCCGCCGCGCGCAGCACGCCCGCCGCAGCCTGCACTGCCTCGCGCGTCTCCGCCGTCACGGGAATCAGCCCATCGTCTTCAAAAAATCCCACAGGCGTTTCGCGCAGCTCGTCGAGGCTCGGCAGGCGCAAAGCAATCGGCGCGCTCGCAGGGTCGTGCCGGTCCTGTCCGCTGAGCGTACGGAACAGCAGCGTCAAGTCCTCGATCGTGCGCGCCATCGGCCCAATCGCGCCCAGCACGGAGAACGGCCCCACGCACGGCGGCAAATGCCCCTGCCCAGGAATCCTTCCCGGTGTCGGCTTCAGTGAGCAGATGCCGGTGAAATGCGCGGGTACGCGCACGGACCCTCCGCTGTCGCTTCCCAACCCCGCGGCCGACATCCCCGCCGCAATCGCTGCCGACTCGCCTCCGCTCGACCCGCCCGGCGTGCGCGCGAGATCCCACGGATTGCACGTCCGCCCATGCAGCAGGTTGTCCGTTTCGTAGGCCATCAGAAATTCCGGACAGTTCGTTGTGCCCAGAATCAGCGCGCCCGCCGCGCGCAGCCGCAACCCCACCACGGCGTCTTCGCGCGGAACATGGCCTTTGTTCAGCAGGCTTCCAATCTCGCAGCGGAAACCCTTCGTCGCAATCGACGACTTCACCGTCACTGGCAATCCGTGCAGCGCGCCGCGCGGCGCCTTCATCGCATCCTGCCGCCTGGCCTCCGCACGCACGCGCTCCGCGTCGAAGTCGGCGAACACGTTCAGCGTTGGCTCAAGCCGCGCAATCTGTGCCAGGTGCGCCTCGGCCAGCTCAGCCACTGAAACATTGCCCGCGCGCAGCATCTCCAGTTGCCGCACGGCAGGCTGCAGCACAACGTCACGCATGTTCGCGCCTTCCCCTTTGCTCCGCGCTTCGCATCCGCGCCTTCTCGCCAATCACGGCCTGTCCGCCAGGCTCGGCTGCTTCAGCGTGTCGTCCTTGGGCGTTGAGGGCAGCGTATGGAAGTCGAACCGGTAAAAGCGCACCGGCGTGCCTGTATCGAAGCGGTCATTCCAGTCCAACTGGTACTTGAGCGACCGCGCATCGTCAGGAAACGTCTCGCTCGCTGGATACGGATAGGACCTCATTTGGTGAAATGGCAACTGCGCCACGGTGAACGGCGACGCATCCCACCAGTCCATGTCCTTCACATATCCGTTCGCATAGAAGAAATAATCGCGCTTCCAGCCCGCCGGCAACTGCGGCAGCCTGCTCGCGTCGAACTCTGCGGCCAGCTCCTCTCCGCTGCCGAAGATCGCGAAGCGGTTGTCGATGCCCTTCACCAGCGCCGTCACATTGCCAAAGTGCGTGTAACTGCCGCGCTGGTGCTGGAACGGCCCGGTAAGGCTCACGCGATTGTAGTCGTAGCTCAGATCGCCGGGGCTCGCTCCCTCAAGCTGCTTCGGATACCCGCGGAACTGCTCGGTCGCCAGCGTCAGCGGCGCCTCCGTGGTGCGCACGTCACCTTGCGGGTTGTTGTCCACCAGCACCTGGTCCCAGTAAATTTCAAGATTGGTCACCAGCCGAATCCGCCGCGTGCCCGCAGGCAGCTTGCCCGTCAGGTCCACCACGATGGTCCGCTCGAGGCCCGCCGGGAAGCCGGCCTCGCCCGTCACGCGCTGCCACGTACCGTTCGGCAACTGCGCTTCCACATAGGGCGCAATCGGCTTGATACCCGCCTGCCACGCGGCGTAGAGCGACGTCGCGCTAAAGTAATTCACATACCCTGTCATCAGCAGCCGCAACGGCGCGTGCGGCTTCAGCGCGCCTAAATCCAGCGTGAGCGTATGCACATTTGCGAATCCGTCATAGGGCGTCGGCTTGAATCCGCTCGCAAATTTGTGGTCGCGCACGCTTAGCGCTTTCAGCGCGTCCTGTCCATCGCCGTCCCACGCGCCCACGGGAAGACGGAGGTCCCGTGACGCCACAACCTTGCCGGAGGCGAATGGCGGATCGTCCAGAAACTTCTCGTCCGGATTCACCTCCACGTTCGCCGGGTGGTCCACTGCCACCAGCCGCAACTGGTCAATGTAATTCACCTCTTCCATCGGCTCAATAAAGCGCAGGCTCACCTTGCCGCCAACTGTCTTCACCTGGCCGCCGTCCACCTTGATCCACTCGCTCGGGTTCGGCGTGTTGCGCCGCGTGGGCGTAAACCAGTGGCCCACCACGCCGGCGCCAATCACATCCGTCACCAGCTTGTACTCGTGCCCGTTCCACACAAACAGCACCGGGCAAGAGCTTCCGCGCCGGTCGGCCTCCTTCATCGCAATCACCTGCGTGTGCGGCAAATCAATCTCATCCTGCAGCACGCCGGTGGGCCACAGAATCCGCAGCAGGTTGATATGGTCCGCCTTGCCCAGTCCCACCAGAATCTGCGGCGGACCCTGCGTGCGGAAGCCCGACGCGCCGGGCAATTCCCACTTCTGCCATTGCCCGTCGGCAAAGATCTCCACCTTCACGCCGATGGCCGTCTTGTTGTCCGCGAATCCGCTCAGGTCCAGACGCACAAAGTGATTTTTGTTTGCGCCGAAGTTGCGAAGGAGCACCGGTGGTGCATCCTTCTGAATCACAATCAGGTCCGGCGCGCCGTCTCCGTCCACATCGCCCGCAATCAGCCCCCGTGGCTCATGCAGCTTCACGCGATCCAGGCCAAGCGCGCGGCTCACATCCGCAAAGCTGCCGTTCCCAAGGTTGCGGAAGACCTTCACGCGCGATCCTTCCTTGGTCTCCACAATCGCGGCCAGATCAATCCAGCCGTCGTTATCAATATCCACCGGAGTCACGCCCCATCCGCGCTCCGCGCCGTGCAGCGGCAGGCTCACGCGCTCAAAGCGCCGCCCCACATCGTTGGGTCCGGCAATGTTGCGCCACAGCGTCAGCCCCGGCGCGCCGTCATGCGTCACCGCAATGTCCATCCAACGGTCCTTGTTGTAATCCAGCACCGCAATGCCTTCGGTCGCCGGCAACTTCGCGTCGTAGAGAGGTTGCGCCGGATATTTCCCTTCGCGCGGATTGATGTAGAGAATCGGAGAGGTGCCATCGCCGGTCACGGCAATGTCCACCGCGCGATCATTGTTGAAGTCTGTCAGAATCGCGGCTTCGGTCCGTCCGCTGCCTCCCAGTCCCGTCGGCGCGGTCCACTCCGTGAAGGTCTTGTTCCCGTCGTTGCGCCACAGCACATTCGATTCGCCGCCCGGCTCGAGCGGCGATCCCGTCACCAGCAGGTCCAGATCGCCGTCGTGATCAAAGTCCAGAAACCCGATGCCGGTCGGCCGATTCTTTGTCTCCAGGCCCGCCGCCTTCGTCACGTTTTCAAATTTGCCGTTGCCCAGATTGCGAAACAGCGCGAGTCCGTCCTCGGTGGCCACGGCCAGGTCATTCTTCCCATCCGCATCAAAGTCGCCCACCGCGCATGCAACGCCGTGGCCCGCGAGCTTCAGCCCGGCCGCGGCAGCGTCGATCGGCTTGAAACTTCCATCCGGCTCCCGATGCAGCACGACAATCGCTTGCGCTCCCTCTTCCATCAGCACCAGGTCCATGCTGCCGGTGCCGGTCACGTCCATCATGCAGGCACCGCCGGTTTCGTGATTTCCCGCAGGTCCGGTCTGCATCACTTTCGGCTCCAGCCGTACCGGAATCATCGTCCGCTGCACCTCCTGCGGCATCTCCACGGGCAGCGCGGTCGAGAAGTGCCCCTGCTCGCCGTACGCCAGGCCGATGGCTGACGCAATCTTGGTGCTGGTCATGTGCTGGAAGCGCTTGAAGTGTTCCCGCGCTTCTTCGGTATGGCCCGAGCGCTGCAGCGCGCGCGCCGTCGCGAACTCCGCCGAAGCGTGCAAGGGATTGATTGCCAGCGCCTGCTTGAAGATGACGATTGCCTTCCCGTACTCCTTCTGTTCCTGGTAGCAAACGCCCTCGAAGTAATACGAATCCGCGTCGCGCGGCGCGTACTTCACTGCCTGCTGAAAGCTCGAGAGCGCCGCATCCACCTCGTTATTCGCGTGCTGCGCAAGGCCCAGGTTGTACCAGGCCTGCGGATTGCCGGGCTCCAGCTTGAGCGCCTTGTGAAAGTACTCCTTGGCCTCGGTCAGCTTTTGCAGCGTCATCAGCGCGATGCCTTCATTGAGGTCCGCCTGCGCCATCGTCGGGTCTTTCTGGATGGCTTCAAGAAACGTGGCTGCCGCGCGCTCGGTGAACTGCTGCCCCATCAGCGCCACGCCACGATTGTTCAGGCGAATCGCCTCCTGATTGAAATGCGGCTCCGCCTGCGCTGCAGCGGCGAGCCACGCACAGATCGCGACCACGGCGGCCGCGCCGATTCGAACTCTGTTCATGGTCAACACTCTCTCCACGCGAATTGGGCCGCATCTGCCCTGAAAAGTTACGGAACCATTTAGTGTATGCGAGCACACCATTCATGTGCAGCGTCCTTCCCCCCGCTGCGGCGGCGCCCCGGAGCGCTCATTCCACACTTCTCGTGTCATGGACAATCCGCCGTCCATCTTTCCGTGTGGTCACATCGTTCGCGAATTGACTCGCACATCCAGGGCTGCGCAGCTCGGCTGGCCCGCCGCAAAACCGCGTCATCCCGCCCATCTATACTCAGGACGTGAATACGGCCCTCGAAAGCGCGAGCGTGCATCGGCTCTCCGGCTGCCGCCGCATCGCTGTGGTCACCGCCTCCCGCGCGGACTACAGCCACCTTTACTGGCCCCTTCGGGAACTTACCGGCCATCCCGCGGTGGAGTTGGGCGTCTTCGTTCTCGGCCCGCATCTCTCGCCCACATTTGGCGCCACGGTGCTGGAGATCGAGCGTGACGGCTTCCCTATCCGCGCGCGCGTTGAGTGCCTGCTCAGCTCCGACTCCGATACAGGAATGGCGAAAACCATCGGCGTCGCCATGCTTGGACTCGCAGACGCACTGACCGCCTGGCGGCCCGACATCCTGCTTCTCATCGCGGACCGTTACGAAATGCTCGCACCCGCCTCAGTGGCCGTCGCCATGCGCATTCCCATCGCACACATTGAAGGTGGAGAGGTCTCCCAGGGCGCGATTGACGACCAGGTGCGCAACGCGCTCACGAAGATGGCGCACATCCATTTCACGTCCACTGAAGCCGCACGGCGACGCGTGATTGCGATGGGGGAAGAGCCCTGGCGTGTTCACCGCGCCGGCGCGCCCTCGCTGGACCATCTGCGCCGTTCGCAACTTCTCACGCGCGCCGAGCTCGAGTTGCGCCTTGACCTGAAGCTTCGGTCGCCGGCGATTTTGGTCGCCTGGCACCCGGTGACCATTCTGACTGACACTAATGCGGAGGCCGACGCGCTCTTTGCGGCGCTCGCGCATACGCCCGGCCAGCTCCTCTTCGTCTATCCGAACGCGGACGCCGGAAGCCACGCGCTGATTGCGCGCGCGCACAGCCTGGCTGCGTCGCGAGCAGGCACGCACATCTTTGTCAACCTCGATGCGGTGACCTATTGGAGCCTGCTGGGCGCGGTCGACGCGATGGTCGGAAACTCGTCCAGCGGCATCATGGAGGCTGCCTCCCTGGCGCTTCCGGTGGTGAACGTGGGCATGCGCCAGCAGGGCCGCGAACGCGCGGCAAACGTCGTGGACGTTCCCGCGGATGCGGAGTCGATCCGGGATGCGATGGATCGCGTTCTGGATCCGCACTCTCGCGACGCGATGCGAGGAATGGTTAATCCTTATGGCGACGGAACCGCCGCAGCCGCCATTGCGCGCGTGCTTGCCACGGTTTCGCTGGAAGGCATTCTCATCAAATCGCCGGCTCCAATCCCGGATGAAACGGCGCAAAGATGAGCTTCCGCATTCCGCTCTCCGCCCCGGACATCACAGAGGCTGAAATTGCGGCCGTCAACGTGGTTCTGCGCTCGCCGCAATTGTGCCTCGGCCCTGAACTCGAGTCATTCGAGCGCGCACTCGCCCGGTACCACGGCGTCCCGCACGCAGTGGCCGTCAGCTCGGGTACCGCGGGCCTTCATTTGTCTCTGCTCACCCTGGGAATCGGTGAAGGAGACGAGGTCATTCTCCCGTCCTTCGCGTTCATCGCGGTGGCCAACGTGGTTCGTCATGTTCGCGCAACACCGGTGTTTGTGGACATCGACCCGGTGACGCTCAACCTTTCTCCGGCTGCGGTTGAACGCGCCATCACGCCGCGCACGCGGGCCATCCTCGCCGTCCACACCTTCGGCGTTCCCGCACGCATGCGCGAGCTTCGCGCGATTGCCGGCCGGCACAACCTGGTGATTCTTGAGGACGCCTGCGAGGCGCTTGGCGCAAGCTGTGAGGGCCAACGGGCGGGAACCTTCGGCGACCTGGCCGTCTTCGGCTTCTATCCCAACAAGCAAATCACCACCGCTGAAGGAGGGGCCGTGCTCGCGCACGACGCCGACCACGCGCAGCGATTGCGCAGCTTGTGCAACCAAGGCCGGAGCCCCGCTCACGGATCCTCGGCCGCGGGCTCCGCCGCGCCCGGGCGCGGATATGCGGAGATTGGTTTTAACTACCGGCTCTCCGAGCTGGCCTGCGCGATGGGTCGTGTGCAGTTGGCCCGTCTGGATGAGATTCTCACACTTCGGCGCGCGGTTGCCGAACGGTACCACCGAATGCTGGAGGGAATTCCGGGGCTGGAGCGGCCGCCGTTGGAAATCCCCGGCGGCGAGATAAGCTGGTTCGTCTATGTGGTTCGGCTGCCGGAAGGCGCGAATCGCGACGCAATTCAAGCCGCGCTGGCCGAACGCGGGATCGCAACCGCGCCGTACTTCGCGCCCATTCATCTTCAGCCTGCGTGGAGCAGCCACCCCAGCGCCCTGCGTGCATCGCTTCCCGTCACGGAGTCCGTGGGCCGGCGAACGCTCGCGCTGCCGTTCTTCAATCGTCTTTCCGCGGAGCAGCAGGAAGCGGTGGCAGACGCCCTTGGCCAGGCGCTTCAGGAAACTTGACGACCGTGTGCGGCCGGACTCGCCTTGATACACTCGGGATGCGATGACCCTCCAGGAACTGCAGGAATCGATTGAGCGCCATTATGCGGCCGGCGCCGCCGCCGCAGGCGACAGTGCCGCCATGGATGCGTTTCTTGAGCTGCGCGACCGTCTTGAGCGCGGTGAGATTCGGGCCGCGTCGCCCGATCCAGCGTCGCAAACGGGCTGGCAAGTGCATGCGTGGGTCAAACAGGGAATTCTTCTCGGGTTTCGCCTGGGCACGCTCAGGGATTGGCCGGCCGCGGGTCTCTCGTTCGTGGACAAGCACACCTATCCCGTTCGGTGCTTTGCGCCGGAGTCCGGCATTCGCGTGGTGCCGGGCGGATCGAGCGTGCGGGCCGGCGCATTTGTTGCCAAAGGGGTCGTCTGCATGCCGCCCATGTACATCAATGCCGGCGCCTGGGTGGACGAGGGCACGATGGTCGATTCCCATGCGCTCGTCGGCTCCTGCGCACAGGTTGGCAAGCGCGTCCACCTGAGCGCCGCTGCGCAAATCGGCGGGGTGCTGGAGCCGGTGAACGCGAATCCGGTCATCGTGGAGGATGATGTTCTGCTCGGCGGCAACTCCGGCGTATATGAGGGCACAATCGTCCGCCGCGGCGCCGTGCTTGCCGCCGGAACCGTGCTGACGCGCGGCACTCCGGTCTTCGATCTTGTGCATGGCACGGTGCTGCGCGCCACGGCGGAGTTGCCGCTCATGATTCCGGAGAACGCAGTGGTGGTGCCGGGTTCCCGGGCCGTGACCCAGGGAAAAGGCGCCGAATGGGGGCTGAGCCTTTACGCGCCGGTGATCGTGAAGTATCGCGACGAGAAGACGAACCTGAGCACGGTACTCGAAGACCTGCTGCGCTAAATTGCGCTCGCGCGCCCCATTCGATCCGCTCGCGCGCGCCGCCGGCTTACTTGAGAGCGCGATCAATGGTCTCGAGAAGCACTCCGGAGGTGTCATCCGAATAACTCCAGAACATGACTCCGCCCAGATGATGCGCGACCACATAGGCGCACTTCTTTCTCACCGACTCCGGGTCGTCATAGGAGACGAAGAGATGGTCCTGTTCATCGTATAAGTAGGGGACCGCGCCATCGGCGTCCCAGTATCGAATAAATCCGTGATTCAGCATCGAGCTCGCGATACGGCTATAAGGCAAATAACTCGTCGATGTGGCACGGCCGCGCTGAAACAGGCCATGATTCTGTCCGCTCACATCGCCCCACATGCGGCCGTAGAAGGGAATGCCAAGGACGATCTTTTCCGCGGGCACGCCCGCCGCTTCAAAGGCCCGCACGGAGACGTCCGCCGATTCTCCCTTGGGGTCCGCGGGGTCGGTGAAGAGTGGCGCATTGGGCCCGGTGGTCGGGTCGGTTCCGGCCTGGTAATAGTCATAAGTCATCAGGTTCACGGCGTCGACATACCTTTGCACCTTCGCCATCTCCGTGTGTTCGAGATACTCCTCAGATGCGCCTGCAGCAATTGTAAGATAGTACCGTTTGTGCGTTGTCTGAAGCTCCTTTTGAAACTGCGCGCGTAACTCCTGAAGAAGGAGGGTGAAGTTATGCTTGTCCTGCTTGCGGGACTTATTCCCCGCTCCGCGCAGACCCGGATACTCCCAGTCCAGGTCGAGTCCGTCGAGGTCGTACGTGTGCAGGAAGGCCATCACGCTGTCGATGAAGATACTCCGGCTCTTCGGCGTCCGCGCCGCATCAGAAAAGCCGCCGGAGCCCTGCCAGCCTCCAACGGAAATCAAAACCTGAAGCGAAGGGTGAGCGCGCTTTTGCGCAACAAGCCATGCCAGGTTACTGCCGTCGTTCGCAGAGCCTTCCACCATGCGTCCGTCACGGATCAGCGCAAAGGCGAAATTGACGCGTGTCATTCCGTTGAGGTCGATCGGTTGCTCCTCGAGGAGCGTGTCCTGGGGAAAAATGTACCCGGTCACAACGGGCGCGGCGCGCAGGACGGATGCCGATCCAGCCAACAATGCCGCCAGACAGACGGCCCGGCTCCCACTCACGATGGGTTGCACGATTCGAACCTCAACTTCATGGAAGCGGCTGCTCAAAACAATGTATGCCGCCGCAAATCCGGCAGCGTGCCGCTTGCGTCCTTACTCCGCGGATGGGGCAGGCAGTGGATGCGTGAGCGAAAGGGAATCTCATAGGAGCGGGTCACGTGCATTGGGTTCATGACCACGTAGCGGGTTCTCAGTCCGTCCAGAACCGCGGGCAACTGCGCGGGAAGCTTTTGCCGGTCGACGTAAATCACCAGAGCCGCTTCAGCGGGATTGTCGAGGCTCTGCCCCACTCCAACGCCGAAAAATGCGGAATTCGCATCCATCAGTCCGCGTCCGATCCGCTGCTTTACGGCGACCGCCCGGGCCAGAGTGGTGGCGTCCAATGCGGGCGCGGCGGAAAGTGCGTTCGCCATGGGCGCTGAGCCGAGCGCGACCGCGCCGGCCGTGGTGGGAATCATCACCGTTCGTACGCCGCGGATGAGCGCTGGAATGCTTGCATGGCTGCCCTCGCTGACGTATACGATGACGGCCGCGGTCCCAGGATCGTCGCTGCTCTTGCCCATGGCGACGCCCAGGATTCCCGACCCGGGGTTTACCAGAGTGCGCGCGGCTTCCAGCGCGTTCTGCACACGGGCAATCTGCTCGGCGCTGAGGGCGCGGGCCTGCGCGGATGCGGCGGTGCTGTTGCCGAAACTCAAGCAGCTCACGGGATGGTCCGCGCCGCCGACGAAGGTGAAGGCTGCGCCGTTGCCGGCGTGCGTCGCAAGCTCGCTGAGCACGTCCTGCGCCGGATTGGCGACGCCTTGATCGACGCCCGAAGCGTCCGTGCCACCGGCAAAGTAGAGCCCCACCGGCTCGGCGTCGGCGGCGTCAACAATGAGCGCGCCGGAGTCACCCGAATCGCTGAACTGGTCGCCGCTGATGCCGATCTGATTGGTGAACAGCTTGGTGAGGTAGGGGCGCGTCTCCGCGCAGTCGCGGTAGTAATTCACTTTGATGTCGAGGCTCAGAGCGGAAACTTCGCCGCAGGTGAGGCCCGTGGTGCGTCCGCTCTTGGCCACGGGCAGGCTCAGAGAACCCGCTTCTCCCAGGCCGCCGGTGGAGGAGACGCCCGGCGGCGCAGGCGCCAACTGGCCGTCCGGCAGCTTTGCGCCGAGCTCAAGAATGCGCCCCTGCGGATCCACGGAATTCGATTCAACGCGCGCGATGGCCGCGTCGGCGTTGGTGTCGTTTTCATCAAGCGGCAGCCAGGCGGCCAGCGTGCCCACCGGCTGGGTGCCCGCGCCGTCGCCGTTGGGTGTGCAGTTGTTGTCAATCAGTCCAGGCTGCACGATCGCATCGCCGACCGTGGCATGGTCACTGCGCGCCAGCACGTGATTGTTGCTGAGCAGATAGCGCGCTCCGTGCTCATCCTCGACCAGCGCGCCGAGGGTCCCGCTGCAGCAATCGGCGATGGTGTCTCCCTGGGCATCAAAGTCATTGTTGTTGCCCCCGGAACTCCCGAGGAGCATGGGAGAAAACTGCTGCGACTGGTGGGTCACGGGGTCGCTGGCCACCCCCGCAGTGTTCAACAGCACCTGCGTCTCGATCCGCGCGCCGGCTTGGCCCGCAAAGGCCTGGAGATGAACCATGCGGGTGGATGCAAGGGTTGCCGGCGCGGTATACGTCACGGTGCAGGAGGTGAAGGCGTCGGCGGATCGCCGGCAGCTTGTGGCGCTCAGCGTTCCCATGTCGGCAGCGTCGCCGGCCCCCGGGTCCTTCAGGGCAAAGCGAATGCCCGCGGAGCCGCGCGCCTCGGAGAGAAATCCCGTGACGGTTGCCGTTCCTCCGGGCCCCAGCGCGAGATTTTCCGGCGTGAGCGGCTGCAGAAATCCCGGCGTCACGGTGAGGACGGAACTGGCACGCACGCCTGGATTGGACCGGAGCGCTGCGGTGACGACGACCTGGACTTGATCTCTCGTCAGATAAGTTGGCGGAGTGTAGAGGCCGGATGCCGTAATTTTTCCGGTGCCCGCGACGGGATCTCCGCCGGCCACCAACCACGTGACGGACGCGGGGCCGCCGCCGGCGAGTGTGGCCGTGAACTGATTGCCAAGCTGCTGCGCTGAATGCGCGGCGTTGCAGCCGGTGCAATTCGTGTCAATTTGCGCCGCGCCGGGCGAGATGGAGAATTGCGCGTTGGAAGGATTGGCGGAGACGACGTTCCCGCCGCATCCTGCCAGCAGGATGAAGACCGTGCCCAGCGCGGCGGCGACCGGAATCGAGCGCTTTGCCCACACATCCTTCCCGCACCGGCAATTGACTGTCGCTGGCTGGGAGATCGAAATGTGCGTCGGAGTCGGCAATGGGATTTCGGTCCTTTTGAGGGAGCTGACGCCCAGCGAGCGTTCGCGCGCCTTCAGCCCTCTAGCGTACGCCAATTTCGCATCACTTTCCGCCTCCATGCCGTTTCATTGTGGGAGTTTCCAGGCCTTTGGTACTCGTCCTGAGCGAAGGGAAAGCAGGCAGCACAGCGGAGATTTCGCGGGGTGCGCGCGGCTCTCCAGCGCATCAATCGAGTGTGACCGCGAGCTTGCCAAAGTGGCTTTGCGATTCCATGCGCCTGAGCACTTCGCGCGATTCGGCCCAGGGAAAGCCTTCCACGACGGGCTGCAGCGGGGTTTGCGCAAGGAAGGCGTTCATCTCCTCCAAGTCCTTGCGCGAGCCGACGTAAATGCCCTGGATGCGCACCTGCTTGTGCAGAACCTGGGCCAAAGGAAGATGGCATGCGGCCCCGGAGAGGACACCGATTTGCGCGATGACGCCGCCCATGCGCACCGCGCGCAGCGATTGCGGCAGAGTGCTTTCGCCACCCACTTCCACCACCAGGTCCACGCCCTCGCCGCCGGTCTGGTCCAGCACCCAGCCGGCCCACTCCGGCGTTTCCGCGGAGTTGATGCCGGCGTCCAGCCCGAGCGCCAGGGCTTTTTCCAGCTTTTGCGGATGAGTGGATGTGCCCAGAACGCGCGCGCCTTTCAGGCGTGCGAACTGGATGGCGAAGATGGAGACACCGCCGGTTCCCTGCACGAGAACTGTGGACCCTGCGCGCACACCTCCAACCTTCAGCGCGTTCCATGCGGTGACGGCGGCGCAGGGCAGCGTGGATGCCTCGAGAAAGTTCAAATGTTCCGGCACGGCGACAAGGCCGGACGCGCGCAGCACCACAGATTCGGCCAGCATGCCGTCGATGTCGCCGCCCAGCGCGCCCTTTACCTTTGCCGGCGTGGGCGGGCCGTCCAGCCAGTTCTGCATAAAGATGCCGGCCACGCGGTCGCCGGGCTTCCATTCGGTAACGCCTTCGCCCACGGCCTCCACCACGCCTGCGCCATCCGAGCAGGGGACGCGCGGCAGCTTCAGCTTTGGGTTGTAAAGCCCTTTCACCACCATCAGGTCGCGGTAATTGAAGGAGACCGCCTGCACCCGGATGAGGACTTCTCCGGCGGCGGGCGCGGGCATGGGCCGCTCCGCAAGTTCAAGAGAATCCACGCCGAAGGACGGGATTTGCCAGACGCGCATCACACAGCCTCCGCGTGTGCCAGAGCCAAACTCCGAGGCTTGCAGGGCGCAAGGACAGCCGTCCCCGGTAGAATGGACTTATGGCACGTGGTTGGGAAAGCAAATCGGTGGAGGAACAGATGGCGGAAGCCTCGCAGCACGCGGAAGAGAAGGCCGACAACACCTATGTGAGCGAAGAACAGCGACGCCTGGCCGAGCTGAAACGCGCCGAAAAGGCTCGCAAGGTGCAGGCTCTCCAGTTGCAGCGGGAACATATTCTTTCGCAAAGGACCTCCAACGCAGGCAGGCGCGCGGCGCTCGAGTCCGCGCTCAAGCAGATTGAGGCGCAGCTCGCCGAGCTGGGCTGATCGTCGATACGGACTGCCCGTGGCCGCTCGCGGATGGTCGCTGCCCGGGCTCATTGCGTCTGGCTGCGCGAAAACTGCAGTGAGTTTGCCTGGTGTATGGACGTCATCAGCACGCGGGCAATGTTCACGTGCGCGGGCCGCGAGGCGGCCCACACAATGGCATCGGCCACATCCTCCGGAGTGAGCGGCGTAAGACCTTTGTAGACCTTTTCCGCGCGCCCGGCGTCGCCGCGGAAGCGCACCAGACTGAAATCGGTTTCCACCATGCCGGGGTCGATGCTGGTGACGCGGATGGGCGTACCGAGCACATCCTGGCGGAGTCCATCGCTGAGCGCGCGCTCGGCGAACTTGGTGGCACAATAGACGGCGCCGTTGGGATAAGGGAGTTCGCCCGCGGTGGAACCCAGGTTGATGACGTGGCCGCGGCCGCGCTCGACCATGCCGGGGGTGACGGCGCGGGTGACGTAAAGCAGTCCCTTCACGTTGGTGTCGATCATCTCGTCCCAGTCCTCAAGGCTGCCCGCGTAAAGCTTGTCGAGCCCGCGGCTGAGGCCTGCATTGTTGACGAGAATCTCGATCTCGGCCCATTCCTTCGGCAAATGGTCCACGGCCTTTTGCACGGCGGCGGCGTCGCGCACGTCCAACTGGATGGAATGCACGGCCTCTGCGCCGCGCTCGTGCACTGCGGCGGCCACTTCCTGGAGCTTGTCCGCGCGGCGGGCCGCGAGCAGCAGGCGCGCGCCCTCCTCGGCAAAGGCCAGCGCGGCTGCGCGGCCGATTCCAGCGGTTGCGCCGGTGATGAAAACGATTTTTCCCTTGAGCTTCATGCTTTTATCCTAACGAATCGGGGCGAATCGGGCCGCGCGGCACTCATCGTCACGTCGCACGGCGAATGACGGAACGCTTAACTACCGAGCCTTCCGCGCCGCTGCGCCATGCGATATTGGCCCACGGCCCAGTCTTCGTTGGCTAGTCCGGTCCGTTCCGCTTCGGCAAAAATCTCGGCCATGGCGTCGGCCAGGCTCAGGCGCGCACCCTTGCTGGCCGCGGCCTCGCGCAGCAGACGCAGATCCTTTGCGCCGAGCGAGACGGTCGCGCCCGGATGCTCCGGCGGATGCTGCATCACCTTGCCGTAGACCGCGTAAAGCGGCGACTGAAAGAGCGCGCTGTTCACGGCATCGAGGAACGCGTCGGGCGCGATGCCCTGCGACTCCGCGTAGACGAAGGCTTCGCTGAGCGAATGAATCATGGCGCTGATGAGGAAGTTGCCGCCGAGCTTGAGCGCATGGGCCTGGCGCGGTTCTGCGCCGACGACGGAGATTCCCCGCGAGAGCGGCTCGAGGATGGGGCGGGCCGCGGCTACGGCCGATTCCTCACCGGCCATGACGATCCACAGCTTGCCGGCCTCGGCGACGCTGGGCCGGCCAAAGACCGGCGCAGCCACGTACCTGTGTCCGCGGCGGGCGTGCTCGGCGGTGAGCCGCTCAGAGAGCGCGACGCTGATGGTGCTGCAGGAGATGTGCAGCGCACCGGGCGAAAGCGCGTCCAGCAGGCCGTTTGCGCCAAAAAGAACCTCTTCGTGAGCCGTATCGTCGAAGAGCATGGTGATGACCGCGTCCGCGCCCAATTCGGCTTCCGCCGGAGTCGCGGCGGCAATCGCGCCCTCGCGGATGAGCGGCTTTGTGCGGCCCTCGGTGCGGTTCCACACCGACAATTCGTGGCCTGCGCCAATCAGGCGCAGCGCCATGGGCGTTCCCATTCCGCCCAGTCCAAGAAATCCAATCTTCATGCGAAAGGCTCCTTTTTGATTCTGACGCAATGTGTTGCAGAGGCCGCAAGCGGCCAGCCGCGCATCCGCCACGGCGGGCAGGCGGTACGAGGCAGACAGAGATGAGATGAGTTTGGTGCGGCGCGGGATGCAGCGCGGCGGGTTCCGCGCGGGCTACTGCGGCGTGACCAGATGGTGCGCGATCGCGAAGAGGGCAAGCTCAAGGCGCGTGGAGACGCCGGTTTTGTCGAAGATGTTCGACAGGTGGCGCTTGACAGTTTCCTCGCTGAGCCCGAACTGCTTGGCAATGTCGCGATTGCTGCAGCCTTCCACGATGCAGCCGACGACTTCGACCTCGCGCGGGGTGAGGCCGTAAGTTTTATGCGGCGGCGGCGTGGCCTGCAGCATGAGGTCGTGCAGCGCGGAGACGAGATTGACGACGCGCTTGCCTCCGATCCAGTAATCGCCGGCGCAGACGGTCTTGATGGCGGTGGTGAGGTGGCCGGCGAGGGCGTCTTTGAGCACGATGCCGCGCGCACCGATGTGGAGCGCCTCAATAATCTGCTGCGTGGTGATGGTGGAGGTGAGGAGAAGAATCTTGACCGAGGGCGAGCCCTTCATGATGGCCCGCATGGCCTCGAGGCCCGGCAAGCGGGGCATGGCCACGTCGAGCAGAAGGATGTCCGGCTGAAGCTCGAGGGTTTGGGTAATGGCCTCGTCGCCATCGTCAGCCTCGCCCACCACTTCCAGGCCTTCCTGCTCGGTGAGCATGTTGCGGACGCCGATGCGAACCACAGGATGGTCGTCCGCCAAAACTATGCGAATCGTTCGTTCCACGTGAGCGGCTAGCCTCCCCTGGGTGGTCGCCGGCTGCGGAATTTCCCCGCCAACCGTTGTGCTGGCAGATCGTGATGCGCCCAACCGGGTGATTGGGGAGCTTATGTCCTGCCGGACAACATCTTACGTTGCCTGCCCGGAAAATGCTACTTCCAACGTGCGTTCCAGCCTTTCAAGGGCACCATGTAACTCACCCAGCAATGCGGCGGAGTTGCTCAATTCGTCACTCTCCCCTTCAAGCATTGCGCCCACCCGGGCAGCCTGCCGTGCGCCCGCCATGCCGCATCCGCCCTTGATGGAATGGCCGATCTGCCGGACCTGGACCCGGTCTTTGCGGGCAATCGCCTCCTCGAGCGCCGGAATACGCTTGTGAAGGTCGGCGACCACGGCGGCATAGACTTCGCGCACGGTCTGCTCGCGCATCACCTGGCGGAACTGGGCCAGAATTTCCTGGTTGATGACCGGCTCAGCGGCGATGCGGCTGGCGAGCGGGGAAAGCTGTTTGCCGTGGGTACCCAGCAGCTTTTGCAGCGTTTCGCCCGTAACGGGCTTTTCAAGATATGCGTCCGCGGCGTCGCGGAGTTCTTTTTCGGGCTTGCCGACGCCCATGGCGTAGAGGGCCGCTCGGCTGAGCGCGCGCAGCTCGCGGATGAGTTCGGCTCCGCTGAGGCCCGCGGCCTGCACGTTGACAAGGATGACCTGGGGACTGCAGACGCCGGTGCGGAGCATTTCCAGGCCGCCGGCGGTCTCTGAAGCGGTGTGGAGCGTGTATCCGTTGAGGGTGAGAAGGGTGGCGATGACTTCGCGGCTGATCATGTCCTCGTCGATCAGCAGGACCCTCGGCAGATTGCGATCCGCGCCGATGCCAAGCATAGTTCGTCCCTTCCCGCGAGTCCGCCGGCGCTAATCGTCCGAGACGGAAACTTCGTGCAGCCAGCCCGGCGCCTTAAGCAGCTCGCGCGGGCGGGAGCCGTCGGCCTGCCCCACGAGTCCGTCGCGCTCCATGAGGTCAATGAGGTGGGCGGCGCGGCCGTAGCCGATGCGCAGCCGCCGTTGCAGCAGCGAGGTGGAAGCCTTGCCGAATTCAAAAACCAGGCGGACGGCGTCGTCGAAGAGAGGATCGTTCTCGTCCTCCTCGCCGCCTGAGCCCTCCATGCTGGCGCGTTCTTCCCTGGGCGACTCGAGGAAGCCGTCGGCGTACTGGGCCAGGCCCTGATCTTTCCAGAAGGCGACCACGGCCGCGGTTTCCTTTTCGCTGACGTAGGGCGCGTGCAGGCGCATGAGGCGGCTGGTTCCGGGCGGCAGAAAGAGCATGTCGCCGCGACCCAAGAGCGCTTCAGCCCCGTTGGTGTCGAGGATGGTGCGCGAGTCCACCTTGGTGGCCAGGCGGAAGCTGATGCGGGTGGGAACGTTGGCCTTGATGAGGCCGGTGATGACGTCCACGCTGGGCCGCTGCGTGGCCAGGATGAGGTGAATGCCGACGGCGCGGGCCATCTGCGCCAGCCGCGTGACGGATTCCTCAACGTTGGAGCGGTCGAGCATCATCAGGTCGGCCAGCTCGTCAATGATGATGACGATGTAGGGCAGTGGCTCTTCGTTTTCGCCCTCGTCGAAGAGCGACGGCATTCCGCCTTCAAAGAGCTTGTTGTACTGGTCAATGTTGCGCACGCTGCGGCTGGCCAGCAGCTTGAGGCGGCGCTCCATTTCGCGCACCGCGTTGCGCAGCGCGTTGGCGGCCAGCTTGGGCTCAGTGATGATGGGCGTAAAGAGGTGGGGAATGCCCTCGTACATGCCCAGCTCCACGCGCTTGGGATCGACCAGGATGAGGCGGACCTGCGCGGGCGTGGTGCGGAAGAGCAGGCTCATGATCATGGCATTGATGGCCACGGATTTGCCGGAGCCGGTGGAACCGGCGATGAGCACGTGGGGCATGGATGATAAATCGGCCGTAACGATGCGGCCATTAATGTCCTTGCCCATGGCCAGGGTGAGCCGCGAGCGCGCCTTGCCGAAGGTCTCCGACTCGATCACGTCGCGCAGGAAGATGGTTTCGCGCTCGTGGTTGGGCACCTGGATGCCGACGGTGCTTTTGCCGGCCATGCGTTCGATGAGGATGCTTTCCGCGCGCATGGCGAGGCAGAGGTCCTCGGCGAGGCCGGTGACGCGGCTGTATTTGACGCCGGCCTCGGGCTTGAACTCATAGGTGGTGACCATGGGGCCGGGATTGATTTGGACGACCTGGCCGCGCACGTCGAACTCGCCGCATTTTTCGACGAGCACGCTGGCTTCCTCGCGCAGATCGTTCTCGCGGACGGCCTGCGGGCCCGCGCCGGCGTTGAGCAGCGTGCTGGCCGGCAGCTTGTAACCGCTGACGTGCTTGGGCGCGAGGGTGACGCTGCGCGTTTCAGCGTCGGCGCGCTCGTGGATGGCGATTTGATCGGCGGCGGAGAGTGCGGGCGCGGCATGGGCGGCGGGGTGCGGCTCGGGCGCAAAGCGCGTGGAGCGCATCTCCACGAGGCGGGCAGCGGGCGCGTGAGGCGCGGCGGGCGCGGGTGCGGCAGGAGCTGCGGGAGCGGAGGCGGAGGCGGGCTCGGACGCGGGCTGGCCGTCGGCGCGCTCCCAGATGTTGGTGCGGCGCACGGGAACCGGCTCGTCGTCGGCCGCAACGGCGGCGCGCTGGTAGGCGGGAATGTCTTCGACCGGATCGGCGGCCACGGCGCGCTCTTTGCGGCGGAAGAAGCCGGCCCAGCGGCGGGGCGTGCGCAGCGATGGCTCGAGCTCGGCGTCCTCGGCGACATCGATGGACCCGGAAAAGAGCCGCTGCTGGGGACCGGGCGCGTTCTGCTCCGCGAGCGCGGCTTGGCGTTCGGCCTTGCGCTCGGCGCGCTCCTCGCGCCAGTTGCGCCAGCGGTCGCGCAGGGCCACCGATTGCAGCCAGCGGTCCTCGAGGCCGGTTTTGAGGGCCCAGAAGTTGATGGCGGAGGCGAAGTAGAGGCCGGCGAGGCCGAGCCCGAGCGCGACGACCCATGCGCCCTGGATGTTGAGATAGGTGACCAGATCGTCGGAGGCAAGCCGGCCCATGACGCCTTCGACGGGAACCGCGTGCATCCAGCGCCAGTGCCACGGCAGCAGTCCGAAGAGGGCGGGGACGAAGACGACGGCGAGGCCGCAGCCGATCCAGCGCAGCCAGGCCGTGCCCGCCGACCGCGAGCGCATCCAGCTCCAGCCCACGCCGCCCAGCCAGATGGGCAGCAGGAAGGATGCAAGCCCAAGCGCCTGCAGCATGAGGTCGCTGATCCATGCGCCGAAGACCCCGGCCCAGTTGTGGACCGTGTGCGCCGTGGGCAGGTCAGTGGCGGTGTTCAGCGAGGGATCGGTGGGGTGATAGGTGGCGAGGGCGAGGAAAAGGAGGATCGAGACCAGACACAGCACCAGCCCGAGAAAGACATTGAGGGCGCGGTTGCGGGTCGGCGACAGAGCGATCGGAATGGACTTCATGTTGGGGACGCCTCCGCTGCTGCCTGGCTGCCGCGATGGACGCGCATCAGCCGCCAAAGCGGACGAGAATTCCCAGAGCAGTTTCTATTATCCCTGCCGGTGCGCGGGGGCCGGCGCGAAAACCGGACAGGAGGAACCACAGTGTCCAACATCCGAAGGAGTTGGCCAGGGGGAAGCCGGCCGGGCTCAGCCGGCCATGATGCGCGCGCCGAAGACCAGCAGGGTGATGCCGAGGGCGATGCGATAGATGGCGAAGATGGTGAAGCCGTGGCGGCGGACCCACATGAGGAACCACTCGACGACGCCGAGGGCGACGATGAAGGAGACGACGAAGCCGATGATGAGGAGGATCCAGCGATTGGTGTCCATGACCACCTCAGCCGGCGCGGTGTGGCCGAGGATGTGGATGGGGAGAACTTCCTTCACGAGGTCGTAGCCGGTGGCGGCGATCATGGTGGGAATGGAGAGCAGGAAGCTGAACTCGAGGGCGGAGGGACGGTCAAGGCCGGCGATTTGCCCGGCGGCGATGGTGGACATGGAGCGGGAGACGCCGGGAAAGATGGCCGACAGCGCCTGGCAAAGGCCGATCCAGATGGACTGGCCGAGGCCCATCTCTTCGACGTGCGTGGTGCGGGCTTCCTGACGCGAGTACCACGCGTCCACAACCCACATGACTACGCCGCCGATGAGCAGCGCGAGAGCAATGGCGCGAATGCTGCCCAGGTTGCGGTCGCTCCATTTCTTGAGCAGCAGCGCCGGAACCGAGGTGCACGCGAAGGCGATGAAGGTGAGCGAGATGGGATGCGTAAGCCATGTGCGGTCGCCATTCTCGCCGCGCGGGAAGGTGCGGATGAAGCCGACGATGCGGCTCAGGTAAAGCAGAAGCAGCGCGAAGATGGCGCCGGCCTGAATGACGATGGTGTACATCTTCCAGTAGGCGTCGTCGAGGGGGATGTGCATGAGCGCTTCGGCGATGCGCAGATGCGCCGTGGAGCTGACGGGCAGGAACTCGGTGAGGCCTTCCACGATGCCGAGAAGGACGGACTGCAAATAGGAATTCAAACAGCCTCCGAAAAAGGGTGGAAGTAAGCCGGGCTGCGCGCGCCGGAAAAATCCGTCTGCTGGTCAATTATGAATCAATCTTCATGTCAATCGCTGGGTGAATCATTGGGCCGTCACTGGGCGGTTATTGGGCCGGTCACTGGGCCGGTCACTGATCGATGCCGTAGTCGGGAATGCCCTGATCCAATTTGTACACGAGGGCGGCGGCGCGCCAGGCGTAATCGGAATCAGAAAACTTGGCTTTGAGCGCGGCGGCCAGCCGCTGGGCGTCCTGGTGCGCGTCGTTGCTCTTGCGGTCGTCGCCGGTGGCGTGGAACATGTCGGCGAGGACGGACTCGCGATAGGCGGCCTCATAGAGAGCGCGGGCGGTGCGCGGGCCGTCAGGGTATTCGTCGGCGTATTTCTCGTAGATTTTGGCTTCCTTTGCGGGGCATTTGGGCGAGCCCTGCCAGTCGCCGCAGAGCTTGTTGGAGATGAGGTCAAAGGCGGCGAGGTCGGCCCAGCGGGTGTGCGGGTAATACTTGATGACATCCTTGAGGCGTGACTCGTCCATCTCCTCGCGCAGGGCGGGGTCGCTGGAGTGGGCCGAGGGCAGGGTGCCGAGGTCGGCCTTTTGAATTTGCCACTGAATGTCGGCGGCGCGCCAGGCCGCCTGGCCGGCGAGCGGCGAGTTGGGGAACATCTCGGCGAGGCGGCGGTAAAGCAGATGCGCGCTCTGGGCGGCGTTCTGGGGGCCGCGCGGGTCAACGGCGAGGGCCTCCTGATTCGCGGCTGCGCCCATCAGAATCTGGTCGCCGTTGGGCGTGGACGCTTCAACGATGCCTTTGGCCTGGATCCAGCCGGAGATGGGCGGCGGCGCGCTGTTGTCGTCTCCGAAGATGGGCTGGTCAGGCGCGCGGTCTTCCTCAATGTCGGTGTTGGCGTAGACGCGCATCCAGGGGCCGCTGCGCTCGGCCACCACCATTTCGCGGCCGATTTGCACGCGGGTGAGCTTTTGCGCGCTGAGGCTGGGCGTGACGTAAAGCCAGGTGACCTGCAGGGCAGTGGCGCGCGGGCCGGCCATGGGCTTGACGAGTTGCGGGCCGTGCTGGGCCGGGGCGGATAGGGCGCCGGCGAAGGCGAAGGCAAGAGCGAGCGCGGCAAATGCAAGCAGGCGGGCTAAAGGTTTTTGGGCAGCGGATTGGCGGATCATGATTCCCCTCGGAGATTCTCCTTTAACGACGTTCGGAGGCTGATTCTGTCAGCGCCGATTCCGTGAGGACTTCGGCTAAGAAGGCCTGGTCCACGTTGCCGCCGCTGACCACGGCCACGGCCTTGCGGAAGCGCGGCAGCTGGGCGGAATGAAAGAGCAGCGCCGCAACCGGAACCGCGCCGCTGGGCTCGGGCACAAGGCGAGCGGTGGAAACGATGGCGCGCATGGCGGCGCGAATCTCCGCCTCGCTGACGGTCAGGATGCCATCGACGAATTGCTGGATGTGCGCGAAGTTGAGCGTGCCGACGCTCTGGGTGCGGAGGCCGTCGGCGATGGTCTGGCTGGTGCGATCGGCGGTCCACTCCACGACTTTGCCCGCGCGAAAGCTTTCGGCGGCGTCGCCGGCGAGCTCGGGCTCGACTCCGATGATCTTTGCATTGGGAAGAAGTTGCTTGACGGCGGCGGCGACGCCGGCGAGAAGGCCGCCTCCGGAGACGGGCGCGAGGACGAGATCGACGTCGGGCAGATCTTCGACGATTTCAAGGCCGCAGGTGGCCTGGCCGGCGATGATCTCGTCGTCGTCGTAAGGCGGAATGACGATGTAGCCGTGGGCGCGGACCAGCTCCTCGGCTTTGGCGAGGCGCTCGCTCGATGCCGGGCCGACTTCGACCACTTCAGCGCCGAGGGCGAGCGTGGCGGCGCGCTTGATGGCCGGCGCGTTGGAGGGCATGACGATGACGGCCTTTGCGCCAACCGCGCGGGCGGCATAGGCGACGCCTTGCGCGTGGTTGCCGCTCGAGTACGTGATTACGCCTCGGGCAATTTCCGAGGGCGTGAGCTGGAGGATTTTGTTGGCTGCGCCGCGGATTTTGAATGCGCCGATGGGCTGGAGGCTTTCGGCCTTGAGCCAGATTTCTTTTCCGGTTCCCGGGCCGGCGATGCCGGGAAAAGGCGCGCGGACCAGCGGCGTGCGGACGGCTACGCCGGCGATGCGCCGTGCGGCGGCGCGGATGGTGGAGAGGGTGACGAGCTGGTCTGCCATTCTGCAATTATCCCCTGAAAGATCCGGGAGATGAGGGGGATTGGAGCGGAATCTCGATTGGAATTGCGCGGCCCGGAGCGGCGCGATACAATGAATACGTGTATTCAAGGGGGCGACAGTGGCAACCTCTATCCGGCTCGCACCGGAACTGGCACGCCGGCTGGATCGGTTGGCGGCGAAAACGGGGCGCACGAAGGCTTTCTATTTGCGGGAGATGATCGAGAACGGCATCGTTGAAGCGGAGGAGTATTATCTGGCCGCCGGGACGCTGGAGCGCGTGCGCAAAGGGCGGGAAAAGGTGCATTCCGCTGCGTCGGTCAGGACAGACCTTGGCTTGGACGATTGAGTACGCGGAGACCGCAAAGAAGCAACTGCGAAAAATCGACAAGCCCGCGGCCCGGCGAATTCTCGATTTTCTGGACGAGCGCGTGGCTCGTGGCAACGATCCGCGCGCCCTGGGCAAAGCGCTGAAGGGACGATTGGGCGACCTTTGGTGCTATCGCGTAGGCGATTATCGCGTCATTTGCGATATTCAAGACAAGCTGCTGGCGGTTCTGGTTTTGCAGGTTGGCAATCGGCGGGAAGTTTATCGGTGAAGGGATCATTCGCCTTTGAAGGGAACCGCCGCGCGGATGGTTCAGAGCGATACGACTGTCGATTCACTCCGTGCGTCATGGAAGATCCGCTTGGCCATTCCAGTGTAGACGGCGCGGGCGATGTGGTCAGAGTGCCCCCCGGCGGTTCTCAACTCGGCATTGGTCACACTCAACGGGCTCCGGCGACAATCGCCGAATTGGCGGCCGCAACGATCGCGCTTTGTTGATCGCGCTCGGACAGAGTTGGAGATAGTTGCAACTGGAATTGATACAAGACATCATCTTTCTCCCACCAGAGATTCGCTGGGGCGCAGGATCCGCCACAACTCACTGGACGGAAATAGCCCACGAAGCCATGCGAGAGTTTCACTTCGCGCACATTTCCGATGTCCTTTGGCGCGTATTTGGGGTGGACTTTTGCAGTAAAGAACGCGGCGAAACCAGAATCGCCGACTCCCAACTCGTAGTCCAGCTCTATGGCGTATTCGTCCTGCGAAGCGGTCTCAACGCTGGCGTACTTAGCTCCTGCAACGGCTTCAGGCAGTTCGCTGGGTAACAATACTGCCACCCGCGATTTGGCCTTGACCTCTGAAAGAGCGGAGGTCAGCACCTTCGCGACCGGCATGACGGCAGTACTTTGTCGCTTGCTGTGTGCGTGGGCTGCATCAGGCGTGCTCTGGGCGAACGCGGCAGAGATGCTGAGCAAGATCACGATGGTCCATTTCATGGTGGAATCAGTCTAGCAGGACCCAATGCTTCGGATGTTTGATTATCGCCGGCGCTGGCCTCAGATTTCCAGGATCACAGGCATGATGAGCGGGCGGCGGCCGGTGGTTTTCTGGATGAGGCGCTTGAGTTCGACGCGGACTTTTTCCTTGACCATGCCGTAGTCGGATTTTTCTTCGGCGGTGAGTCCGTCGAGTGTTTTGAGGACGGTTTCGCGGGCCTTCTCTGTGATGTCGGCGGCGCCGAAGCCGCGCATGACGAGCTCGGGCGGCTGCTCAACCTTGCCGGTGCGCTTGTTGATGGCGAGCACGGCGAGGACGAAGCCGTCTTCAGAAAGGATGCGGCGGTCGCGAATGACGAGGTCCTGGACGACGTCGATGGTGGAGCCGGAATCGATGAGCACGCGGCCGGCGGTGACCTTGTCTTTTTTGCGCGCATCGTTTTTGTCGAGCTCGAGGACGTCACCGTCCTCAATCACGATGGCGTGTTCGACGACGCCGGTGCCCAGGGCGACCTGTGCGTGGAGGCGCAGGTGGCGGTAATCGCCGTGGATGGGGATGAAGAATTTGGGCCGGACGAGATTGATGAGCAGGCGCATCTCCTCCTGGCTGCCGTGGCCGCTGACGTGGATGAGGCCGTTGGAGCCGTCGTCGCAGATGACGTTGGCGTCGCGGCGATAGAGGTGGTCGATGACGCGGAAGATGGCGCTCTCATTGCCGGGGATGATGCGCGAGCTGAGGATGACGGTGTCACCGGGGTCGATGCGTGCGTGCTTGTGGTTGTCCACAGCGGCGCGGCTGAGTGCGCTCATGGGTTCGCCCTGGGTGCCGCTGATGAGGATCATGAGTTGCTCGGGCGAGTAGTCGCGCATTTGGCCGGGCTGGATGATGAGGCCGGGCGGAATGTCGAGATAGCCGAGATCCTGCGCAATCTCAGAGCTTTCCATCATGCTGCGGCCGACGATGGCGACCTTGCGGCCGTGGGCGCGGGCCAGCTCAAGCGCGATGCGGATGCGATAGATGGAGGAGGAGAAGCAACTGAAGAAGAGCTTCTTTTTGGTGCGGGAGAAGAGTTCGTCGAGGCGCGGAATGACGGAGCGCTCGCTGGGCGAGTAGCCGCTGCGCTCGACGTTGGTGGAGTCCTGCAGCAGGGCCAGGACGCCGCGCTTGCCGTACTCGGCGAAGCCGTGGAGGTCAAAGGGCTTGTTGTCGAGAGGCGAGAGATCGATTTTGAAGTCGCCGGTGTGGATGACGACGCCGACGGGGGTTTCAATGGCCAGCGCGACGCAGTCGACGAGCGAGTGCGTGACGTGGATGGGCTCGATGGTGAAGGGGCCGAGGGTGAATTTCTCGCGCGGAGTGATCTCGACCAGCTCGGCGTCGTCGAGCATCTGATGCTCTTCGAGCTTGCCTTCCACATAGGCGAGGGTGAACTCGGTGGCGTAGACGGGCACCTTGAGCTCGCTCAGAATCCAGGGCAGGCCGCCGATGTGATCCTCATGGCCGTGGGTGAGGATGATGGCGCGGACTTTCTCCTTGTTTTCAACGAGGTAAGAGATGTCAGGAACAACGATGTCGACGCCGAGCAATTCGGACTCAGGAAACATGAGGCCGGCATCGATGACGAGAATGTCGTCTTCCCATTGCAGGGCCAGGCAGTTCATGCCGAACTCACCCAGGCCGCCGAGGGGAATGATTTTCAGTTTTTTAGTTTGCATCTGTCAAGTCTGATGCTAACACTTTGCGGCAGCGGACAGCGGATAGGCGTCCGATGACCACGATCCCGAGTGCGGCGGTGGCGCGCGAGGCGAAGACGAGGCGAAGACTGCTTTCTAATTGTCGGCAAAATGCCTGTGGAAAACTGCAAATTTTGTAGGGGGGGTGGGGGGGTATCTGTCCCTGTCTATGTGGCCGAGGAGGGTTGCGTGGCGACGCGGGGACGCGCGGCGGCGAGTGCAACCTGTGCGGCGTAAAGGAGTTTGGAGCTTTGGCGGTCCTCGATTGCGCCAAGGAGGATGCCGTGGGCGACGCAGGCGATGAAGTTGCGGATGTTGTGGTGGCCGTCAAGGGGCGGGAGGGCGCTGCGGAAGGCGATGCCGGCTTTCTTGGCAGCGATGTAGTCGGGGACGCCGCGGGCGAGCTCCGTGCGGAAGACGGAGTTGAAGACGTGGAGGCAGTGGTCGACGGCGGGGTTGGCGGGAGCGGGCGCAGCTTGGGGCTGGAGCTCTTCAGACATGGGGTCTCTCCGGGTGGGATGGGATGGCTAACTCTATTGTGACGGAACCGGAGAATTAATCGGCAAACTGGGTGGATTTTTTTTGATGGGTGCGGGATGGGGTGGGGGTCCTGGAATTGTGAAAAGCAACCGCAGATCCCTCGGCTCGCCTGCTGCGCAGACTCGCTCGGGATGACAAGTTTTTGGGTGGGGGGAAGGCGTCGGGTTTCCCCAGGTCCCGGAATCGGGACCCTTCGACTTCGCTGAGGGCGGGCTGTGGGGCAGGCGGGCTGGTGAAGCTCAGGCGATGCCGGCGTAGGCTTCCAACGCACTTCGGTTGGAGATGATGAAGGCCGATCCTCGCGATTCCAGCACTTCCCGGAACCTGAAGTCGCTGAGGATGCGGGTGACCGTCTCGCGGGAAGCGCCGATGCACTCGCCGATTTCGCCGTGAGTGAGCGAGCAGAATAACCGAGTGCCGCGTGTGGTCTCCTGGCCGTCGTCACTCCACGCCAGGAGGAGGCGCGCGAGCCTGGCGGGGGCGGATTGCGCCAGGCCGAGTGCCCGCACCTGTTCGCAGGCTCGAGCGCAGTCCACACACAGCTCGCGCGCTACGTTGCTGTAGGCAGCCGGGTGGCGCGCCAGGAATTCAAGAAAGTCCGCGCGGCAGATGGATGCAAGCGTACACGGGTGCAGAGTTTCTGCAGTGATGTTGTAGTGGCTGCCCGAAAGCACAGATGCCAATCCGAGGGTTTCGCCGGGATTGGCGATTCCAAGGATTAATCGTTTGCCGGCAGTCGAATTCATTAAAAGCTTGACCTTGCCCGCCAACAAGAGCAGGACGTTGGTGGGCGGCTGGTCTTCAGCGAACAGAACCGAATTGGCTGGGCAGCTGAAATACGCCTTAAGAGATTCAAACTCGCTGAGAGCATCGGGCGACAAAGGCTCAATGAACTCTCCCGAACTCACGGCGTTGGGGAAATCGCCCGGGTCGTCCCCGAGGGTGGTCTGCATGGGATCCCTCCCGCACTTTCACGACGTGTCGCTCCCGGAGTGCCCGGAGTTGAAAGCATGCAGTCCTTCGCCGCTTGGAGACTGGTCAATTCTGCTCAAGAGGCGACGAACTTTCACAGAGAGAAGCAAAAGCAGGCCCTTCGCTGTGGCAGGGGCAGCGGCACGCGGCCCACTCATCGCGAGAGAGCCGCGATGAATGGGGCACAGACCTCCCCTTTTCGAAGGGGAGAGGAGTGGGAGACTCGTTGAGCGGGCCACCAGCCAGCTTCAACCACTATGCGACCGGGATTCGAGGAGTGATGGAAATTGAGTCCGAGTGGACGGCAAGGCTGCGCCGCCCACTCATCGCGATAAGGCCGCGATGAAAGGGGCACAGACCTCACTTTTTCCCAGGGGCAGAAGAATCGGAGGCTCGTTGGGCGCGGCGCGCGCCATCGGCCATCCTCAGCCAAAGACGCGGTCGAGGCCGAGCCAGCGGCAGGCGTAGCTGAGCTGGCCGATGTGGTAGGTCTCGTGCATGGCGAGGAAATCGACCATGCCGCCAAAGGTGCCGTCGATGCTGGGCGGGTTGGCGGGGCGGGAGAGAGCTTCGGCGCTGGCGGACTCGAGGGCCGCGGCGACGGCGGTGTGCAGGCGGGCATCGATGGGCATGAGGAGGGTTCTCCGAAGAGGGATTGGCGGCGGGGGGAGGGCCGAGGCCCAGCGCAACGCGATGGGAACACATTTGCCTTGCAAGTTGCAAGTGAAGTTTATAGCGTGGAGGCGTGGGACGGAAAACAACGGATGCGCGGCGTTCGGGCTGCCCGGTGAGCATCGGGCTGGAGCTGCTGGGGGACCGCTGGTCGCTGCTGATCATTCGCGACCTGATGGTGCGGGGTTACCGGACCTTCGGGGAGTTCCAGCACTCGGGCGAAGGGATTGCGACGAACATTCTGGCGGAGCGGCTGCGGCGGCTGGAGGCGGGCGGACTGGTGGAGGCCGAGCCGGCGGCCGGGGATGGGCGGAGCAGCCACTACCGGCTGACGGAGAAAGGGATTGCGCTGGCGCCGGTGCTGCTGGAGCTGCTGATTTGGGCCGCGCAGCAGGAAAAGACCGACGCGCCGCCGGAGGTGATTGCGCAGATGGCGGCCAATCGCGCGTGGGTGCTGAAGGAGACGCGCCGGAGATGGGAGGAGCGCGACCCACGGCCGCTGCTGCCGCCGTTCAAGCCGGGCGGGCGCGCGAAGAAGGCTGCGGGCAACAAGAAGACCGGGCGCAAGGCGAAGACCGGGCGCAAAGCGAAGACCGGGCGCAAAGCGAAGACCGCGCGGGGATCCGCGGCCTAGTAGCTGCGGTTGCGGCCGAAGGTGTAGAGCACGCCCAAGGTGACGCCCTGCGGATTGAGGTCGTTCGGACCGAAGATGGCCTGCCAGAACTGGTACTCGTAGTCGACGCGGGCTTTGAAGTGCGCGTTGATGCGGTAGTCGACGCCGACGCCGGGCGCAAAGACCACGCGCGTGTCGTGGTCGTAAAGGCCGATCTTGGGAAAGTCGATGCTGCCGAAGCCGAAAAGGTACTTGGCGTAGGGACGGACGCGGCGGTAGTGGGTCCAGGTATAGATGGGGCCGCCGGCGATGGTGTCCTGGCGCATGCGATAGAGGCTGGAGGGCCGGTCATAGTTGATGTCGCGACCTTCGGCCTCAATGCCCAGGCCCTGGAGCAAGCGTGGCATGAGGGGCAGGCGGTAGTCGATCCAGGCGCTGATGCCGATCATCTTGTTGGACATGCCGTAATCGAGATCGAAGTAGGAGACGCCGGCGCCGGCCGAAAGGGAGGCCTGGCTGCGTGTGGCGGCTGGAGCGACCTGGGATTTGGCGGGGACTGCCGCTGCGACAAAAAGGGCAGCAAGAACCGGGGCGTAACACGCTTTCCAACGCATGTTGCATCTCCTCAACAGAACCTTACCGTGCGTGCACTTCATTCCGGCACTTCGGGGAAGGGCTGAAGCAGTGTCACGGCAAGTTGGTGGTATCAAGGCAACAATGAAGCAAGTACAAGAGGCCCGAGCGCCCGAAGCCGGAGTTTAAAGCGCCCGCTGTGGGCGAGGCTCGGGCGGGTAGTGCGTTGATTGTCGTCTCGCCTGGAGCGAGCCGGCGACTGAGGAAGATGAATCCGGAAAACCCCCTCTCCACAACTGTACGGGTTAGACGCACTTTTGTGGGAAATTGGTTCACGGCAAAGTGCAGAAACGGGATGACGGACGTAAAGAATAGAGAACACGGCGTTTGCGCTCTTGCCAAGTGAGCCGGGAACTGGCGTCAGGCGGGCCATCTGGGCGAAATGCGGATGAGATCGAGGCCGCCCATGTCCTGCACGGCAAAGACGGGCGAAGAGGCGGGCACGGCGACGATGCCGCGGGCGGGCAGCTCCACCGGGGCAAAGGCGACGCTGGTGATGCGGCCGGAGCCGGCGGCGGCGAAGAGATAAAAGAGGCCGGGGCGGGGCTCGCCGGAGCCGGGTAGCGTGGAACTGGAGCGGCTGGTGGCGACGGGAATTCGCTCCACGCAAAAGTAGTCCTCGTCGACGAGGATGGTGCGGTCAGGGAGCTGGAGCGGCGGAACCTTGCCGGCGCGGGTGACGGTGCCGGTGGCCTGCAGGGATTGCTCGATGTGCAGCTCGCGGGGACGGCCGTAGTCGAACATGCGATAGGTGACGTCGCTGTTCTGCTGCGTCTCAAGCAGAATGGACCCGGGCCAGATGGCGTGGACGGTTCCGGCGTCGACATAGATCATGTCGCCGGTGTGGACGGGCAGGACGGCGAGGTTTTGCTCGAGGTTGCCGTCCTGGATGCCCTGGCGGACCTGTTCGAGGGTGGTGCCGGTTTTCAGGCCGAGGGCGACGCGCGCGCCGTGCTCGGCTGCCAGGGCGTACCAGCACTCGGTTTTGCCGCGGGGCTGGCCGGAGTGGCGGGCGAGCAGATCGTCGGGATGGACCTGTACGCTGAGTTTCTGGCGGGCGAAGATGACTTTGATGAGCAGCGGCGAGCCGGGAGCCGGAACGGCCGTGCCGAGCAGGACGTCATGATGCAGCTGAAAAAGGCTGCCTAGGGTTTCGCCGGTGTGGGGGCCGGAGCCGACCAGGCAATCGTCGCCGGTGAGCCAGACTTCGCCGATGGGCTCGTCTTCGGCGGTGCGGTCGTACCAGGGACGGAGGTCAGTGTAACCCCAGACGCGCGCGACGAAGCGCGGCTCGACGCGAAAGGGCACAAGAGGCGCAAAGACGGAGGCTTCTTCCGCGGATATCGGGCTCACGTTGGTCTTCCGGAAATTGGGGAATCGAAGCATCGGTGGCAGCCGCATTGGGCCAGTGCTTCCGCACAATGACGCTGCGCCGGCATCTTCCACTTTAGCAGAGATGCAGTGGTGAATGTGAGGTAACCCGCGGAAGTGAGAATGGGCCAAAGACCAAAGACTGAAGCGAGTTTTCTTGACTCAGGAATTACGGGCAGGAAAGTGAGGAATTCAGGGCAGAAAAGTGCTGGCCGGCGTGGCGGAGAAAATGACCCCGACGACCGATCCGGTGACGCACCAGGTGAACGTGGTGATTCGGCTGGAAAGGTAAACGGCGCGACGGTATGCTCATGCCATGCCGCATTCTCTTGTTTTCAACCACATGTTTCAGATGCAGCTTCCCTTAGCCGAGAAGCTGCTGCGCCCGGTGTTGGTTTACCTGGCGCTGATCGTGCTGCTGCGCATCTTTGGCAAGCGCGAGCTGGCGCAGTTGAACCCATTCGACCTGGTGGTGCTGCTGAGCCTTTCGAACACGGTGCAGAACGCCATCATCGGCGACGACACCTCAGTGAGCGGAGGCCTGATCGGCGCCTTCGCCCTGCTGGCGATCAACTGGCTGGTGGTGCACCTGCTGTTCCGCTCGCGGAAGTTGACGCGCCTGCTGGAGGGCCGCGCCACGGTGCTGGTGCGCGACGGTCAGCCGGACGCGCGCGCGCTGGTGCGCGAGTCGCTGACCAGCGAAGAGCTGCTGGCGGTGATTCGCCGGCAGGGCTTCGACAGCTTCCACCAGGTGCGCTGCTGCGAGCTGGAGCCGAACGGAACCTTCTACGTGGAGGGCATTGAACCGGGCGTCGACGAAAAGCGCCACGCCGAGCTGCTGGACCAACTGAAAGCGATGAACCACGAGCTGGCCCTGCTGCGCGGCGGCGCGGGCGCGCAGTGACGGCTCGGGTTGGGCGGGCTGCGGCGTCCTAACCGATAGAATGCGAGGTAGGAGACCCGAATGCCCTTCCCTTTTCGCAGCCGAGCGGCCGCGACGCTGGCTCTTGCCGCGCTGATTGCCGTCCCAGCTGCAACCCTGCCCGCGCAAACGCTGCATCACCGGCCAAAGGCCGAGCCCCAGCCGCCCGCCGCGGCGGCGGTGGCCACGCCCACTGCGCAGCAACCGGCCGGTACGCCGACACTCCCCGCCGGCACCAGCCTGCAGGTGGAAACGACGCGGCGCTACGGCATGAAAAAGGGTGAGACGATCGAGGCGCGGCTGATGTATCCGATCTATGCGGACAACCGGCTGGTGGTTCCGGCGGGAACCATGCTGCGCGGACAGGTGGTGGGACTGAAACCGAACCACAAGGAGCGCGTGGCGGCGCGGCTGAATGGGGACTTCACGCCCTTCCGCACGGCGGAGGTGCGATTCAGCGCGCTGGAATTGCCGGGCGGCGCGGTGGCGATTGAGGCAGCCGCGGCGGCCAACGGCGCGCCGGTGCTCTACCTGAAAACGCCGGGCACGAGGAAGCATGTTTCGCTGATCCGGCGTGAATGGGCCGCGGCCAAGCAGCGAGTGCGCGACCAGATTGACTACTTTACTCCGCCGGGATTGCGCATGCGGCTACTGACGCTGCTTTACCGGCAGTTGCCCTATCACCCGCAGTGGATTGCGGAGCACACGGCGTGGAACTTCGAGCTGAAGACGCCGGCAGAATTGCCCGAGGACGCAGCGGCAGAGGCGCAGGCGGCGCAGGTGATTCCGGCGGCGGCGCAGACGAAAGTCGCGAGCGGGCCAGAGCTGTGGCATGTGCACGCGATTCTGGAGGACGGCCTGAACTCGGCGACGGCGAAGGCCGGCGATGCGGTGAAGGCGCTGGTGGTGGAGCCGGTCTTCGACAACGACGAACATATCGCGGTGCCGCAGGGTTCGGTGCTGGTGGGCAAGGTCACAAAGGCCAAGGCGGCGCGGTCGTTTGAGCGCAACGGCAGCCTGCGCTTCAGCTTTCAGCAGTTGCAGTTGCCGAAGGGCTATCGGCGGCAGGTGCAGGGCGAGCTGGCCGGCGCGGCGACCGATATGACGCAGAACCTGAAGCTGGACGCGGAAGGCACGGTGACGCCGAGGAGCCAGCGCAGCGCGATTGTGCCGCTGCTGCTGACGGTGCTGGCCGTGAAAGGGCTGGACCAGGACGGCAATCTGATGGCCCATACGACGGCGGCGTCCAACGGCTTTGGGCTGGTGGGACGCGTGGTGGGCATGGCGGCGGGCAGCAGAAACCTGGCGGCAGGCATCGGCATGTATGCCGCGGCGCTCTCGTTCAGCAACAATTTTCTGCGCCACGGGCGGAACGTGGTCTTCCCCAGGGACACGCGAGTGGAGATTGAGACCACGCCGATGCGCGCGCCGGTGCTGAAGCCCGAGGGGCAGTAAGCGGCTGCTCCATCCAAAATTCATCCGTCCCGCGAGTCCAGAATTTGTCGCGTCCGCGCGACCGCGTGCAGCGTCGCCGGTGACCCACATCAACAATCTCGCGCAACCACGAATCTCGGGTGCCCAACATCTCCCGACGTTGGAGATGTGGGAAAGGAACAGACTGCAACCAACGTCAAATCAGATGTATCCTTACTTATGCCCCGCGGTCTGGTGCGGTATCAACAAACCGGCGACTTCCACTTCCTCACCTTCAGCTGTTACCGACGCAAACCTTACCTGCGCACCGCTCGCGCAAAAGAGGTCTTTGAGGCCTCGCTCGAACAAACGCGTATCCGC
>DATLRP010000021.1:0-29366 GCA_035534635.1 Occallatibacter sp.
AACTACGAACTAAGAACTGCGAACTGAAAGGAATTTGAAATGCGGGAAATCATTACAATGCAGTGCACCGTGTGCAAGGAGCGCAACTACACAACGACGAAGAACAAAAAGACGACCACTGGGCGTCTCGAGTTCTCCAAGTTCTGTAACCGCTGCCGCAAGCACCAGGCGCACAAGGAGTCGAAGTAATGCAGCCTTTAGTTGTCAGCTTCTAGCTACTAGCTTTGTCATTCGGGGCAACAGGCTTGATCTTGCTCACGAAGATGAGCTAGAGGCTAGAAGCTAGAAGCTGTTTTTAGGGGCGTAAGCTCAACGGTTAAACTGTCGGTCTCCAAAACCGAACTTGGGGGTTCGAATCCCTCCGCCCCTGCCAGATCAGGTATGGATGTGTCCGGCGCCAACACCGGCCGCGAAGGAATGGAAGTATGGCAACAAAGTCAGCAATCGAGAAGGGCGAAGAGCGTTCCGCCAAGCGACAGGAGCCAGGAGTTATGTCGGATTTCTCAGGAAACGCGATGGGCGTCTGGACCGGCTTCACCAGTTTTCTGGGCGACGTGCGCGCGGAGATGCGCAAGGTTGTCGCGCCCACTCGGAAAGAGGTCCAGGCCACCACCTCCGTTGTCATCATCACGGTTTTCCTGTTTGGCTTTTTCTTCTGGGTGGTCGACCTGGTCTTCAACAAGTCCTTGCAGGCGATCCTTCAGAAGTTCGGCGGAGCACAGTAGCGCGCCAAGTCACGAATCGAGATAAGAATGCCAGAAGAATTGGAACAACCCGCAGAGCAGCCACAGCCGGAGCGCAACGAGCGCTTCAAGTGGTACATCCTGCACGCCTACTCGGGCTTTGAGCGCAAGGTGCGCGAGTCCATTGAGGTCCGCGTCGCGGCCTTCGGGCTCAAAGACAAGGTGGGCCGGGTCATGATTCCCACCGAGCCGGTGACCGAGATCGTCAACGGCAAAAAGCGAACCATAGAGCGCGTGTTCCTTCCCGGCTATGTCCTGGTCGAGATGGACCTGGACAACAATCTCTGGCATGTCTTGAAAGACACGCCCAAGGTGACGGGCTTCCTGGGCACCGGCGACAAGCCCGTCGCGCTCTCAGAGGAGGAAGTGAGTTCCATCATCTTCCGTTCCGAGACCGCCAAAGACAAGCCCCGGATGAAAATCAAGTTTGAAAAGAGCGAGCAAGTCCGCATCACGGACGGGCCGTTTGCCAACTTCAACGGCGTGGTGGATGAGATTAACGAAGATCGCGAAACGCTCAAGGTCATGGTGACCATCTTCGGACGCTCCACCCCGGTCGAGCTCGAGTTCGGCAAAGTCGAAAAGATTGAGTAACGCAGCTTCCAGCTACTAGCTTCCAGCTTCTAGCCGACTGGGCCACCTGGCCACCCTCGGTTGAAAGCGAATGCGGCGGCTGCGTCACCAAAATATCAACCAGGAAACATCCAGCTAGTAGCTAGAGGCCAGGAGCTAGTAGCTGGGTTCCAAAGGAACCCACATGGCACCTCCCAAGAAGATTACCGGTTACGTCAAGCTGCAGATCGTGGCCGGAAAAGCTACTCCCGCGCCCCCGGTCGGCCCCGCCCTCGGGCAGGCGCAGGTCAACATCATGGAGTTCTGCAAGCAGTTCAACGCGCGCACGCAGAACAAGGAGATGGCCGGACTCATCATCCCCGTCGTCATCACCGTCTACGCCGACCGCAGCTTCACCTTCATCACCAAGACGCCGCCCGCGGCCATCCTGCTGAAGAAAGCCGCCGGCCTGGCCAAGGGTTCCGGCACGCCCAACAAGGAGAAGGTGGGCACGGTAACCGAGAAGCAGGTGCGCGAGATCGCCACCCAGAAGATGCCCGACCTGAACGCGGCCTCCGTCGACGCCGCGGTGAGGAGCATCAAGGGCACGGCGCGCTCCATGGGCATTGAAGTCGTGGCCTGATCCAATTGCAGCAAGCATGTGCAAAAGCCCTCCCGCGGGAGGGCTTTTCTGCTGCCTGCTTCCGGGCAAACGGAAGCCGCCCGAACCATGGAGGGCTCGGGCGGCCTGTGGATCAGCCTACTTGCTGGGCGGCGCCGGCGTGAACAGTTCGCGCTTTTGGCCCGCTTCCGGCTTCGGCTTGGGTTTCGGTGCCTTCTTTGTTTCTTTTCGGCCTTTGTCTTTGTTTCCCATACGTTCCAGCATGACACAAAATCGGCCGGGGCGGAATCGCCGCCTGGCAGGGAATCGCCGGAGGAGGTGCTATCCTCCCCCGGATTCTCCGGTCAGGGTTTCGCGGCCGGCTTCTCAATCGTCCTGGGCTGATCCAGGCGGTCGTGGTTGAGGATCGCGTTGAAGACCAGTCCATAGGTGCCAATGGTCTCGCCGCGATAGACCGGGTTGTTGCCGAAGAGCAGCACGTTGCCCTTGCCCAGGTGCGCGTCCACCACAATTGCATGCTCAGCAATCGGGCCGGGCTTGTTCAGCAACCCATCCAGCAGCATGTGCTTGGCGTCTGCAAAGCGCAGAATCACGTCCGGCCTCAGCGCCTCCGGAATCAGCAGGAGGTTGTTGCGCATCTGGTCCTCGTTCAGTGACTTCGGCTGCCAGGGCTCCTGTTTTTTCAGGGGTACGGGCGCCACGATCTTGCGGCCCTCCGGCTCGTCGCTGTCCTCCAGGCCTCCGCGTCCGGTCGGCCGCGCGGCGTAGGGGTCCATCAGCTTCATTGAGATGCGCCCCTCCCCGCTTCCTTCCGTGTTGCTCACGTTAAAAGCCAGTCCTTTGTCGCTGATGACGGGAACGCCTGTGCCGTAGCCGTCGGCCACCGGGCTCTGGCGGTCCACGAAGACGGTGTTCAGCACCGTGCCCACCACGCGCGCATCGCCGTGCGGCGCCACGCTCACGCCCGGCGCCAGCCCCATGTCGATGGCGAACTCGGCCGTATCCTCGCAGGTGATCAGCAGCCCGCCCTGCTCCACGAAGCTCTGCAGGTGCGCCAGCCCGTCAAAGCCCAGGCCGGGCCGGACGTCCGGGGTCGAGTCGATCCGTCCCAGGTTCGGCGTCAGCGCGGTCTTCTCCCACGGCATCGGGTTGTTCCAGCGCGGCAGCCCGTCGATGATGGCCTGCGGCGTGGCGTGGCCCACGGGCGCAAAGATGATCACGTCGTACTTCGCGCGCAGGTCCGCTTCCTTCTCGGCCGTCTGCGTGCTGATGTAGTCGTAAGGCACGCCCTCGGTGTCAAAGGCGTAGCGCCACCAGCCTTCGGTCTGGGTGCTGAGCCAGGTGTGCATAATGGCCACGCGCGGCGCGGTGACTGTGTGTTTGGCCACCAGCGGCTCCACGCTCAGCCGGGTGCCGTCCAGCGCATACTCGTGCAACGCGGCGGTCAGCTCGGCGTCGCCCACGCCCGAGATCAGCAGCGATCCGGCGTTGAAGTGCTTCTCACCCGCATCGAAGGGCTTGTCCACTGCCTCAATCTTCGCGCCCTTCAGCTTGTACACAAGTGAAATCAGCGAGACCTGGCCATCGTCGGGCACGGCCACCACCGAGCCGATTCCCGTCACCTTGCCCGCCAGTGAAAGCGGATCGGTGAAGGGCGTCATCTCGGCCTTCAGAATCGACGTGTCCGTCACCCGCACCACGTTCAGGTTGAACAGGTCGCGGAAGGACCATCCCGTGTCGTCGTAGGGATGCTTCTGCGGATCGTCCGGCGCCCAGAACTGCCGGTCCAGCAGCGCGTCGGCAATGGGCGAGTAGGGCTGGTCCATGCGCACCACCAGCGTGCCCGCGGGGAAAGTCTCGTCCTTGGGCTTTTCGCCGCGTTTTTCCCCCGGCACTTCGCAGGTGGCCGCCTTGGCAAGCCTATGCATTTCCACGTGCTGGCGCTGCATCACTTTCAACAGCTCCACCACGCGGTTGTTGTCGGCCGGGGTGGGCGGAATCAGATACGCGGCCGGCCCCGCAAGGTCCGGCTTCTCCACGGAGCGCTTGCTCTTTGCGTAGTAGTTCTCAAGGAAGTGCTCGGTATGGTGCGAAAAGTAGGAAATGGTCGTCAGCAGCGCCGTCTCCTCGTAGTTGTTGTTGTCGCGCTGCGACCACTCCACCTGCGGCCACGGCGGATTCTGCCGGTACCATGTGCGCGAGTACTCCTCCGGAGTCAGAATGCGCTTCTCCGTGTCCGCGCCGCCGTTGCCGAAGGTCTCATAGAGCCGGCTGATGCCGTTGTGCATCGCCGCAAGGAACATCAGGTAGCCGGGGCTCCAGGTGTCGAAATCCCCATGCGTAAAAACGCCCGGCATGCCGAAGCTCTGCATCTGCGCCACGTTGTTCCAGCCCAGCTCGGCCCACTCGTCGGCCAGCGCCGGGTCCACCCATGCGTTGTATGGCCCGTCGCCCACCGTGTTGTCGTAAAGGAACGGCACCGACTCGTGCAGATCGTGCAGCACCTGCGCATGCCACTTCAGATAAGTATTCAGCACGTTGCGCGTCAGGTCCAGCGTCATGCCCATCGCGTCGCGGTTGTTGTCGTGCGCCACGTAGTGGCCCCAGTAAATCAGGTGCGGCCACTTCTCATCCGGGTGAGCGCGGTGCCACTTGTAAAGGTCCACCATGCGGTCGCGCCCGTCCACCTCCACCACCGGCGTAATCAGCACGATCATGTGCGAGCGGATGTGCTGGATGTAAGGCGAATTGTCCACCGCCAGCCGGTAAGCCATCTCCATCAGCGCTGTGGGCGCGCCGGTTTCGGTCGAGTGGATGGTTCCCGTGATGTAGTACACCGGGTAGGATTTCGCGATCAGCTCCTTCGCCTTTGCGTCGTCCATCCCGATTTTTCTCGGGTCACCCAATTGCGCCAGCCGCGCGTCATTCTCCGCGGCCTGGTCCAGAATGTCCTTGTCGGCGATGGCCACCGCGATCATCTCGCGGCCTTCCTCCGTGTGCCCGATGGTGAAGACCCTCACCCGCGGCGTGGCTGCCTGCAGCATGCGAAAGTACTTGTACACATCCTCGGCGTAGGGCAGCATGTTCGGCGCGCCCGACACATCGCCCAGCACTGTTTCCGGCGTGGGCACGGTCTTTGAGGCGGGAAGGTAATCCACCAGCGGCGAAAGAAACGCCTTGTTCGTTGTGTACTTCAGAATATGGTCGGTGTAGGACTGGTCGACCGGCTGGCTGGGGTCCCGTGCGTAGCGTGTGTCAAGCTGCGGTGCGGCCTGCTGTGCGGCAAGGGGCGTCAAGGCAAAACTCAATGCGACAAAGGAAAACAGAACTGCCTGCAAGGGGCGTTTCATAGTCCTCGTTTCATGGAATCCATCACGGAATCTCGGCGGGATCGAGCGTCCCGGAAGACTCCTGACCGGTACCAACAAACTATACGGCGACGCGCCGGGTCTTCAAGCTCCGGCGCGTTGGCAGTGCGCGCCGGGCGCTGAAATTGAGGGGAGGGAACCGGAAGGAAATCGAATCTTCGGCGCACTTCGGTCCTTCAGCCGGAGCGGCCCCACGGGGGTCAGGAACTCGCCGGTCTGCACTCGCAACTCAACGCCGCAGCCGCGGAGATCGAGGCCGCAGCTGTGGAGATCGAAGATGGAATCGGCCAGGCTCTGCGTGCGTGCGCCGAAGCCCACGTGGCTCGTATCCACCGCAAAGTGCATGTGCCGGCCGTGCAAAAGCGCCGGCTCGGCGCCGGCGTTATTCGCCGGCGAACTTTGTCACATACACCTGACCGGGCGCAACCACCTTGGCCGCCGGACCGCCCACGTGCAGGGCCAGCCGCTTCACCTCGGGCTTGCCCATCAGCCCGGAGGCAAAGCTCAGCCGGTACTGGTTTTCCAGCCGCCACGCAATGTCCTTTAAGTAGGGCTGGACGGAGACCGGATTCATCAGTCCGGTATAGTAGCTGGCGCCGCCGGTGGCATCGGTCACCTGGGCCATCAGGCTTTGCCCGAATTCCGAGCCCATCCCTCCGCCATTCCGACCGCGATCAGACCAGAAGATGGAATAAACCACCAGGCCGGACTTCACCGCGTCGTGAATCGAGGCCTGCACATACGGGTCGTCCATGTCCCCCGGCTGGCCGTACTCATCCACGCCATTGGTGATCATCACCACCTCGCGCCGCGCCATCGTGTCCTTGGAGGGCCAGTGCTTGGCCAGGTCCGACAGGCAGAAGTACGGGCTCGCATTCGAGCCCGGAATGCCGCTCGGTATATGAAGCTCGTGTGCCACGGCCTGGTGGTCGGTGGAAAGCGGGCCGGACATCACCGCGCGCCCGTTCTGCATATAGGCCAATCCGGCCTTTGCATCCGGCGGCAGTCCCTTCAGGAAACCTCGAATGTCGCCCAGTTGGTTTCCAATGTCGCCGCTCGCGCCTCCGTCAATCAGCACCACCACTTCCAGGTCGCTGTTGGCTCCGCGCAGTGGCACCCAGCTGGTCACGCTGGAAAGCCCGCCATTCACCTTCACTTCGAGGTCCCGCGCTTCAATGCGCACCGGTCGCTCGTGGCTCTTCTTGGGCAGAATGGTCACCACCGCCTGGCCTTCCCCGCCCGTTGCCGGCGCCTGGGCAAAGACCGGAACAGCCAGGGCGAGCCCGGCAATCAGGCTCAAAGTCAATCCCGGTCTTGTGAATCCCGGCATTCTCATGGTGTCACTCCTTCTCTCCCGCGGACGCTCCCTGCTAAAAACCGGGCTGCATCCGCGGGCTTCCACTCCTTTAGATGAACTCCACGGCGAATAGTCTCAATCGCCCGCCCTGCCGCCCCTCTTCGTGGCCTCTCACAAGCACTTCTGAACCCGCGGTTTGCCTGCCGACCCCCACGCGCGTCACAATGCGCATAGAGGACCCGCAACCCGGGCCGCCTCATTCCGCGCCGCTCGACCGCCGGACACAAGGATCCCAGTTCATGCACAGATTTCGCCTAGCCGCCTTGCTCGTCTTCCTTGCCTCATGCCTTGCCACACCGGGCCTCTCAGCCCAGACTCCGGCCCACACGCCCTACAAATGGAAGAGCGTCGCCATCGTCGGCGGCGGTTTTGTCGACGGCGTCATTTTTCATCCCACCGCAGCCGGCGTGACCTACGCCCGCACCGACATGGGCGGCGCGTATCGCTGGGACGCCGCCGCGCACCGCTGGCAGCCCATCCTCGACTGGGTGCCTTTGAAGGATCTGAACCTGATGGGCGTCGCCTCCATTGCCGTCGATCCCGAAGACCCCAATCGCGTCTATCTCGCCTGCGGCACCTACACCAATCCCCGCGCGCCCGACGGCGCCATTCTTCGTTCCGATGATCGCGGACGCACCTTTGAGCGTACTGACGTGCCGTTCAAGTTCGGCGCGAATGAGGACGGACGCGGCAACGGCGAGCGCCTCATGGTGGACCCGCGCGACGGCCGCATTCTCTTCCTCGGAACCCGTCATGACGGCCTGTGGCGCTCCCAGGACCGAGGCAAAACCTGGTCCCGCGTCGAAGGATTTCCTGACGTCACCGAGCCCGTGCCTCCCATGCCGCCGCCCATCCCCGGCGAAACCCCCGGGCAGCGCTGGCGGCGCATGCCCATCCGAGGCGACGGCGTCGTCTTCGTCAAATTCCAGCCCGCGGCCAAGTCTTCAACTCTGTCGTCAGGCCACGCGCACCGGCCCACGCAAACCCTCTACGCCGGCGCATCGCTCATGCACCGTCCCAACCTCTTCGTCTCGCATGACGGCGGCGCAACCTGGAAGCCCATTCCGGGCGAGCCCCAGCAGTACCGCCCCACGCGCGCGGCCTTGGCCTCTGACGGCATGCTCTACGTCACCTACGGCACCGCGCCCGGCCCCTCGCGCATGACCGACGGAGCCCTATGGAAGCTCAACACCCGCACCGGCGCGTGGACGGACATCACGCCCGACCGCCCCGTGCCCGGCAAGCGCGAATTCGGCTACGCCGCCGTCTCGGTTGACGCGCATCATCCGCGGACCCTTATTGTCAGCACCTTTGGCAGGCCGGGCGGCGACGACATCTTCCGCTCCACTGACGAAGGCGCAACCTGGCGGCCCATCTTTACGGGCGGCGGCAACGGCACCTTTGACTACAGCCTCGCGCCCTACGTGGAAAAGACGCCCATCCACTGGCTCTTCGACATCGAAATCGACCCCACCAACCCCAACCACGCGGTCTTCACCACCGGCTACGGCGGCTGGGAGACCTTTGACCTCGCCGACGCCGACCGCGGCCTTCCCACCCACTGGAGCATCCTCGCCCGCGGCATTGAGGAGACCGTCGCCCTGGCCCTCCTCAGCCCCAGCAAAGGCGCACACCTTATCTCGGCCATCGGCGACTACGGCGGCTTCGTCCACTGGAATCTCGACCGGCCCGCGCTCGAGGGTTCCTCATCTCAGCCGCGCTTTGGCAATACCACGGGCCTCGCCCTGGCCGCGCGCAATCCGCTGGAAGTCGTGCGTGTGGGCATCAACAGCCGCCACCTGCCCGGCCAGAACATCAGTTACACGCTCGACGGCGGCCGCAGCTGGCAGGGCACGCCTGCCGCGCCCACCCCACGTAGCAGATCCGGCTCTGTCGCCGTCTCCGCCAACGGTGCAATCTGGATCTGGACCCCCGAGCGCGAGACGCCATCCCTCACCCGCGACCGCGGCGCGACCTGGACGCCCGTCGAGGGACTCGCCGCCGACACGCGCGTCGTGGCCGATCCCATCGAGCCCAAAGTCTTTTACGCGCTCTCGATCGCCGACCGCACGCTCTTCCGCAGCACCGACGCCGGAGCCCACTTCACGCCGACGCCGCTCACGCTCCAGGACTCGACGCCTAAAGCCGCGCCCACCGGCTTCAACCCTCGCCAGCGCGGTGACAACCGAGGCGGCCAGGACCAGATCTACGCAACCCCCGGCCGCGCCGGCGACCTGTGGATTGCGGCCTACGACGGGCTCTACCACGCGGCCGAATCCGTTGCACCCGTGGGCTCCGTTGCGCCCTCCGGCGGCGCGCCGCAGTTTCTCCGCATGCCCGGCGTCCAGCAGATGCAGGCCTTCGGCTTCGGCAAGGCCGCCCCCGGCGCGCGCTACCCCGCGCTTTACATGGCCGGAACCGTCGACGGCCAGCCCGGCGTCTTCCGCTCCACGGATGAGGCCCGCACTTGGCTCCGCATCAACGACGACCGCCACCAGTGGGGGCTGATTCTGCAAATCACCGGCGACCCGCGCATCTACGGCCGGGTTTATGTTGGCACCCACGGCCGGGGCGTGCAGGTCGGCGCCCCGGCGCGCTAGGGCTGCTGGTAGTGGTGTAGTTTGGATTTCCACGGCCTGCGGGACGGTGCCAGACTTGGGATATGTCTACGCAGAAGAAGGATGCCCCGAAGAGATAGCGGAAGCCGAGTGAAGATTTCATCCAAGCCGCAGTCAGAATTGTCCGGAAGGAAACGAAGAAAAATCAATGCGAGCCTGTTTGACGTGCGGAGGGTAAAACAAACCCACGATGATCCAAGAACCAGGGTGCTGGTGCACTGTCCCTACGAAGAATTGGGTGTCTAGTTTCTCAATCATCTCTGTCTCAAATCTCTGTCGGAACTTCTCCTCCCACTTGTCCCCGTATTGATGTCGCCAGCGCCGATACGCCTCTGCCATTTCCCAGTCAGTACAGCTCAGAGTATGGCCTTTGCACTCAGGATCATCGCACAAGAACCTGTATTGGAACTTGTACGGTATTTTCTCTAACTGCTGTTTCGGTTGCTTTGCGAAGAGGTGCCCTTGGGTGAGGATATCCAGTTGGGCCTGGGTCCAGTTCGGATCGTCCGGCGTGATAATCAGACGCTCGATAGTCTTCGGCCTGAAAACACCTAATGTCGGGTGCCCGTCTGCATCCCGCTTCTTAACCAGGCAGCACAGACAATGCGCCCGCAGAGGTTCGACGATCTCGCGCCTGAATAGCCACCCGTTATCTAGGCTCAATGGAGCAGAGACAATCTTGATGCCGTTTTGGGTGAGCTTATAGCTTTCCGGTCGTGGGTCGCTGGCTTTCTCGACGGTGACTTCAACCCACTGATAGCGGCGAAACTGCTCTTCGGCCGCAAGGTATCGCCATGGCACCGGAAAAAGGCGCAGCCATTCGCCCTTGTCAGTAATCGCGGCAGTGCACGAGACCTCAGCCCCCTTTTTCGCGGGCGTCGGGTAGGTCTTGACTACGATTAGAGCCTTCTTCGTTTCGCGCTGTGGCATAGATTCATAGGTCGAATCCGCTCATGCCCATGCGTTCAAGGGCGACAGACAGCCGATGCCGATGGCACTCCTGCGGGTCGATTTCAGTACACATGAGGGCGACTGGATGCTCAACGCAATTCAGGAAAAAATGCAGGTTCCGACCGGTACCAAAGAATTCGTCAATAACGTGTTCATCGTACCAGTCCCAAATGACGTCGCGCGTGCCGGATTCAATGGCCTTTGCGCGAATATCACGGGGGACGCCTAGCTGTGGAAAGTGCACATAGTTCAGTCCATGCGAAGCAAGAAGCTTAGCCAGGTTGCCTTTGCTCAGCTCCGGCCTGTACATGCTGATGGCATTTTGGCGAATGTCAACTAGTGTTCGCACCTCGCTAGCCAGCAATGCCGCAATGATTTCGGGTGTCGTTCTGCCGGTATAGCCGAGAGTGAAGAAGTTCGCCTCTTTGAGCGAACGAGCACCGTTCCAATGCTCCTTGTTTTCTACCTGCTGCTTAACCGGGAGCGACGGAAGGGACAATCGGTTAGCCTGGGGCATGCCTAGATTTTAGCCCAGACTCCACTTGATGATCCCGTGCGTATCTTTGTTCCTTCGTAGGTGAATGTCGGCCTCCATGCGACGCACCCACTTGTTATTGGGAAACGCCTGAGGAAGCTTCGCAGCAGTCCGAATCTCAGTCCAAGTAAGCGGTCCAATGCTCTTCAGTGTGTCGCGAACCTTGTCGCGGAAGTCTTCATATGTCAGCATCGCAGCAGCCTTTTTCGGGATGCTCCAATACGGGCTGTGGCACTTGGGGCAAACTCGTGGCTCCTTCTCGCCGTTCGGCACCCACTCGTGACCGCATCTTTCGCACCTATAACCCATAACGGTGATCGGAATTCTCGCCATGCCTCTCTCTCTTTCCAAAATCATGTACTTTAGAAGATATTACTTCATAGAATTCCAGTTCATAATATATTATTATTTAATATAGCTTCAGTGAAGGAAAAAGTGGACCAGCCGCGCCTTGCATTCAGCCTGCCCTTTCGGTATCATCGATGGATGTGCCCGGAAGTGTCTTCGGGCCGTCCATAACACCACGGCTTTTGAGCCCGTTCGAGTCCGGCGCCGGCGCGGAAAATATGAAAGACAACCGCACTGGGGCGCTCCGGGTTCCCTGCAAAGCAGGGCTGGCAAAAGCGGTGGGAGACGAGGGATGCATGGCCAGAAATGCCAGCAAGAATATTGCGAAGGCGCGCGCGGCTGTCAACAAGCCGGCCTACGCGCTGCCCGATGCCGTCGATCTGCTCAAGCAGGTCAAGTACGCCAAGTTTGATGAAACCGTTGACCTGACCATGCGCCTGGGCGTCGATACGCGCCACGCTGACCAGATGGTCCGCGGCACGGTGATTCTGCCGCACGGCCTGGGCAAGACCAAGACCGTGGCGGTCATCGCCAGCGGCGACCGCCAGAAGGAAGCGCAGGAAGCGGGCGCGGATTTCGTGGGCGGCGAGGAGATGGTCGAGAAGATCCAGAAGGAGAACTGGACCGCCTTCGACGCGCTGATCGCCACGCCGGACATGATGAAGGTGGTGGGCCGGCTGGGCAAGGTGCTGGGACCCAAGGGCCTGATGCCGAATCCAAAGACCGGCACGGTCACGCTGGATGTGGCTGCGGCGGTGAAAGAAATCAAGGCCGGCAAGGTGGAGTTCCGCGCCGACAAGACCAGCCTGGTGCACGTGCCCGTGGGCAAGCTCAGCTTCGCCCCGGAGAAATTGGTGGAGAACGCCACGACCGTGATCACCTCCATCGTGCGGGCCAAGCCTTCGGCGGCCAAGGGCAGGTACATCAAGAGCGTCACGCTCAGCTCCACCATGGGTCCCGGGGTTCCGCTGGATTCCGCGGTGGCCGACGCGGCGGGCAAGCACTAGGGGCGCAAGCCGGGAGCGCGGCGGGAGTTTTCCCTGCGGCTCCACGGAAGAGATTGGATTCAACCGGGCGTCTGTTGGCGCCAACCCCCAGAGGGGAGCAGGAAGATGGCGATTTCAAGGGCAACAAAGGCAGAGAGGGTTCAGTGGCTTTCCACGCAGCTGGAGTCCTCGACCACGGCGATCATCGGCACGTTCAGCAAGCTGACCGTGGCCCAGGATTTCGAGCTGCGCAAGGTCGTCCGCGAGGCGGGCGGCAAATATCGCGTGGTCAAGAACAAGCTGGCGAAGATCTCCTCCCAGGGCTCGCCGGTCGGGGAGGCTTTTAAGGGCCTGAAGGGCGTCAGCGCTGTGGCCTTCACTTCGGGTGACCCCGTGGTGCTGGCCAAGAGCGTTGCCAAGTGGGTCGGCGACAACGCCGAGTTTCAGTTCAAGCTGGGCATCGTGGACGGAAAGCTGCTCTCCGTCGAGGAGATCAAGGAACTGGCCTCGATGCCGGGCAAGGAAGAGCTCTTCGCGAGACTTCTCTTCCTCATCAATGCGCCGGCGCAGCGGCTGGCCACGGTCATCAATGCCACGGGACGCGACCTGGCGGTGGTTCTGGGCCAGGGCGTCGAAAAGGAAAAGTTTGCCGGGGCCGCTTAAAAGCTGCCCTGGGCGCATCCTGCGGGATGCGGCGAGTTTCACGGGTTAGGGTCGCAAACGCAATTCGGGAAGGGCGCGGGTCTGGCGCATCGGAAACTTCCGGGTTGGGCAGTCGGCCGGCAACAAAGAATTCAAACGGTTCGGATTGGAGAACAGACATGGCGGACATCGCGCAGTTGGAAGAACAGATTGTGAGCCTCAGCCTGCTGGAAGCCTCGGCTCTGGTGAAGAAGCTCGAAGAGCGGCTTGGCGTTTCGGCGGCCGCGGCGGCCCCGGTGATGGTTGCCGGCGGCGCGGCGGGCGCGGCGGCTCCGGCGGTTGAGGAGCAGACTGAGTTCCAGGTCATCCTCAAGGATGCCGGCGCCAACAAGATCAACACCATCAAGGCGGTGCGGGAAGTCACCTCGCTCGGCCTGAAAGAAGCCAAAGACCTGGTCGACGGCGCTCCCAAGGCGCTGAAGGAAAGCGCGACCAAGGACGAGGCTGCAGCTATCAAGAAGAAATTCGAAGGCGTGGCCACCGTCGAGGTCAAGTAGACTCGATACTTGCAAGAGGTACTTGCAAGGCGGACCGGGACGCGTTACGATATCCGTTGCGCGTCTTTTCGGCCCATTCCGGTTTTCCAGGGAACGGGCGGAAACTGGGTCGCGCGTCTTGAGCATACGGGCAGGGCACGCAGGCAACCGATTTCGGAGAAGTGCCAAGCACTCCGAAGACGGATAAGCGGCGAGGTTCAAGTGCCTTAGGGTCAAGGAGATGGGCGGATTTTCCTTGACGAATGGCGATTGGTTGGCGGGCGAGCGGCAGAAGCGAGCTTTGGGATCGGCGAGAGCAGGAAGCAGAATTCGGTTGGGAGCACAGGCTATGAGCCGCGCTCGTGGGGCATTGCGTCCCTGCGAGCCTTTCGTGTCTCTCGGCTTCCCTGAATAGGGCCTTCCTTTGTGTGAAGTCTCCGGTTTGTGCGCATCACGGGGCCGGTCGGCTCCGGGCGCGCTCAGGCTCCTCCGATTGTGCGCAGTCTAGCGCAACCAGGCGTTCAGGGCAATGCCCCCTTCGCCTCCCGGTCTAACGCGAAAGGGCAATTCGCTTGGCAAAGCAATCTCCGGCGCTCTTCCGGTCCGCCCACGGGCCGCCAGAGGGAGCCGGGCGGGGCCGGAGGCAAGTCGCCGGCACGCAGCACGGGAAGAGAACTCGTAATCTGCCGCCGCGCGAGAGGCTCGCGTGCCGGTGCGGCAAGGCCCCAAAGGGTTGGCCGCAGTCATAAGCCTCAGGAGTGAAGCATGCCCAACGAGAAGCGCGCGATTCGCAGCCGGCTCGATTTTTCCAAGATTCCCACCGCAACCCAGATTCCCAACCTCATTGAGGTGCAGCGCCGCTCCTATGAGCGTTTCCTGCAGATGGACAAGCTGCCCAACGAGCGCGACGACTCGGGGCTGCAGTCGGTCTTCGTCTCCGTCTTCCCCATCACGGATTTCCGCGGCATCTCGCAACTGGACTTCGTGGATTACTCGATCGGCAACTGGGAGTGCAAGTGCGGACACCTGAAGGGTCTGCACCACCTGCGCACCGCCTGCGTGCAGTGCGGCGCCATGGTCATCACTGACCCCTTCCATCCCGGCGATGTGCTCTGCCACAAGTGCGGCACCTACAACAAGAACACGCCCGACTTCTGCAACAAGTGCGGCGACCCGGTGGGCCTGCAGCTGAAGTATGACCAGCAGGAGTGCGAAGAGCGCGGCATGACCTTCTCGGCCCCGCTCAAGGTCACCGTCCGCCTCACCATCTACGACAAGGACCCCGAGACCGGCAACAAGACCATCCGCGACATCAAGGAGCAGGAGGTCTTCTTCGGCGACATTCCGCTGATGACGGCCAACGGCACCTTCATCGTGAACGGCACTGAGCGCGTCATCGTCTCGCAGCTGCACCGCTCGCCCGGCGTCTTTTTTGAGACGGCCAACAACCGCACCTACTTCCTGGGCAAGATCATTCCCTATCGCGGTTCCTGGGTGGAGTTCGAGTACGACCAGAAGAACACGCTCTACGTGCGCATCGACCGCAAGCGCAAGTTCCTGGGCACCATCTTCCTGCGCGCTCTCGGCCTGCGCTCGGACGAGGAGATCCTCAGGACCTTCTACACCGTGGACCGCATCCAGATTGGCGACGGCAAGCTTTACTGGACCATCCCTCAGGACTCCCATGTGCACACGCATCTGCAGGGCGCCAAGCCCGCGCATGCCGTCACCCACAAGGGCGAGGAGATCGCACACTCCGGCCGCAAGATCACCGCGCACTCGCTCAAGGCCATCCGCGCCGCCGGCATCAACAAAGTTGAAATCGAAACCGCGGAGCTGGACGGCGCATTGACCGCCAGCGACGTGGTGGATACGGCCACCGGCGAGGTCATCGTCGAGGCCAACGTTGAACTCACCGCCGACCGCCTGCACAAGGTGATGGCCAGCGGCGCCACCGCCCTCGAGCTCTTCTTCCCTGAGCGCGATGACGTGGGCAACATCATCACCAACACCCTCAAGCGCGACTCCGTGCGCAAGCCCGAAGAGGCGCTCATCGAAATTTACCGCAAGCTGCGCCCCGGCGACCCGCCGACCCTGGACACGGCCACGGCCCTGTTTGCAGGCATGTTCTTTGACGCGCGCAAGTACGACTTCTCGCGCGTGGGCCGGCTCAAGTTCAACATCAAGCTCTATGAGAACCAGGACGCCACGCAACTGGACCACCGCACGCTGACGCCCGAGGACTTCTACGCCACCATCCGCTATCTGCTCAAGCTGCGCAAGAACATCGGCATGGTGGACGACATCGACCACCTGGGCAACCGCCGCGTCCGCGCCGTGGGCGAGCTGATGGAGAACCAGTTCCGCATCGGCCTGGTCCGCATGGAGCGCGCCATCAAGGAAAAGATGAGCGTCTACCAGGAGCTGACCACGGCCATGCCCCATGACCTCATCAACGCCAAGCCGGTCATGGCGGCTATCCGGGAGTTCTTCGGTTCCTCGCAGCTCTCGCAGTTCATGGACCAGACCAACCCGCTTTCTGAGATCACGCACAAGCGCCGCCTGTCGGCTCTCGGACCGGGCGGCCTTTCACGTGAGCGCGCCGGATTCGAAGTCCGCGACGTGCACCCCACGCACTACGGCCGCATCTGCCCCATTGAGACGCCGGAAGGTCCGAACATCGGCCTCATCAGCTCGCTCAGCTGCTTTGCGCGCATCAACGAGTACGGATTCATCGAGTCGCCCTACCGCAAGGTGAAGGACGCCCGCATCCTCGACTACGTGGAAATCACCAACGCCGGCGAAAGCGGCCTGCGCGTGGGCGATCACATCGAGAAAGTGGAAGCAGCCAAGCTGACCGCGCAGCTCAAGAAGGCCGGCAAGCGCACTCTCGAGCACATCCCTTACAGCTTCTACCTCTCCGCATGGGAAGAGGACAAGCACACCATCGCGCAGGCCAACATCGAGTTCAATGACGAGGGTCAGATCACCGAGGACCTGGTGAACGCGCGCCGGCAGGGCAACTTTGTGCTGGTCAACCGGTCTGACGTGGACTACATCGACGTCAGCCCCAAGCAGCTCGTCTCGGTGGCCGCTTCGCTGGTGCCGTTCCTTGAGCACGACGACGCCAACCGCGCGCTGATGGGCGCCAACATGCAGCGCCAGTCGGTTCCGCTGCTGGTGGCTGAAGCGCCGCTGGTGGGCACCGGCATGGAGGGCGTCACCGCGCGCGACTCCGGGGCCGTCATCCTGGCCAAGCGCAACGGCATCGTGGACTCGGTCGACTCCGAGCGCATCATCGTGCGCGTCGAAGGCGAGCACCATCCCACGCAGCTCTCGCGCGAGGTCGGCTCGGACATTTACACGCTCATCAAGTTCAAGCGCTCCAACCAGAACACCTGCATCAACCAGAAGCCGGTGGTGCACGAGGGCGAGCGGGTCCTCAAGGGCCAGGTCATCGCCGACGGACCCTGCACCGAGCAGGGCGAACTGGCTCTGGGCCGCAATGTGCTGGTGGCCTTCATGCCCTGGCGCGGCTACAACTTTGAGGACGCCATCCTCATCAGCGAAAAGCTGGTGCGCGAGGACTACTACACCTCGGTGCACATTGAGGAGTTTGAAATCGAGGCCCGCGACACCAAACTGGGCCCCGAGGAAATCACGCGCGACATTCCCAACGTCAGCGAGCATGCGCTGCGCGACCTGGACGAGAGCGGCGTCATCCGCATCGGCGCCCAGATCGGCCACGGCGACATTCTGGTCGGCAAGGTGACGCCCAAGGGCGAAACCCAGCTTACGCCGGAAGAGAAGCTGCTCCGCGCCATCTTCGGCGAAAAGGCCGGCGACGTGCGCGACGCATCGCTCACCTGCCCCCCGGGCATTGAGGGCACGGTGGTCGACGTGCGCATCTTCAGCCGCAAGGGCCAGGAGAAGGACGAGCGCGCCAAGCAGATTGAGGGCGAGTACATTTCCAAGCTCGAAAAGAACCTGGGCGACGAAATCCGCATTCTCACCGACGAGCGCCTGAAGCGCCTGGAGTCCATCCTGGGCGCAAAAGAAGTGCTGGCCGACCTGCATGACGAGCGCACCAACAAGCGCCTGATCACCAAGGGAGCCATTCTCGACCGCGACACCATTGAGCGCATCTCCACCAAGAACCTCAAGCGCATCCGCTACGCCGACAAGGATCCCCGCGTCAACGAGCAGATCGATGAGATCGAGGAGATGACCTCGCGCCAGATCGAGGTGCTGCGCAAGATCACCAACGAGAAGATCTCCAAGCTGCAGAAGGGCGACGAGCTGCCTCCGGGCGTCATCAAGCTGGTCAAGGTTTATGTCGCCATGAAGCGCAAGCTCTCCGTCGGCGACAAGATGGCCGGCCGCCATGGCAACAAGGGCGTCATCGCGCGCATCCTGCCCGAAGAGGACATGCCCTACCTGCCCGACGGAACGCCGGTCGAGATCGTGCTCAACCCGCTCGGCGTGCCTTCGCGTATGAATGTGGGTCAGATTCTTGAAACCCACCTGGGCTGGGCCGCCGCCGGCCTCGGCAAGAAGATTGCCGACCTCATCCGCGGCAGCAGCGACGCCGAGTATGTGCGCACGGTGGTTAAGAAGGAGTTCGCCGGCACGGCCGCACTGCGCCAGCTGCTTGAGCTCGACGACGAGATGCTGCTGCGTGTCGCCGCCGGCATGGAGCGCGGCATCTGGTTCGGCACCGCGGTCTTTGACGGCGCCAAGGAAGATGAGATCAAGGCGCTGCTCACCGCCGCCGGCCTGCCCACCTCCGGCAAGACGGCGCTTTACGACGGCATGACCGGCGAGCAGTTCGAGCAGCCAGTCACCGTCGGTTACATTTACATGCTCAAGCTCTCGCACCTGGTGGACGACAAGATTCACGCGCGTTCCATCGGGCCCTACTCGCTCATCACCCAGCAGCCGCTGGGCGGCAAGGCGCAGTTCGGCGGCCAGCGCTTCGGCGAAATGGAAGTCTGGGCGCTGGAAGCCTACGGCGCCGCTTACATCCTGCAGGAACTGCTCACCGCCAAGTCCGACGACGTCTACGGCCGCACCAAGATTTACGAGGCCATCGTCAAGGGCGAAGCGGCCATCGAGCCCGGCGTGCCGGAGTCGTTCAACGTGCTCATCCGCGAGCTGCAATCGCTCTGCCTTGACGTGGAGCTGATCAAGCGCGCCGATCTGGTGCGCAAGGCTCCCGCGCAGGAAGTGGCTGCGGTAGCCGACTAATCACGACCGGCCGGGGGCTTGCGCTGTTTCGCTCCTTGCCGACCGCTTTGAAATGCACAGGGTTCTTCTCAACGGCGGCATTCGCCGCCACCCGGGAAGGAAGAACCTTTCAGTCATCCCGGGAAAAGCCGCGGCGCGCTGCCGAAAGGCCCGCCAGGGAGGGTCGCCTTGTTCCGTTCGAACCCGTTTGAGCTCACCAGCCCGATTACCGACTTCGACGCCATCCGCATCATGCTCGCTTCGCCTGAGAAGATTCGCAGCTGGTCGCATGGCGAGGTCACCAAGCCGGAGACCATCAACTATCGCACCTTCAAGCCGGAGCGCGACGGCCTGTTCTGCGCCCGCATCTTCGGGCCCGTCACTGACTGGGAGTGCCTCTGCGGCAAGTACAAGCGCATGAAGCACCGCGGCGTCATCTGCGACAAGTGCGGCGTCGAGGTCACCGTCAGCAAGGTGCGCCGCGAGCGCATGGGCCACATTGAGCTGGCCTCGCCCTGCTCGCACGTGTGGTTCTTCAAGGGCCTGCCCTCGCGCATCGGCCACCTGCTGGATATCTCTCTGCGCGACCTCGAGAGCATTCTCTACTTCGAGTCCTATGTCGTCATCGACCCGGGTGACTCCGGAGCGCGCGAGCGCGAGATCATCAAGGACGAGACCCGCTACCGCGAGCTCGACCAGCAGTACCGCCCCTCCGGCTTCAAGGCCATGATGGGCGCAGAGGCCATCAAGGAGCTGCTCAAGCGCGTGCAGATTGAGGAGCTCTCTGTCGAGTTGCGCGAAAGGATGAAGACCGAGACTTCCGCGCAGAAGAAAATCAAGTATGCCAAGCGCCTCAAGGTCGTCGAGGCCTTCCGCAAGAGCAGCAACAAGCCGCAGTGGATGATTCTCGACGTGCTGCCGGTCATTCCTCCGGAGCTGCGTCCCCTGGTGCCGCTGGATGGCGGCCGCTTCGCCACCTCTGATTTGAACGATCTCTACCGCCGCGTCATCAACCGCAACAACCGGTTGAAGAAGCTCATGGACCTGCACGCGCCCGAGGTCATCGTGCGCAATGAGAAGCGGATGCTGCAGGAAGCCGTGGACGCGTTGTTTGACAACGGCCGCCGCGGCCGCGTGCTGCGCGGCGCAAACAACCGCCCGCTCAAGTCGCTCTCTGACACCCTCAAGGGCAAGCAGGGCCGCTTCCGCCAGAACCTGCTCGGCAAGCGCGTCGACTACTCCGGCCGCTCGGTCATCGTGGTCGGCCCGGAGCTCAAGCTCCACCAGTGCGGCCTGCCCAAGAAGATGGCGCTCGAGCTTTTCAAACCCTTCATCTATCACCGCCTGGAGCAGACCGGCCACTGCACCACCATCAAGCAGGCCAAGGAAATGGTGGAGACCCAGGAGCCCGTGGTGTGGGACATCCTTGAAGAGGTCATCAAGGACCATCCAGTGCTGCTCAACCGCGCCCCAACCCTGCACCGGCTGGGCATCCAGGCCTTTGAGCCCGTGCTCGTCGAGGGCAAGGCCATCAAGATTCATCCCCTGGTCTGCACCGCCTTCAACGCCGACTTTGACGGCGACCAGATGGCCGTGCACATCCCGCTCTCGCCTGAGGCGCAGATTGAAGCCAGCGTGCTCATGCTGGCCTCGCACAACATTCTCTCGCCGGCCTCCGGTCATCCCATCACCGTGCCCACACAGGACATGGTGCTCGGCCTCTATTACCTGACCAAGGCCAAGAAGGGCGCCACCGGCGAAGGCCGCGTCTTCTCGAACACCGAGGAGATTCTCATGGCTCTCGAAGCCCGCGAGCTTGAGACGCTCACGCCCATTCGCCTGCGCTACACGGGCAAAGTGCTGGACATGGCCACGGCCTACGACGATCAGGACCTGACCCACACCGAGCCGGTGGACTTCAACAAGGAGTACATCTCCACCACCGTTGGCCGCGTCATCCTCAACGATGCGCTGCCCGCCGGCATGCCCTTCATCAACGGCCTGCTCAAAAAGAAGGGCATCGGCCAGCTGGTGAACTACTGCAACCAGAACCTCGGCCTGGAAGTCACCGTCCGCATGCTGGACCGCATCAAGCAGCTCGGCTTCAACTACGCCACGCTCTCCGGCCTCTCCGTCGGCCTGGACGACATGGTCATCCCGGCCAGCAAGTACACCACGGTGCACGAGGCCGACAAGAAGGTCATCGAGGTCCAGAAGCAATACATGGACGGCGCCATCACCAACGGCGAGCGCTCCAACAAGGTCATCCAGATGTGGTCTTCCGTTACCGACCAGGTGGCCGAGGAGATGTTCGGCAACATGAAGAAGGCCGACGACGACGGCGCCATGAACCCGATCTACATCATGGCCGACTCCGGCGCCCGCGGCTCCAAGCAGCAGATCCGCCAACTCTCCGGCATGCGCGGACTGATGGCCAAGCCCTCGGGCGAAGTCATCGAGACGCCCATCACGGCCAACTTCCGTGAGGGCCTTACCGTGCTCGAGTACTTCATCTCCACCCACGGCGCGCGCAAGGGCCTGGCCGATACGGCGCTCAAGACCGCCGACTCCGGCTACCTCACCCGCCGCCTGGTGGATGTGGCGCAGGACGTCATCGTCACCGAGTACGACTGCGGCACCAGCGAGGGCATCTACGTCGGCTCCATCGTCGAGTCGGGCGAGATCATCGAACCCATGCGCGACCGCATCATCGGCCGCGTCTCACTGGAGCGCATCAAGGACTATGACGGCAACGTCGTGGTTGAGGTAAACCAGCCCATCGATGAAGACATCGCCTCGGCCATCCAGGGCGCCGGCGTGGAGAAGGTGAAGATTCGCTCCGTGCTCACCTGCGAGTCCCGCCGCGGCGTTTGCGCGCTCTGCTACGGCCGCAACCTCGGCTCCGGCCGCATGGTCGAGCTGGGCGAGACCTGCGGTGTCATCGCCGCGCAGTCCATTGGCGAGCCCGGCACACAGCTCACCATGCGCACCTTCCACGTCGGCGGCACCGCCAGCCGAGTGGCAGACCGCTCGCGCCTGGACGCCAAGAACAACGGCTTCGTGCGTTACTTCAATCTGAACACCGTGGAAAGCAAGGACGGCACGATGGTCGCCATGAACCGCTCCGGTTCGGTGGCCATTGTGGACGAGCGAGGCCGCGAGAAGGAGCGCTACCAGGTGGTCTACGGCGCGCGCCTTCGCGTCAGGGACGGCCACACTGTCAAGCTGGGCGACCTGCTGGCCGAGTGGGATCCCTACACCTACGCCATCCTCACTGAGATTGGCGGTACGGTGCAGTTCAAGGACCTGCAGGAAGGCATCACGCTCAACGAGGAAGTCGATGAGGTCACCGGCCTTTCGCGCTGGGTGGTCGGCGACTCCCCCGACGAAAAGCGCCAGCCCGCCTTCGTCATCAAGGGCTCCAAGGCGCAGAAGCGGTACCTGCTGCCCCGCGGCGCTCACCTGATGGTGCAGGACGGCGATGAGGTGGGTCCCGGCGACGTGCTCGCCAAGATTCCCAAGGAGAGCACGCGCACCAAGGACATCACCGGCGGTCTGCCTCGCGTCGTGGAGCTGTTTGAGGCCCGCAAGCCGCGCGAAACCGCCATCATCAGCGAGATCGACGGCGTGGTTCGCTTCGGCGAAGTCACCAAGGGCCAGCGCAGGATTTACGTCACGGCCGACAACGGCGACGAGAAGGAGTACTCGGTGCCGCGCGGCGTACACGTCAACGTGCAGGAAGGCGAACGCCTGCGCGCCGGCGACCCGCTGATGGACGGCCCCCTCAACCCGCACGACATTCTTGCCGTGCTGGGCGAAAAGGAACTGCAGGCTTACCTGGTGAACGAAATCCAGGAGGTCTACCGCCTGCAGGGCGTGGCCATCAGCGACAAGCACATCGAGGTCATCGTCCGGCAGATGCTCCGCTGGGTGCGCATCGACGAGATCGGTGATTCGAACTTCCTGCTCGAGCAGCAGGTGGACCGCTTCCGCTTCCGCGAGGAGATGGAGCGCGTGCTGGCGGAAGGTGGCCGTCCTCCCATGGGGCGTCCGCTGCTGCTCGGCATCACCAAGGCCTCGCTTTCCACTGACAGCTTCATCTCCGCGGCCAGCTTCCAGGAGACCACCCGCGTGCTCACTGAGGCCAGCATCAACGGCGCGATCGACAACCTGCGCGGGCTCAAAGAGAACGTGATCGTCGGGCGTCTCATCCCCGCCGGCACGGGCCTGGAGTACTACCGCAACGTGCAGCTCAGCCCCGAGCTCGAAGAGGCGGCCGCACGCGTGCAGCAGGAGGTCTCTGCCGAGATCGAAGCGGCGGAGCGCGAACTGGAGCTCATGCGCCAGGAGGGTGAAGCCGAAGAGATGGCGGCCGAGTAACCTCGGCTCGCGCAGCAATTCCTCAACTGAAGAAGGCCCGGCATTGTGCCGGGACTTCTTTTTGTTGCTTCGCATGTCTCAGGACCGCGCGCTTCAGGCGCCGCGGCGCGAGCGCATTCCGGTCGACTGGCGGCGGGTGTGCTTGGCGGTGTACATGGAGGCGTCCGCCGAGCTCAGCAGGCTGTCGGCCGTCGCGCCGTCGTTGGGATAGAGTGACACGCCGACGCTGGCCGCGCCGCGAAGCACATAGCCCTCCACCGTGAAGGGCGCATCAAAGCAGCGCTCCAGCCGCTGCGCGATCTCCTCCACGTCGGCGCGGTTGCGCACCACGGAGACCAGCGCGGCAAACTCGTCGCCGCCCAGCCGCGCCAGCACGTCGCCGGAGCGCAGCTGCCGCTTCATCCTGAGCGAGACTTCCTGCAGATACTGGTCGCCCACGTGATGGCCGTAGAGATCGTTCACCTGCTTGAACTCGTCCAGGTCCACGTAAATCAGTCCGAAGACGCTCGACGACTCCTGCGCCTTCCTGATCTGATCTTCCAGCAGCCGGTCCAGCGTAAAGCGGTTGTACATGTCCGTCAGCTGGTCGAACTCCGAGCGATATACCAGGTCGGCATAGAGCTTGCGCGTTTCGATGGCGAGCGTCGCCAGCCGCACGCCGGTGACGATCGCGTCCTCTTCCTCTTTCACTTCCGGCTTCTTGTGGTCAAAGGCCACAAACATGTGACCCAGCACAATGCCCGTCCGCGACGGAATCTCGCGCGAGGCGATGCGCTTGTCCGTCTTGCTGGCCGGCGGCTTGCCCAGCACGGGCCCATCCACCACCTCGCACCAGCAGGGCACGCCCTCCAGGCTGAAGGAGACCATTTCCGTGATGTGTTCCACCACGTCGGAGAGCGACTGTGAGGCGTTGATCTCTTCCAGAATGCGGCTTCGCCACTGCTCCAGTTGCACGATGCGCCGTTCCTGGACGGTCTCGGACTCGGTCTGCTTCGTAATCTCCGCCGTCTGCGCGCGCACCCGCCGACGCAGCATCCAAACCCACACGCTCGACCCCACCACGGTCAGCAGCAGAAAGGCCACCACGCGCAGCAGGTTCACCACCGTCATCATTGGCGCCGCATTCACCACCGCAATGTCATCGGGCGAGCGCAGCTGAATGTTGAAGGAGTTCCGCGCGTGGAAGGAGTTCGAATTGTTCATGAAGCAGATGCCCGTCACGCGCACCGTCGAGCCCGGCGTCACGTGCTTCATCGGCGCCAGCACCCCATCACCGTCCGCCGCCAGCGGATGCTCGAAGGTGGCTGAGAACAGGTTGCCGCCAGCCTCCAGCACATACTCGTCCTGCGCTGCGCTGCGCACTTCGGCCATCACCGTGCCGTCCACGCTGACCAGGTCGAACAGATGATTGCTCGACGCCAGCTGGGACCACGACACCGAAATCGGCGCCACCGGAGCCGCGGTGCCAAGGTCCTGAATCTCGGCCTCGGTCAGCGTCAGAAATCCGTCATGCACCTCAGGAAAGCCCGTGGCGTCGGCAAGGTTGCCCACGTGCAGCGGCGCAATGGAGGCCACCAGGATGCGAAGGCTCTGCCCGCCGCTCTGCAGCACAGCCGTCGAGCCCGGCTCATAATAAGTGAGCGTGCCGCGAACCCGCACCCGGCTCTCATTCGCCATGTGATAATTGTCAAGAATGCCGTTCATCGGCGTCAGCGGCAGGCTCCACGGGTCGGTCGTCGCGCGGCGAATCACCTTCACGTCCTGCATGGAGGCCACATGCACCACGATTCCGGTCTGCCGCATCTTGCCGTCAAACCGCGCCGAGGCCACACCCGTCACCAGCACCTGCGCATCCAGCAGCCCGGAGAGCAGCGTGGGGTTGTCCACGTCCACTTCCGCATCAATCGCGCCGACGTCGGTGTGCATCTGCAGCAGCGTGCTGCGCACCCCCGACCGCATCACCGTCGCCGCGTCGCGCACCGTGGCAAACACCGTCACCAGCCGGCTGTCGAATGCCGAGTGAATCAGTTGGTCATAGGTGGCAGAAACCGGCTGCGGCAGGGCGCCGTGCCCGATCACCGCAATGCTGTTGGCCATCACCATCGGCCGGAATCCGGCCGCCGTGGTTCCCTTGATCAGCACCTGGTCGCCCGGCGAAACCAGGATGGTCGAGCTGGGCTCGACCAGAATGCCCGCATCGCCGTCCTGCACAAAGAGCATCTTCTCGTAGCCGCGGAAGTAGGTGACCGTAGCGCTCAAGTCCACCGGATAGCCCAAAGCGGCTTCGCCCTGGGAGAGGGCGGCAACGGCGCGAACCGAGGTCAGCAGCCCGGGCGTTGCCCAGGCCGTTGACGCCCATGCCAGCAGCGCCAGCATGAGTACCGATTTGCGCTTCAGGGAGCCGCTGAAAACACCCTCGGGCGTTCCGCCTTTCCCTGTCCTGTTTCTCACTTGGTCTTCCCCATCCACCGCCCCCGTCTGTGCTCACCGGAGCGTGGCCAAAACCTGCGAATCTAAGCGAATTGCTTTAGATTCTTGAGCCTTCATCTTACTCTGAACAGAATCTGCTCTAATAACCCTTTTAGGGGATGCGGCAGCACTTTGGTATGCGCGAAACATGCATCGTACCAACCGCATTCGAGAGGGCCAGAATCGTCCGCAGGCAGCACCAGCGCCGCCGGAAAACCGGGCCCGGGGGAGTGCCATAGCCATGAGCCGAAAATCCGAACTGAACACCACTCCCGCCACCGCGCTGCCGGGCAGCGGCACGCAGGCGCAGCCCGTCCGACCCATTCGCGTCCTCGGTGTCCCGCTGGACATGGGCGCCAGCCGCCGCGGCGTCGACATGGGCCCTTCAGCCATCCGCGTCGCCGGCCTCGAAGCCCGGCTTGAAGCTCTCGGCCACCATGTGGAGGACGGCGGCAACATCACGGTCGAGATTGCCGAAACGCAGGACTTCGGCAGCCACAACGCCCGCTATTTGAATCAGATAGCCGAAACCTGCACGCGCACTTCTCAGGCCGTTCTCCAGGCGCTTGAATCGGGCCAGACCCCGCTCGTCCTCGGCGGTGACCACTCCATCGCCGCCGGCAGCGTCTCCGGTGTCGCCGAGTTCTACCGCCGTCAGGGCCAGCGCATCGGCGTCGTCTGGATTGACGCCCACTCAGACATCAACACGCCGGAGACCTCGCCCTCCGGCAACGTCCACGGCATGCCGCTGGCCGCGCTGCTCGGTCTCGGCCCTGAGCCGCTCAGCTCCATCCTCGGCCCCGCGCCGAAGGTCGCCGCAGAGAACACTGTCCTCGTTGGCGTGCGCGACATCGACGCCGCTGAGCGCGAAAACATCCGCCGCGCCGGCGTTACTGAAGTGTTTACGATGCGCGACATCGACGAGCGCGGCATGCGCGCCGTGATGGAAGAAGCCCTGCGCGCCGCAGGCCACGGCACCGCCGGCTACCACGTCTCGCTCGACATGGATTGGATCGACCCCGAGGACGCGCCCGGTGTCGGAACACCCGTCCGCGGCGGCGCAACCTACCGCGAGGCCCACCTCGCCATGGAGATCATTGCCGACCACGGCCGTATGCTCAGCCTGGAAATTGTCGAGGTCAACCCCATCCTCGACGAGCACAACCAGACCGCGGACCTGGCTGTGCAACTGGCCTGTTCGGCATTTGGGAAGAAGATCCTCTAGGAATGGTTACGGCGCGTCTAGGCCAGAATCGGCAAGAGCGTCGAAGAGGATGTGCCGTAGCTTATTCGGATTTCCTGCGCCAACTCCTTGGCGGTCGAAGCGGGTATCGTTGGGTGACTTGTGCGCTTCGGGAATCCATCGTAGGTTCGTCCATCCAATTCACGGCCGGCGTGCTTCTTGCGCACTCCGCCCCATTGCTTGAAGAAGAAGGGGATGCGCGCCCTGGAGCATTGGTCCCGGATCGATGTGACCCATTCCCTTTGAAGCGGCCTGGCTCCGTGACCGCTTTCTCCACCGACAATCACCCAGTGAATTCCAGCGAGGTTCAGTCTTCCCACGTCTTCCAGAAGCGGCTCAACCGAGAGGAATCTCACTCGCGCCGGCGCTTTTTGCAGGTCAGCAATTCTCGGCAGCCCATACGCCTTGTTCTCAACGCTCACGCCCCACCAGATGTGCGAAGATTGCGCCGCAAAATGCAACCTACTGCGCAAAAGGCTTGCCATCCGCGCGGAACGCTTGGTCAGGACTTGATATGTGTGCCAATTTGCTTTGACCATCACAGTTGCAACCGCTTCGATGTATTCGTCAGGAACGCCATCCTGAAAAAGATCGCTCATGGAGTTGACGAAAATCATCTTGGGCTCGCGCCAGCGTAGCGGCTCGGCCAGCTTGTCCGGAACCAGCCGCAAATCGAAGCCCTGCTCATATGGGTGGCCTGGAACTCCGCGAAATCGCTCCGCGAAGGTCTCAGCGTAGCAATGCTTGCACCCCGGACTGACCTTCGTGCAGCCTCGCACAGGATTCCAGGTCGCGTCGGTCCATTCGATTGTGCTTTTCTCGCTCACAAGGACCTCCTTGAAAGGGTTTGGCTATTGTGCAGACTTGAACGTAATCACAGTTTGGTCACCCATAGTGTTGGGTCGTCTATGGTCTCGTGAAGGATTCGCAGAAATGGCTTTGCGCTCTTCCATGCCACGCAAAACGTCCTTATAGTTTTTGCGAATATAAGGGCGGCCGACATTATGCAAGTTATAGATTTCGCCAACCGACAACGCCTGTCCTCGGAATTCTTTCACTAACATCTCCTCAAGGTCATCGAGTGGGCGATTTAGCTCGAACAGAAATGGTTGCAGCTCTGTTGCGGGGCAGTAGCCGAACGAAGGAACTCCTTGATGCAGCTCAGAGCTATATTTCGCCATGATGCCCTTCATAATCTCGTATCCTTTGGGATGCTTCGTTGCGAAGATCAAGTGGTGGCTGGTCCTTTTGCCAGACTCGTTCTTGAAGCAGAAAGGAAGCACGTATGGTGCTCCGAGCTGTCTGAGTGCTTGACTAAGCTCCTCGACGATGGCGACCTCACGCTCCCGCGGACTGAGCATTTCAACTTTGAGTCGCAACTGTTCGGCACGCTCACAACCGAAGAGCATGTCCATATGCTGCTTAACAAAAGGATTCATTAGCCCTGGGTTGATCCTGTTGTAATTAAAGAAAAAGATGCAATCGCAGCCCCAGTTCCGAAGTACGGAATTAACTAAACCAAGCGATAGGCCCTTGTACCCCCATGGATCCACGAAGAAAAGGGTAGGAACGTTCTCCCAGTCTGCAAACATCGCGACGATCTTTTCCCCGACCTCCTCTTTGTAAATGCGTGGTCTGTAGCGGAGCTTCTCAACACCTTTCAACTGGTTGATCTCCGCCTGGAGTCTATTCGCGTTTTCGAGGTTAAAGTCGTTGAATATAACTTCCAGTCGCTGACAAATGTCCGGGTCACCAATAGCTTTCTCCAAAACGAGAATCGGAGTCGACTTTGTATCGTCGCCATACCGCCCAGGTCCAGCAAAGAGATCGATGTACGCGATCCTTCCTCCCTTAGCCTTGACAACAGGCAGAATTACTCTTGCCCAGGCCCAGAAGTACTCGGCAACGATAGCAGCCTTAACGCGGGACTGATCACTAGATTCATCGAAGAAGGAATCATTTTTCATAGGGGCGAAGAAAAATCGAATATAGTTTACGGCGACCTTTGGCTAAAGGGCAAGTGCCGCATGAGATGCCCACCGCAAGCAGCGCGCTCAAACCAGTTGCAACACAATAGTATTGAATAGCGTATGGCAAAAAGACTTCGCGTAGGTGTGTTGTTTGGCGGCCGCAGCGGCGAGCATGAGGTCTCGCTGCTCTCCGCCGCCTCAGTGTTGCAGGCGATTGACCGCCGCAAATTTGACGTGGTGCCCATCGGCATCACCAAGGAGGGCCGATGGCTGGCCGCGGCTGACGCTGGCCACCTGCTCGCCAGCGGCCACAGCGCCATCGCACGCCCCTTGCGCGCCGGCGACCCTGCGGCCACGCCCGGCGCCAAGCTGCTGCATGAAGGCATTCCCACGCTCATGGCCCCGGAGCCGGCTCTCTCTGCGGCGTCCGGCCAACACCAGCGCCCCGGCGGCCAGCCCCTCGACGTGGTGTTTCCCGTCCTCCACGGCACCTTCGGCGAGGACGGCACCATCCAGGGCCTTTTTGAAATGGCCGGCATCGCCTACGTTGGCGCAGGCGTGCTGGGCTCGGCTGCCGGCATGGACAAGGACGTGATGAAGCGCCTCTTCGCCCAGGCCAAATTGCCCATCGTCAAGCACGTTACCCTGCTGCGCGCCGACTGGGAAAACTCCCCCCGCAAGGCCATCGCCCAGGTGGAAGCCGCGCTCAAGTACCCGGTCTTCGTGAAGCCCGCCAACCTCGGCTCGTCGGTCGGCATCAGCAAGGCCCATGACCGCAAGGAACTCGGCCCGGCGCTGACCCTGGCCGCCAAGTACGACC
>DATLRP010000022.1:0-26210 GCA_035534635.1 Occallatibacter sp.
CTTCTGCCTCTCCGAGTCCATGATCGCAGTGCCGGTGTCGGGATTGATAACGCCTCCGAGGTTCGGCCCGGATTTCGCTTTGAGGTACACGTGCTCCCAGTAGTAGCCCAGCTTGCCCTTGTCCTTTCCGGTGATGAAGAAGGCTGGACCGGAGCAACGCTTGCGCCACTCCTTGCGGCCCATGCGCCGCAACTCGGCTAACGACAGGCGCATTCCCTCGTACACGATCCTGCCCTTGCGCAGTTTCACTTCGCAGATTCCGTGCGGCTTCTTGGGATCGCCGCCGTTGCGCATGTCCTCGATCAGAAAGGTCCTGGCGCGCGGCACGGTTAGAAGAGCTTCCCGCGCCCACTTGTGCGTGATATGCGAAGGGCACATCACCAGTGTGGTGCTGGGACGCCCGTCCGCCAGCACGTGGATTGCGCCGAGCGCCATATAGGTCTTGCCGGCCCCGCATTCGGCTACAATCCGCGCTGCTTTGGCTTTGCGCAGATACTTCGCGGTGCCCGTGATAGCAAGCGCCTGAGCGGGAAGCGCCCTGCGCAGAAGCGTTGCAATGCGCGGCGCGACTGGGTCTCTCGTACCTTGAAGCGGAGGGTAGGTTTCGAGAATGCGAGTGCCCAATTCGACCGCATGGGCACGTAGATATGTTGCGATGTCAGTTATGTTGTCATGATCCACGAAAGCACCTCTCCATCGGGCCTGCACGTGCGTCGATGGCCACATAACCCGCATACTTGGCTGGTTTCCAAATTCACTCCAAGGAGTCAGCCAAGTGTTTGATCAGGTGATGAATCGCAGCAATTGGGTATGGATTTACAAGATGGGCCGTTTCGCGGAAGAGCGGCGTGCCTTTCTTAGCGACATGAATGAGCAGGGCCACAGTCTGCGCACGCTCAGAAACGTCAACAGATTCTTGCTTGCAATCGCGGAGCGGGTGAACGTGCGGCGATCAACGGAAGTCGCGGAAGTGCAGATCGTGCGAGCGGCAAGAGACTGGGTTGCGAAGTCATGCGCGCCGCATTCCAAAACCGAAACGCGTGAGGCCGCTACCAAACGATTCGTCTAAATCGCCAAGAATTGGCTTCGCTTTCTTGGCAAGTGGCATGATCCGGAACGCAACCCCCAGTTCAGGGCTGAGCTCGACAGTTTCCTGAAGGAGCTACGGGACGAACGAGGATATTCAGATCAAACTCTTTCCACGCGCGAATCAGGGCTGAACGTTTTCTTCGAATGGCTTGGAAAGCTGGGCATTCCTCTGAAGGAAGTATCGCCCCAGACTCTCGCGGCGTACTTTGTTGAAAACAAAACCCGCGGCTGGAAGAAGGCAACAATAAAAGTGTATGCACAGTCTCTCCGTGCCTTTTTTCGCTACGCAGCACAGCAGAACTGGTGCGCGCCCGGATTGGCGGAAACGATCGAGCGCCCTCGCATATACTCACAGGCCGGTCTTCCGGAAGGGCCCAGTTGGGAGCAGGTGCGACGTTTGATTGCGAGCCTTGACTCGGATCGCCCAGGCCACATTCGCGATCGTGCAATCATTCTTCTGTTGGCGGTATACGGTCTGCGCATCGGGGAAGTCTGTGCTCTGACATTGGATGATCTGGACTGGAACAATGAAAAGATCCGGGTACGGCGTCCAAAGAATAGGACGATTCAGGAGTTCCCCCTCACCCCTGAGGTGGGAAATGCCATTCTCAAGTATCTCCAGATGGTGCGCCCGCAATGCTCCTCTCGCAACGTTTTTCTCCTACTGCGTGGGCCTCATCGGCCGATGAAGACACGCCATGCCTCCCGCTCCATTTTTCTTCGAGTTCGAACTCTAGGTTGCCATCTGCCGCACTATGGCCCCCATGTTTTGCGTCACGCCTGCGCTACCCATCTGCTGGACGAAGGCTTCTCGCTCAAGGCGATCGGTGATCACCTCGGCCACCGCTCAACGCGATCGACGCGGATCTACGCAAAGGTCGAGCGCAGAAATCTGGGGCATGTCGCCGACGGTAGACTATCGACTTTAACGGAGTACCTGCGAACGCAAACGCAGCCAATTAAGGCAACCTGGGCAAAGGATCGCCTGAACTCACTCCGGGAGGTTTCCAGCTTCGGGTTAGGAGGTCTCCAATGAAACTCGCTCCCGCCATTGAAGAGTTCATCCGATACAAGCAGGCACTGGGGAACTGCTATACGACGCCGGCCCGTGCCCTGAAAGCATTTCTCAGACAAACCGGGAATGTCGATTTCGACCAACTCAGCGCTCACCACGCCGACGCATTCCTGTTAGGCCATAGTGGCAGAGTTACGAGCGTTTGGTTTCACCGGTATTGGGTGCTCGGCAGTTTCCTTCGGTTCGCGACCAGCCGTGGGTACATGCAGCATCGAATACTCCCGAATTCCATCCCGGACAGACCGCCGCGCTTCGTCCCCTACATTTATTCAACTGAAGATATGCGGCGTTTGCTGGGAGTTCCTGATTCGCACTACTCGCCGACATGCCCGTTGTCACCGGACACCATGCGCACGCTGCTCCTCGTGCTCTACGGTACAGGACTGCGCCTTGGTGAAGCCGCTCGCCTGAAACATGAAGACGTGGATTTCAGAAAAGCTGCACTGACCATCCGGGAAACGAAGTTCGGCAAGTCCCGACTGGTTCCAATTGGCAGAGATATTGTCAGCATCTTGAGACTCTACCAAATGAGACATCGGCCACGATTCGGGTACGAGCGTCCTCCGACCGTACTGACCACAAAAATAGGAATGATGATCGGAAACAGTCACGCCGACCATCAGTTCCAATGGCTGAGGAAGGAGGCCGGCGTACTGCGTTTCGACACCGCCCGTTATCAGCCAAGGCTGCATGACTTTCGGCACACGTTTGCAGTGACTCGTCTGGTGACCTGGTATCGCGAGGGAAAAGACGTTCAGAGGCTACTGCCTTTCCTATCCACATATCTCGGCCACTGCGGAATAGACGAGACATCTGTGTACCTCCAGATGACACGCCAGTTGCTTCAGGAAGCCAATCGCTGCTTTGAACACTACGCGTTTGCGGAGGTGGATCATGCCTGATAACGCCGCTGTCGGCTACTGGGTTCGTCGCTTTCTCGCAGATCATCTGATGCATGAACGCGGGGTATCGCGAAATACGCAACAGAGCTATCGCGACACGTTCTGCTTATTCCTGCCGTTTGTCGCCGCCAGGCTCAAAACACCGGTCGACAGGCTGCTAATAGACGACCTCTCGCCCGACGTTGTTTCGAATTTCCTGGCACATTTGGAACAGTCTCGAAGTTGCTCGGTCGCCACGCGGAATCAGCGGCTTGCTACCCTCCACGCCTTCGCCCGGTTCACAGGCGATTGTAGCCCCGAGCATGTGGAATGGTGCGCACAGATTCGTAGAGTTCCCTTCAAGCGAGCGTGGAGGAATCCGGTTCCGTACATGGAAAAAGACGAAATCGAGGAACTTCTCCGCGCCCCTGATCGCTCAACTGAGCACGGCCACAGAGACTACGCTCTGCTCCTGTTTCTCTACAACTCGGGCGCACGAGCCACCGAGGCCGCGCGAATCTTGATCGACGATCTGACTTGGGACGCAGCGGGCACCGGCTCAGTGAAGATCCGTGGAAAAGGTCGAAAGGTCCGATTCTGCCCACTCTGGAAAAAGACAATGGCTGAACTCCGGCTGCTCATCCGAGGACGGGATGCCTCCAATCCCTTGTTTCTCAATCGATATGGCGATCCCATAACACGGTTCGGAATCCACACGCTCGTGGCGCGTCATGCGGAGAAGGCGGCGATAAAGGTCCCTTCGCTGAAGACCAAACGTGTAAGTCCGCATACGATCCGTCATACAACCGCAACTCACCTGCTTCGCGCTGGTGTTGATCTCAACACGATCAGAGCGTGGCTGGGCCACGTTTCGCTTGACACAACCAATATCTATGCGGAAACGGACCTGGCCACGAAAGCTAAGGCTCTTGCCGCCTGCGATCCTGGAGGCGGCAATCACAAAATCAAGAAAAGGTGGCGAGATGATCCGAGCGTAATGGAATTTCTTCGCAGGCTCTGAGTTCATGACCTCTTTCGGTGCTCGTCCACTCTCCCGGGAGGCGATTTAATTCGCTGTCCCGGGTTTTCCTCCTAGCGAGCATTACGAAGGAGCCGAGTAAGTAAATCATCTGTTTTCCAAAGCTCAACTCGCTGGTTCCACTTTTGCGATTGGTGCGGTCTAAATCCGTCAAGTAGCGAGTGCCTGGAGGGGCGAGAACAATAACCTCACTTGCGTGCTGCCCGTACTATGTGACATAGTACAGTCGTGATTCCGTTTCGAGTAAAATTCCGACCCGGGTTGTCCTTGTTCGAGCAGGTGGTCTATGCGACGAAGAAAGCCCTAGTGAGTGGCCAACTGCGGCCAGGCGAGGCTTTCCCCTCGGTGCGGGTGTTAAGTCGGGAGCTGAAGATCAATCCGAATACTGCCCACAAAATCGTGGCCTATCTAGTGCACGAGGGATTTCTGGAGACGCGTCCGGGGATTGGGACGGTGGTGGCGGATTTGCCGGATTCCAGCCGGAAGGAGCGCGCGGGGCTGCTGGGGCCGGAAGTGGAGCGGCTGGTGGTGGAAGCTCGGCGGCTGGGGATTGGGGAAGAAGAGGTGATAGCCGCGGTCCGGGAGCACTGGGAACAGCTGAATGGGGCCAGTTTTGCCGAGGGTGCGGGATCGAAGTTCGGAGAGGGGCGGAGGGAAAGATGACTGCCGTGCTGAGGACGGAGGCGTTGACGAAGCGGTTTGGGCGGACAGAGGCACTGCGCGGCGTGACGTTCGAAGTGCCCGAGGGCGCGATCTATGCGCTGGTGGGCGCGAATGGCGCGGGAAAGACGACACTCATCAAGCTGCTGATGAATATCTTCCTGCCAACGGAGGGACGGGCGGAGGTTTTGGGAACGGCCTCCAAACACTTGGCCGGGCGCGCGCTGAACCGAATTGGCTATGTGAGCGAGAACCAGGAGCATCCAGAGTGGATGACGGTGCGGCAGGTACTGAGCTATTTGCGTCCCTTCTATCCGAAATGGGACCGAGCGCTGGAGGCGTATCTGGTGGAGCAGTTTAATCTGCCGCTGGGCCGAAAGTTACGGCAGTTATCGCGAGGGATGCGCATGAAGACGGCCATGGTGGCGGCGCTCGCCTTTCGGCCCTCGCTGCTGGTGCTGGACGAGCCGTTTTCCGGACTGGATCCGCTAGTGCGCGATGAGTTGATCGAGGGACTGCTGGACCGCGCTCAGGAGACGACGATCTTCTTGTCGTCGCACGATCTGGCGGAGATTGAGAGCTTCTCGACGCATGTAGGCTTTCTGGAACAGGGACGGTTGCTCTTTTCGGAAGAGCTCCCGGCCCTGTCGGAGCGCTTCCGTGAGGTGACGGTGACACTGGAGACGCCCGCGGAGGTGCGACAGATGCCGCCGGAATGGCTGGGCTATGAGCAGTCGAAAGAGGTGGCGCGGTTCGTGCACAGCCGGTGGCTGGGGGCCGAAAGTATGGCTGATCTGAAAACGGTCTTTCCGGCGGCGCGGAATCTGACGGCGGAACCGATGACGCTGCGATCCATCTTTCTGGCCATTGCACGTTCACGGCGGGGCGAGCGCGCTGCGCGGCCGATTGCGGCAGAAACGGAAGAGAGGAGCCGGGCATGAGACAGGTAGTGCACATCTTCGCCAAGGACGTGCGGCAGCACTGGCCCGAGATCCTTGCGTCACTGGCGGTGCTTACGCTATATGGGTGGACGGCTGCATATCGGCCACGCGCCAGGCTAAACCCAGAGTTCGATTTGCGTAGGCTGGAGTTCATCCTGATGCTGCTGGCGCCGGTGAGCTGGTGGGTGATGATGACGCGGGTCATACAAAGCGAGAGCCTTGTGGGCCATGTGCAATGGTGGGTCACGAAGCCTTACGAGTGGGGAAAGCTGCTGGCGGCGAAAGTCGTGTTTGCGGCGTTGTTCGTAGTTCTCCCAGTGATGCTTTTACAGGCGTGGCTGCTAAAGACCGCAGGATTCAATCCAACTGCCCATCTGGGAGGCCTTGGAACGAACCTTGCGCTACTCGTAGGGGCGGTGTTGATTCCGCTTGCCGCACTTGCCGCGGTGACTTCCAACTTTGCCCGCATGTCGCTGACGAGCTTGGTTGTGCTGGTCGTCGTGGTCCTCGGAGCTGTGGCCATCAGGTATGTGCAATCAGGTCGGTATGCCACGGATTGGCCGCAGTATTTGGCTTTCGCGTTGATGCTGGCACTGGCGGCCACCGCTGTCGTACTGCAATATGCCCGACGGCGCGAATGGCGGTCGCGGGGACTGCTGATCTCGGCACTCGTGCTGTGGCTGGCAGGCGTACTCGTTTCAGCGACCACGAACGCGATTGCGAGGACCTACCCTGCGGACGCACCGAAGTTGTCGGTGAAATTGACGCCGACGAATCCCCTGCTGGCCTATGCAGCGGCGATCCGGCCGCATTGGGTCAATCTGTATCTCCTCCTGAGTATGAGCGGAGTGCCGGAGGGGCGCGGCGTCGTTGTGCAAGCGATTCAGCCGACCGTGATCGCCGCGGACGGGCGGCAGTGGCAGGGTGAGTGGCAGCCGCTCGGCGGTCAGAGGTTCATCGGTCGATATGCATACGGAAATGTGCGGATCCTGGTGAACCGCGAGTTCTACGACGCGGTGCGGTCGGAACCGGTAACGCTTCGGCTGAGGCTGGCGGCGATCAATGTAGAAGGGACCCCAACAGTACGGATGCAGATGCCTGGGCACAATTTCGCTGTGTCCGGGTTCGGAAACTGTTCGCCGGTTCTTGATCCGATGGGCAGGGGGTATCTTTGGCTCAATTGCCGATCTGCAATGTGGAAGCCACAACTGACCTGGGTCACAGCGCAATGGTCGGATACGCCCTGTGATAAGGGCGGGCCCGACACAACGGGCGTTACGGGCGATGCTTGGGTCGGCGAATTGTTTCCCGAGCCAGGAGCCGCAGGACTGAATCCCGTTATCGACGTGCCAGTGCGGTTATCGAATCCACCGGTACCGCCCAAGTCGTTAACGGCCGGGCAGACTGCAGTCTTCATAGCAGGTGCGCCTCCGCGATATCTTTGCGCGGGTACGCCGCTGACCTTCACCGCATATCGACCGACGGGAAGAACGCAGTACAGTGCGACCCTAACTGATATTCGGCTGCCCGTAGAATGGGATGAAAATCACCCACGGCGGCAATAAAGGCGATTAGCATTTGTTAGCGAACTGAACCCCGATGGGTGCTCGGTTCGTTGAATTCTTCCAGCTCCATGTAGTCCTGCTTTGGCGTTGCCAGCGCGCAACAGACTCCTCGTCTAGCACGGACTTCAGTAAGCAGTGAAACACCAACGACTCAAAGTAGGTTCCGCAACGGAAGCGCGATAGGTGACGTAGACGAGGTTCACACCGATCAGCGCAGTCAACGAGTCGATAATCGCCGAGTCGCTCGCCGCCCACACGCATTTCCCTTACCCTGAACTGGATCCAAAATGCCGAACGAGTCTGGTCATCGAAGACCAATTCCCCTCGATATCTTATGTGGTCACGACAGCGATATTAGCTCCCACTCAGGACCACTTTATGGACCATGACAACATAACCGATATCGCAACATATCTGCGTTTATGTAGTGCACCACATAAACGCAAGTATTGGAAGGTCGTCTCCATGGAGATACCTCGCGACAAATGTATTCACAGGGATTTATGCAGAGATTGCGGCGGGGATTCGGTGACAAGACAGCACGAATCCGACACCGTATCAATCCCAACTACGAGCAGCCAATCGACTGAATCCAAATAGACGATGAGTCTATAAGGGTTGGCAGCTCACATTTTCGGGCGCGCGACCTTCCGCGCTCACGCACATCGCCAGTTAACATGTTTTAGCTGTCTGAGGCGTTCGCAGCACGCTGAGAACCCGATCAGGGAATCAGATGTGGCGCCACCAGGCTGACAAATTCGCGGGGCGTGACGATCTTCGTATTCTTCCAATAAGCCGGAAAGTGCTTGCGATTGCCGGTGATCAGAAAGTCGGCGCGAGCCGCGTCCGCACACTCGACAAAGATGTTGTCGTCCGGGTCGCTTGTTGCCTCGATATGGCGCGAGGGAGTTACGAGATGTCCGTGGTTCTTGATGAGCTGAAGCAGTTGAAGCCGCAACCCCCTTCGAATGGACAATTCAGGCCGGGACAGCACCTCTGCATATTCTTCGAGGACAGGCAGTGAAACATACAAACGGCCTGGCTTCGTGATGGCCAGAAGAAATGTAGTTCGCTGAAGACCGTCGGGTTTGAGTACCGCCGAGACCAGGACGTTCGTATCAATGACGAGACGCAATGGAAACATTACCGCTTCTTCTTTTCAGATCTTGCAGCCTTGATGACTTGATCGATCTGACGCGAAGTCAGGGCAGCGGTCTTGTTCCGCTTAGCTTCCTCGCCAATGATCCTGAGTACCTCGGGCTCCGGCGCGGCAAGTTTGACATAATCGCGGATGTTCAGAAGAACGGCGGTAGGGGTCCCGCGCTTTTCGATAACCAGGGAGCGCTGTTCGACATCCAAACGACGGAGGATCTTGCCAAGGTTGGTACGCAGGCTCAGTGCCGAGACTACGATCGCGCCATCTCTGTTCGGTGTTGTGGTCGCCATACACTCTCCATTTCAGATGATCTAACTGTACAGTTCATCCAAACCTGAGTCAACACGACTACGAATTCGGATGGATGAAGGGATCGATCGCAACAGTTAGAACCTGCACCCCGTCAGAGCTCCCCTTCCCCCGGCGCGAATATCCTCCGAATACAGCCACACAAAGTGTTCCTCACCAGCCCAGCGGTGGAGGAGGTCGGCGCTCGGAACCCGGCCCGGAATCTATTGCTCCCGAAAGCCGAAGATGGCCGCCGCCACAACGTTCGTGTCCACCACCGAGCGTTGCCTTCGCTTTTTAGACTTCGGATGCAACGGTAATCTCCGGCAGGCGCCTTTCGGCGCGATAACTGCGGACCGTGCTCTGGATCTCCTCTTCCGAAACCTCTCCTATATCCTGGGCCGCTTCGGAAAGCGAATCGAGAAACTCCTTCTTCCATCCGGGCCGTTTCCGTCCGCGCGGCAGGTCGCGGTAGAGTCCTGCCCGTCTCATTCCCTGCTCGATTTGCTCGCCGAGCGATCGAAAGGGAACGCCAAGCTTGATCGGCTCCTCGGCAGCCGAAAAGCGGCAGGTAAAGACCACGTACTCCGGGTTTTCCTTACGAAGCCTCTTTTCGGAGGCGCGAAAAACAGCGATGAGCCTAGAGCCCATGACATTGAACATGTGACAACGGCCCCCGCTGGCTTTGAACTAGACTGTCGAAGGAGGGGTGATACCAGTGATACCAACTTCTTGCAGAATGCGGTCCACTCGTAAGAGAATAGGGAAAGAAGGGCACATCTGAGAAATTCGGCAACCTTTCATTTTGGTTGGGCTTGCCCTTAATTTCAACAAAGAAAACGGCATAGTGACCACTTGGGAACGAGACTTCGAATCCCTCCGCCCCGACCATTCCAACTCCATCACCCTTCAGGGAATCGATACCCTGTCCCCCAAGATCCCGCATCCGGCGCCATGCCACCGCCGGCCTCGATGGCGCCTGCGACGGCGAGCACGTTGCCAAGCGAAGCATCACCACGATGAACTGCGAGGTGGCCACCAACGGCTTCCAGGTCACCGAGGAGAACATCCTCCACCCTCGCCATCCTGGGCCGCGATGGCTCGCACAGTCGTCGCGCCTTTCGCGTCCGCCGCCCATCCGGTCAACCCGGTGCGGGTTTCAATTCCCCCATCGGCGGCACTCTCCCGCGTTTCAGGCGATACGGTCGGTGCGCGTCGCGCTCCTTTCATGCACCACCGGCAACCGATGACCGTTCTGGACGCCCAGCTGCTCAAGCGCATGCGGTGAGAGCTCGGAGAAGGCAAACTCCGTGGCGCGCTGCTCCTCCTCAGTCATCTCTTCCCACTTGCGGCGGATGTGCAATATCTCGGGCAGCACATCTTCAAACAGCCGCACCAGCCTCGGCTCCAGGTGCGAGCCCGCGATGTGGCGAATCTCTTCGAGCGAAGCCTCCATCGTCCAGGCCTCTTTGTAAGGCCGCCGCACAGTGAGCGCGTCAAAGACGTCCGCGACGGCGACAATGCGAGACGACTCGGGGATGGAGTTTCCGGCAAGGCCGAACGGATAGCCGCTCCCGTCCCAGTGCTCGTGGTGGTAGCGCGCAATCTCGGCAGCCAGTGTAAAGATTGGACCGCTGCACTTGCTCAAAATTCTGAACCCGATCTCCGTGTGCTGCTTCATCACCTCCCACTCCTCTGCCGTCAGCCGCCGCGGCGCGCGCAAAATCGACTCCGGCACGCCGATTTTTCCGGCATCGTGCAGCGACGCAGCCAGTTCCATGTTCTGCGCCCATTGCGGAGTCCATCCGGCGGCGGCCGCCAGCACGCGCGAGTAGCCTGCCATCCGCCACGTGTGGCGGCCCGTGTCCGCGTCGTTATAGTGGCCCGCCTCGCCCAGCATGAAGATCGCCTGGCGATAGCTCTGTTCCACCGCATTCGCGCGCACCAGGGAAAGATGCGTCTCAATCCGCCGCAGCAGCACCGCCGCCGAGACCGGCTTCTGCACGTAGTCCACTGCGCCCACGTCGAAACCCCTGGCCTCGTCCTCCACCTCGCCCATTGAGGTGACAAAGATCACCGGAATGTTCTGCGTCAGCGGATTGGTCTTGAGCCGCGAGCAAACCTCGTAACCGGCCATGTCGGGCATCATGATGTCCAGCAGGACCAGATTCGGACGATGCCTCTCGGCCGCTTCCAGCGCGCGCACCCCGCTGGTGGCATACAGCACGTGGTAGTGGTCGCGCAGAATCTGACGCAGCACCTGCAGATTGTTCGGTTCATCGTCCACAGCAAGAATCGTTTTTTTCATCATCCTCATTCCACATCCAGACCTAGCTTTCCGGCCAAAGCCTCGCTCTTTTCGCTTGCCTGTTCGAAATCGAATGCCTCAATCTCGCGCTGGATGGGAGCCAGATCGGAGCCGGGCAGAAACTCCGCAAGACGCGCCACCAGAGGCTCGGCCCGCTCGGGGTCCAGCGCGGAAAGCGCCGCGTGCAGTTCCTTCATCAGTTGCAGCGTCGCGTCGGCATCGTACGCAGCCGGCGGGCGCGGTTCGTCTTCCTGCTTCTCCTTCAGCCCGCGGATCGCCTGCGAAATCGCGGCCAGCGCATTCCGCAGCGCGGGCAATCCACCCTGTGCGCCTTCCCGGTCGCCGGCCTTCAGTTGCGTATCCACGTGCTCCAATGCGTCGGCCACGTTCGGCAGGAACAGGTTGCCTGCCACTCCCTTCAGCGCATGGGTCAGGCGGCGCGCTGGCTCGTTGTCGTCGGATTTCTCCTTCAGCAGCCGCTCCAGGCTCTCCGCGTCGTCGCCGTGGTGCAGCGCGAAGGATCGCAGCGCGCGCAGGTAGGCGCCTCCGTCGCGCCACGTGCGCAGCGCCGCCTCATAGTCGGCAATCCCAGCCAGCGGCTGCCAGTTCCATTCCGAGTACCTGCGGAACTGATGGCTGCGCACCGGTTTCAATTCGCCGGCCCCGGCGGGAACCATCTTCTCCATGCGCGCAAGCAGCCGGTTAAAATCGATCGGCTTGCCCTCCACGCCGTCCATGTCGGCCCCATTGCAGCGGTCAAAGTCCTCGCGCATCAGGCTCGCCGTCAGCGCCAGGATCGGCGTGCGCATCTCCCGCCGGCTCTCCTGCGCGCGAATCCGGCGCGTCGCCTCCAGCCCGTCCATCTCCGGCATCATCACGTCCATCAGCACAATGTCGGGGGCGAATCGCTCCATCGCGGCCACCGCTTCCCGCCCGTTCTTCACCCACTCCACTTCGTGTCCATGCTCGCGAAGACGAAGCAGCGCTAGCATCGCGTTTTCTTCCATATCCTCCGCAAGCAGAATGCGGAACTGTCGCGGAGACGTGTAGCCGAAGGTCGCCGCCACCTCGCCGTCGTAAAGGCAGATGTCGCTCTCCGCGGCCTCCGGCAGACGCACCGTGAAGTGAAACACCGACCCCTGGCCCGGCGCGCTCACGGCCCAGATGCGGCCGCCCAGCAGCTCCACAATCTGCTTGGAGATCGCCGTGCCCAACCCCGTGCCGCCAAACCGCCGCGTGGTGCTGGCGTCGGCCTGCGAAAACGGCCGAAAGATGCGCCCCAGCTGCTCGTCGTCCATACCGATGCCGGTGTCGGAAACTGAGAAATCAATCACCTCCGGCTCCTCATCCGGCTCCAGACCCAGCACCACCTGCCCGCGATCGGTAAACTTGATTGCATTCCCCAGCAGGTTCAGCAGCACCTGCCGGATGCGCGTCGGGTCTCCGACCACACGCTGCGGCAACGCGGAGTTGTAGCGAAGCACCAGCTCAAGCCCCTTCTCCGCGGCCCGGTGCTCCACCAGCTGCATCGTCTCTGCCAGCGCGTTCGGCAGGTGGAACGGCACATCCTCCCGCGCGAACTTGCCGCTTTCCAGCTTGGACACATCCAGCACGTCGTTGATCAGGCTCAGCAGCGCGCGCGCCGAGTTCAGAATGATCTGGACGTGCTGGTGGCTTTCGGCCGGCAGCTCCTGGTCCTGCAGAACCACCTCCGCAAAGCCGAGAATGGCATTCATCGGCGTGCGAATCTCGTGGCTCATGTTGGCGATGAACGCCGCCTTGGTGCGCACTCCGGCCTCGGCGTCCTCCTTGGCCTGCTTCAGCTGCGTCTCAAAACGCTTCTGCTCGGTAATGTTGTTCAGGAAAGCCACAAAGAAGTGCCGGTGGTCGGCCAGTTCCATGTGTCCCACCGCCAGGTGCGCCGGAAAAGTGCTGCCATCCTTGCGCACCGCGGTGATCTCGCGGCTGAATCCCACTCCTGGTTGCGTCCGCCCCTGCACGCGATCCTCGATGAAGTGCCGGTACTGGCTCGCGTCCGCCTCGCTCATCAGCATCGACACGCTGCGCCCGGCCGCCTCTTCCTGGCTCCAGCCAAAGAGCCGCTCCGCCGAGGCGTTGAACAGGTCGATGTGCTGCGAGCCGTCGTTGGTTACAATTCCGCTGGCGGCCGTCCGAATGATCGCCTGCGCCTCCGCAGTGGCCACTTCAACCAGCTCCTCCAGATGGTCGCGGTGCCGGCGCAGTTCGGCCTCGGCCTGCTTGCGCTCGGTGATGTCGGCAATAATGCCCACAAACATCCGCTCGCTGCCCGCTTGCATGCTGCCCACCGAAAGATGCATGGGAAACTTGGAGCCGTCGCGCTTGCGGCCCTCCACCTCACGCCCCTGCCCGATCACGTGCGGGCTGCCCTCACGCAGATAGCGCTCCAGGTAACTGTCGTGCTCGGCGCGATAGGGCTCCGGCATCAGCATCTTCACGTTGTGGCCCAGCACCTCCTCGCGCGAAAAGCCGAAGAGACGCTCCGCCGCCGGATTGAACGACCGCACCAGACCGGCGCTGTCGATGGTCAGAATCGGATTGACCGCCGTGTCCAGAATCGCCCGTGTCACTTCCAGGCTGCGCGCCAGGTCGGCCTCCACGGCCTTTTGCTCCGTCAGGTCCACTAGAGAGCCCACAAACAAACGCTGCCCGGCCAGCGCCACCTCGTTCACCGCCAGCCACAAGGGGAAAATCGAGCCGTCCTTCCGCTGCCCGCTTACCTCCCGGCCCTTGCCAATCACCCGCGGGTCGCCCTCGCTCTGGTAGCGCGCAAGGTAGCGGTCGTGCTCGCCGCGATAGGGCTCAGGCATCAGCAGTGACACATTGCGGCCGACCACCTCCGCCTGCGCATAGCCGAAAAGCCGCTCTGAAACCGCATCAAAGGAGTGGATCGAACCAGACTTGTCGATGGTGATGGTCCCAACAGAACTGATGATGCCCGTGCTGGTCAATGACACAATGGGACCCTCCCGCATGGGATTCCCGCGGCTTGTCGGGAACGGTCGCGCAACCCATCCGCGTCGCGCCCGGCTAAGGAAAAGACCTCCTCCTTGCATCCGAGGCGGTTGCGTTCCCATACCTTAAGCCCAGAACTGCTCAAGGTGACCGGCGGGAGACAATCTTTTCCACAGGAGTACAGAATCGGGACAAGAGCATCGGACCGAGCCTCCATTTGGACTCCCTAAGAACCCCAGGCGCGCTGATTCGAAACGCGACACTCCGCCCGATTCAACCCCGCCCCAGCCCGAGTCTCTGCTTGACCTCCTCCCGCACCTCGTCCACCACCGGCGTCCAATCGCCCAATCGCGTTTGACGAAAAACGCGCCGTCGGATACCACGGAGAATCCGCGCGGCCCCGCATCCAGCGCCAGTCCGGCGTCCGCGCTTCGCCTCTTCAGCGCGCAGTCGCACTTCAGGGATTGCAACCGGAAAGATCGAGCCGCCCATGCCCAAAGCAAATGGGCTGCCAGAGGGTGGAATGGGTATTAGAGAAGTCTCATTGCGCCGCCCCCGCGGGCACCGCGCTCACCAGTGCCTCAAGCGAATCGAGAATCGCATACCGCACCAGGCTATTCTCCGCCTTCACGGCCGCAATCTTCTTCAGCGCCTCTTCGCGCCAGCCGCTCGGCGTCTCCTCCGGCGCACGCAGGTAGTGCAGCGCCTCGGTGCCCAGCGCGCCCATATCCGCCAGCTCGTTTGCCTGCTCCGCATAGGGCGCAAGCTGCGGCTTCTCCTCCATCTGCATCGCCAGCGCTGGCGCGGTCCGCTGCCATTGCGCGAACCAGTGCGCCAGCCGGGCCCTGCCGCGCTCATGGTCGGGCGCGTCCTTCAACACAGCCTGCACAGCCTCTTCCATCTCGTACCGCACAGGCGGGTCCGGCGTCACCGCGTCCGCCAGCCCATCCAGCGGCGTCAACTGGTCGGTATGCTGCAGGTCATAGCGCTCGCCAAAGCTCACCGGCTCCATCACCGACGTGAACACGCCGAACTCCGCCGTGTTCCTTTTGCCCCAAAGCTGCCGCTGCATCCGCTCCGGCCCTGAAATATGCTCCAGACCCAGCGCGTCCAGCCGCAATGACTCCACCCTCAGCCTGCGGTACATCTCCGGCACGTCGCGCACCGTCGCCGGCGACCACAGCCGCTCGGCAATCGCCGCCGTCCGCGGCCACATGCGCGAATCAATCGTCTCCGGCGAAATCTGCTCGCCCCACATGCACGCCTCGCCGCCCAGAATCAGCTTCTGCTGCGCCGCCGTCAGTTTCGTGTCCGCGGGAATCGGATCGGCGAGGTAATGAAACTCCGCGGTGTGCATCCCGTCCAGGTAGTAGGGCGCGGAAAGAATTCCCTGGTAGCCCTCCGTCGCGCCCTTGTCCAGCGACTCCACCCCGCGCCACGACTGCACCACCACATCCTTCGGCAGTCCCGGCGTCATAATTTCGTCCCACCCCACCATGTGCTTGTGATACTTGGTCAGAATCTTCATCAGGCGCTGGTTGAAGTACGCCTGCAGCCCCGCCGCATCCGCAATCCCGTGCGCCCGCATGAACTCCCGAATCCGCGGATTCGCCATCCACTGCTTGCCGTTGCTCTCGTCGCCGCCAATATGCATATACGCATCCGGAAACAGCCCGGCCATCTCGCCCAGAAATGCATCCAGAAACTTGTACGTGCCCTCCCGCGTCGGATCCATCGCCGCATCGTGAATGCCGAAGACGCGCTCCACGTGATACGGTCCCGGCGCGCTCGCCAGCTCCGGATAACCCACGAACCAGCTCGTCGAGTGTCCCGGCATGTCGAACTCCGGCACCACGCGAATCCCCCGCGCATGCGCATACGCCACAATCGCGCGAATCTGCTCCTGCGTGTAATAGAGCCCGTCGGAGCCCATCTCCTCGAGCTTCGGAAACCGCTTGCTTTCCACGCGAAATCCCTGGTCCTCGCTCAGGTGCAGGTGCAGCACATTCAGCTTCACCGCCTCCATCGCGTCCAGCGTGCGCAGCAGCACCGGCACCGGCTCAAAGTGCCGTCCGCAGTCGATCATCAGTCCGCGCCACCTGAACCGCGGCTTGTCCGCGATCGTCACGTCCGGCAGCACATACCCCCGCGGCGTTTGCTGCACAAGCTGCAACAGCGTCTGCAATCCATGCAGCGCGCCCAGGACGTTCGGCGCAGTCAGCGCAACGGACCCCTCCTGCACCACCAGCTGATAGGCCTCATCCTCGTCCAACGTCTGCACCGCCTCGGCCGGATGCGCCACGTCAATCTCGACCAGCGCATTGCCCCGCCCCGTCGCCAGATTCGTGCTCAGCTGCACCCCGGTCATCGCCTCCATCCGTCGGATCGCGCGCACCGTGGCTTGCTCCAGCATCGCATCATGCGTGGTCGCCAGGCCAAAGGTCGTCGAAGACGTAATCGCAAACGTCTCCGGCTGCACCGTGAGCGAAGCCGGCTGCGGCATCAGCGTGTTGCGGAACTCCACTGCTCCGCCATTCGTCGTCTGTCCCGCCCCCGTCCATGCCGCGCAAAGCATAGCCGCACACGCGGCCCCATTCCGCACGAAAGAACGCATCCGCTCCCGGACCATGCACACCTCTTTTGTTCTGGAAGATTGGGAGTCGAGGCAAGAGGCTCCTTCTGCGCTTGCCATCGCTCGACGCTCCCCATTCTAACGGCACGCGCCGGCCCGACTCTCAGCCCGCCGTCAACCGCTCGTAATTCGCAATCTGCTTCAGCGTCTCGCCACGCATCGCCGCGCCCATCTGCCACGCGCGATACCAGCTCACCGTCCACTCCAGCGCGGTTTCAGTCGGCAGCCGCGGCCGCCAGCCCAGCTCCGCGCGCGCCTTGCTCGCATCCAGCCGCAGCATGTGCGCTTCGTGCACACCCGCCTCCGCGTCGCCCGTCCACTTCGCGCCTTTGCCCCACATTTCCACCATCCGGTCCGCAACGCGCTCCACTGTCCACGCATCTTCGTCCGTCGGTCCAAAATTGTAAGGGCCCGCAAACTTCGTCTCACCCTCCAGCAGCCGCTCGGCCAGCAGCATATAGCCGTGCAGCGGCTCCAGCACGTGCTGCCACGGACGAATCGCGCCCGGCCTGCGAATCTTCACCGCCTCGCCGGTGCAAAATCCGCGCACCAGATCCGGAATCAGCCGATCCTCTGACCAGTCCCCCCCGCCAATCACGTTTCCCGCCCGCGCCGTGGCCAGCCCAACGCCCGGCGTGCCCTTGGCATCCGCCGCAAAAAATGAACTCCGGTAGGCCGCCGCCACCATCTCCGCGCACGCCTTGCTCGACGAATACGGATCATGGCCGCCCAGCGGGTCCCCCTCGCGATAGGGCCACACCCACTCACGATTCTCGTAGCACTTGTCCGTCGCCACACACACCATAGCGCGCACGCTCGGGCAGCTCCGCACCGCCTCCAGCACATGCGCCGTGCCCATCACGTTCGTGGCATACGTGCCCAGCGGGTCCACATAGCTGCGCCGCACCAGCGGCTGTGCCGCCATGTGGAAGACCACTTCCGGCGCAAACTCCGTCATGGACGCGTGCACTTCGGCAAAGTCGCGAATGTCGGCGCACACATCGTCCACCGCGCCGCCCACTTTCGCCGCCGCAAACAGGTTCGGCTCGGCCTCAGGCGCCAGCGCATACCCGCGCACCACCGCGCCCTTTTCCGCCAGCCAAAGCGTCAGCCATCCGCCCTTGAAGCCTGTGTGGCCGGTCAGGAAAACCCGCCGCTTTTTCCATGGATTTACCACGTTTTCCATGGGGCCCTCCCGCTGGCCCACAGCTCTTCCAGCCGCTGCTTGTCGCGCAGCGTATCCATCGGCTGCCAAAAGCCCGCGTGCTGGAATGCCCCCACCTGCCCCTTCGCCGTCAGGCTCTGCAGCGGTCCTCGCTCAAACATTGACGCCTCATCCGGAATCTCCTTCAGCACCGCGGGGCTCAGCACAAAGAATCCGCCGTTGATCCATCCACCCTCGCCTTCCGGTTTTTCCTGGAACGATCTCACCGCCGTGCCATCCACTTCCAGTCCGCCAAATCGCGCCAGCGGCCGCACCGCCGTCACCGTCGCCAGCTTGCCGTGTTTGCGGTGGAACGCAATCAGCGCCGTAATATCCACGTCGCTCACGCCGTCGCCATAGGTCATGCAGAACGCCTCTTCACCTTCGAGATACCGCGCCACATTCCGCATCCGCCCGCCCGTGCCCGCGCTCTCGCCCGTGTCCACCAGCGTCACCCTCCACGGCTCGGCCACGCTCTGGTGCACCTCCATCCGATTGTCCTTCAGGTCAAAGCTCACGTCCGACATGTGCAGAAAATAGTTCGCGAAATACTCCTTGATCATGTAGCCCTTGTACCCGCAGCAAATCACAAACTCCTGCACGCCGTGCTGCGAATACATCTTCAGGATGTGCCACAGGATCGGCCGCCCGCCAATCTCCACCATCGGCTTCGGCCGCGCGCTCGTCTCCTCGCTCAGCCGCGTCCCCAGTCCGCCCGCCAGAATCACTGCTTTCATTGCCGCTCCACCGTTCAGGCAGTTTCACAGAGGTTGTAGTTCGAAGCCGGGAAGCCGAGTCGACGCGACCAGCAGGGAGCGGCGACCTTCCGGAGATCTACAAGAAGCTGCGGCTTCTCTGAAAATGCCTTATCGAACCTACCACCCCGCACGCCGCGCTCCGCTCCCACTTTGCCAGGGGGGTGATTCCTTGGTAATACACTACACCGCCACTTCGCCGGCCTTGCAGCCTCGGCTTTCTGTATCCTTTAGCAGGTAGGCGCACATGACCAACTCCGCCCAGCGGCTGCGGCAGCAGATCCTCGACCTCACCGCCGAGTATGTTCGCGAGGCTTTCCCGGAACAGGACTTCACGCCCGGCCAATCGCGCGTGCCCGTCTCCGGCAAGGTTATCCGCGCCCAGGATGTGGCCTCCGTCGTCGACTCCGCCCTCGACGCCTGGTTCACCACCGGCCGCTTTGCCGAGGAATTCGAGCGCAAGCTCGCCCGCTTCGTCGGCGTCCGCTCTGCCTCGCTCGTCAACTCAGGCTCCTCGGCCAATCTCCTCGCCCTCAGCGCGCTCACCTCGCCCAAACTCGGCGATCGCCGCCTCCAGCCCGGCGACGAAGTCCTCACCGTCGCTGCCGGCTTCCCCACCACCGTCAATCCCATCCTGCAAAACCGCCTCGTTCCCGTCTTCGTCGATGTCACTCTTCCCACTTATGAAATCGACGTCGCGCAGCTTGAGGCCGCCCGCAGCCCGCGCACCCGCGCCATCATGCTTGCGCACACTCTCGGCAACGTCTTTGACCTCGACGCCATCACCGCCTTCGCGCAACAGCACAACCTCTGGCTCATTGAAGACTGCTGTGACGCTCTCGGTTCCACCTGGAAAGGCCGCAACGTCGGAACATTCGGTGACGTCGCCACCATCAGCTTCTATCCCGCCCACCACATCACCCTCGGCGAAGGCGGCGCAGTCCTCACCGACAAACCCAGCCTCCAAACCCTCATCGAGTCCTTCCGCGACTGGGGCCGCGACTGCTGGTGCGATCCCGGCAAGGAGAACACCTGCGGCAAGCGCTTTGACTGGCAGCTTGGTGGGCTGCCCTGCGGCTACGACCACAAGTACACCTACTCGCACATCGGCTATAACCTCAAAGCTACGGACATGCAGGCCGCTCTCGGCGTCTCGCAGCTTGACCACCTGCCCGAATTCATCGCCCGCCGCAAGCAGAACTTCCGCCATCTCCACGCCGCGCTCCAGCCGCTGCAGGAGTTCCTCCTCCTGCCTGAAGCCACGCCCGGCTCCGATCCCGCATGGTTCGGCTTCCCCATCGCCGTGCGTCCCGAGGCGCCTTTCACCCGCAATCAGCTCATCCGCGCCCTCGACGAACAAAAAATTGACACGCGCCTGCTCTTCGGCGGCAATCTCACCCGCCAACCCGCGTACCAGGGCTGCGACTACCGCGTCGCCGGCTCGCTCACCAACACTGATTTCGTCATGGACCGTGTCTTCTGGCTCGGCGTCTACCCCGGCCTCACCCCGCCCATGCTCGATTTCGTCGCCGCCACTCTCACCGATTTCGTCGCCAAAGCAAGATCCGGTGCGCTTGACGCCTTGGTGGACGTACAATCTTCCCTGTCGGCCCCTCCCTCGTCCCGCTCCTGACCGTACCGCGCGCCTCGAAAGGAGGAGCCATGCATCACGAGCCGAATCCCATCCGCGTATTCGAGCACGCCCTCGCCGAGCACCTCGGCGTCATTCAGTCCATCTCCGCCCAGCAATCCGTCCTCGAGCGCATCGCCAGGGAAATGGCCCGCGCCGTCCTCGCCGGCAAAAAAATCCTCTGGTGCGGCAACGGCGGCAGCGCCGCTGACTCCCAGCACCTCGCCGCCGAGCTCATGGGCCGCTACCGTCGCGAACGCCGCGGCCTTCCCTCCGTCGCCCTCACCACGGACACCTCCATCCTCACCGCCATCGGCAATGACTACGGCTTTGACCGCGTCTTCGCCCGCCAGGTTGAGGGCCTCTGCGCTCCCGGCGATGTCGTCGTCGGCATCTCCACCTCCGGCAACAGCCGCAACGTGTGCGCCGCTCTTGAAACCGCGAAATCCCTCGGCGCTTTCACCGTCGCCTTCACCGGCGAATCCGGCGGAGAACTCCTCTCCCTCGCCGACATCACCCTCCGCATGCCCTCGTCGGACACCGCGCGCATCCAGGAGGGTCACATTCTTTGCGGCCACATGCTCTGCGACTGGATAGAAATCGCCGCCTGCGCGCAGGACCCCGACTGTAAGGAAGATTCCGCTGCCGCCGCAACGATATCCGGCCGCCTTTAGCGGTGCCACGCCGCCGTGCGCTTGATCGCCTCCCGCAGCCCGATCCACGCGCGCAACCCCAACTCCCGCTCCGCCTTCTCCACGCTCGGCACATACTGCTGCCTCGCCGCGCCCGAGATTGCCACGCCCGACTTCACCGCGTCCGGCCCCGCCGCCGCAATCTCCACCGCGCACTTGGGATTCACCTCTTCGGCCACCGCCCGCGCCAGCTCCAATAGGCTCACCGCTTCGCCCGACCCCACATTGAACGCCGCCGGATTCGTTTTCATCTCAGGCGCGCGCAGCAGCAGCGTCCACAACCAGATCGCCAGGTCCGCGGCATATAAATAGGACCGCATCGGCGTTCCATCGCCGTTCACGCGAATCGGCCGCCCCGCCAGTGCATCACCCACAAAATTTCCAATCGCAAAGTGCGCATCCAGCGGCAGGTGCGGACCCACAAACGCAAAGCACCGCGCAATCGCAATCGGCAATCCCGTCTCCTCCGCATGGTGCGCGCACATCAGCTCCGCCACGCGCTTCCCTTCTCCATACGCGGAATCCGAATCCAGGCAATCCGGCGCACCCGTATACCCCTCCTCAATGTGGCTCACGCCCCCCGGCTGCCGCCCATACACCGCGCCCGAGCTCACATAGAGCATGCTCTTCGCCTCGCCGGCCTTCGCCAGCGCCAGCATCCGCCGCGTACCTTCAATCAGCGTCTCCAGCCGCTCCCGCGGCGCGCCAGCCTTTGCCGGCAACGTCGGCGACGCCCCATGAATCACAAAATCAAACCGCTCCCCACGGCGATCTTCGGGCAGCGTAAGCCCGCGCACATCGCCCGTCACAAACCGCAGCCAGCTCCCGCCGCTCAGGTGCGGCATCCTGCGCAGAAATCCCTCCGGATCGCGGCTCAGCACCGTCGCCCGCACGCCTAAATCAAGCTCGCGATTGCAATACGCCAGGCTCTCCAGCAGCCACGCCCCAAAGAACCCCGTCGCCCCGGCCAGAAACAGCCGCCCCCCCCGCGCCCGCTCCCACAGCGGACCCGTATGCTCCAGCACATGCGCAAGGTCTTCCCTCTCCAGCGGCTTCACGCCTTCAGCATAACCCCCAGCGCAAAGGAATCCACCAGACCGTCCCATCTTCGCCCCATTCCGCGGGCATATCTTCAGTAATGGGCCCGGCTTCCGTTCCATGCCTTCGCCGTGTAGTGAAACTGCTATCATGGCACCTCAGATAGGCCGCCGACGGGCCCACTTATTCCCATGATGGCCCGAGTACGCCGCCCCCGGCTTTATCCTTGGACCGCAACTGTATATGAAGCTTTCAGACTACGTCTTCGATCGGTTGCATAAATGGGGCGCTCGTCACGTCTTTTTGGTCACTGGCGGCGGTGCAATGCACCTCAATGACTCGGTCGGAACTTCCGGGCTCGCCTTCGTATGCACGCATCATGAGCAGGCCGCCGCAATGGCCTGCGAGGGCTACGCGCGCATCACTTCCACTCCCGGAATCCTCAACGTGACCACCGGTCCCGGAGGCATCAACGCCCTCAACGGCGTCTTCGGTGCGTGGACGGATTCCATCCCGATGCTCATTCTCTCCGGGCAGGTCAAACGCGAAACCTGCATGTCCACCTACGGCCTTTCCAGGCTGCGCCAGCTTGGAGACCAGGAGGTCGACATCATTCGCATGGTGCAGGCCATCACCAAGTACGCCGTCATGGTCACCGACCCTTCCACGATTGCCTATCACCTCGAGCGAGCTTGGCATCTGGCGCAATCCGGCCGTCCGGGCCCCTGCTGGCTCGACATTCCGGTCGACGTGCAATCGGCGCAAATCGATCCCGAGCAACTGCGCCACTACGACCCCGCCGAAGATGCGCTGAACTTCGACCACACAATCCTCCAGACGCAAGTTGCTGACACACTCGCCCGCCTCCGCGTTGCAAAGCGCCCGGTCCTCATGGCGGGCAGCGGCCTGCGCATCGGCCACGCACTTCAAGAATTCGAGTCCGTCATTCGACTCCTCGGAATTCCCGTCGTCACCGCATGGACGCATGACCTGATCGCCAGCGACGACGAGCTTTTCTGCGGGCGTCCGGGCACCATCGGAGACCGCGCGGGAAATTTCACCGCGCAGAACGCCGACGTCCTCCTCATCCTCGGCTCGCGCCTCAACATTCGTCAGATCAGCTATAACTGGAAATCCTTCGCCCGCTTCGCCACCACCATTCAGGTAGAAATCGACGAAGAGGAATTGCGAAAGCCGCTCTTCCAGCCAACCATTCCCATCCATTGTGACGTAAGACTCTTCCTCGACGAGATGGAACGGCAAATCAAAGAACGCGGATGGTCATCCACGCCTGACCATCTCGCGTGGCTTCAGCGCGCGCGGCAATGGAAGACGCAATACCCCGTAGTCCAGGACAGCCAGCGCGTTCCCGGGCCGCTCTTGAACCCCTACGACTTCATCGACCGGCTGTTCACCATGCTCGGCCCCGGCGACGCGGTGGTCTGCGGCAACGCGACAGCCTGCATCGTTCCCTACCAGGCCGCAAAGCTCACGCATGGCCAACGGCTCATCTCCAACTCCGGCTCCGCCTCAATGGGCTATGACCTCCCCGCCGCAATCGGCGTCGCCATCGCCCGCCGTGCGCGAACCATCTGCCTGGCGGGTGAAGGCTCCATCCAAATGAACCTGCAGGAGCTTCAAACAGTGGTCGGTTATCGTCTGCCAGTCAAGATTTTTGTCCTGAACAACGGCGGCTATTTGTCGATCCGGCAGACGCAGACAGGCTTCTTCGGCCGTCGCATCGGCGAAAGCCACGAGACCGGCGTCACTTTCCCAGACATGGCAAAGATCAGCGCGGCCTACGGAATCCCCTCCTTCTCCATTCGCACCATCGCCGACCTGGACATCGTCCAGCGCGAGCTCGACCGCGAAGGTCCCTCCTTGTTCGATGTCGAACTTGATCCATCGCAGGGCTTCGAGCCGCGCCTCCGCTCCAGAGTGCTGCCCGACGGGCAAATCCTCACGCCGAACCTCGAGGATATGTACCCCTTCCTCTCTGCGGAGGAACTTGCCTCCAACATGCTTGTCGAGGAGCAGGAATGAGCCCCCGAAGTATAGTAACTAGGCGCAAGTTCCAAACAGCGCGGCGCGCTCGCCACAGCGCGGAGTCACTCAACCGTTCCATCGGGCCCTTCCCAAATCCCGCCAAAACCAGATTCGGAGACCGTCCATGATTGACAAGGATATTTTTGAAGATTTGTTCGTGCTGGAGATGGCCAACAACCATCTCGGCCGCGTCGATCGCGGCTTAAAGATCGTCAGCGAGTTCGGCCAGGTGATCCGCTTCAATAATGTTCGAGCCACCATCAAGCTCCAGATTCGCGACGTCGATTCCTTTGTCCACAAGGACTTCCTCAAGTCAGACGAGCGATACGTCAAGAAAACCCTCCGCACCCGCATGGCCGACGACGAGTACAGCGCCCTCGTCAAAGCCATTCGTCAGGCCGGCTGCATGCCCACCGCGACTCCATTCGACGAGCGTTCGGTCGACCTCTGCTCGGAACTCGGCATTCAGATCATCAAGATTGCCAGCTCCGATCTGAATGACTGGATACTCATCGAAAAGATTGCAAAAACAAAGAAGCCCATCATCGTCTCCACAGGCGGATCGTCCCTCAAAGACTTGGACGACATCGTAACCTTCTTCGCCAATCGCAACATCCCGCTGGCCATCAATCACTGCGTATCCATCTACCCGTCCGAGGATTCACAGCTCGAACTCAACCAGATTGACTTCCTCCGCAGCCGCTATCCCAACACCACCATCGGCTTCTCCACGCATGAGTACACCGACTGGACGCACTCCATGCTCATCGCCTACGCAAAGGGCGCGCGAACCTTTGAGCGTCACATCGATATCAACTCTGACGGAGAAAAGGTATCGCCTTACTGCAGCCTTCCTCATCAGATCGACATTTGGTTCAAGGCCTTCCACAAGGCTAAGGAGATGTGCGGCGCATCCGGCACACAGAAGCGAATGCCGCCAAAAGAGGAAGTCAACTACCTCGATGCCCTCGTTCGTGGCGTCTACGCCAAGCAGGACCTTCCCGAAGGCCACGCCCTCACCGATGACGATGTCTACCTCGCCATTCCGCTCCAGAAAGGCCAGCTCTCCTGCCGCGAACTCATGCGCGGAGAGGTCCTCCTCCATCCCGTCAAAAGGGACGCGCCCATCCGCATCGACGACATCGAGAGCCCCTACTCGCAGATCCCGTCCCTGCGCCAAACCATCTACGCGCGCGGAATCGATCCCGAAGTGCCATCGCAAGGCTGAAAGCCTGGCTAAAAATTGATGCGTTCCTTCTCCGTCACCATCGGCCGGTTCAGCACCGTCGTGTGAATCGCACCCACATACTCGCCGATAATCCCCAGCGCAATCAGTTGCACTGAGCCCAGAAAGAACAGCCCCAGCACCAGCGGCGCCATGCCCACTGAGAAGCTTGACCAGAACACCAGCTTGTACGCCAGGTAGAACACGCCCAGCAGAAAGCTGATCGCAGCCGACACAAACCCGCCAAAAATCACCAGCCGCAGCGGCACCTTCGACAAGTTCGTAATGCCCAGCATCGCCAGGTCGTAGAGCGCATAAAAATTGTTCTTCGTCACACCCCGCTCGCGCCGCTTCTGGCTGTAATAAACCTTCGCCGCGGGCAGGCCAAGCTCGGCAATCATCCCGCGAAAGTACGGATACGGGTCGCGAAAGTGCGTCCGAATCTGCTCCAGCACTGCACGGTCGTAGAACCCGAATCCCGTGAAGTGTTCCAACACCTCCACGTTCGTCAGCCGCGCCACCAGCCTGTAGTAGGCCGTCCGCACGCGATACATCAGCCCGCTTTCCTCGCTGGAATGCTTGATCGCCGCAACGATCGGAAAGCCCTTTTCCCACTCCCGCACCATCTCCACAAACAGCTCCGGCGGGTCCTGCATATCCGCCGCCACCGTCCCCACCGCGTCGCCTTCGGCCTGCAGCAGCGCGTGCATCCCAGACCGGTCCGCGCCAAAGTTCCGCGTGTTCACAATCACCTTCACCGTCGCGTCCTCCGCGGCCATCGCCCGCAGCACGTCCACCGTGCCGTCCGTGCTCGCGTTGTCAATGAACAGGTGCTCCACCCGATACTCCGGCAGCTCCTCCGCCATCGCCACCACCCGCCGATGCAGCTCCCCCACATTCAGCGCCTCGTTAAAGCACGGCGTCACCAGCGTAATTAACTTTGCGGTCATCCGGCTCCCCTCCCCGGCAACTGCCGCCATCCTCCGGCGCGC
>DATLRP010000023.1:0-47091 GCA_035534635.1 Occallatibacter sp.
ATCGCGGTTCGCAGGCGCGCTCCATGCCGGATTATCTGCGTCTGCGCTTCGGCGCCGGGACGCGCACGTTGAGTGCGTGGCTGCTGCTGGTCATCGCCCTGGTTGGGGCCGCACTTGGTTTCTACGTCATGGCGCGGGTGAGCTCGGCGCTGCATCTATTCGACGCCATCTTCCACGGTGGCTCGGTCGGTTCCGCGGGCGTGCAGATTCTCTCGATCGCGATTCCCGCCGCCATCGTGCTGGTGTATGTGCTGCTCGGCGGGTTGGGCGCCACCATGTACACCCAGGTGATGCAGTTCTTTGTGCTCTTCGCCGGCTTCCTGCCCATGGTGTTTCTGGGCATCAAGCAGATGGGAGGATGGAGCGGCGTCCAATCCGGCTTTGCGGCCGCGGTGGCCGCCCGCCCGTGGATGAATGCGCACCCCGGCGACGGCGCGGGCATCGCCGTGGCCGTCGGCCTCGGTATTCTGCTCACCGCCGGCTACTGGTGCACGGAGATGAGCGTGCTTCAGACGGTGCTGGCAGCGGAAAACGTGCGGGCTGCGCGCCGCGTGCCGCTGATCGCCGCCGCCGCCCGCGTGTTTCTGCCCTTCATCCTCATTCTGCCCGGCATGATCGCCATCAGCCTGCCCACCCCGCACACCACCGAGACGGTACGCAACGACAACGGCGCCATCTTCCACGAGATTGAAGTGGTTCCGCAGGCCGCTGAAGAGGGCCAGGGGCTGGTGCCGGCGCGAACCGGCTCTCTCAAAGACCCCTTGGCCGGCACGCCGCTGCGCGATTCCGCCGGCCATATCCAGCTCGACTACGGCCTGGCCACGGCCAACCTGCTGCCGCACAACCTGCCCAACGGTCTGCTCGGCCTGGCTTTGGCGGCGCTGCTCGCTTGCCTTACCGGCGGGGTTGCCGGCCGTATCTCCGCCTTCGCGAGCATGTTCACCTACGACGTCTACCAGCCCTTGCGCTCCACCGAGCCGAGCGAGAAACATCTGCTCGCCGTCGGCCGCTGGACGGTGGTTGGATCGCTTGTTTTGTCCGTGGGACTGGCCTGGGGAGCGATGCACGTGCATGGCATTCCCGGGATGCTGGATCTGCTGGCGCTGCTGCTGGCGGTCTGCACCGCGCCCATGCTGGCGACGTTCCTGCTGGGCATGTTCTGGAAACGCACCACCGGCACCGGCGCCCTGGCCGGAATGATTGCGGGATACATTGCCGCGCTGCTGCACTACGGCTTAACGGTCCCCGCCGGCCTCTCGCGGGGTTTCGCCGGCGGCTGGATCGCTCCGTTGCACCATCCCGCCAGTTTCCTGAGGCAGAATGCGGGCACCGCGCTTGCGGCCATCGTCGTGAACCTGGTTGTTACGACGGGGGTAAGCCTGTTCACCGCCGCCAGGCCGGAAGCGGAACTCACCGGGCTGGTGCACTCCCTGCCGGCGGCGGCGCCGCGGAAATCCGCCAAACCCGAAACCGGTTGGAAGCGGCCCGAGGTCTTCGCCACCCTTATCCTGCTGGCGGCCATTGCTGTCGGTCTGATCTTTATCTAACGCCGAGGAGGCACGATGAATCTGGATCTGCGCATCCCCATGGGCATGATGTTCTCAATGGCCGGCGCCGTCCTGCTGGCCTTTGGCGTGGCCACTCGCAATCGCCCCGACCTTTATACACGCAGCTTCGGCATGAACCCCGACGTGTGGTGGGGCGTGGTGGTGCTGGTCTTCGGCCTGATCGTCGTGGGCCTCGGCCGCCGCGGCCAGGGCCGCATCGAATTGCAGAAGCAGCGGGCGAAAAAATAGCCTTCGCCGCGACCACCTACAATCGAAAATGGCAATGAAAAAGAAACTCCGCGTCGGCATCGTTTTCGGCGGACGCAGCGGCGAGCACGAAGTCTCGCTGCTCTCCGCCGCGTCCATCTTCAAGGCCATCGATCGCACCCGGTTCGATGTGATCCCCATCGGCATTACCAAGCAGGGCCGCTGGCTGGCCGCCGCCGATGCCCACAACCTGCTGAATGGCGAGGCCTCCGCCGCGCCCCGCCCACTGCGCGCCGGCGATCCCGAAACCACACCCGGCGCCAAGCTGCTGCATCAAGGCGTTCCCACCCCGATCTCGCCGGTCCCCGGACCGCAAGGTCCGGAAGGCAAAGCCATCGACGTCGTCTTCCCGGTGCTGCACGGCACCTTCGGCGAGGACGGCACCATTCAAGGGCTCTTCGAACTGGCGGGCGTTGCCTACGTCGGCTCCGGCGTGCTCGGTTCGTCGGCGGGCATGGACAAGGACGTGATGAAGCGCCTCTTCGCCCAGGCCGGCCTGCCCATCGTCCGCCACGTCACGCTGCTCCGCGCGGAGTGGGAGTCCGCGCCGCGCAAGGCCGTCGCGCGCATTCAGGCGGCGCTCAAGTATCCGGTCTTCATCAAGCCCGCCAATCTCGGCTCTTCGGTTGGCATCACCAAGGCCCACACCCGCAAGGAGCTCGGCCCGGCCCTCACGCTCGCCGCGCGCTACGACCGCAAGCTCATCGTGGAAGAAGGCGTGGGCGGCGGCAAGGCCCGCGCGCGCGAGCTTGAAGTCGCCGTCCTCGGCAACGACGATCCCCAGGCCAGCGTCGTCGGCGAAATCATCCCCGGCAAGGAGTTCTACGATTACGAGGCCAAGTATCTTGCCGAGGGCTCCGTACCCGTCATTCCCGCGCGCCTCACCCGCGAGCAGACCCGCCGCATCCGCCAGATGGCCGTCGCCGCCTTCCGCGCCTGCGATCTCTCCGGCCTGGCCCGCGTTGACTTCCTCATGGAGCCCGGCGGCAAGCGCCGCATCTTCCTGAATGAAGTGAACACCATGCCCGGCTTCACCCAGATCAGCATGTACCCCAAGTTGTGGGAGGCCACGGGGCTCGCATATCGCGACCTCATCACGCGCCTCATCGAGCTCGCCCTCGAGCGCCACGCCGACAAGGCCCGCACCCGCTTCAGCCGCGACGATTAGCGCCCAGTGCAGGGAACACCTGCGCGCCCGCCGGTGTCTAAATCTTGGGAGTACGGTGTCTTGGCCACGGTGTCTTGGGGTACGGCCCGCACGCGTAATCTCTTCGCCGCGCCGCGCCGTGGCAACCCCACGCGCACTGTGCCGTATCCTATAAACACCAGGGGACCTGCCCGATGACTCTGCTCGACGCACCCGCCTATGACGCCGCCCGCGCCCGCCGCATCCGCATCGCGCTTTACTCCGGCGCAAGCCTCTGCTTGGTGCTCTTCCTCGGCAGTTGGTTCGCTTCCGGCATGCCCGTCGACTGGCCCTGGAACTGGTGGACCCACTTCCGCGGCCGCATCGTCACCAACAGCTTCTTCCGCGACGTGGAGCACAACGACATGAAGCAGGCCTACGGCGTCTGGACCCACGACCCCGGCTGGCAGCAGCACCCGAACCAGCACGGCGCCTATCCCTTCGACCGGTTCGAGAAAGACTGGGGCCCTGACAGCGCGCAGAACGACTACGGAACCATCCGCAGCCACAAAATCGCCGTCACGCGCCTCTCCGGCAACGTGCTCATCCTTGCCATCTACGTCAACGGGCAAAAAAGCAACGCCACATTCCTCTACTACGACCCGCACGACCACACGCTCGGCTTCTCCCCCGTGCAGTTGTATCTCGGGCCGTAGCAGAAGTGTGTCCGGAGAGCGGTGGGTTCCATTGCTGGAATCTGCCAGACAAGCCGGTCTTGAAAAGGCATGGCTTCCGCAGTGCCGATGCACAGGCGGGCAGGAAGGGTCTCAACCCCTGAGGGGATTTGCCCCGCAATAGCCATTTTCTCCGAAGTTTTTGGGCAAGACAATTGCTTTTATGGCAGAGGCAGAAAGGTGACCCGGCTCACGTCAATTCGACCATTGCCGACAATACTCTCCGAACTGGGGTTTAAACTTTGTGGCGGCGGCTACTTCTTTTTCGCGTGCTCGCTCCTGTAACGTTCGCGACATATCTGCTCTCCCCACCACTTGATGTTCTGACGCTCGAACCAGTGAGGAACATAGCCCATGTCGTCGAAGTGGATAGGTTGGTTGTTGAAGATACGATCCAAGTCCTCTTCGGAGAGACCCGTGTGACGATTGACAGCGAGAGTTTCCTCTATCGCTTGCCGAACGAACTTCCTCGCCACCTCAATGTCTACGATCTGTGCCCTCTGCTTCTGAGTGAGCTTGCGTTTCGCCCTAGACACCCTGAGCTGCATGAATGTGAGCATTGGCGTTATTTTACAACTCCCAAACAACGGTCCTTAGGCACCTTTTTGGCTACAATTGCGACACGGCGAGTGACCGGCTTCTACCCTTCCCCTCTTGAAAAGCCTTCGCCTTCCGGCGCCAGCGGAGCTTGACCCGTAGCCGGTTAGGGATTTATTGCGCAAAGCCCGCCTGCGAGTTGCTGCCGGGGAGGCAGTGCGTCTATCCGCTAGCCTTGCAACGCACGCAGCTCGGCCAGCGTCTTCTCCAGGCTTGCCGTGTCTTCCACATTCAGCGCCTTCCGCGCCGCGTCAATCTGTCGCATCAGCCCGCACAGCACCTTGCCCGGCCCCACTTCGATAAATAAATTCGCGCCCGCTGCCCCCAGCGCCTGTGCGCACTCCACCCAGCGCACCGTGCCGGTCACCTGCCGCGTCAGCGCATCGCGCGCCTCATCGGCTTTGGTCACCAACTTGCCGGTCACATTCGCAGCCACCGGAATCCTCGGATCTTTCATCGTGAGCCCGGCCAGCACCCGCGCCACTTCCTCCTGCGCCGGCTGCATCAGCGCGCAGTGGAACGGCGCGCTCACCGGCAGCATCACGGCACGCCGCGCACCCTTGGCTTTGCAAAGCGCCGCGGCCTTTTCCACCGCCGCCAGCGCTCCGCTAATCACCGTCTGCCCCAGCGAGTTCAGGTTCGCCGCGGCCACCGTCAGTCCCGTCTCTGCCGCGGCCTCCGCGCAGGCCTCGGCCACCGCGGCCGCGTCCAGTTGCAGCACCGCCGCCATGCCGCCCTGGCCCGCCGGAACCGCCTCCTGCATCGCCCGTCCGCGCGCTTTCACCGCGCGCACCGCGTCCGCAAACTGCAGCGTTCCGGCAGCCACGTGAGCCGACCACTCTCCCAGCGAGTGCCCCGCCGCCAGCGCCGGTTCCACGCCCTCGGCAGCCAGCACGCGCGCCGCCGCCACGCTCACCGTCAAAATCGCCGGCTGCGTGTTCTCAGTCAGTTTCAAATCCTCTTCCGGCCCCTCGAAACAGAGCCGCGAAAGTGCGAATCCGCAGGCCTCGTCGGCCTCGGCAAAGGTCTCCTTTGCAATGGGGAAGCGCTCGGCAAGTTCGCGGCCCATGCCCACGGCCTGCGAACCCTGCCCCGGAAACAGAAAGGCAATTTTCGTCTTCATGTCAGTCAGAATTTTATCGCGCCGGCGCGGCGTATCTCTCGCTTGATGGGCACATCGGTCCGCACATCAGCCGCCTCGCGCCTCAGTTCCAGCGCTTCTTGTCCTCGTCCTCGTCAATCAGCTTGCCCTGCCCGTCAAAGCGCACCGTCCGCCCCTGCCGCTTCATATACACCTCAAACTTGCGCGCGGCGCGGTGGCGCTTCCAGCGGTAGTAGCGGTTGCGCACGCCATACAGGCTCTCGCTCATGGCAAAGGTAAAGCCACGCTTCGGCGCACGCCGAATGTACAACCACCCCGCCAGCGCCCCGCCCAGCTCGGCAAAGGCATAAAGCCGCTGGCTGGTGAACAGCATCGCAATCGTCACCAGCCCGTAAACAATCGCCAGATACCGCGCCTTGATGCCGATGGGCAGCGGAAACATCATGAACTCCATCTCGCCGTAGAGCACCCCGATGGCCACCAGCAGCCCGAAGATGCCGCCGAAGCACCCGGTCAGCACCGCCGTGCCGGGGTCCATGCGCAGCCACATGCCGCCCAGAAACACCACCACCGCCGCCAGCGCCGTCCCAATGACCGACACGGCATACAAACCCATCACCCAGCCGTCGCCGCGCATCCCCTCAAGAAAACCGCACAGAAACCACAGTGACAGCAGCTCCAGCGCCGTCTCAAGAATGGCGCCGGTAGGGTGGATAAAGCTGTAAGAGATGGGCTGCCACAGCGCGCCGTGCAGGAACGCCTGCGGCCAGAACGCGAGCCATCCGGCAATCCGGGCGGTCGGCCCCGCCGCCAGCAGCGAACCCACCGCCAGCGCAAAGTACGCCCCTAGGTTCCAGAAGACCAGCCTGCGCGTGGCGCCGCGAAACTCCGGAAACGCCAAGGATGTCGAACCGAGCCTGCGCATCGCTTCCAACAGGGTACATGCCCCGGCGCTCCAGTGTCATCGCCCGTTGCCCGGCCATGTCTCCAACTCCGTCTACGGCACCACCACCAGCCCGCGATGCCCCTTCGTGTCCACCGCGCGCACGCCAAAGTAAACATTGTCCTTGGAGATGGGCAGCGTCACCGTCACCGCCGCGCCCGGCCCGTTGCTGTCCACACGCCGCATGTACTGCCACTCCGGCGCGGTTGTCACGCGCCACACCACTTCGTAGTGCGTCCCGGCCGGCGCGCCCGCCGGCGGCTCCCATGTCAGCGTCGTTCCGTCCTCCAGCTTCTTTGTCACAATCGCCAAATGCTGCGGCTCGCCCGGCCCCATCGCCAGCGTGGCCAGCGTGGCCGCATTCAGCCGCGCCACCCGCGCCACGTAGCGGTAATCCACAAACCGCGGCAGGTCGCCTTTGATGGGCTCGTTCGAGCCGGCCGGCGGAAACACCACATCCTGGTGCTGGTGGTTGTAGTCCTCGCGCCATTCGGTAAAGCGCACCGCCGCAAAACCCTCTCGATTAAACGACAGGTGATCTCCGCCGCGCAGGTAGCGGTCCGGCCGGTCCACCAGAAAGGCCTTGAACTCCTTTGGCCCTGCCTGCGGAAAATACGTCCGCGCCACGCCGTGAATTGCCCGCGCCAGCTCCCGGCTGGCCGAGTCGTTCTCCAGACCCAGCCCCCGAATCCGCCGGATCTGCTGCGGCGTGGCCGCCAGCGGAATCCCCTCGGAAAACACGCGCACCCGGTCTTTGAGTTGCAGCGTGTCGCCCGGCGTGGTGTTGCCGCCCACAATGTCGTTGTTCAGCACGGCCTCGAGGTCCCAGCCCTTGCTGCGGGCCAGCTTGGCCAGATGCTCTGAGCCCACAAGGCCCTCCTCCTCGCCCGCCACCGCCACAAACACCACCGTGGAGAGCGGTTTCAGCTTGCTCAGCGCCCGCGCGCACTCCAGTGAGACGGCTACGCCTGAGCCGTCGTCGTTCGCGCCCGGCGCCGCGCCAGAAGTATCCGCCCAGCTCTTGAAGACCTGGGAGTCAATCGAGTCATAGTGCCCCGTCACCAGCACCATCCGCCCGGCCTCGGCCGGGTCCGTCCCCCGCAGGATGGCGTAAATGTTGGTGAGCTTCGTCGGCTTCAGAATCCGCCGCGCCCAGGGCTCGCCGCTGGCCGGATCGGCAATAAACACATCCCGCTTCACCTCCAGGCAGCCGCCGCACTGGCGCGAAATCGCCTCGAACTGCCCGTAAATCCAATCCGCTGCGGCGTTAATGCCCTTGCCGGGGGGCAGCTTCGCGTCCATGCTGGTCATCGTGTTCCGCGTCCCGAAACCAACCAGCGTCTTAATCGTCTGTTCTATGTGCGCGGGCTGGATGGTTTTGAGCGCCCGCGCAATCGCTGGGTCAACCGGCGCTGGGGTTATGGGGGTGGCATGTCGCTGATAATCGGGCTGGGCGCTGCACACGGCAGGCCCCAAAATCAGGGCGCACGCAAGAGTTGCAAGGGCGATTCGCATGTCCTGGCCTCCACGGTTGGGAATGGTTTTTCCCGTCGCGCCCTCCGCCTCTTGACCCGCCTCTTGACCTGGAAGCGGGTTGTCTCTAAAACTAGCGGAGTCGTACTGCGAGGTACCGCCATCCTACAACACGAGACGCCTTGAGAGAGGAGGCTCACATGCCCAGTTGCCCTGAATGCGAGAACAATCTGAATATCGAGGTGGACGAAGTGGAAGAGGGCGACGTCGTCGCCTGCGAGGAGTGTGGAACGGAATTTGAAGTCGTCGGCGTCGAACCGCTGGAACTCTCCCGCGTCGACGAGGACTATGATGAAGAAGACGAACTCATCGATGAACAGGAGGAAGACGAGTGACAAGCAGGCGCACAACCCTTGCAGCCGCGGCGCTTTTCCTGGGCCTTGCCGCGGGGCTCATCCCGCTCGACGCGCATCACGCGCCGGCTATGGCCGAGGCCCAGAACCTGGGCCAGCGCATCGTCTCAGGCGATGTGATTGACTCGAACTCCGCACTCGTATCCGGCGCAATCGTCTTCCTCAAAAATCAAAAGACCAAGGCCATCCGCAGTTACACCACCGCCAAGGACGGCCGCTTCCACTTCGCCCAGGTCAGCATGACCGACGATTTCGACCTCTGGGCCGAAAAGGACGGCAAAAAGAGCTCTTCCCGCACCGTCAGTTCCTGGGACGCGCGCGAGCAATACATCGTCGAGCTCAAGATCAAGTAAAATCCGCCAGTCCGGCCTCCGCTGCTCCTCACGCGCCGCCCGCCGTCAGCGCTGCCTGGCCCAGATCGCGCCGCCCTTTTCGCCTGTCTGCCGCACGCGCGCCACGCGAAATCCCAGCCCTTCCAGTGCGTCCGTGGCCTGCTTCACCGTTTCGCCGTGGAACAGGTGATACTCCATCCGCACATTCCGCACCGCCTTCCACCACGGCCCGGGCCGCAGAATCTCCCATTCCGCGCCCTCGCAGTCTAGCTTCAGCAGGTCCGCCACTCCGCCCATCCGCTCCATCACCGTCTCCATGGTCACCTGCGGAACCGCGTGCCCATCCGCGTGCCCTTCCACCACCCGCGCCCGGTTGCTGGGGCCGTCATCCTTCAGCGTCACCATTCCTGCGCGCCCGCCCACCGCTTCGGCAAACACCGTCACGTCCACCGCCGCTGTATTCGCCCGCAGCATCGGCAGAATGCGCGGATTCGGCTCGTAAGCGTGAATCCGGGCACGCGGATAATACGCCCGCGCGGCCAGCAGGAAAAAACCCAGATTCGCGCCAACGCCCACAATTGTCCGCACCTCGCCCAGCCCGCGGCCCAGCCCGTACACGTTGCGCAGCATGCAGGTCAGCAGCTCGGCTTCCACGCCTTCCTCGTCCGGCGCATGCAGCCGAATCCACTGCCCCGCCACACGCACCCGCCGCGGCATCCGGAACCACCGCGGCAGCAGGAATGGCACGCGAAAGCGCACGTCGTTCGCGCAAACCTCAGGCAGCGTCTCCACAAACGACACCAAACGCTGCATCATCGATTGCTGTTCTTGCATTGAGAGTATCCGCGCCCCGGCCGGTCCGCGCTCAGCCGTCCAGCTTCTTCGTCACCAGCTCGTTCAGCAGCGCCGGATTCGCCTGCCCCCTGCTGGCCCGCATCACTTGGCCCACAAAAAAGCCCGCCACCGTCTTCTTGCCGCCGCAATACTGCTCCACCTGCTTCGGGTTCGCCGCGATCACCTCGTCAATCATCTTCTCAAGCGCCACCGTGTCCGTAATCTGCTGCGGCTTCTCGCGCTCATAGACGGCAGGGAAGTCCTCACCCTTCTCGAAACAAATATCGAACAACTGCTTCATCTGCTTCGAGCTGATCGTGTTCTTTTCCAGCAGGTCCGCCGCCATCACCACGCCCGCCATTGACACCGGCGACTGCTCCAGCTCCAGTCCTTCCGCCTTCAGCCGTCCGCCCAGCTCGCTCAGCAGCACGTTGGCCACGCGCCGCGGGCTCTTCGCCGTCTTCGCCGCCGCCTCAAACCGGTCGGCAAACGCGCGCGAGGCCGTCAGCGTGTGCGCATCCTGCGTCGATAGCTCATATTCGGCAATCATCCGCGCCCGCCGCGCCTCCGGCAACTCCGAGAGCGTCTTTTTCACCTCCGCCAGCAGTTCCGCGGTCACCACCAGCGGCGGCAAATCCGGCTCGGGGAAATAGCGGTAATCGTGCGCCTGCTCCTTCGATCGCATCGGGTACGTGCGCCCTTCGTGCGCGTTCCACAGCCGCGTCTCCTGCGCCACGCGTCCGCCGCTCGATAGCACTTCCACCTGCCGCTCAATCTCGTACTCCAGCGCCGCGCGAATGAACTTGAAGCTGTTCACGTTCTTCACCTCGGCCTTGGTCCCGAACTTCTCCTGGCCGCGCAGCCGCACGCTCACGTTCGCGTCGCAACGCAGCGAGCCCTCTTCCATGTTGCAGTCGGAAACGCCCGTGTACAGCAGGATTTCCTTCAGCCGCGTCAGGTACTCAAAGGCCTCGTCCGGCGTGCGGATATCCGGCTCGCTCACAATCTCCACCAGCGGCGTGCCGCAGCGGTTCATGTCGAGGTAAGTGCGCGTGGCCGAGTCCGCAAAGCCGTCGTGCAGGCTCTTGCCCGCGTCCTCTTCCATGTGTAGCCGCGTAATCCCGATCCGCTTCGTCGCGCCGTCCGCCGCCGGCACATCAATCCATCCGTGCTCGGCCAGCGGCTTGTCGAATTGCGAAATCTGGTAGCCCTTCGGCAGGTCGGGATAGAAATAATTCTTCCGCGCGAAGATTGACCGCTCGCGCACCTCGCAATTCAAGGCCAGCGACGCGCGCACGGCAAACTCCACCGCCTTCTCATTCAGCACCGGCAGTGCCCCCGGCAGCCCCAGGCACACCGGGCAAATGTTCGTGTTCGGCGCTGCGCCAAAGCGATTCGCGCAGCCGCAAAAGGCCTTGGTGGCCGTCAGCAACTGCACATGCACTTCCAGCCCGATCACGGGCTCATACTTGGCCAGAACGTCCGGTGAAATCGCGGCGGCAGGCATACTTTGATTCTAGCGCGGCCGGCGTACGCCATTCTTAGTCCCTCAGTGCGACGGGTCCGGCGCAGTAAACGCCGAGCAGCACGGCTTCTTGGTCGCATGGAAGTTCATCAGCTCGATCCGGATTCCGTCCGGGTCGTACAAATTGAACTGCCCCTTGCCGTCGCGCCCAATCTGCGTGTGCCCGTCGTTGCGCACGTCCTTCAGCCGGCCCTCGCTCTTCAGCTTCGCAAAGGCCGTGTCCACGCTCACTTCGCCAATTGAAAAATGGTCCAGCACGCCCAGTTGGCGCTGCGAGATGTTCGCCGGAATTCCCGAGCCCGAGGGCCCGCTGGTCAGCATGTACTCCAGCCAGTCGTGCCCATTCGGAACCTGCTGGCTCACCCAGTCAATCTTGCCCGGCTGCATGCCGCCCCACCAGTAGGGCTTGAAGTCCAGCAGCGCGCGATAAAACGTGTCCTCCTTCGCGCGGCTGTGCACCAGGAAGCCCATGTGAATGATGTGGTGACCGATCGCCTTCGGATCATTCGGAGCCTTGGCGTGCGCCGGCGGCTGCACAAACTGCACCTTGTTGCCCTCCGGGTCCAGCACCTCAAACCATCGGCTGCCGTCCGCGCCGCGCGTCACCTTCGCCGGCACCTTCCATCCCTTTGCGGCCAGGTACGCGCGCATTTCTTCGTCATTCGACACATTCCATGCCGTATGGTCCAGCCTGTCCACGCCCGCGTCCGTCGGAAGCGGCAGCACCTCAACGAACTGCGTCGCGCTCAGCGCGTAGCGCACTCCATCGGGATTCTCCGGGTCCGGCTCCTTCGTCGCGCCCACAATGTCGCGGTAGAAGTGGTCGGTGGCCGCCGGGTTGGACGTGTAGACGGCAATGTGCGAAATCCCCGTAATCCGCGGGCGCGCCGGTGCGGCCGCCGCCGCAGCAGTCAACGTCAATCCCGCGCACAGGACGGCGGTTCCAAACTTTGCTCTCATCCTTCACCTCGAAACATGTCGCGCGACCAAAATAAATCGCTTTGCCCACATCTGTAAACCCAGAGCTCGTGCATTTTCACCTGCCCCCGCGCCGCCGGCGCGCCGTACAATTGCGCACATGCACCACTCATTCTGCCTCACCCGCATCCTTTCCGTTTCTGTTGCCTTGCTGCTCGGCCTTCCCGCAATCGCCCAAAGCACCATCCCCGCCGCCTCCGCCGCGGACCGCGCCCAGGCCGTCGACCTCTTCAAGCAGCTCATCGAAATCAACACTACGGACACGCCGCAGGGCAACGTAACCACCGCCACGCGCGCCATGCAGCAGCGCTTCCTTGACGCGGGCTTTCCCGCCGCCGACGTCCACCTGCTCGGCCCCAATCCGCGCAAGTTCGATCTCGTGGTCCGCTATCGCGCTCCCGGCCATCCCACCCTCAAGCCCGTGCTCTTCCTTTGCCACGTGGACGTGGTGCAGGCCCTGCGCTCGGACTGGCACACCGATCCCTTCAAGTTTATTGAGAAGGACGGCTATTGGTACGGCCGCGGCACCCAGGACATGAAGAATTCTGACGCCGCGCTTGTCGCCACCTTCCTCCGTCTGCACAAGGAGGGCTACAAGCCCAAACGCGATCTCATCCTCGCCCTCACCGCCGACGAGGAAGGCGGCAAATACAACGGCGCAAAGTGGCTCGTACAGAACCATCGCGACCTGGTCGATGCGGCCTTCGTCATCAATCCTGATGCGGGCGGCATCGACCTCCAGAACGGCCGCGCCGTCATCGCCGACGTCGAAGCCACTGAGAAGGTCTACGCCGACTACCAGGTCATCACGCGCGACCGCGGCGGCCACAGCTCGATCCCGCGGCCGGACAACGCCATCTACGAGCTCGACGCCGCGCTCACCAAGCTCGCTGCCTACAAATTTCCGTTTGAGATGAACGCCGTCACGCGCACTTACTTCGCGAACCTGGCCAAACGCGAAACCGGCCAGGAAGCCGCCGACATGCGCGCCATCCTGCAGGGGCCGCCGGACATGGCCGCCGCCGCGCGCCTCAGCGAAGAGCCCAGCTTCAACTCCAACTTCCGCACCACCTGCGTGGCCACGCGCCTCTTTGCCGGCGACGCCAACAACGCCCTGCCGCAGTACGCCCAGGCCATCGTCAACTGCCGCATCTTCCCCGGCCACTCGCCCGAGGAGATTCGCCAGCAGCTCGTCGCCCTCTTCAACGATCCCAAGCTCGAGGTCAAATACGAGTCGGATATGGGCGTCGTCTCTGACACGGCTCCGGACCGCAAGGCCATCGTGCCGCCGCCGCCCATCCAGGCCGTCTTTGGTCCGCTCACCCGCATCACGCAGGACATCTGGCCCGGTCTGCCCGTCACCCCCATCATGGAAGACGGCGCCACGGACTCCATTTACTTCGCCCAGGCCGGCATCCCGAGCTACGGCTACTCGGCCATCGCGCTTGAGCTCGATGACGTGCGCGCCCACGGCCGCGATGAGCGCCTCCCCATCGACTCATTCTGGAAATCGCTCGACTTCTTCTACTCCTTCGCCAAAGCTGTCGGCAACGAGTAGGGAAGGGAATCACCTGCACCCCATGGGAGAAGCATGAAGGAACTCACGAAGCTGCATTTCGTGCTTTCAGCCCTCGCGCTTCTCCTTCTCATCCCCGCCTGCCTCTACGCGCGCGTCCGCCCGGACAATCCACGCCTTCTCCTCATCTTTGTCCTTGGCGGGATCTTTCAGTCCGCGGCCTGGGCCGGCCTTCTCTATCAGCTCGGCATGCGCGGAGCCTGGCGCGCGCTCGCAACCCGCTGGCAGCGCTTTCTCATCACTCTCGCCATTCCGCTCATACTGCTCCCCATCTTCGGCGTTGACCTGCAGGGCTTCCTCATTTGCTTTGTCGCCGTCGTCATCGTCGAGTTCCACTTCCGCAGTGGCCGCTGGCGCGCAGCCCTCGCCTCATTCGCGCCGTGGCTCTACCTCATCCTCTGCCTGCAGATCGCTCTCGCCTGGAACACAGCGATCGTCTCCGTCCGGCACTACAATCTTTACGACCGCTTCTTTCAGCGCCTCGACTGGACGCTCTTCCATCTTTCTGTCCAGCACCTCGCCCACTCCGCCTCAGCCTTTTACATCCCGGCCGAGGCGCTCTACTACTCCATGCCCGGCGTCATGGGCGCGGCCATGCTCTTCCTCTGCATCTCCGGCGACCGCGCCGCCGCGTGGGATCTCGCCGGCTGCATCGCAGTCGCCTACTATTTCTCTCTCGCCCTTTTCTTCTGCTTCCCCGCCAACGGCCCCTTCTCGCTCGATCCAGTGCACATGCCGGCGAATCTGCATACGGCCGCCATTCAACATGCATCGCAGTTCAACGCCCGCGTCCTTTACCACCACAGTGGGTGGATTGAGGCGGCCTACGGCTACTTCGTCGCCTTCCCGTCCATGCACGTCGTGCAGCCGCTTCTTGCCGGCTGGTATCTGCGCCGCTGGAAGCGCGTTGCCGGCCTCGTCTTCTTCTATTGCGCGCTGCTCGCCCCGTCCATCCTCATCCTCGAATGGCACTACGCGGTGGACATCGTCGGCGGCATTTTCGTCGCCATCCTAGCCGCCTGGCTGGCGCCAATGTCTCTTCGAATAATTCCGCGCACTGCGCGCCCGTCCGCGCCCGAACCCGAATCCGCGCAGCCCTCAGGAAGTTGAGTCCGTGCTTCACCCGCGTTTTTCGCTGCCCACGCGCGTCATAGAGCCGCCCCGGCGTCGATCCTTCCAAACTGCTAAACTAGCTCTGCATGATCCTCCCGTTTGTCCGCGAAATTTTCGCGGAACTGGAGCAATCCCCCGGGTTCGAGCGCGTTCGCAGGCATCTCAGCCTGGGTACCGGTCGCCGTCGTGTGTCCGGATTGACCTCCACCGCTCGCTCGCTCTACCTTCCCCTGCTGGCCCGCGCCGCCCGCCAGCCCGTCGTCGTCGTCGTGGCTGACAACAAGGCCGCCGAGGCCCTTGAAGCCGCCCTCCGCGCCGGCTGCGAGCTCACCGCCGCCGTCGACCCCTCCCGTGTCGTCCGCCTTCCCGCCCACGACGTCCTTCCCTTTGAAAATCTCTCCCCGCACCCTGACCTGCAGGAGCAGCGCGCCGCAGCCCTCTGGAAGCTGGCCACCGGCGCCGTCTCCATCCTCATCGCGCCGGCGGAGGCCGCCGCCCTCCGCCTCTTTGATCGCGATTACTACTCCAGCCTCGCCGTCACACTCCGCCGCGGCGAGGAGCTCGACATCGAAATCCTCACCGCGCATCTGGCCGGTGTCGGGTACACGCGCATGGATCTGGTCGAAATGCCCGGCCAGTTCACCCGCCGCGGCGGCATCCTCGACGTCTACTCGCCCGAAGCCGACCGCCCCGTGCGCATCGAGTTCTTCGGCGACGAGATCGAAACCATCCGCAAATTCGACCCTGAAACCCAGCGCTCGCAGGCCGGCATGGATGAAACCCTCCTGCTGCCGCTCACTGAAACCCCCGTCACGGAGCACCTTCTCGCCGCCGTCCACGCGCGCCTCAGCCGCCAGCGCGTCCAGGTCGAAGACCGCGTGGAGGGCGAAGACAGCGTGGAAGGCGAAGACCAGGCCCTCGCCGCCGAAGAAGCCGCGGCCTCCGGCGTCAGTGTCTTTCCCGGCTGGGAGTTCTTCAGTTGCGTGGCCGGCGCGGAAAGCCATCTTCTCCAGCTCCTGCCGCGCTCGATGCTCTTCGTCGACGAGCCCGCCATGGTCCGCAACCAGATTGATCGCTGGTGGAACAAGGTCGAGCAGCTCCACGAGCGCTCCGGCATCGGCTCGCTCATCCGCCCCGAAGAGATCTACCTCCGCCCCGAGATCCTTCAAGGCTTGCTAGCTTCGCACCCGGGCCTCGATCTCGACCAGCTCGGCGCAATCGACGTGCTAGACGAGGACAACACCCTCGGCGAAGTCGAGCTTCCCTCGCGCCCCACCCTCCGCTTCCATGGCTCCATCCCCGCGCTCACCGATCAGTTGCGCAACCTCATCGCCGCCAATCAACGCATCGTTCTCGCCGCGCCCACGCAGGGTGACGTCGAACGCCTGGCCACCGTGCTGCGCGAGTATCAGCTCCCTTATCGCCTCGGCTCGCGGCCAGACCACGCCAGCAGCGAAACCATGCTTGAGGAGGCCAGCTATCTCGCCGGCGACCTTCAGGCTCCCGTCATCGTCCGCACCCGCATCGCCTCCGGCGTCAGCTTCCCTCAGTCCAATCTCGTCCTCTTCGGCGCCAACGACCTCTCCGACGAAGCCGACGTCCTCGCCCGCCCCGAGCCCACGCGCTCCAAAACCGCCGCCTTCGTCTCCGACTTCCGCGACCTCGCTGTCGGCGACTACGTTGTCCACGTCGAGCACGGCATCGCGCAGTACCAGGGCCTCAAGGAGATCGTCCAGGATGGCCTCTCCATCGAATTTATGATCCTCGAATTCGCTGAGCAGGCCCGCCTTTACGTCCCCCTCACGCGCCTCGACCTCATTCAGAAATACCGCTCCACGGACGCCGGCCCCGCGCCCGTCCTCAGCAGGCTCGGCTCGCAGCAGTGGACCAAAACCAAGGCCCGCGTCCGCAAAGCCATGCAGGACATGGCCGGCGAGCTGCTCAAGCTCTACGCCGAACGCCACACCGCGCAGGGCACCGCCTTCTCTCCGGACAACGAATTCCAGCGCGAGTTCGATGACTCCTTTGACTACCGCGAAACCGACGACCAGCTCACCGCCATCGCAGCCATCAAGCAGGACATGGAATCCACCACGCCCATGGACCGCCTCCTCTGCGGTGACGTGGGCTACGGCAAAACCGAGGTCGCCATGCGGGCCGCCTTCAAGGCCGTGCAGGACGGCAAGCAGGTCGCGGTCCTTACGCCCACCACCGTCCTCAGCTTCCAGCACTTTGAAACCTTCAAGCGCCGTTTCGCCCAATTCCCAATCAACATCGAAATGATCTCGCGCTTCCGCACCCCCAAGGAGCAGAAGCTCATCGTCGAAAAAGTGGAAACGGGGAAAGTCGACATCCTCATCGGCACCCATCGCCTGCTTTCGAAAGACATCAAGTTCCAGGACCTCGGCCTGCTCGTCGTCGATGAAGAGCAGCGCTTCGGCGTGCGCCACAAGGAGCGCCTCAAGCAGCTCCGCAAGGAAATCGACGTGCTCGCCATGAGCGCCACGCCCATCCCCCGAACCCTCCACATGTCCCTCGTCGGCCTGCGCGACATGAGCGTCATTGAAACCCCGCCCAAGGACCGCATGGCCATCCAGACCGTCGTCGCCAAGTTCGACGAAAAGATTGTGCGCTCCGCTGTCGAGCTTGAGCTTGAGCGCGGCGGACAGGTCTACTTCGTCCACAACCGCGTCGAATCCATTTACGAAATCGCCGCGCGCATTCAGGAGCTCGTTCCCGCCGCGCGCGTCGCCGTGGGCCACGGCCAGATGGGCGAAAGCGATCTGGAAAAGGTGATGCTCGGCTTCATGCATTACGAGTTCGATGTGCTCGTCGCCACCACCATCATTGAAAACGGCCTCGATATCCCTCTCGCCAACACCATGCTCATCAACCGCGCTGACCGCCATGGCCTCAGCGAGCTCTACCAGCTCCGCGGCCGCGTGGGCCGCTCCAATCGCCGCGCCTATGCCTATCTGCTCATCCCGCCCGAGCAGGAGCTCAGCCAAGTCGCGCGCCGCCGCCTGGCCGCGCTCAAGGAGTTCAGCGACCTCGGCGCGGGCTTCAAAATCGCCGCGCTCGACCTCGAACTGCGCGGCGCCGGCAACATGCTCGGCGGCGAGCAGAGCGGCCACATTGAGGCCGTTGGCTTCGAGCTCTACACATCGATGTTGGAAGCGGCCGTGAAGGAAATGAAAGGCGAAAGCAGCGACGAGCGCCCCGCCGCGCAGCTCAACCTCGGCATCGCGCTGCGCATCGACGAAATCTACGTTCCCGAGGAGAACCAGCGCCTGCGCCTCTACAAGAAAATCGCCGGCGCGGCCTCTGAATCCGCGCTCGCCGAACTCCGCGCCGAGATGGAAGACCGCTACGGTCCGCTTCCCGACGCCACAGTTTATCTGCTGGAGGCCGCCGCGCTCCGCCTCGAGTGCGCGCGCATCGGCATCGCGCAATTGGACCGCCGCCGCACTGAGCTGCAATTGCGCTTTACTGAAAATGCGAAGGTCGATCCCCAGCAGCTCATGCGCCTGGTCGCGCGCAACGCCAAACGCGGCGCGCAGTTCACGCCGCAGGGTGTGCTTAAATATCCGCTCGCCGCCGCGCGGCCTGACGAAGTCCTGCTCGAAATCCGCGAGCTGCTCGGCAGCCTCGCCGCCGAGCCCGTGGCTTCTTGAATCTCATCCCGCGTCTGGCTCGCCGCTCGTTTCCGCAAACCGTCCTGCACTGATCCACGTGCGCGTCGCCAGCGTGATCGTGCCGTTCTGCTGGAACCGGGCGAAGAATTCCTTCAGCGCGCGCTCGAACGCGTCAAACTCCACCGCGCCCGGCATCGGCGCGTGCGAGTATGACAGCGTCAGCCCGCGCAGGCCCTCCCAGTCCATCACCATCTCGCCCGGAATCTGCACATGATGCACCTCGCCTCCGGCGAAGTACTCATCGATCCGCCGATAGACCGCGTAACCGGCCCGCACCCGCTCCAATTGTCCTGGCAGCGAGTGCAACAGCTCCTCGAAACCCTCGTTCTCCGCGCGCCCGCGCTCTTCCCGCCCGCAGGCCACAATCGCCACCCAGCCGCGCGGCTTCAGGATCCGCCGGAACTCACCGAGCGCCCGCTCCGCGTCGAACCAGTGCAGCGCGCGCCCCACGGCAATCATCTCCACGCTCGCAGCGTCGAGCCCGGTCGCTTCCGCCGTGCCGTTCGCAACCTCGAATTGCGCATCGCCCGCATGCAGCCGCGCGCACACCTTGCGCATTTCCGCGTTCGGCTCAATCGCAATCACGCGATTGCCGTTCGCGCGGAACACATCGCCCAGCATGCCTGTCCCCGCGCCCACGTCGGCCACCGTCCACTGCGGCTGCAGCCCGCACCAGTGGCGCAGCGGCGGCAGCATCAGCTCCGCGTCGTAGCGTTCGCGAAACTCGGCATACACGTCCGCTTTCTCGCTGAAGGCCTCGCAAGGATTCTTCGGCTCGCCGTCCATCACGGGAATTGCGCGCCCTAAACCTTCCACTTGATGTTGCAGCCGATCGACGGCCGCTGGTCCGCAAGCGGCGGCTGGCCCGCAAGCACGGCATCCATCGCCCCGCGCAGCTCCTCGCCCGTCACCGCAATCCCGTTGCCCGGCCGGCTGCGGTCAAACTCCCCGCGATACACCAGCCGGAACGCGCCGTCAAAAAGGAAAAAATCCGGTGTGCACGCGGCCTTGTACGCCTTTGCCACGTCCTGCGTCTCGTCGTAGAGATACGGAAACACAAATCCCAGCGACTCGGCCTGCCGCTTCAGTCCCGCCGGACTGTCATCCTCGAACTTCGACGCATCATTGCTGCTGATGGCCACAATCGCAAGCGGCTTGCCCCAATAATCGCGGCCCAGCTTCGCCAGTCCCTTCTCCACGTGCTTCACATAGGGGCAGTGCGTGCAGATAAACATCACCAGCAGACCCTTCCGCCCGCGAAAATCCTCGCTCCCCACCGTCCCGCCGCTCACCACGTCCGGCAGCGCGAACTCCGGCGCCTCCGCGCCCAGCTCCAGCATCATCGTCGATTCCGTCAGCGCCATCGCAACTCCTCCTTCTGCGCCTTCTGCTCAAAAAATATCTTCCGCTCGTTCCGTTCAGAACAGTCCTGACTGCCGTCCCGGCATCGCCAGCCCAAAGTGCTCATAGGCCAGCCGGGTCGCCACGCGCCCGCGCGGCGTGCGGTCCAGGAATCCAATCTGAATCAGGAACGGCTCGTACACTTCTTCCAGCGCGTCCTCTTCCTCGGCCAGCGTCGCCGCCAGCGTGCCCAGTCCCACCGGGCCGCCATCATACTTCTGCATAATCGTCAGCAGCAGCCGCCGGTCAATCTCGTCGAATCCGTGCGCGTCCACCTCCAGCATCGTCAGTGCGGCGTTCGCCGTCGGCCGGTCAATCGTCCCCGTCCCGCGCACCTGCGCATAATCCCGCACCCTCCGCAGCAGCCGGTTGGCAATGCGCGGCGTGCCCCGCGACCGCAGCGCAATCTCCGCCGCTCCGTCCGCGTCAATCGGCACCTGCAGCACCTCGGCTGAGCGCTCCACAATCACCCGCAGATCCTCCTCGGTGTAAAACTCCAGGCGCAGCAGAATCCCAAATCGCGACCGCAGCGGCGAACTCAGCAGTCCCGGACGCGTCGTCGCACCCACAAACGTGAACGGCTTCAGGTCCATCACGTGCGTCCGCGCGGCCGGCCCCTGCCCGATGATGATGTCCAGTTTGTAATCCTCAAGCGCCGTGTACAGCTTCTCTTCCAGCACCGGCTGCATGCGGTGAATCTCGTCCAGAAACAGCACCTGCCGCTCGCGCAGGTTGGTCAGGATCGCCGTAAGGTCGCCCTGAATTTGCAGCGCGGGCCCTGAAGTCTGCTGAAAGCCCACGTCCAGTTCGTTGGCAATAATCGTGGCCAGCGTCGTCTTGCCCAGTCCCGGCGGCCCAAACAGCAGCACGTGGTCCAGCGCCTCGCCGCGGCTCTTCGCCGCTTCCAGCGCAATCCCCAGCTGTTCCTTGGCCTTCCGTTGCCCGATGAACTCGCCCAGCCGCCGCGGCCGCAGCTTCAGCTCAAAGCCCTGCTCTTCGTCCGCGCGTGCCGCGCTCACCAGCCGTTCCGGCGAATTGTCGTGCGCCATCGCCATGCTGGGTGCAGTGTAGCGGCTGCCGGCGGCTCGGGCAAAGTCTCTCCGCCTGCGCATCCTCCGCCGGCCTTCCTTCCCGCCCCGAACGCCGCCTAACTCATTTACACGTAAGTAACCTAACGCGCCCGCAGACTCAAAGAAGTTATTGATTCCACCTTTTTGTCCGTCGTATGATTGCGCTACCTCACAGGTAGTCGGCGCATGAGGCCGGCCTTTGTTGTGCCGGGCATTTGGCCCTGAAATCGGACACAACGCCGCATCTCCCGCTTGAGGAATCGCACGCTGCCTGTGCTGCACGACCGTTTTTGGGAACTTCACAAGGAAGGGAACGGGTCGGTCAAAGAAAGGGTTGCACCGGCCTCCCGAAACAGCATTCAACTCGCGGCTGGGCACAACTGCGATGAGCCGGCCGGGCTGAAAAGCCAGGAGATCTCCATGCCTCACCGTTCTTTGCTTGGCGTAGCGCTTCTTGTCGGCCTGACGTTGCCCCTCACCAGCTGCAGCGTGGACCCCGCTCTCACCTCCATCACCATCATTCCCAGCACTATCACCTTCGGTGGCGCCGGGCTCACCGCGCAGCTCACCGCCGTCGGCACCTACACCCGCCCCAGCCACGCCGCTGTCACCAAGGACATCACGGACTCGGTCACCTGGCAAAGCTCGTCCGTCGGCTGCGTCACCGTCAGCAACACCGGCATGATCACCTCCGGCGTAGACGTTTGTTCAGGCATCGTTGTCACCGCCGCGGCACCCGGCTTCCACGGCGACATCGTCGGCCAGATGACTGTGAATGTCACCGCGCCGCCCGCTTCGGGCGCGGCCGTCACCGGACTCCGCTTCACCCAGGCTCCTCAGCTCGGCTCCGTGGGCCACACCGCGCAGTTCTCCGTCATGGGACGCACCGCCAGCGGCGACCTCGTCAAGCTCTCCGGCCAGCCCACCTGGAAGTCCACTGACAATCAGGTTGCCTCGGTCGACGCATCCTCCGGCCTGGTCACCGTGCGCGGCCCCGGCAGCACCACCATCGTGGCCACTTACACCAATCCGGACGGCGCCACCGCCGTTGGCGTCACGCACCTGCGCGTCCCCGCCGGATACGAACCCGGATATTAGCGCTCCTCAAGATCTCCGCGCAATCCAGCAAGCCGACCGCTTCCCGCGGCCGGCTTTGTTTTGTCCTTTACCGCAATTCCTGAGTTGCTGTACCTCGAAGCCGCCGCACTCAAGTCGACGCGACCATCCCGGGGCCACCAACGACAGGTCTTCGTCGTTGGGGTGGCGCCATCAGGGAGCGGCGACCCTCCACAGAACCACGAAAGGACACGGCAACTCAGGAATTGCCATATAGACTGGTAACCGGCCCTCTTTCCTGATGACCCACCGGTTCGGCATCCTCCGTCGCTTCCGCTTCAACCGGCCCCAGCGCATTGCCGCCGGGCTGCTCTTGCTCTTTCTCCTCCAGGGCCTCTACGTCACCACACGCCAAACCCTCACCAATCGCGATTACCAGTACGCCCGCTGCGGCCGCGAAACCTGGGAATCCCCCTCGCCCCTCAACGGCTACTTCACCAGTTGCGGCAACATCCGCGACGGCATCCTCGCCTATCGCGCCGCCGGACTCCCGCTCACCCTCAACGTCCTCCTTCAGCGCGGGCTCGACCACTTCCGCCGCCCTGAAGACCGCTTCCTGCAAACCGGTGGCCGCGTCAGCCTGTGGGAACTCCGCCACCAGATGACCCACGTCCTGCTCCTCCTGCGCCTGCCCTTCCTTTTCGCCGGCTGCCTGCTCGGCGCGGGCCTCTGGTGGGTCACGCGACGCCTCTACGGCAACCTCGGCGGTTACACCGCCCTCGCGCTTTACTGCTTTTCCCCCAGCATCCTGCAGGCCTGCCTCTCGCCCAGCCCTGAAATCCTCGCCGCCCTCGGCGTCTACGGCTCGGTTTACACGGCCATCGGCGTCGCCCACGCCATGCAGGGCCCGCGCCGCAAGGGTCGACCTCGCATCGTCCTGCTCACCGCCGCCCTGGCCATCGCAGCCTGCTCCCACATCGTCGCCCTGCCCATCGCCGCGCTGCTCGGCCTGGTGCTCATGCTCTGGGTCGCCGAGGGCCGCCGCAGTCAGACCCTTCCCATCGTTCTGTTCGCCGCCGCCGGAGCCATCGTCGCTCTCTTCGCCTGTTACAACTTCTCGCCAGACGCCTTCAGTTACGTCTTCCGCTCCGCCTCCGGCTTTCTCTGGTTCTCCGCCGACCCCGCCCGCCGCTTCTTCACCAGCCTGCCCAACGCCGGCCTCATCATCGCCGCATCCTCGGCCATCCTGCTTTACTTCGCCGTCCGCCGCTCGCGCTACTTCGGCAACACCGCGCCGCTCTTCTCGGCCGTCGTCCTCTTCGCCCTCGTCATGACCGGCGCCCCCGGCTCGCCCTGGATCTGGGCCCTGCCGTTTCTCTTCACCTTCATCGCCGGCGTCTTTGCCGACGCTTATGAAACCCCCCGCGGGCGCCTCGCCTTCGCCTCCCTCATCGCCATCGTCGTCCTCCAGGCCGCCCTCTGCGTCCCCACCCTCCTCGGCATCATTTAGCCTTTGCGCGCCTGGTCGCTTGAACGAGAATCAGGATACGAGCCACCCGGCAAAACACGCGCGGTTGCCCCACCCTTGTCACTCCCGCTGTTCGAGCGACAGGGTGGGAGTAAAATCTCGTCATCGCCCGCCCTTCGCCAACACCGTGCGAAAGGACAGGCAACCCACCGGGGAGCCGTGAAGGGAAAGGCTGGGCCAACCCGCCACCTCAGGTGACAGGTCGATAGTCAGTTCACGAGGACGAGGCTATGCTTTCAGAGGTATCGCGCGGACTTGGAAGATCTCTTCAGTGCGCCGTCGCGCTCGGCATCGTGTGTGGCACGGCCTTGTGTTTCACGGGATGCGCGTCCGGCGGAAATACGAGCTCGACGCAGTCGGGCCAGAGCGGCGCCACGTTTGTCGCGTTGGTCGCGGGCAGCGACGCCAATGACCAGGTTGACGTCATGACCCTGGATTTCGTGTCGATTACGCTGACCAGCCAATCGGGGGCATCGGTGACTCTGCTGCCTCAACAAGAGAATGTCGAGTTCATCCACCTGAATGGAACAGGGGAGCCCATCGCGATCGCGATGATCCCTTCGGACACCTATACCTCGGCGACCGTCACGGTCGGCCCTGCCAACTTTGCATGCATCGGCGGCCTTTCAAATTCAATTGAAACCAGGACAGACGCGGTTTACCTATACGGGTGGACGCCGCAGGACCATGTAAGCGTCACTTTGCCGAAACCCATCGTGGTGACCGGTAACTCGATGCTGCTCTCTCTCAGGCTTCTCGTATCGCAGTCGGCAAGCTGGGGGTCGGCAAACTGTTTTACAGCCGCTCAACCACCGTCCTTTACCATCACGCCAGCCTTCACCCTGCAGGCCGCCAGCACGGCAACGCCGGAAACGGGGGCGCTGGTAGGACTGAGAGGAATCGTGAGCTCGGTTTCTCCCTCTCAGGGGAGCCTCGTTGTCACGTCGGACGATCGGTCCAGTGGCGGCACCGCGCCGGACGGTTCTACCCAGACATTTGCCCCGCCCACCTGGAGCGTTGTCACAAGCTCGGCAACCGTTTTTGACGGTATCCCCGGAATCTCCGCACTGACCTCGGGAATGCCCGTGCACATGGATGCGTCGTTTCAGGCTGATGGATCGCTCCTCGCGACGAGAGTCGCTGTTTACGACACAAACACCTCCGACCTGAGCGAGGACATCGGGCAGAACACAGTAGTGCTTTCCTCAAATCCGATTCTCGACCTAGATGCAATGGAAGGCAGCGGAATTCTGTATGAGGATATGAACATTGGAGACGCGGGAGGGGGGAGCTTCAATAACGCTCAGTTCAATGTCTCTGGCGCCATCTCGAATCTGCAGCAGCTTCCGTTTCCGGCGAAGTTTGACGCCACCAGCCTCGCCGCCGGCCAACTGATTTCCGTCACCTCCCATGCCCTGTCCGTCCAGCCCGCCCCGGTCTACATCCCGCTCAGCACCGTCACCCTGCTGCCGCAGATCGTAGATGCAACCGTCACGGCCATCACCTCCAGCGGAAACTTCCAAGTCTATACGCTTTCTCTGGCCAGTTACGAGCTTTTCCCGCAGTTGGCGAATCAAACCATTCAGACGACCGTGTTGACCGATCCACAGACCATGATGATTTACGCGGACAAGAGCGTTCAATCGTTCACGCAAAGTCCCATTGCCGTCGGAACGACGTACCGGTTTTACGGCGCGGTCTTTAACGACAGCGGCACACTCAGGATGGACTGCCTGCGGATCTACGACGGGGTGCCCCTGTGAGACCGCCGCCCGCCCCATCGCCTCCCCGTTAACCCAAAGCAAATTAAAGACTTATTCTCCGCTCCAAGCCTTGCTTTCAGGCCCCCCGGAAGAGTAAACTAAAGCTGCAGCCCGCGGAGCCCGGCGTCGCTTTTTCCTCGCCCACCTGCCGCTTTTCCGCGAGCCCCAAGAACTTATGGCAGACGACAAGAATCCCCAGCTCCCTCTCGACGGCGGCACACCGCCCAACGGCAGCCATAACCTCATTTCAATCAACATTGAAGAGGAGATGCGCCGATCCTATCTCGACTACGCCATGTCGGTCATCATCGGCCGCGCGCTGCCTGACGCACGCGACGGCCTCAAGCCCGTCCACCGCCGCGTCCTCTACGCCATGAGCGAGATGGGCCTGGAGCACAACAAGAAGTACACCAAGTGCGCCAAGGTCGTCGGCCAGGCCATGGGCGTCTACCATCCCCACGGCGACTCCGCCATCTACGACACCCTCGTCCGCATGGCCCAGCCCTTCTCCCTGCGCTATCCCCTCATTGACGGCCAGGGCAACTTCGGCTCCGTCGATGGCGACCCGCCCGCCGCCATGCGTTACACCGAGTGCCGCATGGAGCGCATCGCCGGCGAGCTGCTTGCCGACATTGACATGGAGACCGTCGACTTCACGCCCAACTACGACGAGTCCACCCACGAGCCCACGGTCCTTCCCACGCGCATTCCCAACCTCATCGTCAACGGATCAAGTGGAATTGCGGTGGGCATGGCAACGAACATCCCGCCCCACAACCTCACTGAGGTCGTCAACGCCACCATCGATCTCGTCAAGAATCCCAAGGCCGGCCTTCTTGATGTCCTCAAGCACGTGCAGGGCCCCGATTTCCCCACCGGCGGTTTCCTTTACGGCAAGGCCGGCATCGTCCAGGCCTATAAAACCGGCCGCGGCCGCTTCATCATGCGCGCCAAAGTGGCCACTGAGAACCTGACCAAGGAAAAACTGGCCATCATCGTCACGGAGATTCCCTACCAGGTCAACAAATCCAGGCTCATTGAGCGCATTGCCGAGCTGGTGAATGACAAGATCATCGACGAAATCAGCGACGTCCGCGACGAGAGCGACCGCGACGGCATGCGCATCGTCATTGAGCTCAAGCGCGCCGCGCAGCCTGAGATCGTGCTCAACCAGCTCTACAAGCACACCCAGATGCAGGAGAGCTTCTCCATGATCTTCCTGGCCGTGCTCAACGGCCAGCCCAGGGAGTTGCCGCTCGACGACGCCATCCGCTGCTTCATCAATCACCGCATGGACGTCGTGCAGCGCCGCACCGCATTCCTGCTGCGCAAGGCCCGCGAGCGCGAGCACATCCTCGAGGGCTACCAGATCGCCCTCGACAATCTCGACACCGTCATCCGCCTCATCCGCGCCTCCGCTTCGCGCGTTGAAGCCCGCGAAAACCTCTACGCGTGGGGCAAGGGCAAGGAGATCGTCATCCGCTTGGATCGCGAGCGCCTGGCCACCGAAGAAAAAGGCCTCACCCTCCGCCAGGTTGACGCCATCCTCGAGCTGCAGCTCTACCGCCTCACCCAGCTTTCGGTCGACGAAATCCTCAGCGAGCTCGCCGAAATTCGCAAGAAGATCGCCGACTACCTGGAGATCCTCGCCAGCGAGAAAAAGCTCCGCGCTGTCATCGTCAAGGAGCTTGAAGACGTTCGCGACCGCTACGGCGACCCGCGCCGCACGCAAATCATCGACGAGTCCGCCGAGCTGCAGCTTGAAGACCTCATCGCTGATGAGCAGGTCGCCGTCACCGTCAGCCATCAGGGCTACCTCAAGCGCACCCCCATCTCCATCTATCGCCAGCAGCGCCGCGGCGGCACCGGCCGCATGGGCATGAAGACCCGCGAAGAGGACTTCGTCTCCCAGCTCATCGTCGACTCCACCCACGCTTACCTGCTCTGCTTCACCAACTCCGGCCGCGTTTATTGGCTCAAGGTCTACGAAATCCCCGACGTCAGCGCCGCCGGCAAAGGCAAGAGCATCCAGAGCCTGCTCAGCCTGCAGCCCGGCGAAAATGTCCGCGCCATCCTCCCCGTCCGCGACCTCGAGGAGGAAGGCAAATACATCTTCTTCGCCACGCGCCAGGGCACCGTGAAAAAGACGCCCCTCAAGGACTTCTCCAACGTCATGGCCCGCGGCATCATCGCCATCGGCATTGACAACGAGGACGAGCTGGTCGAAGTTCGCATCACCGACGGTTCGCAGATTCTCTTCCTCGCCACCCACCTCGGCATGGCCATTCGCTTTGACGAGAACGACGTCCGCTCCATGGGCCGCCCCGCGCACGGCGTCCGCGGCATTGACCTCGCCAAGAACGACTACGTCGTCGGCGTCGCCGTCACCCCCAAGGAGCACGAGCCCGGCGCTTACCGCATCCTCTCCGTCACCGAGAACGGCTTCGGCAAGCGCACGGACGTTGATGCCTACCGCCTGCAGTCGCGCGGCGGCAAGGGCGTCAAGAACATGGCCATCACTCCGCGCATCGGCCGCGTCAACTCCATCCAGCTCGTCGATGAAAACTCCGAACTCATGGTCATCAGCCAGTTCGGCAAAATCATCCGCATTGACACCAAAACCATTCGCGCCGCCGGCCGTGCCACCCAGGGCGTCCGCTTGCTCAACCTTGACGCCGACGACAAGGTCGCCGCCGCCGTCATCATCCCACCGGAGGAAGCCGCTGCGGACGACCAGCCCACCCTCGTGCAATAGCCCCGCGCCGGCCCTGATCCGGTCCCGGCCCGCGCTGAGCGCATGGCGCTCCTGGCCCGATTCATCGTTTCCGGTCCATCGCAACTCCGGTGCCGAAAGGAACCCCCTTCGGCACTCCTTCTTCAAATTTGGACCACCCAAAATCCGCCACTTGCGTCATACACTACATATGCTCAGGCTTCTCCGCGCGCTCCCCATGGTGCGGTCCGCTTTTATCGCAATCGTCTTCGCCGCTTTGGTGGTCATTCCGGCCCGCGCCCAGTCCACGGCGCACCGGACTCATCATGCCTCAGCGCACGCCCGGTATGCGCACGCCCGGCCCTCCCGTGTCAGGTCCTCGCGCGTCGGGTCTTCGCATGTCGGGTCTTCGCATCATCGCGCCGTGCGACACACCTCCCACGACCCCTCGCACACCACGGCTCACGTCGCCGCGCACCGCGCCACAACCCGCACCGCGCACCGCCGCACCCGCCATGCGTCTTCCCGCCGGCTTGCTCGCTCGCGCCGCCCCGCGCACCACCCTTACGCGCATTCCCGCCGCATCGCCCGCTTGCACCACTCCCGGCGCAGGCGCCCCGCCGCTGCCCAGCGCGAAGCAGTCACCGCATCGCGCGGCACCTCCAGCGCAGCCTCCGCCCTGGCGCTCACCCTCGCTTCTCCAGCCTTCGCGCATGTGGCCTCGCCTTCCGTTCCACACCTCGCGCATCCCGCTCTGGCCGCCGCGGCCGACATTCCGCCCGTCCCGCGCGAAACGCCCCTCGAAGCCGCTTCCTTCCATCCTGAGCGCATCGTGCCCACGCCGCCCCTCCGCGGCACCTTCGCCTCGCTTGAGCGCCAGAACCAGCGCACCCTGGCCGACGGCCTCGAGCGCATCCTCAACAACACTGACCTCAATAACCGCATCGCCCGAGGCTTTCTTGTCCGCGTGCCCACCTCGGCCGACCTCACCGTCAACGACCGCCTGCCGCTGAACCACCGCTACTGCCGCCCCTGGACCGCCGACTTCCTCGCCGACCTCGCCCGCGCCCATCAGGCCGAGTTCCACCACCCTCTCGAAGTCAGCTCCGCCGTCCGCACCATCGACTACCAGAAGCGCCTCGAACGCATCAACGGCAATGCCGCCAGCGCCGTCGGCGAAATCGTCAGTCCCCACGTCACCGGCGCCGCCATCGACATCACCAAAAAGGGCTTGAACACCCGCGAAATCTACTGGATGCGCATCGTCCTCCGCGACCTCCAGGATCAGGGCGTCATCGATGTTGAAGAGGAGTTCCACCAGGCCTGCTTCCACATCACCGTCTACAAGAGCTACCTCTCCCGCAACGCCCTCCGCCAGACCCGCCGCCGCGAGCTCGACACGGAAGCCTCCTCCTCCTCCTCCTCCTCCTAGCCCCCTCGCATCCTTCTTTCATTCCCCTCCGCCGCAAAGCAGGGTACAATCTCCGGCGAAACCAATTTTCCCTTCGGACGGTCGTGTGCGGTCGAGCCCCTCCTGGGATGTTCTCAGGGCTCTGCTCTTCGGCAGCCCGTCTGAATGCGGGCGGGACCTCCGTCCCTTCAACACAACTCTTGCAAAGGGGTAACCATGAGCGATCCCATTCTTCAGCCCGCGCCGGCCGCTCCCGCGCCAGGCCTTTCCCAGTGGCAGCGCGTCGCCGGCATCTTCTCTTCGCCCTCCAAAGTCTTTCAGGACATCGCCGCCGGCCACCGCAGTTGGTGGCTGCCCTTTCTCCTTGTGGTCCTGGTCAGCTACGGCTTCTTTGCCACCATCACCGTCAAGATTGGTTGGGACCAGGTGGCGCAGAATGCCATCCATTTCAACCCCAAGGCGGAAGCACGCCTCGCGGATGCACCTCCGGCGCAGCGCGCAGCCAGCCTCAAGTTCACCCGCTGGGCCATGGAAGGCAGCTTCGCCGCCTCTCCCATCTTCATCCTCGCCATCGGCGCGCTCACCGCGCTCGTCCTCTGGGGCACCATCAACTTCGGCTTCGGGGGCAAGTCAAACTACGGCGGCATTTTCGCAGTCTGGATGTATGCCAGCCTGCCCTCGCTCATCAAAAGCCTCCTGGGGATGATCGTCATCTTTGCGGGGATGGCTCCGGAGTCGTTCAACCTCAAGAACTTCGCGCCCACCAACATCGGTGCATTCCTCAGTCCCACTGACACCAATGCTGCGCTTTACTCGCTGGCCACCTCGATGGATTTCGTCACCATCTGGACGCTGGTCCTGCTGGGCATCGGCATCGCCGCCGTGGCGCGCGTCAAGCGCGGCTCCGGCTATATGGCCGTCTTCGGCTGGTGGGCCATTATCGTCTTGGTCAGCGTCGGCATTGCCGCAGTAACGGGCTGACGCACACAGCGCGGCGCAATCGTCTAGTCTCCAACGCAGCAACGGCGCGCATCCCACGATGCGCGCCGTTTGCCTTGCACAAGCTTTCTGCCTGAATGTGTTTACTCCGTCCACCGTCGCATAATCAGCGTGGCATTAATCCCGCCGAAGCCGAACGAATTCGACAGCGCCACGTCAAAGCTGTGCGGCGCGGCCTTGTTCGGCACGTAGTCCAGTTTGCAGTCCTCGCCCGGCGTCTCCAGATTCGTCGTCGGCGGCAGCATCTGGTGTTGCAGGGCCAGCACCGTAATGCCCGCCTCCAGTCCGCCCGCGCCACCCAGCAGGTGCCCGGTCATCGACTTCGTTCCGCTGATTCGCAGCTTCCCGCTCAGCGCATGCTCGCCGAACACCAGCTCAATTGCGCGCGACTCATTCCCGTCGCCGGCCGGCGTCGAAGTGGCGTGCGCATTCACATAGCCCACGGCTTCCGGCGCAATGCCCGCGTCCTTCAGCGCCGCGCGCATGCTCCGCTGCGCCCCCGCGCCGTCCGGAGCAATGCCCGTCATGTGGTGCGCATCGGCGCTCATCCCGTAGCCGGTCACCTCGGCCAGAATCTTCGCCCCGCGCTTCCTTGCGAACTCGAGCTCTTCCACAATCAGAATGCCCGCGCCCTCGCCCATGACGAATCCGTCGCGGTCCTTGTCAAACGGCCGGCTGGCTTTCGTCGGCTCGTCGTTCCGCGTGGAAAGCGCCCGCATGCTCGCGAATCCGCCCACTGAAAGCGCCGTCACCGCGGCCTCTGAGCCTCCCGCGATCATCGCGTCCGCGTCCCCGTGCAGAATCATCCGCACGGAGTCGCCAATCGAATTCGCGCTGGTTGCGCAGGCCGTCGCCGTGGCGGAAATCGGGCCCTTCGCGCCGTACCGGATGCTCAGTTGCCCCGCGGCCATGTTCACAATTGTCGCCGGAATAAAGAAGGGCGAAATCTTGCGCGGTCCGCCCTGCAGCAGGTTTGCGTGCTCCCGCTCGATGATCTCGAACCCGCCGATTCCCGACCCGATGAACACGCCCACCCGGTCGGCATTCTCCGGCGTAATCTCCAGCGCCGACTGCGCCATCGCCTCCTGCGCCGCCGCAAAGGCAAAGTGGATGAAGCGCCCCATCTTGCGCGCTTCCTTCTTCTCCACAAAGTTCAGCGCATCAAAGTCCTTCACCTCGGCGGCAAACGTCACCGGAAAGCCCGTGGTGTCGAACGCCTGGATCGGCCCCATTCCGCTGGCCCCGGCCATCAGGCTCTTCCAAACCTCGGGCGCGGTATTGCCTACTCCGCAGATCAGCCCCAGGCCCGTGATGACTACGCGACGACTCACCAGCTACTTGCCGCCTTTCGCGTTCTTTTCGATGTAGTCGATCGCGTCCTTCACCGTCTTGATCTTCTCGGCGTCTTCGTCCGGAATCTCAAGGTCAAAGGCCTCTTCAAACTGCATCACCAGCTCGACCACGTCGAGCGAATCGGCTCCCAGGTCTTCCTGGAAGCTGGCGCCGGGCGTCACCTCCGCCTCGTCCACCTGCAACTGCTCCACAATAATCTGCTTCACCTTCTCTTCAACGGCCATGCACGGTTCTCCTTGTTTCATCTCCAAACTGCGGACACACTCCGGGGCTCGTACCCCCGCCGCGCTCCGCCTGCCTACAATAACGGCCCGCGACGGGAAACACAACCAACACGCTCGAATCCGCGACACAATCCGCGTCTACATCCGCGAGTGGCCCCGAAATTCCAAGTCTACCGGGCGTCCCATCACCTGTAAAGCCGCGCTCCCGCAGACAATTACCCGCACCGCGGCCCTCAGCGCGGCACTCCTTCCGCGCCCCCACCTTTCCACACCCCGCCCCGCCTCCGCGGGCGTACATTAGGCGAAGAGGAAACTCCATGGGTACAACTGCAATTCTTTCCGCGCTGGTCGGCGTCCTCGTCTTCCTTGCGGGCCTCGCGATGGGTTCGCGCCTCAAGGGAAATGCCTCCAAAGCCCAAATGGAGGAAGCTGTGGCCAATGAGCGCAAGCTGGGAGCAACACGGGAAGGCGCTCTGAAGGAACAGCTTGACGGGTCCAAAGCTGAAATCGCAGAGTTGAAGCCCAAGGCGGAGGAACTGGTCGCTGCCAAGCAAAAACTCGAAGGCGAAGAGAAGAAGTACGCGCAAATGAAGGCCGACCTCGACACGGCCTTCAAGAGCGCCGCCGCCGACGCCCTTCTCGCCAACACGAAATCATTCTTGACTCTTGCTCAACAGGTGCTCGGTGGCCAAAACCAGGAGGCGCAAAACACTCTCGAACAGAAGGAACAGGCCATAAAGGCCCTGCTCGATCCTTTGAAAGAAACATTAGGCAAGCTTGACCTTCACACTCGTGAGATGGAGAAGACGAGGGAGGGAGCGTATGTCGGCGTGCAATCACTCATTGCTGAAATCAAAGAATCGATTCCAAAGTCTGTCGATGCGTTGAGGAATGAGACCGCACAACTCATCGCCGCATTCCGCGCACCCAAAACCCGCGGCAATTGGGGCGAACTCCAGCTCAAGCGCTGCGTGGAATACGCAGGCATGGTGCAGTACTGCTCCTTCTCTCAGCAGGTCACCGCACGCGACGATGAGGACAAGCTGCTGCGCCCCGACATGATCATTCAGTTGCCCAATGGCCGCGAGATCGTGGTCGACGCGAAGACGCCGCTCGATGCCTTCCTCGATGCAAGCGCTACAGCGGACGCCGCTTCGCAGGCGCTCCGTTTCACCGCGCACGCCCAGCGAGTCAGAACCCACCTCAAGGAACTATCCGGCAAGGCATATTGGAGGCAATTTGAAAAAGCTCCGGATTTTGTCGTCTGTTTTTTGCCCAGTGAAGCCCTTTTCAGCGCAGCGCTTGAGGCCGATCCCTCACTGATTGAATTCAGCGCGCAGAGCCACGTAGTCATGGCCACTCCCACCACCCTCATCGCGCTACTCAGGGCAGTTGAATTTGGCTGGCAGCAATCGGAAATCACACAGAACGCGAAAGCGATCCATGAAATGGGCCGCAAAATTTACGACAAGCTCGTGGTTGCCCAGGCGCACGTCATCCGGCTCGGCAACGCGCTCTCCAGCAGCGTGGATCACTACAATAGGTTTCTCGGGTCCATCGAAGGCAAGGGCGGCGTCTTCTCCTACGGCAGACAATTGGGCGACTTGGCTCACTCCGATGGCGAACTGGCAGAGATTAGAAAACTGCCTACCGATGTGAGGGAGATGGATTCGCAAGAATGGTCTCAGCCGCTTCTGTCCATTGCTGCCGGTGGCGACGAAGACCCTTCTGACCCCGCCCGCTAACTCCCCGCTTAGGGCACCATCGCCGCTCCCGCCCCCTGCGGCGAGGCCGGTGCGGGCGCAGCCGCCGGCGTGGCTGCCGGCGCCGGCGTCGCATCCTTCTTCTCCCGCTTCAGCGTCATCGTCATGCCCGGGAACTGGTCGTTGTCACTCGAGGTCGTCATGTGGATCTCTTCGCCCTCCACCGTGCACACGTGGTGAATCGTCATCCCGTTGAACGATACATCGAACGTGAACTTGTCCCCGTCCACCTTGCCGTTGGAAATCTCCATCGGCTCGCCCTGCGGCCCCTGCACCGTGCCCGACAGCGTCGTGCCGTCCTGCTTGAAGGTAAAGGTCAGCTGGAAATCCCCGTTCGGCGTCTGCGCCGTCGTCGTCCAGCTTCCCGTCACGTCCGTCGTGCCCGCGGCCCGCGCCGTCATCGTCGCCGCCAGCGCCATGGCCAATCCTGCACATAAACAAAGCAACCGCTTCATCGGTCCCTCGCAGCCGCGTTTTGCGGCGCAGCCATCATACACGCCAATCAGCCGGTTGGCAGCAGCCCGCGCGCCGGCTCATCGCGCCTCATTCCCCGCCCGATTCCGCCACCACTTCCGCAAACGCTGCCCGCAGCCGCTTCCATGTCGTCTCCAGGTCCTCGGGCAGCACGCGCGTCTCGGCCACCGTCGTCATAAAATTCGTGTCGCCGGCCCAGCGCGGCAGCGCGTGCAGGTGCAAGTGCCCGGCCACGCCCGCTCCCGCCGCGCGTCCCAGGTTCATTCCAAAATTCAATCCGTGCGGCCGGTAGAGCCGCTCCAGCGCCGTCTCCGTCCTCTGCGCCAGGTCCATCATCTCGTGCGCCGTCTCGCCCGGCAGCGCCGCCAGCCGGTCAACGTGCGCAAAGGGCAGCACCATCACATGCCCGCTCGTATACGGATACGCATTCAGGCAGATGTAGCAATGCTTCCCGCGCATCACCAGGCCGCCCGCGGCCTCGGCCTCCTCTGCAGCCATACCCTCGGCAATCGCGTAGTCCACGCTGGCCACCAGGTTGCAGAAGACGCAGCCCGTGTCGCCCGGCCACGCCGCCAGCCGCTCCGGCACGCCCGGCCGCACCTTCCCGTCCGCTGAGGTCACATACGCATATCGCCAGGGAGTCCAAAGCAAATCCATCGTCGCGGCACCGCCGCCCACAGTATAGAGGCGCGCCTCCGTCTCCGCCTCTGTCTCGCCCCTCCATGCCCATCGTGCGCGGCTTCCGTTGCCGGCCCGCTCCGCTCTGCCCCGCTCCTGTTGCATTCCTGCCTGCCGTTCTGTGAATTCTTCGCACAAAGCGCCTCCAAACCCTCGCCCTGCAAGCCCTTGGATTGACGCTGCCAACTGCCGTTGCTACACTCAGAGGGGTAGTTCCCTGCGCCGATTCCCGCAGGGAACTGTGGCAGCCCCTCCCACCAGCCGCTGCGTGCCTGGTGCTTCCCGCGGAGATGAGTCGCCTTCCGTGCCGCTTTGCCGGCCGGGGCTCTGTCTTTGCGGAATGCTCGCCGGTCAACGCGACGCGTCGGGAACTCGGGCCTACCCGCTCCCTCGTTCGGCTACGGCCCGCGCGGGAGCCTGCTTCGGAAGCGCCTCAACGGAGTCGCGCCGAAGGCCGGAATCCGGAGCTGTAACTTATGCCAAACGTCGTCAATCCCGAACCCGAGAGCACAACCCTGAACATCGAACTCGAAACGCCCACCCTCGAACCCGTGACGGAGCAGTCCCAGCCGTTGCAAGAGTCCACGTCCAACCCCGAGAATGCCGAAGCTGTCGCCACACCCGCGCTGGACGCCGATGCCCCAACCCAGTCTGCTGCTCTAGCGCAGACGGCCGCTGAAGCTCCGGAGCACGACGCCGAAGAACAAGCCCCGTCCGCTTCCGCCGCAGCCTCTTCGGAGTCCGCACCCGCCGAACCTGCAGCTCACGCCGAGCACTTCGGCGAGTCCATGGAAGATTTCTCCGCCGCCCTTGAGGCCTTTGAGCGCGAGCAGGCCGCGGAAGCCGCCGCTGTTGAAGCCTACGGCGACAAGGTCGTTTCCGGCACGGTGCTCAAACACACTGAGAAGCATCTCGTCGTCGACGTCGGCCTCAAGTCCGAGGGCCTCGTTCCCATCGAGCAGGTCACCGACCACACCGGCGCCGTCAGGTTCCAGCCCGGCGAAGTCATCGAGGTGGTCATCGAGCGCGAGGAGCCCGAAGGCGGCTACCTCGTCAGCTTTGAGAAAGCGCAGCGACTCCGCGTCTGGGACACCATTGAGAAAGCGGCCAACGACAAGACCCCCGTCATCGGCACCGTCGTCAGCCGCGTCAAGGGCGGCCTCACCGTCGACATCGGCATGAAGGCCTTTCTCCCCGGCTCGCAGCTTGAGATTCGTCCCGTCCGCAACCTCGACGGCTACCTCGGCCAGCAGCTCGAAGTCCGCGTCATCAAGCTCAACAAGAAGCGCGGCAACGTCGTCGTCAGCCGCAAGGAGATCCTCGAGGAAGAGCAGAACTCCAAGCGCTCCACCACCCTCGAGCACCTCGGCGAAGGTGCGGTCCTCACCGGCACCGTCAAGAACCTCACTGACTACGGCGCGTTCGTTGACCTCGGCGGCATTGACGGCCTGCTCCACATCACTGACATGAGCTGGGGACGCCTCACCCACCCCCGCGACCTCGTCAACGTCGGCGACGAAATCCAGGTCAAGGTCCTCAAGTTTGACAAGGACAAGCAGCGCGTCTCGCTCGGCTTCAAGCAGCTCACGCCCGACCCCTGGCTGGACGCCACGGAGCGCTACCCCGTCGGCGCGCACGTCCACGGTCGCGTGCTTTCGGTCACGGACTACGGCGCGTTCGTCGAGCTCGAGCAGGGCATTGAAGGCCTCGTTCACCTCTCTGAGATGACCTGGTCCAAGCGCCTCAAGCATCCCTCCAAGCTGGTCAAGCCCGGTGACGAGGTCGACACCGTCGTCCTCAGCGTCAACCCGGCAGACCGCCGCATCTCCCTCGGCATGAAGCAGCTGCTTGAGAATCCCTGGGAGAACCTCAGCGAGCGCTATCCCACCGGCGCCGTCGTAGAAGGCCGCGTCCGCAACCTCACTGACTTCGGCGCGTTCATTGAGATTGAAGACGGCATCGACGGTCTCGTCCACGTCTCCAACCTCAGTTGGACCAAGCGCGTCAAGCATCCGTCTGAGGTCGTCAAGAAGGGCGAAAAGGTCAAGGCTGTCGTGCTTGGCGTCGAGCCGCAGAACCGCCGTCTCTCGCTCGGCATCAAGCAGCTCCAGCCCGATGTCTGGGAGAGCTTCTTCGCCACCCACCGCGTCGGCGACGTCGTCCACGGCAAGGTGCTCCGCACCGCGCAGTTCGGCGCATTCGTTGAGATTGCCGAAGGCGTCGAAGGCCTCTGCCACATCTCTGAGGCCGTCGGCGATGACGGCGTCGCCGCCAAGATGGACACCGGCGACGAGCACGAATTCAAGATCATCAAGATCAACGTCGAGGAAAAGAAGGTGGGCCTCAGCCTCCGCGCCTCCGGCCACGAGGCCAGCCGCGCTCAGGTCGAGCATTACAAGGAGAGCGCGCACAAACAGCCCGTCTCCAGCTCCACCACCACCCTCGGCGACCTCATCAACTGGAAGAAGGAAAGCGAGTAATCCGCTCCTTCCCGCCACACACCGCAACGGCCACCCGCAAAGGTGGCCGTTGCTGCGTGCATGGATAGATCGACTCCCGCAAGCCGACTTCACGTTACCAATCCGAACGTCGGCGATTGGATCGACATAAAGCTGCCAAGAGTCGAGAAGATGACTTGACCCGCACGGGGCCTACTTCGAACTCGCTCCTGGGCAAAACGGTCCGATTGGATCGTTGTGGATGGCCTTTATCGCTGGTTCGATGTCGAATGCGATGATGAAACCGGAGTTTGAGTTGACGATTTCCTTCTGTGGTTCTTTTGGTCTTGTCCCCGGGAGTTCAGGGGAAGGAGGAACGGAGCTTGTCTGCCTCTCGCCGGGATTGGGGGCTGGTAAGACTTCCAAGGGCTCCTGATGGAAGCCTGAAATAACAGCGAAGACCTTTTGGTTTGGTCCGGTTCCGTATAAAACTGGCCCTCCTGAAAAGCCTTCGTTGTTGATGCCGTCGAGAACCCAAATTCTTATTCCCTTTTCGTTAAGCTGTGCAGATGGGGTGCAGCGCTTTACGTAGGGCAGCCACACCCAGTTCTTCTGGTCCTTTGTGTCCTGAACTTGTGCCTTCCAGCCACCTCCATATGGAAATCCCAAGAACTCACAGTCACCTCCGAGACCAACGCCGTCAGACCCCACCTTCAGAGTGGAATCACTCGTATAGTTGAGCAAGGGATGGTTAGGAACAAGTACAAGGATGTCGATATCTTTTCCAGGGTCGATCACCGTGAAGGTTTCGGTTATCCAATGTTGATCGTGCCCCTCGTTGCCCTCACCCGTCTGCGAAAGAATATTAGCATGCACCGTCTTTGTTTCGAACACGCCGGCAGGACCGGTTTTGATGCCTGTGAACATGTGCTTCGCGGTAATCCAGTACTCACGGTTGTCTACGTCGATGGAAAATGTGGTTCCACGTCCGAAGTTCGTCGCGATCATGAAGGTGCGAAACAGCGCTTTGCCAGTAACCTGTGCGGATTGGCCGAGGGAGCGTCCGCTGAGGGACATAACTGTCAAAAGAAGCACAAGAACTTTCAGGCGCATTTCTACCTCCGATTCTGTACTTGAACGAGTTAGGGCCCGATTCTCTCATGAAGAGCACATTCTTTTCGAGAACAGTCGTAAGAATAGGGGCTTGCCTGCCGAGCGCCCCCGCTCCCGCTTCCGGCACCCGCGAAACCAACGCCGCTAACCCGCCACAGCCACACTTCGCTTCGCCACGGAGGCCAGCGCCACCACAATCCCCAGCGCCGCAGCGCATCCTTCCCGCAGATGTACGATGGTTCGCATGACCCCGGCGCAGGAAGACACCGGCAATCCTCCCCGCAAACGGATGCTCGGTCTCACCCGAACCGACCTGTCTGTTCTGCCGTTCCTGTGGGCCGGATGCGCCGCGGCTTATTTTTCCCTCATCGGAATCGTGGACACAACTTCCGGCGGGACGCCCGGGACTCTGGGCGGCCGGATCGGCCTCGCCGTACTTCTTCTCGCGGTTCCGTCGTTTCTCTTCGCGCTGCTGCGGCGCCGTTGGGCAGCCGCGCCACTCTGGTTCTGTTACGTCGTCTGGATGGCGCCATCCCTGGCGAATCCAACCCAATTTTTTGCAAGGGAAAAAATCAGCAGCCAGCTCATGGTCCTCAGCGTACCCGTTGCCACGCAACTCGCCCGGCTCATCCGAGGGCACAAGCCAAAGCAGCAACCCTGAACGCAGAAGGCTTCGAGCAGGCCCGGAAACTCTCATTGCGCGCCCGTCCCCCTTACACTAAAACCATGCCCGCTTCCTTCCACGTCGAGCACTTTGGCTGCCGCGCCGCCCGCGCTGACGGTGAAGCCATCGCCGAGCGCCTCCGCGCCGCCGGGTGCTGCGCACGGCAGCTGTCTGAAGCCGATGTGGTCGTCGTCAACACCTGCTCGGTCACCGCCGAAGCCGATCGCGCCGCACGCGCTTTCATCCGCCGCGGCCGCCGCCGCAATCCCACCGCCCGCATCCTCGTCACCGGCTGTTACGCCCAGCGCGCTCCGCAGGAACTCGCCGACCTCCCCGGCGTCTCCGCCGTCGTCGGCAACAGCCACAAGGCCTTCGCGCCCCAAATCGCCCTTAGCCTGGCCAATGCTTCTGCCAGGCCACCAGTGCCTGTTGGGCAACAGCAAGCGAATGCACTGATCCAGATTCAGTCGGCGCAAGCCGCGTTGGCCCCACCGCAGGTGGTTCTGGCCGACGACGCCTTCGCCCACTCCTTTCTCGAGGAAGCCCAGCTCGTCCCCGGCGCGCAAACCCGCCCCAACCTCAAAATTCAGGAGGGCTGCGGCAATCGCTGCTCCTTCTGCGTCATTCCGCAAACCCGCGGCTCGTCGCGCAGCCTGCCCGCGGCGCAAATCCTCGCCCGCGTCCGCCAGTTCGTCGCTTGCGGCGGCAATGAGCTCGTCTTCTCCGGAATCAACCTCGGCCGCTGGGGCCGCGACCTCGCGCCCACCCCCGACTTCCCGCATCCCACGCTCGCCTCCCTCGTCCGCAGCATCCTTAATGAAACCTCGCTCCCGCGCCTTCGCCTCAGCTCCATCGAGCCCATGGACTGGGACGCCGAACTCCTCGCCGTTCTCGGCGAAGACGCCAGCGGGCGCGTAGCGCCCCACGCCCATCTGCCCCTCCAGTCCGGCTCTGACGCCGTTCTCCGCCGCATGCACCGCCGTTACCGCCCCTGGCACTACGAGCAGAAGGTCGCCTCACTCCTGCGCGCCGCTGGCCCCGACCTCACCCTCGGCGCGGATGTCATGGCCGGCTTCCCCGGCGAAACCGACCGCGAATTCGACGAAACCCTCGCGTTCATTCGCGCGCTCCCCTTCGGCTACCTGCATCTCTTTCCGTTCTCGCCGCGTCCCGGCACGCGCGCCTGGGCCCTCCACGCGGAAAATCCCGTCCCCGCCGCCCTCGTCGCCGAACGCATGGCCGCCCTCCGCCAGCTCGCCCTGGAAAAGTCCCTCGCCCACCGCCGCCGCTTCCTCGGCCGCGCGCTTCCGGCCATCACCCTCCACACCCCGTCCAACCGCGCCGCCCCCGGCCGCACCGTTGCCCGCACCGCCGCCCTCACCGCCAACTTCCTCCCCGTCGAGTGCGATGCCGTGCTTCCCGCCAACCGCCTCGTTTTCCTGCGCGTCACGGCCCTGGACCCCGCCGGCCTCACCCTCCGCGCCTCCGTTTCCATTCCCGGTCACCCAGCGGAACCCCATCTGCCCCTGGCGCTCGCTGCCCGATAGCCTCGCCCGCCCGCGCCTGCCCCTCGCCTGCCCGAGCCAGCCCGCTGAACCGCACCGATGGTATACTCAGGGTGCATTGTCGTACCCGTCCGCGCGACGCTTTTCCCGCCCGCGGGCCAGAACAAAATCCCGTGGAGGAGTCCCATCGCTCTCGACAAACGCTCGGCAAAGTCCTTTATCCGCATCAACGACCGCATTCGCGCGCGAGAGATTCGCGTCATCGACGAAAACGGCGAGCAGCTCGGCATCCTGGCGCCTCTTGAAGCTCTGAAGATCGCCCGCGAGCGCGGCCTCGATCTCGTCGAAGTCTCGCCCACCGCTGTCCCGCCCGTCTGCCGCATTCAGGATTACGGCCGTTTCCTTTACGAAAAGGATAAGAGCGATCGCGCCGCCCGCAAAAAGCAGAAGGTCATCACCATCAAGGAAGTCAAGTTCTCCGTCACCGTTGACGAGCACGACTACCAGACCAAAAAGAACAGGGCCCTTCACTTCCTCAATGACGGCGACAAGGTCAAGGCCAGCCTGCGCTTTCGCGGCCGCCAGATGACCCACCGCGAGCTTGGCTACAACATCATCAACCGCCTCATTCAGGACATCGGCGATGCCGGCATCGTCGAATTCATGCCGCGCATGGAGGGCACCATCCTCCACGCCATCCTCGCACCTTCCAAAAAGGAAAGCGCCCGGCCAAAACCGCAGGCCGCGCCCGTCACGCAACCCGCTGCAGCGCAACCTCCCGCGCCCGCGCCGCAGTAGCCCCGCGCACATTCCGCATCACGCAAAGGCCGCTCCATCGTGGGCGGCCTTTCTGTTGCCCTCTCTCTCTCGCCGTGTATCCTTTCGCCATGCCGCGCCTCACCTCTTCCTGCCTTCTTCTCTCCGCCGTGATTGCCGTTCCGGTGCTCGCCCAATCCGGTCCGGCCCAATCCAGTCCGGCCCAGTCCTCTCCAGCTTCGCATTTCCCCACCACCAGCGACCTTCGCCAGCTCAAGATGCTCGGCGGCCCTGAGCTCTCGCCCTTGGGTTCGCAGGCTCTCTTCACGGTCACCAGTTCCACCGCCGACGGCGCAAAATCCCACCTCTGGCTCGTCCCCACTTCGGGCGCGCAAATGCCCCGCCAGCTCACCTTCTCCCCGCCCGGCGACAAGCACGGCGAGCACGACGCTCAATGGTCGCCCTCAGGCCACGCCATCTTCTTCCTCGCCAAGCGCGACAAGCACACCCAGCTCTTCCGCCTCGACCTTCGCGGCGGCGACGCCCGTCCCTACGACCTCAAAATCCTTCCTCCCGTCGACGACTCCACTGGCAAATTCGGCGTGCCCCTCACGGCCCTCAAGCCCAAAGATGCCGCCGCCAAGTCTGGCGACGAGCCAGACGCCAAGACCGACGACAAATCCGACGACAAATCCGACTCCAAACCCAAGCCCCTCCCAATCGATGTCTCCGGTTACGCGCTCTCCAGCGATGGCCATTGGCTCGCCCTCTGGGCCAAAGATCCTGAAACCCCCGGCGAGAAGAAAGAGAAGAAGGCCAAGGCCGACGCAGACTGGGTCGATCATGAAACCCATCGCACCCGCCTCTATCTCGCCGCCCTCGGCCCGGACGGCGCAATCTCCGGCTCACTCCAGCCCGTGGCCGTTGCGCCCGACATCCACGGCGCCGTCTGGTCGCCCGCCGCCGCCTCACCCGATGTTGCATCGCCGGATTCGGACAATCTCCTCGTCTTCACTGAAAAGCCGAATGGTGCCTCCGAGCTCGGCCCTGCCGGCGCAGTCTGGCTCGTCCGCGCCCCATTCGGCGCTGATGACCTCGCGCATCCTCAAAAACTCGCCGCCATCCCCGCCACCGTCAGCGGCGGAGCCTTCTCGCCCACCGGCTCTCGCATCGTTTTCTCCGCGCAAACGCCTGAAGATGCGCCTCCCGGCTACGACGAGCTTTTCGCCCTGCCCGGCTCCGGCACCGGCACGCCCACCCGCCTCACCGCCGGCTTCCGCGGCCAGCTTCGCGGCGGCGCGCTCCAGTTTGACGGCCCCGACTCCCTCGTCACCGTCGCCGGCATCGGCACACGCGCCACGCCCGTCCGCATCGCGCTCAGCGCCAAATCACCCCCAGCCTCCATCAACCTCGGTTCCGCCATGGTCACCGGCCTCGTCACCAACCGCGCGCGCTCCGGCTGGCTCTGGCTCGCCCAATCCGGCGGCCATCCCCTCGAACTCTGTTACGCCGCCCGTCTCGGCCAGCCCTGCCGCAGCCTGCCCATCCCCGCGCTCGCCCCCGCCGGCCTCCGCTCCGTCGCGCCCCGGCTCATCCAATGGAAGAGCGGCAGCCTCACCATCCAGGGCCTGCTCTACCTGCCTCCCCAGGGCAACTCCGGCGGCCAGTCTCCCGGCAAAATCCCGCTCATCGTTGAAGTCCACGGCGGTCCCTTCGGCGCATGGGAAGACCGCAACGACCCCTGGGCTGCCTTCCTCGTCGGCCACGGATGGGCCGTCCTGCGCCCCAACCCGCGCGGCTCGTCCAATTACGGCGTAGCCTTCGCCGCGGCCAACAAGAACGACCTCGGCGGCGGCGACTACCGTGACGTCATGGCCGGCGTCGACTACGCTCTCGCCCACTTCCCGCTCGACCCCAACCGCATGGCCCTCATGGGCTACAGCTACGGCGGAGAAATGGCCGGCTTCGTCGAAGGCAAAACCGACCGCTTCAAGGCCATCGTCTGCGGCGCGCCCGTCATTGACCAGTTCAGCGAGTACGGCACCGAACGCGGCTCCTGGTATGACCGCTGGTATTTCGGCAAGCCATGGCAGCACTTCGCCGACGCCTGGCGTCAAAGCCCGCTCAGCTTCGCCGCCCACGCCAAAACACCCTTCCTGCTCCTCCAGGGCCAGGCAGACACCACGGACCCCCTCGGCCAGTCCGAGGAAATGTATCGCGCCCTCCGTCAGGACGGCGTTCCCGTCCAGCTCGTCACTTACCCGCGAGAAAACCACGGCCCCCTCGCCAAGGGCATCTTCGGATACCCCTCGCCCGAGCCCTGGCATGGCTACGAAGCCCGCCAGCACATCGTCTCATTCCTCCAGAAAGCCTTCGCCGCGCCCGTCAACCCATAGCCGCACAACCGCATAGCGCCCAAACCCGCCTTGCGTTATACTGTCTAGAGCCCCAAAAGGGCAGGGAAATCCCTGTCTTCGCAGGCCAATCGGACGAGGGCAACATTCTCATCCAAAAAAGAGACCAACAATGCCCAAGTTGAAGACCCATAAGGGCGCGGCCAAGCGCTTCAAGAAAACCGGCACCGGAAAAATCCTCCGCGGCCAAACCAAGACGCGCCACATCCTGTCGTCCAAGTCCCCCAAAGTCAAGCGCAAGCTCGGCAAAAGCGTGCTTGTCTCTGACGGTGACTACAAAAAGGTCGCCCGCATGATTCCTTACGCCTGACCCACCACCGCCCACCCCTGCTTCGTCGCGCCCCCTCCCGCAAAGGACCGGGCGTCTCAGGGCCCAAAAGCGAAACGGGCCCCCGGCCGGCACACTTTCCGCCCGCCGAGTAATGCAGGATTGCAACAGCGAGTGAAGAGGCCCCAGCGCAACGCCCCCAAAGGCCAGCGCCTCCTGCCTCCAGCCGCCTAACCGTTTTCGCAGTAGCTCAATGCCGAAGGCTCTCCGTCTTCGTGTCCTTTTTCCTCAGGAAAAAGACACCGGCCGCGAAGCTGAACAAGGCAAGCGAACTGCGAAAACGGGTCAACACGCAACACCAAACGGAGAAAACCACCATGCCTCGCGTAAAACGCAGCACCAAGCGCCGTGACCGCCGCAAGAAAATCCTCGATCGCGCCAGCGGCTACTTCCTCACAAAATCCAAGCTCTACCAGGCAGCGCAGGAGGCCGTCGAGCGCGGACTCAAGTTCGCCTACAGCGGCCGCCGCCAGAAGAAGCGCCAGTTCCGCTCCCTCTGGATTGTCCGCATCGCCGCCGCCGCAAAGCTCAACGGCACCAGCTACTCCCAGTTCATCAGCGGTCTCAAGAAGGCCGGCATCGAGCTTGACCGCAAGGTCCTCGCCGACATCGCCGTCAAAGACGCCGCCGGCTTCACTGACCTCGTCAACAAAGCCAAGGCCGCCCTCACCGCCAAAGCCGCATAAATTCGGCTACCCCATCCACACAAAAGCCCCGGACCCCCCGGGGCTTTCGTGCGTGGGCTCCCAAAGCCGGCGCAAGTCTCACTTGGAGGTATAATCGTGCTGAAAGTGCGCGGGGTTCATGAAGCTTCGCGACGTTCTCAAGCGGATTGAGGAAGATGGCTGGTATCAGGTGGCGCAGAAAGGCAGCCACCGTCAAAGCAATTCCTGAGTCAACGTATCTCGATGCCACTGCACTCAAGTCGACGCGACCATCAGGGAGCGGCGACCTTGCGCAAAACCCACAAGGTCACAGCAACTCAGGGATTGCCGTAGTTCAAGCACCCGCAAAAGCCCGGCCGCGTCACCATCGCCGGAAACCCGGCCCAGGACATGGACAAAGGCACGCTCAACAGCATCCTCAAGCAGGCAGGATTCAAATGACGCTGTACGCCGTGGTCTTCGAAAAAACCGAAACCGGCTGGAGCGCGTACGCACCTGACCTGCCCGGCCTCGGCATCGCCGCCGCCACTCTCGATGAGGCCGAAACCCTCATCCGCGAGGGCATGGAGTTCCACATCGCCGGACTGCGCGAAGACGGCCTGCCCGTCCCCGCTCCCGCCGCCCAGGTCAAGCAAATCGCCATCCCCGCCTGAACCCGGCCTCTCCTTCCACACAAAAGCTCCGGACCTCCGGGGCTTTTGTGCGTCTTGCCCATGAGTTCTTCTACCCCTCAGCAGGCCATTCTGCGGCCACTATCTCCACTTCCTCCGGCGTCCTGCCGAAAATCCAAAAGTCCTCGTGCTCCAAATAGGCTCCGTAACCAAAAACCCTTTCGACACTGACGGGTCGCCAGCCCATGGCGAATTCAAGACACTTCAATTCTGGCCAGTTCTCATCCGCCCCTAGGTCTATCGTGGGATAAAAGCCGCAGACGTCAGCCATCTGAACAAAGTAGAAGTCTTCAGGTCCCCTGATTTCCATTGCAGCTCATTCCTGATTGTCAACCGTGTTGTACAGCTTGTATGTAACGCTGTCGCGCATTCCACGTGGCCACTCGTCAGAGAGAATCAACTGCGATGCCCCGCCTCCATCCGCGCGAGACCGTTGCACAAAAACAACACTCATAAGCGGCAGGCCGTCGGGAAATATCAGCTCTGCGTCCCCGACCCCGTACATGGCGTCGAAGTATTCGATGGCGCCATGCAGGTCTGCGACCGAGCGAATCCTCACGGCTTCTCTCTTCGTGTTGCGCATTCCGCTTTCCTTCATGTCGCACCTTCCCTCACCGCCTACGGCCAGTCGGCCGCCGGGCGATCGACAGAATAGATCGAAATCGCCGAAGAATCAATCCAGCAGCCGATACTCGCCGCGCCCTGCAAACCTCAGCACCCCCAGGTCGCGCAGAATTTGTAGCTGCTGGCGAATCTTGTCCCGCACATGCTGGTTCTGCGGATACGCCTCGGCGAATCGACTCTCCAGCGCGTAGATGTCCCTCAGCGTGAACTCTCTCTTCCCCAACCTGCGAACAATGCTCAAGGTCAAAAGTGTCCAGCCGCGCTGCTCAACCGACTTTTTCGCCAATGGGAGAAATCGTTGGAAACTCTGCCGTACCTGTTCAACAGGCAAGACGATGCCACCATGAATCACGCCAACTTGAGCGCTCGAATCAATGCGGTCGAGGCGGATGGTGCAGCCAACCCATCGCTTACGCTTTGCCTTCTCAGAAAGTGCACGGCGAGCAACGATTGCCTCTGGCAAGACAAAGCTTGAATGAATTGCATTTAGCCCTTGAATCGTCCAATCCGGGGTGCGCTGCAAAAGGCAGAGAGTCGGCGCAACGCCCGCATTTATCCGGCCCATGATGGTTCCAAAGGCGCCATCATTCAGAGACTTCGGCTGCCGTCTCCCTTTGAACGCTTTCAGTTCATACCGATGGCTGCATTTCGGACACACAAAATCCGTCGCGCCGGTATTCGCCTTGGTTTGCTTCACCTCATCCGCATCGCACGCCAGACAGTAGGCGTTCTTCGCAAACCATCCTTCAGAGAGCACGCGAGCCTTCTGAGATTCACTCTTGTATTTCTCCGCCAGTGACAGGTCACAATGCAGTTCCACGGTCTCGCTCTCTGCGCCCCAGCATAGCGCACGGCCCGCGCCAAACCACCCCCCTCAAAAAATCCCCGCGCCCTTTTGCCGATTATTTCCACGAAACGTGCATACTCAAGATAGGCGCAACCGTGTGCGGGCTTTGCCCTGCGCCCGCAAGCCAGAAGCTAGGAGCTAGGGGTTAGAAGCTGGCTCCGCGCAGCAGAGCACCCCCCCCACCCCCCCTAATTTATTTGCACTTTTCCACAGGCATTTTGCCGACAATTACGCACTCGCCTTCGCGCCTCTTCGCTTTTTTGCGCGCCATTTCTGTCATCTTTTGCTCTTCTGCGCGCGCCGCGCGCCGGATTTCTTCGTCAATGCACCAGCAATGGTGATATCCACAGATAAATCCGAGATTTGCACTTGCATCCA
>DATLRP010000024.1:0-49324 GCA_035534635.1 Occallatibacter sp.
AAACGTCCCGTCGCCGTTGTTGTGCAGCAGCATGTTGTTGTACTTCGCTGACGTCTTCTTCAGCGTGGCAAGGTCCGCCCCGTTGGCAAAGAAGATGTCCGGTCGGCCATCTCCGTCGTAGTCAAACACCGCCACTCCGCCCGCCATCGTCTCCGGCACATTCTTCGCGGGGCTCTGGTCGCTGTCGAGCAAAAAGGGCAGGGGCTTGTACTGGAATCGAATGGCGGCCGTGGGCTGCGCGGCGGGGGCCTGGGCAGGCGCATGCGGGGCAAGCGCCAGGACGGCAATGGCGAGCACGGGGGAAAGATGGTAGAGAGTGGAAGGCCTGCGCATACCCTGCAAAAAGAGAGGTGGCGAAGGGCCACTCCTTGCTTGATTGTACTCTCCACGCTGGCAAGTGGGGATGGGCGCGCGACGTGGAACGAAGCTGGTCTATGCTAGGGAATATGCGGCTAGGGAATATGCGGTTTGCGTGGATGCTTTGCGCCGCGGTGGGGATGCAGGCTGCGCAAGGTCAGGCGGCCCGGCCGAACTCCGCCGACCAGACAGGCGCGCAGGAGAAGAGCGCCGCGACCGGCACCGAGGAGGATGCGGCGAGCGCGATCGAGAGCCTGCGCCGTGCGGTTGCCGCGGCGCCCGGGAGCACGCCGCTCCGCCTCAAACTGGCCGCGGCTTACTTTCGCCTGGGCGATCTGGCGCACGCGCGCATGGAATACGAGACCGTGCACGCAGCCGAGCCCGCGAATCTGGCCGCGGCCCTCGGGCTCGGGTATACCTACGTGAAGCTGGGCCGGTTTGACGAGGCCGTGGAACTGCTGGCGCCGCTTGAGCACGGCCACGCGAGCAACCTCGACCTTGAATACGTGCTGGGGTACGCGGAGATTGAGTCGGGCCAGTCCACGCAAGGCATACCGCGCATGGAGGCTGTGGCGCGCAGCAAGCATTCGGCCGACGCGTATGTGATTGCCGGATCGGCGTGGATGTACCTCAAACAGTACAGGCCGGCACAAGATGACCTAGAGGCGGCAAAGGCCTTGAATCCGAACCTGCCCGGCTTGCAGACGCTGGTGGGGCATGTCTGCTATGCGATGGGGAATCTTGATGCCGCCGTGTCAGCCTTCCAGGCGGCCTTACGGCAGAATCCGCAGGATTTCCTCGCCAACCTTTACCTGGGTTCGATTCGGCTGAAGGAGGGGGATTTTGCCGACGCGCGGCCGCTGCTGGAGCTGGCGCTGGAGCTGGGGCCGAATGTGCCGCTGGCGCGGCTGGAGGTGGCCAAGCTTGACGGCATGACCGGCAAGGACGATCAGGCCTTGAAGGAGCTGGAGGCGCTGGAAAGGGACCATCCGGAGTGGCTCGATCCACATGTGGAGCTGGCCGCGCTCTACTATAAGCTGCACCGGCCGGCCGACGGCGAGCGAGAGCGGCAAATTGTGTTAAAGCTGCAAGCGCAGCTACAGAAGGCCCGAGACAAAGGCGGAAAGTAGACGGTCGGCGCGCTGCAGCGTCTCCGCGGCTACGGGCTCGTGAGTCTTAGGACCAAGGCAAAAGGGGTGGCTTGCGCCACCCCTTCTGGTTAGAGCCGCTTCCGATCCAACATCAGATGGGGATCAGAAGTAGTACTTGGCTGCGAACTGCATCCAGCGGTATCCGACCTTGGAATTCGGAATACCGGTGGTGGAGGCATTGGTGTTCGTGGTCAGCGAGGAACCGCTGCTGAGACCGTTGAGCAGCAGTTGGTTGTCGGATGTGCCATTCAGTCCGAACTGAGCGTTCGGGTGGTTCAGCCAGTTGGTAGCCGAGACGCGAATCTCGATGCGCTGGGAGTCGGTGATGCGGAAGGCCTTGAAGACGGCCAGGTCGCTGCCGAAGTAATGCGGCGTGCGGATGTAGGGCCAGATGGTCTGCCCTTCCTGACCGAAGGTGGTTGCGGTTGGCGGCAATGGACCCGCGAAGCAGTTCGGGTTGAAGTATTGCCCCTTCTTCAAGCCCTGGCGCGGATCGCAGATGACAACGGGCTGTATTCCATTCTCAGGCTGGCTGGTTCCAATCCATTGGGTTGGTTGCATGTTGTACGTCTGATTACCCACCACCACCTGGCCGCCGTTGGAGCTTTTGGCGTAGGAGTTTGCCGGAATAGGCAGCGTGATGGGCGTGTTGATGGTCGTGCCCGAGGGGTCCTTGAACTGCTGGTAGTTCATGTTCATGTTCGGCGAGGTGGTCTGGTATGGAGCGCCATCCTCATATGTGGTGTAAGTGGTCAACTGCCATCCATTCACAACCTCCCCCAGAAGGCGGTTGTTGTGGATGGGCTTGGGCAGCTTGTAGCTCGCCGAGAGGTTGAAGACCTTGGTGTGATCGTACTCGAGCGGACCGTAGTTCGAGTCGAGGTTGAACGGATTCACCACGGGGCCGTTGCCATTGCCGTTTGACGTGGAACCGTCGCGCGTGCCCAGCACCTTGCCGAAGGTGAAGTTGGTGAAGACGTAAAGGTTGCCAGACTGCTTCTGCGCCGAGACCTGCAGCGAGTTGTAGTTGGCATAGCCGCCGTGCGTCTGGATCCAGATATCGCCGTAGTTGCTCAGCGGCTGATAGTCGGCCGTGGGCACCGCGGTGTAGGTTGCACCCACCGGAGCTCCATTCGGGCAGGGTGAAGTAGCAACGGTAGTGGGGTCATTGGTGCACGGCGCCAGGTTCTCGTAGAGCCCGGTCTTGGGATCGGGCAGGAAGAAGACTCCGTAGCCGACGGGGTTGGCATCCTGAATGTGGCCGTTCTGGCCATTCAGAAGCTGGTTGCGGCTCATGCTGCCGACATAGGACACTTCGGCCACGGTGTGCGAAGGCAATGCCTGCGCCACGCCGAAGCTCCAGGTATCCGCGTAAGGCACCCTGTTGTCGCCCATTGCATCAGCCTTGACGCCGCTGGCCCCGTTCTGGTTCAGCCCCTGAGGAATAGTGAGCTGCTTTGTGCTGTTGGCCGCGCAGCTCTCACTCATGCCGCCGGTGATGGCCGTGCAGACCGCGCCGCTCTGGATGTTGTAGCCGTAGAAGCCGGTCGGGCCTCCGTTGCTGTTCGTGTTGAAGTCGTAGGAACCCAGCGGGCCGCTCATTGCGCCGCTCGCGTCGTTTCCGGAAACCTGATAGCGATAGGTTCCGAAGCCGCCGCGGACGACCGTGTTGCCGGTTCCGAAGACGTCATAGGCGATGCCCACGCGTGGGTCATAGAGGAAGAGCTGGCTCTTCCAGCCCGAGGTGGGAACGGCCGAGTTGATTTTGTTCCAGAGGAGACCCGTGTTGGCCGGGGCATCCGCAGTGTTCACATAGGTCGATGGATCCCAAACCTGGGTTCCTCCGATCTTGTCGTACCACTGGCCTTCGTGGTCCGCACGCAGGCCAACGTTGACGGTCAGTTTGGTGCTGGCCTTCCAGGAGTCCTGCGCCCAGAGGGACCACTCATGCCAGATGAGGTCCGGCACCGGGTCCAGGTTGGTTTCGTTGTAGCTGGCGTTGCGGCCCATCAGGCGGTCGAGGACGTTGTTGTAAGTGTCCGTAGCGCCCCAGCGGCTCACGTTGAAATCGCCATTCGTGTTGCTGCCGTTGGACTGCAGGTTCTCCTGAGCGTCCCAGTAGAAGCCGGCCTTGATGGAGTGAGACCTGACGATTTTGGTGAAGGTGTCGGTAATCGACGGCGCCTTGGAGGTCTTGCCGAAGGTGTTTGGGCCGTAGATGCCGCTGTTGAAGTCGAACTCGTTGATCTCCGTGATGCCCACGTTCCAGTCGCCGTCGAAGTTGGGAATCTGGTCGGTCTGGTTCGAGGTGCCGAAGAGGCTCTCGGCTGGGAAGCCCAACTTGGCGCGGCTCGAGGCCGCGGTGTTGCTCAGCGAATTGTCGTTGACGAACTTCGCATAGGCGAAGACGAACTCGTTGGTCGTGGTCGCATTGAAGACGTGCGTGTAGTTCGCCAGATAGAGATTCGCCGTCTCCTTGCCGATCGGCTGCGAGGGGTAGGGAACCGTCCACTCCGGCGCCCACCAGATGGAGAGCGGATGGTCGTCGGTCTCTGTCTGGTACGCGTAGGAGCCCCACAGCTTGTTGGTGTCGTTGAAGGCGTAGGTCAGTTTACCCGTCATTTCCCAGCGATCCACCGGAAGGCTGGGCGCGTATTGGAAGTTGTTCCAGCCGTTCGCAGCGTTGGGCGTCACGTTGGCCGCGGGGTTCAGGTTGCTGATGATCACGCCGTAGGGGTCGAAGTAGGACTTCAGGTTCGGCACCACGGGCGTCGTACCCGCCGGCACGCCGTTCCCATAGCCGCCCCAGGGCGACGTGGTCGAGTTGCAGCCCTGCCATCCGTCGTCTGTGGCGCAAGGCAGCGCGTAGGCGTACGGGTATTGGCTGATCGCCCCGGCGGGGACGCCGCTGTTGTTGTAGTCGCCGCTGAGCTGGTCCGCCGTTGGCACGTTCATCAGAACCGGGCTGCTGTAGGGGTGCTGAATCATCTTTTCATAGCCGCCCCAGAAGAACAGCTTGTCCCTGTTCCGGTTGAAACCCAGAAGCGAGACCGGGCCGCCCACGTTGCCGCCGATGTAGTAAAAGCTCTGCGGCTGAAGAACCGGTTGCCCACCCCCCGCGATTGCCAGGTATTTGGCATTCCAGTCGTTGGCGTAGCCCACGGCCGTGTTGCGCGCATACAGGTAGGCTTCGCCGTGATACTTCTGGCCGCCGCTCTTGCTGAAGGCTTCCAGAATGGCCGGGCCCTTGGCGTATTCGGCGCCGTAGGAGGCCGACAGGTACTTCACGCTGTCGGTCATGTCCTGGTTGATGTTGGCAACCTGGGTGCCGGCGTTGCCGGGATCGATCAGGTTGGCCCCGTCCAGGATGACTGAAGTGGAGCCGTAGGGCTGGGTGCCGTTGGCTGAGAAGTTGCCCGCCGGGCCGTTGTTGGTGCCTGTAACCTGGCTGTTGTAAGCGGAGCCGGCGTTGCCGGCGTTGTTGAACGCCACGCCCGGCATCATCTTGATGAGTTCGGCGGCGTTGCGGCCGGTAAGAGTTGCGGAGTCGACGAGCTCGTTGTTCAGCGTGTCGCTGATTTCAGCGGTGTCGGTGGGAATCTCGGCATTTTCTCCCGAGATGACCGTGACGGCAGTGACGCTGGAGCTGATCTGCAGGTGAATGTTCGGAACCGTACGGGAGTCGCCCTGGTTGAGTACGATTCCGGTTTCCTTGAACGTCGCGAATCCCTTTTCGGAAACCTCCAGCGTGTAGGTTCCGGGAGGCAGCGCGGTCACGGAGAAGAATCCTGTACCGTCCGCCTTGCTTACGCGGAGGTCGTTGGTCGCCTGGTTGATGACTTTGATGTCGGCTCCGGGAATGCGAGCATTCGACGGATCAGCAGCGATACCGCTCAGAGTCGCCGTCAACGTCTGCGCGCTGGCGAGACCGACAGATAGTGCCAACAGCGGAACCAGCAGCCACGGAATCTGCCGGAACCATTGCGACACCGGACGTGGTTCCGGCGCCTTTCTGCTTCTTGAAAACATGTGCTGATGCCTCCTGAATACTTTCTTCTGCGCTCCGGATGATGCAAGCTAAAACGTTTTTGGCTTCGCATCGCCGCGAGACTATGATTTTGAAACTCGCTATCGATATCACAGCGAATGCACGCCTTGCAAGTGTTTTTCTTTTGCGTTTCCGCCTTTACTAAACCGATTCTCCTTTCCATTTGGAAATCCGGGGCTTATACGGGTTACTGGAGGGAGTCTCCGTGTTTCGGTAGCTGCGCAGAGACGAGCTTTTCTGGCGCAAAGGCAGGCGCGGAGGGGCGGAGGAGGCCACGATACCGGCCCGGAGTTGCACACCTGAAGCGGTTTGCGGCGGGCAGCGGTATCATACCCTAAAATAAGGTAATTCTCTTCATTTCTAAGGGTTGAACGACGCATACAGAAAGCCCCTTCTGGGGTATCGATACCTCTCCCCGCCGGACATCCAGGCCGGAGGGCCTCCGCGTGCGCGGCTCTCCTCCTTGCCCGTGTGTGGGCTCCGAGCTCCGGCGCGGCATTGGGCGGGTACAACAAATGGGAGGTCCGGCGAGCGGGACGAAATTGCTTTGACGGGATAGAAACCTTGGCCGGACGCCTGGCAAACGCGCCCCCGGGGGCAGCTGGGAGGCGACCGGGGCTCTCCACGGCTCCCGCCCGGGGGCCCCCGGTCGGGAAGGCGCAACGGGAAGCTTCATGGCCGGTTCCTTAGATCAGGGATGGTCCTGCCTGGCGCTGGAGTCGTGAGCGAGCTGCTGGCTCAGCTCGCGGGCGAGGGCATTGGTGGGGTCAAGGCGGAGAGCCGTTGCGGCAGCCTTGCGAGCTTCAGGGAACCGGCCGGCCTCGGCCAGTTCGCCGGCCAGGTTGATCCAGGCCTCCACCCAGCCGGGTGCGTCCTGCACGGCAAGCTGGAAGTGTTCGATGGAGCCCGCCGTGTCGCCGGATTGCGAGAGGACGTAGCCGAGTTGCTTTTGCGCGCCGGCCATTTTGGGATCGATTTTTAGGGCGGCCTCGAGCTGGGTGCGTTCGCCGTCCAGGTCACCGGCATGATCGAGAGCAATGGCGAGCTTGTAATGGTAGTTCGCGCTGTTGGGCTCGGCGTCGACGGCGCTGCGGTAGTGTTCGACGGCTTCCTTCACCTGTCCGGCAGTCAGCGCCTTGTCGCCATCGGAAATGCTCACTGCGGCCTGCAGCCGCGTGGCCTCGTCTTTCTTCAGTTGCTGGTAGGTCTTCAGCTCCTGCGCCGCGCGCTGGTTGTCGCCCATCCCGCGCAGAGCCTTGGCCAGCTCGAAGTGGGCCTCGGCCTCCGGCGCGCCCAGCGCGATGGCCTTGTCCAATTGCGTCACCGCGTCCTTCCAGTCGCCCAGCAGCTCCAGCACCATGCCCAAGTTGAAGCGCGCATCCGAGGCGTTGGAATCAATCTTGATGGCCTCTTCCAGATAGGTCTTCGACTGCGCGTAATTGCCGATGGAGCGCTGCACAATGCCGTTCAGGTCAAGCAGCTCAGCGTCGTGGGGCCGCTGGGCAAGCAGCTTGGGAGCCATGGGGCGGGCCTGATCAATATGGTTGGTGAGCACCAGCACGCGAAAGAGCGCGAGCTCGGCCTCCTGATTGCCGGGATGGTCCTTGATCATGTGCTCAAGGAGCTGGATGGCATCATCGTACTTCTTCTGCTTCACCAGCACCACGCTCATGGCATTGGCCAGCGGCAGCGAATTGGGTTGCTGCTCGAGCGCATGCGCGAGCACATCTTTGGCATCGTCCAGCAGGTTCAGCAGGCCCAGCGCGCGCGACAGCGTGATGGAGAGATTCCCATTGAGCGGAACATTGCGCAGCAGCTCCACGACGCCCATGTAATTCCGCTGGCCGAAAAGGTCCTGGCTCAGCCCTTCGAGCGCGGGCTCGGAGTGCGGATCGATCTTGAGGGCGAGCTTCCACTCTTGGTCGGCCTCCGCATGATTGCCCGTTCCTGCGTACATGTAGGCCAGCATCAGGTGCGGCTTCAGCACCGAGGGGTCCAGGCGCGCGGCTTCGCGAATCTCAGGCAGCGCCTGGGCGGTCTGGTCTTCGCCGGCCAGCGCCAGGCCGGTGAGGTAGTGGAGCTGTGCGGATTCAGGGTGGGATTTAAGCCCGCCGCGAAAGGTTGCCACTGCGCAGGCAAACTGATGGCGGCTGGCAAACCAGCTGCCCAGCACGAGGGCGTTCTGTGCCGTGGGCCGGCCCTGCGGTTGCGCCGTCAATTGCGCCGGACCGTTGCACTCGGCATGCGCCGCGGCGGCGAACGCCGCGCAGGCAGCCAGCAGAATCCCTTTGCACCATGCTCCGCGCAGGATGCCCATTGCGCCGTTTCTCCCGAGCCAGAATACAGCAACGCGCCTGTCCAACAGCCTGACCGGGTGCGCAACTGAGACAAACTTCCGGCTATTGTGCTCCTCCGTTCGCGAGGGCTTGCTGATACTCCTGAAGGACCTGGCGCAAGGCTCCTTCATTTTGATCGTCATGCAGTTGCACCGCCAGATCGAGCGCCCGCTGCGCCGCTTGAACCGCCTCTTCCACATGCCCCGACTTGTCAAGCGCCTTGGCCAGTGCCGCGTAATCGCGCCAGTCCTGACCATGGCTCAGTTGAATCGACCTTTGGAACGACTCGACAGCTGCCGCGTAGTCGCCGCGTTTGTCCAGCACAACGCCGAGATTGAACCGGTACTCGGCGGAATTCGGATCGAGAGCAACTGCCTTTTTGAGCGCCATCTCAGAAGCCGCGGGATCACCGCTCAGCTCGAGGGAAATGGCGAGGTGATCGAGAAACGTGGGATTCTGGGGCGCAAGCTCACTGGCCTTGCGATATTCCTCAAGCGCCTCGCTCTCCTGGTTGCTTCCAGTCAGAACCGTGGCCAGCACAAAGTGGGTGAGGGCATCCTCAGGATTCTGCGCGATGGCTTCCCGGAAGGTCCGAATGGACTCAGGGATATGGTTCTCCTCCATCTGCTGGAAGGCATCGTCAAACAGGCGGTAGAAGTTGGTTGCCTTTGGATCGATCTTTTGCAGGCCGTCCATGGGGATGTTTATGAACTCGGGAATGTTGACGGCGCGGTTGTAGGCTGTCGTGTCATCCACGATAACGGGTGGAGTGCTGTTCCCATGCGCATCGATATGCGTGAGCATCAGCCGGGTGTAGGGTCCGCGGGCTTTGGAGGAAAAGGCCAGCCAGTGCCCGTTGGGTGAAAACGTATGCCACGAATTCATCAGCCGCGTGTTGCACTCCATCAGCCGCGCCTCGCCGCCTGAGAACGGAACAATGAACAACCGGCTGTCCGGACGCATCAGCAGCCCATTCTTGTTTTCAACAAAGACAATCCATTTCCCGTCGGGCGAAACCTTGGGAAAGTCATTGCTCACGCCGTTGTTTGAGGCGCCTTCCACGGGAACCGCCTTGCCGCCACGGCCGCTGTTGAACGGGATTTTGTAAAGGTCGTACTGAATCTGCGTTTCCTGCGGGTCGTTGGCATGCAGCGGCTTCGGCGTGCCGTGTGGATACGGGTCGCGCGCCACGGCACGGCTGAAGATGAGGTATTTGTCGTCCGGCGACCAGAAGGCGCTGGTCTGCACATAGCGCGGATCGTCGGCCCCGGGCAACGGCCGCATGATGTTGAGCTTTCGATCGTAGTAAGCCAGAATGCCGCGCGTGGGATAGAAAACCTGGGTAAAGCTCAGATCGCGGTAATTGGCGCTGTAGAGGCGGTCGAGAATTCCGGGCACGAATCCCGGCTCCTCGTTCTGGTTCTTGTTGGTGCCATTCGGCGCTCCAATCGATGTGACCACATAGCGGCCGTCAGGAGAGATCTGCGACATGAACCCAAAGCGCTTGACGACCGGCTCATTGTCCTTGCCTTCATCATTCACGTGGAAGGAACTCCAGTGGATGACGTTCTTGTTCCGGATGGTCATGAACTTCTGCACGGGAACGATGGCGTAGAGCCCCTTGTCATTGCGGGGACCGTCCAGGTCCAGGCCCATCGTCTTGCCATCCGCCGAGAAGGAATGACAGTTGGCGCAGGTGGGCAGGTTGGTCATTACAAGGTGGCTCTTTGGCTCGGCAATGTTGCGGATCTCCCAGCGGATGAGCGGAATTGCGGAAAGTGGCAACGGCGTGATGGGTCCCTTTTGATCCGGCGTGGGCAGCATGAGCGGCACATCGCGGTAAAAAATGGGCGCGCCCACCGGGTCGTTTGAGGTGCCGAAGGTCACCTTGCCTTCAGAGACGGGCGTTTTGGAATCCCCAGCCAGCCCGGCGAATCGCATGGTGGCCGGCGCATGCACTGAGAGACGTTTGATGCGGGCCCACAGTGCCGCATTGGGACGCCATGTGTGCGTGGAAGCCTGCTCGGGGGTGAGCGCCTCAGCCGGACCGGCCTGCGGGTCAATCAGGCCCATCTTCAGCAGGTCGCCCGGAACGTCAAGGCGGATCGGAGGCCCGCCGGCGGAAAGATCAATCGTGATCCGCCAGCGAGTGGCGGCGGCATTGGAATCGTGCCAGAGGAACTGGGGCGGAGTAATCTCCGACGGAAAGAGAGCTCCGTTCCGCGGATAATCGACGGTGATCGGACTCATCTGGCTCACCGTTGCCGTCGTTGCTTTCCCGGCGGCCGATGAGAAAGCAACACCACCACACACGAGTAGAATCGCGAGCAGGAGCGGTGCTGCGTAACCCAGACCTGCAACAAGACCCGCAAACGGAATTCGGGGAGAAAGTCGCTTCATCAGTGCTCCTATGTCAGCGGATGCCGCCGGCCTCCGCGCTTAGGAACGGAGCGCGCCGACTCGCAAGGCTTGCGAGGCAAGCCCTGACGAGGCGCAAGAATAGACCACTGAAGATCGAAACTTGTGTGTTCCACGTCACACAATTTGGCAAACCTCACGAAGGGGAGGATTTGCGCGGCATCACACCCCTCGAAGGGGGCGCGGTTTGCACGCGCGGTGCCGAAAAGGCGCGAGACTCGGCACATGGGCCAGTACGTGGCCCTGCCAAGAGCGGTAAAATTTCAGCGAATCGATTTATGAGCGGCCCCGAGCACTCTTTTTGGGAGCCCTCACTTCGGGGAAGAGGGTTCATGCGACTTCGGGATCTAATGAGCGCAGCAGCCATGCTGCTTGGGTTGGCAACTCCACTGGCTGCCATTGGCCAGTTCCACGCGCCAACAAAGGAAGAGCTGCAGATGACCTCTGACCCGGCAGCGCCGGGCGCGGCAGCCGTCTATCTTTATCGCGAGGAGATCCAGGACGACCCGCATCACTTCCACAGTGTCTACGCGCGCATCAAGATCCTCAAGGACAGCGGCACGGAGCTGGCCACCGTGCACATCAACTATCGCAAGAGCTTCGTCTTCAGCGCCACCGGTGACAACTCCAGCCATCTGGGCAACGGTTTTGCCACCAACTTTGATCTGCCCGATGTGAACCGCACCGGCGAGGATCGGCCCAATGGAACCGATACCTTCGTGGGCCACATCGAGATTGGCGCGCTGCAGGGCCGGACCATCCATCCCGACGGCACCATTGTGCCCATGACCGAAAAACAGGCCGACCTGCTGAAGGAGAAGATCGGCAATAACCAGATGAACGAGCTGACCTTTACGCTGCCGGACGCGCACAAGGGCGACATCCTCGAGTACTACTACCAGGTCCGCTACGACCGCTTTAATCAGGCTCCCTACTGGCAGGTGCAGCAACCATTCTTCGTCCACAAGGAACACTTCGTCTTCATTCCCGACTCGCAGTTCACGCACCTGGATGTGGCCGGCGCCGGAGTGTCCGACGCAAAGATGTATGGCCAATTCGGCGAGGTGGAAACCGACATCCGCGCCACCAGCGTGCTGCCCCCGGAAGGAAAAGTCCAGCAGGATGCGCTGGGCCACTACTATGTGGATCTGACCAACATTCCTCCCATCCCGCAGGAGCCCTTCTCGCCGCCCATCTCCGGCCAGATTTACCACGTGGAGTTCTACTACATCTTCACGCCTTCTGAAAAAGAGTTCTGGCAGACGGAGATGAATCTCTGGACCAAGGCTCTGGGCAAGTACATCGCGCCGACGAGCCTGATCACGAGCACGGCAAAGGAGATCACCTCCGGCGTGGCCACGCCTCTGGACAAGGCGAAGAAGCTCTACGCGCTGGTGCAGACGTTCGACAACCAGGACCTGGACCGGCGCGCGACCGTGGCGCCGGACGACGGTTCCATTCCATACGGAAGCGTGGAGCAGGTGCTCGAGGCCAAGCGGGGCGGCAGCCGCCAGCTTACCTGGCTTTATCTGTCACTGGCCCGCGCCGCCGGGCTGGACGCGCGGCCTATCCGCCTGGCCAGCCGCGACCTGCATCTCTTCTCCGCAAGCACGCTCGACACCAGCCAGCTCGACTCGATCATCGTCGGCATCATGATTGACGGCAAGGAGATTTATGTCGATCCGGGCGAGCGCATGGCGCCCTTTGAGACGCTCTACTGGGCGCACGCGGGCGCGGGCGGCGTGGCCCTCCAGTCTGACGGCAAGGTAGAGACACTGATTACACCGCTCCAGGACAACCGCAGCAACACGGTGGTGCACGTGGGCACGCTGAACCTGAGCCCGCAGGGCGAGGTCTCCGGCACCCTGAAGGTGGGCTTCATCGGGCAGCAGGCGCTGGCCTGGCGTCAACTGGCCCTGCGCATAGGCGCAGGCGCCGTGCAGCAGCAGATGCAAATGGGCTTCGACGCCGAGCTGCCTGCCGGCGTCCAGGCACACATCGAGCAGATCGCGGGACTCGACGATCCGAACCGTCAACTGGTCGCCATCATCCCCGTCACGGGTATGCTGGCCACCTCCGCGGGCAAGCACATCGTGCTGCCAAGGCTCTTCTTTGACACGAAGGACGTGGACCCGTTCCCCGAGGAGGCGCAGCGCGTCTGGCCCGTGGACATGCACTATCCGGCGCAGGAGCAGGAGCAGATTACCTACAAGCTGCCCGACGGATTCAAGCTCGAGAATCCGCCCGCGGATGTGAACCTGCACTGGGCGGAGAACGCAGCCTATATTGTGCGCACGCAGACCGCCGCCAACTCCGTGACGAACGCGCGCATCCTGGCCCGCGGCTTCACCGTGCTCGATCCCTCGCAGTACAGCCAGCTCCGCGACTTCTACCAGAAGGTCGCGCAGGACGACCATCAACAGATCGTCCTTGACCACGCGAATTAAACCGAACGGCGTTCAGCCAAGGCTCACACGCAGGCCCGATGCACGCGGCACGCGGACTGAAACGCGGCCGTGGTCAAGCGTGGCGGCTGGCGCGGAAGGATCGATGTGGGCCTCGCGGCTGTCGATCGCCGACGCGTGGAGCGCTTCCAGGTGCAGGGTTCGTGCTCCTGCGTGCTCAAAATCCAGCTCCACGTCCAGATCCTTCGCCAGGTCCTTATTCAGCACAATCACTGACCGGCGGCCATCCGGAAACTCGGCCGCGTATCCGGTGGCATCCACGCCCGTGGCCTGCAATGCCGAAGTAAAATCCACATCAAACAGCGTGCCGCCACTGAGCGAGCTCGCGAATTTCAGGCCATAGGCCACCGGCTCCAGCATGTATTCGGTGCCGAAGGTGGCGATCGGCGTATAGAAAGGATGCGGGTGCGAGGCGATCTCCGCCGGCGTCGCGCCTTCCTCCCTCAACATCGCGTCACCGGGCAGAAAGCCTCCCACCGAGTTCGCGACTGAATTCCCCGTGCCGCCGTGCAGATTCACGCCGGAATAGTTGTTGCGGGCCAGCAGCAGCGAGTAATCGGCCGACCACAGGGCCGCGGCGAAAACGTCCGACACGCCCGGCTTTCCGCCGCGATAGCAGGTGTTGCCTTCCGTCATCCGCACGCGCGCGTGCACGGCGTCGGCGGCGGCTCGCGCCACGTCGGCCGTGTGCTGCACTTTGGCCATGGTGGCCGGCTTCAGCAGGTTGGGAATGTTCACCGCGGGATTCGTCGCCGGCCCGCCGAAGTAATAATGATGCGTCAGCGTGGTCACGTCCGGCGGATTCGCGATCGAGGGCCATTGCGCGGCGATTTCGGTCAGCCATTCAATGCGCGAGGCCACGTCCGGCATGCCGAAGCGCGCCTGGGGCACTTTGGCGGTGATGGCGCGGGCCATCGCCAGCCACTCGTCGAGATAGGTCTTCGCCGTCCAGGTCTTCGGGTCGCGCAAATGCCCGGAGAACAGATCCACCTCGTTGCCGATCTGGAAGTATTGCAGGCGGTCGCCCAGAGTGCGATGCACAAAAATCGCCTCCACCGCCGCTGGGTCGGGCGTGTTGTTGCCCATCCCGATGCCGTAGATGCAGGTCCATCCGGTGGCGCGCAGAAAATTGGCCAGGTTGCGCACCGCCTGTGGCGTCACCGCATAGAAATGGTCCTTCGGCTGGCCTTCCACCTCGCGAGCGCGCCGCTGGGCGGGCTCGGGAGTATCGGGGGTGGGCTTCCAGTAACCGAACTCGCTGGTGTTGCCGCCCAGGCGCAGCACGCCGCGCGAGGAAAGCGCGCGGAACTCGCGGATGAGTCCGGCATTCTGCACGGAGAAGAACGTGGGGTCGACGAGCTGTTGCACTTCGTAGGATAGGCCGAGGAAATCCAGCGGCATGTGCGCGCCGGTGGCCTTGGCGGGAATGCGGAGGGTGAGCCGTGAGGCGTCGGCAGCGCGAAGGCGCGTGGCGGCGGCCGCAAGGGCCGCGGTGGCAAGAAACTTGCGTCTGTTCATGATGAGTCCTCGATAAAGGTGCGGCCGCGTGTACGGCCCGTTTCCGGTCTCGCCGGTCGAACGCATCCCAGTATAGGAGCCTGGGCGCGGGAACCCAAACCGCGGAGGCGCGCTGGTAACCGCAACTTCGCTCAAAATCTCGCGTCTGTATGTACAAGCTGCCCTTCTGCGCGCAAAATTGAGGTTCAATCAAGTGTGTGCTGGGAAATGCCCGATGAAGAGAGTTCAGGGACCAATCGTCGCGTTGCTGTGCGTGAGCCTGGCGTGCCCGGCAGGCATGGCCGCGGCGCAGTCTGGCTCCGCCGCCGATAGCCATGCGCACCTCCGCCAGGCATACATTTCGACGGAGCTGCAGGGCGATGCGCGCATCCTGCACGCGCTCGACCGGTTCACCTTCGGGCCCAGGCCGGGCGACCTGGAAGCGGTACGCGCCATGGGCCTGGAGAAGTGGTTCGACCAGCAGCTTCGTCCCCGGCAGTTGGACGAGACCGAGCTGAACGCGCGTCTGGCCAGCGATCCGGCCATGCAGTGGAACACGCCGGACCTGCTCTACTACCTGCCCAGCAACGCCGTGCTGCGCCAGGCCATCAACGGCAAGCTCTCCATTCCCGAATACGGAATCCTGCAGGCGATTTATCAGAACCAGATCAGCCGCATCCGCGAGCGCCAAGAGGCGCGGAAGGACAAGACGGCCCAAGCGCAAGCCGCGGCTGGCGCGAAAGCCGCACCCATGCAAGGCGATGCCTCGATGGAGACGGCCGCGCGATCCGGCGCTTCCGCCAGGCCTCCCTTCAATGCCATGCTCTTCGATTCGATGACCGCGCTTGAGCCCGAGCAGCGTCTCCAGCGGCTGGCCGCGATGCAGCAGCCCGAGCTCGACGGCTTTCTGCGCTCGCTCAAGCCGCGCCAGCGCGCGATGCTCGTCGAGGATATGAATCCCGGCCAGCGCCAGCAGGTGGCCGCTCTCGAAGGGCCGGAACGGCTGGTGGCCGAGGAGCTGATTGCCGAGCGCCTGACGCGCGATATCTATTCGAACGCGCAGTTGCAGGAGGTGATGACCGATTTCTGGCTCAACCACTTCAACGTCTATCTGCGCAAGAACGAGCTGATGCCCTACTACCTTGTCAGCTACGCGCGCGACGCCATCCGGCCGCACGCGCTGGGCAAGTTTGAAGATCTGCTCGAGTCCGTCGCGCACAGCCCGGCGATGCTTCTTTATCTCGACAATGCGAGCAGCATCGGACCGGACTCGCGCGCCGCCGACCGGGCAGAGCTGATGGAATCGCGCAGACCCAACGCGAAACGCAAGGCGCCCGAGGGGCTGAATGAGAACTACGGACGCGAGCTGATGGAGCTGCATACCGTAGGCGTGAACGGCGGATACAGGCAGAAGGACGTGATCCAGGCCGCGCGCATCCTCACCGGATGGACCGTGGAGCGGCCGCTGCGCGGCGGCGGATTCACCTTCAATGGCAATCGTCACCAGCCCGGCACCGAGGTGGTGATGGGCAAGAAATTCAAGGATTACGGCGAGCAGCAGGGCATCGATCTGCTGCACTTTCTGGCCACGCGGCCCGCAACCGCCGAGTTCCTCAGCCGCGAACTCGCCGAGCGTTTCGTCAGCGACCATCCGCCGCAGGCGCTGGTGGACCGCATGGCACACACCTATCATTCCTCGGGCGGCGACATCTCCGCCGTGCTGAAGACGCTCTTCCACTCGCCGGAGTTCTGGGCGGCGAGCAACGAGGGCGCCAAGGTAAAGACGCCGCTTGAATTTGTCGTTTCCGCGGTGCGCGCCAGCGGGGCAGACGTCCAGAATCTTCGCCCACTGGCCAACGCGCTGCGGCAGATGGGCATGCCGCTCTACGGCTGCGTGCCGCCCACCGGCTACAGCTGGGAGGAATCCGCGTGGGTCAGCACCGGGGCGCTGGTGGACCGCATGAATTTTGCCCTGGCGCTGGCCGCCAATCGCCTTCCCGGCATCACAACCAATTGGAACTCCCAAGGAAGCGCGGCGGCAGACGCCCCAACTCCCCTGCTGGAGGAGGCACGCATCCAAGCTCAGCTTCTTCCCGGAGGCATTTCGCCGTCCACGCGCGCGGCCGTACTTCAGGAATTTGAAAAGCAGTATGGGCCGCAAGCCGGCGGAAAGTTGCGGGCTGATGACATGCGTGAACTTCGACTTGCGCATCCGGTCCGGCCGATTACTGCACGCGAACGCCAGGACCAGTTGATGGCGGGATTGCTGCTGGGCTCGCCGGAGTTCCAACGCCGCTAAGATTTAAGGAGACCGCATGTACACCACCCGTCGATTTTTTCTTCGCAACGGCGCACTGGCGCTGGCCGGAACCACGGCCATTCCGGGCTTCCTGGTTCGCTCCGTCATGGCGCAGGATGCGCGCGCAACGCGCCGCCGTCTCGTCGTCATCTTCCAGCGCGGCGCGGCCGACGGGCTAAACATCGTGGTGCCCTGGCGCGAGAAGAATTACTACTCCATGCGGCCCAGCATCGCCATTCCGCAAAATCGGGTTCTCGACCTCGACGGATTCTTCGGGCTGCATCCTTCGCTCGCCGGCTTCAAACCGCTCTATGACCGCGGCCACCTCGCCATCGTCCATGCCGCAGGTTCGCCGGACATGACGCGCTCGCATTTTGACGCGCAGGATTACATGGAGTCCGGAACGCCCGGCGTGAAGAGCACGCAGGATGGATGGCTGAACCGCGCCCTGCAGGCTGAAGACCTGCGCCGCCGTCAGGCGCAAACCGCTTTTCGCGCCGTGGCCGTGGGGCCGGACGTTCCGCTCACGCTCGCGGGCAAGGTTCCCGCCGTCGCGCTGAACAACGTCAACAATTTCACAGTCGGCGGCCACGGCCCCGCGCTCTCGCCCGCGGCCAGCGCCTTCCAGGCCATGTATGCCGACAGCGGCGACCGCATCTTCCACTCCGCCGGCGACGAAACCTTTGACGCGGTGAAGATGCTGCGCGCCGCCGACCCCGCGCAGTATGTGCCCGCGCCCGGCGTCGAGTATCCCAACTCCGAATTCGGCCGCAACATGCGCCAGATGGCCCAACTGCTCAAGGCCAACCTCGGCGTGGAGGCTGTCTTTACCGATGTGCAGGGCTGGGACACGCATCACAGCCAGGGCGGCGTGGACGGCCAGCTCTCCAACCGCCTGCGCGACTTCTCCGACTCGATTGCCGCCTTTTGGCGCGACCTGGGCGACGGCGCGGAGAACGTCACGCTCGTCACCCTGTCCGAGTTTGGCCGCACCGCGCGCGAAAACGGCACTGGCGGCACCGACCACGGCCACGCCAACGCAATGTTCGTGCTGGGCGGCGGCGTGAAGGGCGGCAAAGTCTATGGCCGCTGGCCGGGCCTGGACAACGACCAGCTCAACCAGGGACGCGACCTCGCGCTAACCACCGACTACCGCCAGGTGCTAGGCGAGGTGGTGGAGAATTCGCTCGGCGCGTCCAATCTCGGCCTCGTCTTTCCCGGCGCGGAGCTTGCGCCAAAGAGCTTCCTGCGCATCGTATAAACCGGCCCACGCTCGGCGCTCAGGGTTTTTCCACCGGCACCCAAAACCGGAAGGTCGTTGCCTTGCCGAGCGCGCTGACCACTTCAATCCGCCCCCGATGCGCCTCCAGAATCGCACGCGCAATGGCCAGTCCCATCCCCGTGCCTTTGCCAATCTTCGCGCCCATCTTGCCGCGATAAAACTTTTCGAAGATTAGCGGCAGATCCACCGCGTCAATGCCGGGGCCGTTGTCTTCCACCTCGAATACGAGCCGCTCCGGCGTCCGGCGGCTGCGCAGCACAATGCGGCTCTCCGGCGGCGAATAGCGCGCCGCGTTTTCCAGCAGATGGCGCAGCACGCGGCCCAGCAGATGCGGGTCGAACCACGCCGGCACGTCCGGCTCTTCAGCCTCGATGCGCACCTGCCTGTGCCCCAGCAGCGCCTGCGTCTGCTCCACGCCCATCTCCAAAAAGCCGCGCGGCGACTCGAGCGTGGCCTGCACCTTCACCACCTGCGCGTCAATCTCGGCCATCTCCACCGCCTCGCCGATCAGCGCATCCAGCCGCGCGCTTTCCTCGTCCACCACGGCGGCCAGGTCCTTCCGCGCCGCATCGTCCAGGCCCTCGCCCTGCATCAGCGTGGTGGCCGCCGCGCGAATGGAGGTGAGCGGCGTGCGCAGCTCGTGGGTGAGCGAATCAATCAGCGCGGCGCGCAGCCGCTCGCTCTCGCGCGAGGCCTCCATGCGCGTGCTGGCCTCAATTGCCACGGCGCGGGTCAGCGCGATGGCCACCTGCGCCGCCACAGCCGTGGCCACTTCGCGCGAGAGACTTGGCGGCTTCCACGCCAGCGCGCCCGCTGAGCGCAGGCCCAGCAGCAGATTCTGCGCCGAGTAGCCGGCCGCCTCCACCGGCTCGGCAAGGTGCTGCCCGGCCAGTTCGCACAGCGCGTCTGTGAGAGCGTGCGGAGGGTTTTCGGCCGTTGCCCGCACCTCATTCTGGTCGGCCACGAACAGCGCTACCTCGTCGAGCACAAAGATGCGGCGGATGAGATCGGGCAGGTCGCGCATCAGGCCTGCCGAATCCTCATGGAGCATCATCTCCTGGCTCAGCGTGTAGAGCCGCTCCACGTCCTCGCGGCGCTGCTCGGCTTTGCTGGTCTGCTGCCGCGCCTTCTCCGCCACGCGCCCGGCAGCCAGTGAGCTGGCCACAAACGACCCCATCGCCACCCACTCCGGCACGCCCGCCAGCACGAAGGTGTGATAAGGCAGGAGAAAGAAGAAGTCAAAGGAGAGCGCGCACAAAATGGAGATGAAGAGCGAGGGCGCAATGCCGGATTGAGTGCCCGACCAGACCACCAGCACCAGATAGACCATGGCAGCCGTGATGGCGTCTGCGTGAAAGCCGACGAGCAATGCTGTGGTGGCCGCGGCAAGCAGCATGGCAAGCAGCCAGACGGCGGCATTGCGCGGCGGTGGGGCGAAGCGCATGGTGTGTCCTGGGTCATCATACAGCCGGCCCGGGTTGATGTAGTCTTTGGAGGAGCGACTCCACCATGCCGCCAAGAATCCTGGTGATCGACGATGAGCCGCAAATCACGCGCGTGTTGCGCGCAGCTCTTTCCGCGCAGGGGATGGACGTGCGCACGGCGAACGAACCGGAAGAGGGCATCCGCATCTTTCAGGAGTGGTCGCCGGACCTGGTGGTGACTGACCTGATGATGCCCGGCATGTCCGGCGTGGAGGTCTGCCGCGCCATCCGCGCCACCTCTTTCACGCCCGTGCTGGTGCTCTCCGTGCGCAACCAGGAACGAGCGAAGGTGGAGGCGCTGGATGCCGGCGCCGATGACTATGTGACCAAGCCCTTCAGCATTCAGGAGCTGCTGGCCCGCGTGCGCGCCCACCTGCGCCGCGCTCCGGCGCGAAGTTCGGCGGCAATCGAGGCCGGCGACTTCATTGTGGACATCGCCGCGCATTCCATCACGGTGCAGGGGCGCCTGCTGCACCTCACGCCCAAGGAATTCGATCTGCTGGCGCACCTTGCGCAGCACGCCGGCAAGGTCATCACCCATCGCGCGCTGCTCACTGCCGTGTGGGGCGCGCAATCGGCCCATCAGCCCGAGTACCTGCGCGTCTTCATCGGGCAATTGCGCAAAAAGCTCGAGGCTGAAGCCAGCCGGCAGTACATCCAGACCGAGCCATGGATCGGCTATCGCTTCGTGCCCGAAGGCATTCCAGACCGCCAGAATTAGACGCAACTTTCGGTCCGCCGCGCTTACGGATTCTTTAGGAACTCTTTGCGCCATCCCAACACTGCATCCTCCACAATCGGATTTGGATGCGAGTGCGGCTGCAGCGCCTTCCCGCGCGCCGTCTCGCTCAGGAGCACGTGTCTATGCAGGACGTCCTGATGATCACATTCACCGTCGTCTTCTTCGCGGTTGCGTTCCTTTACGTGAAGGCACTGGAGAAGCTGAGGTAGACGAATGAGCTTCTTTACACTTCTCGCCCTCATCCTTGCTGTTGTTCTCATCGTTTATCTCGCCCTGGCCATGCTCTTCCCGGAGAGGCTCTAGGATGACCACGAACGGCTGGCTCCAATTTGCTCTCTACTGCGTCATTCTTCTCGTCGCCGTGCAGCCCATGGGCGCATATCTTGAGCGCGTCCTCGAAGGCAAAGGCACCTGGCTCGACCGCGTGCTCGGCCCCTGCGAGCGCCTCATCTATAAGCTCTGCGCTGTCGCCGCCGACCGCGAGATGAACTGGCGCGAGTATGCCGGCGCCATGCTTGGCTTCTCCGCCGTCAGCCTGCTAGCCACTTACGCCATCGAGCGTCTTCAGGCGATTCTGCCCTTCAATCCGCAGCATCTGGCCGCTGTTTCTCCGGCGCTCGCCTGGAACACTGCCGCCAGCTTTACCACCAACACCAACTGGCAGTCCTACACACCGGAAACCACGATGAGCTACTTCACGCAGATGGCCGGGCTCACCGTGCACAACTTTCTTTCGGCGGCGGTGGGCATCGCGGCCGCCATTGCGCTGGTCCGCGGCATCCGGCGCACGGAATCAGAAACCATCGGCAACTTCTGGGTGGACATGACACGCACGCTGCTCTATGTGCTGCTGCCCGGCTCGCTGCTTTACGCGCTCTTCCTCGTCGGCACCGGCGTTCCGCAGAATCTGCGCGCCTATGTCACCGCGCATCCGCTGGAGCAGCCGGCGCAAACGCAGACCATCGCCGAAGGGCCTGTCGCCTCGCAGGAGGCCATCAAGATGCTGGGCACCAACGGCGGCGGATTCTTCAACGCCAACAGCTCTCATCCCTACGAAAATCCCACGCCGCTTTCAAACTTCATTGAGATCTTCTCCATCTTCGTCATTCCCGCCGGGCTCACGTACACGCTGGGCCGCATGACAGGCTCCACCGGCCACGGATGGGCCGTCTTCGCCGCCATGTTCGTGCTCTTCGCCGTCGGATTCACCTCCGTTTACTGGGCCGAGTCCCATCCGCATCCGCTGCTGCACAATGTGGCCCAGACCGGCAGCGCCACCGCGCCCGCCGGTAACATGGAAGGCAAGGAGGTGCGCAACGGCATTGCCGAAAGCGCGCTCTTCGCCACCGCCACCACCGACGCAAGCTGCGGCGCGGTGAACAGCATGCATGACAGCTACACGCCGCTGGGCGGCATGGTGCTGCTCACGAACATTCTGCTCGGCGAAGTCATCTTCGGCGGCGTGGGCGCGGGCCTTTACGGCATGCTCATCTTCGTCGTTCTCGCGGTCTTCATCGCCGGCCTCATGGTGGGCCGCACGCCGGAGTACCTGGGCAAAAAAATTGAAGCCTACGACGTGAAGATGGCCATGCTCTACGTGCTCATTTTTCCGCTTATCATCCTTTCGCTCACCGCCATCTTCGTGCTTTCGCCCAGCATCGGCCTCTCCAGCCTGGCCAACCATGGCCCGCACGGACTCAGTGAGATTCTTTACGCCTTCACCTCGGCGGCTGGCAACAACGGCTCAGCCTTCGCGGGGCTGAACGCGAACACCTGGACCTACAACATTGTGCTTGCCTGGGCCATGCTCGCCGGCCGCTTCCTCATGTTGATTCCGGTGCTGGCGCTGGCCGGCAGCCTGGCGCGCAAAAAGAGCATCCCGCCTTCCACCGGCACCTTCCCCGTGCACACACCCATGTTCACCGTCCTGCTGGTGGGCGTGGTGCTCATTTTAGGCGCGCTCACGTTCTTCCCCGCGCTGAGCCTGGGGCCGGTGCTTGAACACCTGCAGTTGCACGCAGGACATCTTTACTAACCCCAACGCGCCACGCTGCGCGGGACGGATTCCGATGGTCGCAAAGAAAAATCTCTGGAACACGAAGATCTTTGGCCAGGCGCTGGCAGGCGCATTCCGCAAGCTGGACCCGCGCTGGATGATCAAAAATCCGGTCATGTTCGTGGTGGAAGTGGGCAGCCTGCTCACCTCCGTCCTGCTCCTCGACAACGTGGTCCACCGTCGCGGCAACTTCGCGTTCAACCTGCAGATCACGCTGTGGCTGTGGTTCACTGTGCTCTTCGCCAACTTTGCAGAGGCCATGGCCGAAGGCCGGGGCAAGGCCCAGGCCGACACGCTGCGCAAGGCCAAGGGCGAAACCATCGCGCGCCGCTACACCGCCTCCGGCGAGCTCGAAGAAATCTCCAGCGGCCTGCTCTGCGTAGGCGACATCCTGCTGGTCGAAGCCGGCCAGCTCGTCCCCGGCGACGGCGAAGTGATCGAAGGCGTGGCGTCGGTGGATGAATCGGCCATCACCGGCGAGTCCGCGCCCGTCATTCGCGAGTCCGGAGGTGACCGTTCCGCGGTCACGGGCGGCACGAGGGTGCTCTCCGACTGGATCAAGATGCGCGTCACCTCGCGCCCCGGCGAAACCTTCCTGGACCGCATGATCGCGCTTGTTGAAGGCGCGACACGGCAGAAGACGCCCAACGAAATCGCGCTCAGCATCCTTCTCTCGGGTCTCACCATCGTCTTTCTGCTCGCCGTCGTCACGCTGCAGCCCTTCGCCGTCTACTCCGGCGCGCCGCAGACGGTCTTCGTGCTGGTTTCGCTGCTGGTCTGCCTCATTCCCACCACCATCGGCGGACTGCTTTCGGCCATCGGCATCGCCGGCATGGACCGCCTCGTCCAGCACAACGTGCTCGCCATGAGCGGCCGTGCGGTGGAGGCCGCCGGAGACATCAGCACCCTGCTGCTGGACAAGACCGGAACCATCACCCTCGGCAATCGCCAGGCCACGGAGTTCTTTCCCGCGCCGGACGTGAGCACCGAACGGCTGGCCAACGCGGCGCAACTGGCTTCGCTCTCTGACGAAACGCCGGAGGGTCGCTCGATTGTGGTGCTCGCAAAGGAAAAGTACAACCTGCGCGGCCGCGACCTCGAGGGTGTTCATCCAGAATTCGTTCCCTTCACCGCGCAAACGCGAATGAGCGGCTTGAACCTGCCCGGCACGCGCATCCGCAAGGGCTCGGTGGATGCCATCTCGCGCTTTCTTGAGGAACAGGGCTCATCCCTTCCCAGGCGCTTGCGCGAGCGCGTGGAGGAGATTGCCCGCGAAGGCGGAACACCGTTGGTTGTCGCGGAAAACAGCACCGCGCTCGGCGTCGTCTACCTCAAGGACATTGTGAAAGGCGGCTTGCGGGATCGGCTCGCGCATCTGCGCGCCATGGGCATCCGCTCCATCATGATCACCGGCGACAATCCGCTCACTGCCGCCGTCATTGCGCGCGAAGCCGGCGTGGACGACTTTCTGGCTGAAGCGAAACCGAAAGACAAAATGGACCTGATCAAGCGCGAGCAGGCAAAAGGCAAGCTGGTGGCCATGACCGGCGACGGCACCAACGACGCGCCCGCGCTGGCCCAGGCCGACGTGGGCGTAGCCATGAACTCCGGCACGCAGGCCGCCAAGGAGGCCGGCAACATGGTCGACCTCGACTCCAATCCCACCAAGCTCATCGAAATTGTGGAGATAGGCAAGCAGTTGCTGATGACACGCGGCGCGCTGACGACCTTTTCCATCGCCAATGATGTGGCCAAGTACTTCGCCATCATTCCGGCCATGTTCATCGGCGTCTTTCCCGTGCTGAGTGCCCTCAACATCATGCGCCTGCACTCGCCGCAGTCGGCCATTCTTTCGGCCGTGGTCTTCAACGCCATCATCATCATCGCGCTCATTCCGCTGGCGCTCAAAGGCGTCAAGTACGAACCGCGCCCGGCCGCCGCGCTGCTGCGCAGAAACCTGCTGGTCTACGGCGTCGGCGGCGTCATCGTTCCGTTTCTCGGCATCAAGGCCATCGACCTGGCGCTGGTGGCGCTGCACCTGGCCTGAGCCGGCTACGCACGGGAGAACCGTCATGCATGCAATCTTGAAGACTTCAATTCGCTTCACCATCCTCACCACCGTGCTCTTTGGCGTCGCCTATCCGCTCGTCTTCACGGGCATCGCCCGCGCGGTCTTTCCGCGCAAGGCCGCCGGCAGCCTCATTCATCACGGCGGTGTCATCCTCGGTTCGCCGCTGCTGGCGCAGAGCTTTGTCTCGGACCGCTACTTCCATCCCCGCCCCTCGGCCGCCGGCAACGGATACGATGCGGCCAACTCCGGCGGCTCCAATCTGGCGCAGTCCAGCGCCGACCTCGTCCATCGCATCCAGAGCGACGCGGACACGCTCGACACGCAGAATCCAGGCCATCCTGTGCCCATCGATCTCGTGACTGCCTCCGCCTCCGGTCTCGACCCGGACATCACGCCCGACGCGGCCTTCTTCCAGGTGCCACGCGTGGCTCGCGCCCGCGGCCTCAGCCCGGATCGCATCCGTCAGCTTGTCCAGCAGCACATTACCCCGCGCACCTTCGGCCTGCTTGGCGAGCCGCGCGTAAACGTGCTGGAATTGAATCTTTCGCTCGACGCGCTTTCGGCAACGGCGACTGCGAAGGCGCCCTCTCCCTTGCGTTGATCAACAAAACGAGAGGCGGAATTCCCGCCGCGCCGGAGCGGTACCATAACGTATCGTGTCAGCCGCCGCTTCCCACAGTTCCGCGCCGCCGCGCATCGCCATCCTGCTCGCCTTCGCCAGCGTGTATCTCTGCTGGGGAGCCACCTACACGGCGATGAGTATCGGCGTGCATCTGCTGCCCGCCACCATTCTGGCCGGTACACGCATGCTCATCGGCGCGGCCATCATGCTGGGCTTTTGCGCGCTCACGGGCAGGCAGCTTCTTTATCGTCCGGGGATTTTGCTGCGGCTGGCCCTGCTGGGCGCGCTGGTGCTGCACGAGCACCTGCAGCACTCAGAGCACGTCGGCATGGTCGCGGTCCTCTGCGCCGTGGCGCTCGTCACATCGTCGCAGAGGAAGAGCGGCCGCTCCGTCGCCGAAGTCGAAACCGTCCCGCTGGAGCGCGAAGCCTGACCGCCCCGCCGTGGCATGGGCGCGCGGAGCATCAGCCCTCCGATTTGGCTTTGCGGTAGCGGCGAATCAGGTTGTTGGTGGAAGTGTCGTGGCTCAGCGCGGGCTCGGCCGCGTCTTCCAGCTCGGGAATGATGCGCTGCGCCAGCGCCTTGCCCAGCTCCACGCCCCACTGGTCAAACGAATTGATCTGCCACACCGTGCCCTGCGTGAAGACCGCATGTTCGTAGAGCGCCACCAGGGTGCCCAGCGCGTGTGGCGTCAGCTTCTCGGCCAGAATCGTGTTCGACGGCCGGTTGCCTGGGAAGACCCGATGCGGCACCAGCCAGTCCGGCGTGCCTTCGGCCTTCACCTGCTCCGGCGTCTTGCCAAAGGCCAGCGCCTCGGTCTGCGCAAACACGTTCGCGATGAGAATGTCATGGTGGCGGCCCAGTGGGTTAAGCGTGTGCGTGAAGGCGATAAAGTCGCAGGGGATCAGGTTCGTGCCCTGGTGGATGAGCTGGTAAAACGAGTGCTGCCCGTTGGTGCCCGGCTCGCCCCAGTAAATCGGCCCCGTGGAGTAATTCACTTCCTTGCCCTTCAGCGTCACTTGTTTGCCGTTGCTCTCCATCGTGAGTTGCTGCAGGTAGGCCGGAAAGCGCTTCAGGTATTGCTCGTAAGGCAGCACGGCCACGGTGTGCGCGCCGAAAAAGTTGTTGTACCAGATGCCCAGCAGCCCCAGCAGCACCGGGAGGTTGCGCTCAAAGGGCGTGGTGCGGAAGTGCTCGTCCATGGCGTGAAAACCAGCCAGCATTGCGCGGAAATGCTCCGGCCCGACAGCCAGCATCGTCGACAGGCCGATTGCCGAATCCATCGAGTAGCGGCCACCCACCCAATCCCAGAAGCCGAACATGTTCTGGGTGTCGATGCCGAACTTCGCCACCTCCGCCGCGTTGGTTGAAACGGCCACGAAGTGTTTTGCGATGGCCGTCTGATGGCCGCCCAGCTTGCCCAGCAGCCAGGTCCGCGCCGAGTGCGCATTGGTCATCGTCTCCAGCGTCGTAAACGTCTTGGACGAGACGATAAACAACGTCTCCTCGGGGTCCAGATCGTGCACCGCCTCGGCAAAATCGGTTCCGTCCACGTTCGAGACAAAGCGGAAGGTCATTTCGCGGTCTGAATAGTGGCGCAGTGCTTCGTAGGCCATCACCGGGCCCAGGTCGGAGCCGCCAATGCCGATGTTGATCACGTTGCGGATGCGCTTGCCCGTGTGCCCGGTCCACAGGCCGCCGCGCACGCGCTCGGAAAAAGCCGTCATCCGGTCAAGCACTTCGTGCACCTGCGGCACCACGTCCTTGCGGTCCACGCGAATGACGGTTCCGCGCGGCGCGCGCAGGGCCACGTGCAGCACGGCGCGCTTTTCCGTCACGTTAATCTTGTCGCCGCGGAACATCGCCTCTGTGCGCTCGCGCAGGCCGGACTCCTCGGCCAGCCGCAGCAGCAGGCCCAGCGTCTCGTCCGTGATGCGATTCTTTGAGTAATCGAGGAACAGCCCCGCGCCCTCGGCGGTCATGCGCTCGCCACGGCCCGGGTCCTGCGCAAACAGCTCGCGCAGATGCACTGTGCGCATCTGTTTCGCGTGCTGCAGCAGCGCGCGCCATGCGTCGCGCCGCGTCAGCGGACGAACTCTGGAGGATTTGCTGGTTTTGGTTGCCGATGGGTCCATGAGTTGCTCTCCTCTCAGGTCTTGAGCGATCAATGCCCCTTCGAATCCGCGCGTGAGGGCCGCACGTTCTCGCCCTCCGCATCATCGCACGCCGCACCCTGCCGGGGCACGCCGCAGGGCGGCTCAATCCTGGCTTTCCCGCTCCGTGATCAAGGCATTCATGCGCGAAAATGCGGTGGTCGCTTCGCCACCGCCATGTACAGTAAACGTATAGAGTCACACGCGGAAGAGACGCGTCCATGAGCGAGTCAGACTCGAACAAGGGCAAGAAGGAGACACCGCGCCCGGGCGTTTACCTGTCGGTGAGTCTCAAGCAGCTGGCGGCCCACCTGGGGCTGAACCCGGCCACCGTCTCTGTCGTCCTCAATGACGTTCCCGGCCGCTCCATTCCGCAGGCCACGCGCGACCGCATCAAGGCCGCCGCGCACGAACTGAATTACCAGCCCAGCCTGCTGGCGCGCTCGCTGCGCAACCGCCGCACCCTCACCATCGGCATCCTCGTTCCCGAGCTGGGCGACGGCTATCATACGCAGGTGATGAGCGGCATCGGCGACCAGCTCATCAAGGCAGGCTACTTTTACTTCACCGCGCATCACCGCCACAAGCCCAAGCTCGTTGACGAGTACACGCGCATGTTCATCGGCCGCGGCGCGCAGGGCATCATCGCCATTGACACGCTTCTCGAGCATCCCATCCCCGTGCCCGTCGTCGCCGTCGCCGGCCATCGTTACATTGAGGGCGTCACCAACGTGCTGCTCGACCATCGCCACGCCGCCGAGCTCACGTTGCATCATCTCCATTCCCTCGGCCATCGACACATCGCCTTCATGCGCGGGCAAAGCTTCAGCTCTGACTCCGACGAGCGCTGGAATGGCCTTGTGGCCGTGGCCGGAAAGCTGGGCATCGAGATCGATCCCGACCTCGTCATCACGCTTGACCGCGACCTGACCACGCCGGAGCTCGGCTACCCGGTGGTGCAGCAGCTCATGGCCACCGGCAAGCCCTTCACGGCCATCGTCGCTTTCAACGACATCTCCGCCATGGGCGCCATCCGCGCGCTGCAGGACTTCAACCTGAGCATCCCCGGCGACGTCTCCGTCATCGGTTTCGATAACATCAAGGCCGCCGCCTACATGCTGCCCCGGCTCACCACCATCAGCCAGCCGCTGGCTGAAATCGGCCGCATCGCCACGCAAACGCTGCTCAACCGCCTCCACGGCACCACGCAGACAAAGGAAGATATCACCCTGGAGCCCGAGCTCGTGGTGCGCGAGTCCACCGGGGCCGTCAGGGAGTAATTCAAGCCTCTTCGCGCCTCGGCGGCCGATTGCCCCCCATCGTCTCCACGCTGGGCAATCGCACGCTAGACAATCGTTTGATCTGCCGGTATAGTTGTCGCGTTCGCACACGGGGCGGGTGGCCAACCCTTAACCCAGCCACTTGAATGGGTGGCTGTAGATGGTCAAGAGGTTGTTCCATTTTCGGAGCGGCTGATGGGCGGCTTGTAGTTGAGGCTACCATGGGGTCTTTCGCGGTTGTAGTAGTCGTTCCATGGCTTGAGGCATGCGTTTCTTTGTTCTGAGTCGGCCCAGTGTTTTGCGTAGGCCCACTCTCTGAGCGCGGTCTGGATAAAGCGTTCGGCTTTGCCGTTGGTTTGCGGCGAGTAGGGTCTGGTGCGGCGGTGCCTGAGCTGCAACCGCAGGCATGCCTGGCGGAACTGTTTTGAGCGGTAACTGCTGCCGTTGTCGGTCAGCAGGGCGCGCACGCCGATGCCGTGGGTGGCGAAGAAGTCGATGGCCGCGTTGAGGAAGCCGACGGTGGTTTCGGACCTCTGATCGGGCAGCATCTGGGTAAAGGCCAGCCGCGAGTGGTCGTCGACGGCCACGTGCAGGGCCAGGAAGCCGGGATGCTTCTGCTTGCCGCGCAGCCGCCCGTCGCCGCGCAGGCTCACTTCAGAAAAGCGCGTCATGCCCTTGATGTCCAGATGCACGAGGTCGCCGGGCCGTGGATGCTCGTAACGCACGACCGGTGGCCGGGGATGCAGGTCGCGCCATCGGCTCAGCCGGGCACGGCGCAGAATGCGGCTGACCGAGGCCGGACTCAGCCCGGTACGGCGCGCGATCTCATAGCCGGGCAGGTGCTGGCGGCGCAACGACAAAACCCTTTCCAATAAGGATGAAGGAGTTTGCCGTGGCGAACGGTGCGGTCTTGAACTGCGATCCAACAACCCATCCAGGCCGGCGATCCGGAAACGAACCACCCACTTGGCGGCGGTCTTGGCGCTCACCCGGAAGGCGACCGCGGCCGCCTTGCGCGTGGCTCCCTGCTCCACAACCAATCTGGCCAACGCCTCTCGACTGCGAAAGCTAAGTCGGGCATTCTTATGAATGTCCATTCGATCCCTCCGAAGGTTCTAGTTGCTCGTCACAACCAGCTTCTCCGGTTCAGTTCGAATGGACAACCTCTTGAAAGATCACAGGTGCCCCACATCTCCCGGTTTTGGAGATGTGGGAAAGGAAGAATCTTACAGCGAGTTCGAGGTATCCTTTCCCATGGCGCCCGGGCGAGCGAAGTGAGTTCTCCCGCAAATGTTGGCTGCCCCAGGCGCCTCGCCGTTGGAGATGGGTGAGACCACCACCCTCGCCCCACCGGAGTTCTGAAATCGTCATGCGCCGGTTCCGAAATCCGCGCGCCGCTTACTGGAACTGGTACCAGTTCACGTTCGCTCCGCTCGAAAAGACAACATAGAGCGTGTGCACCCCGGTCGCCGCGGTCACCGGCGCGGAGACGGTCTGCCACGTTTGCCAGGCTCCCGTCACCGGCAGCGTCACCGTCGCAATCGGTGTGCCGGTCGAGCTGTCCAGGTAGAATTTTGCCGTCGCGCCGCTTCCTGCGCTGGCCTCGCGCACCTTCACGGTACTCACGCCCGCGCCAAAGTCCACGTTGCCGTAAACCGCCGTGGCGCCGTTCGTCAGGTAGCCCAGATCGTAGCCGCCCGTGGTGTCGCTGGTTGTCTCCCTCTGCAGGCCGTTCTCCGTTGCGTAGCTCGAGCCTTGAATCTCCTCCGTCGCCGGCATTGTTCCCGTCCCCGTCTGCGTACCCGTCCAAGTGAAAGTGGCCGCGCTCAGCGCCAGCAGCGTGTACGGGAACGACTGCGTCCCCCACTGCACGCGAAAGCTCGTGCTCGCGCCCGTGTTGTTGAACGCGACCAGCACCTTGCTGCCATCCGGATTTTTGAACGCCACCGTGTCTATCCCGTTCGCGTCGCTCGAGTAGATGCGCACCGCGCCCGGCAGCACATATTTGCTGTACTGGCCCAGCGTGTAAAACTCAATGTCCTTGGTCACCGCACCCGTCGTGCTGTTCACCGTCACAATCGGCGTGCAGGTGTTGCAGCCGCCCAGCCCCGCGTCCAGCGTCAGGTTCGGACCCAGGTTCTGGTCCAGCGCCAGGCTCCATTTCACATACGACTTCTCCGCGTTGCGCAGCACCTCGGTAATCTCCACAAAGTCTGCCGTGAACTGGTCGCTCACCCACGTGCCGCCGGAGTGCTCCGTCTGCCACTGTCCCTTGGTCGGAAACAGATTTTGCATCGCCTGCTGCGCGCCCGGCGCAGAGAGCATACCCCAATCGCCCGGAGCTTGTCCCCATTTTCCCTTGTAGACAATCGCTTGTTTACGCTTTCCCCCAGCCACCACCGCCCGGCGACTCCACTCGCAAGCGGCTCCCCGCCTCGAGCTCCCGCGTACATTTGCCCGGCAGTTCCTGCTCCCGGCCGCCGCTCCGCACGGTTGTCCTTCCGGTAGCGCCGGCCGCTCCTCCGGCCAGTCCCCAGGGTCCAGCCAGCCGCCGGTCCGCCAGCAGCGTCACCTGCGCCTCTTCCAGCAGTTGCAGCTCGCGCACCACGCCGTCGCCCCCGCGGTGCTTTCCCTTGCCGCTGGAGTTCTTTCGCAGCCCGTAGCGAACCATCCGAAACGGATACGCATACTCGAGCGCCTCCACCGGCGTGTTCAGGCTGTTGGTCATGTGCGCGTGGTGCGCGCTCGCGCCTGGTCCTTCAGGTCCCGCGCCCAGCCCGCCGGCAATCGTCTCGTAATAGGTGTAGGGCAGTCCGGTCCGCGGATCCATGCCGCCAATCGTCAGGTTGTTCATGGTCCCCGCACTCGCCGCCGGAATCCGCCCAGGCAGCGCCTGCGCCAGGGCCCGCAATAGCGTGTCCACGATCCGCTGCGAGGTCTCCACATTGCCGCCCGCCACCGCCGCCGGAGCCGCGGCATTCACCACCGAGCCCTCCGGCGCTGCAACGCGCACCGGCCGCATCAGCCCCGCCGTGGCCATCGCGCCCGGCGGCAGCAGGCAGCGCAGCACATAAAACACCGCTGACCATGTAATCGCATAGACGGCGTTCACGCTGCCCGCCACCTGCCCATCCGTCCCGGCAAAATCCACCACCGCGCTCCCGCGCTTCGGATCATTTCTTATCTCCACACAAATCCGCACCGGCCCCGGCCGCACGCCATCGTCGTCCAGAAAATCTTCCGCCTTCCACTCACCCGCCGGCAGCGCCGCCAGCACCTGCCGCATCAAGCGTTCTGAGCCCTCCAGCATCGCGCGCACTCCGCGCAGCAGCCGCGCATGGCCAAAGCGCACCACCAGTTCCAGCATCCGCGCCGCGCCCACGCGGCATGCGCCCATCTGCGCCGTCAGGTCGCCCTCGCGCTCCCGCGGTGTGCGCACGTTGGCCAGCAGGATTGCCAGCACTGCCGCATCGATCCGCCCGCTGCGCACCAGCTTCACCGGAGGAATCCGAATCCCCTCCTGCGCAATCTCGCGGCACGGCCCCATCGACCCCGGATACATCCCGCCCACATCGGCGTGATGCGCGCGGTTCGCCACGAAAAACGCCGGCCGCCGCCCACCCGGCAAGAACACCGGCGCAACCATCGTCAGGTCCGGCAGGTGCGTGCCGCCGCGAAACGGGTCGTTCAGCAGGGCCACGTCTCCCGGCGCGAACCGGAAGGCCCCGAGCGCAGCCGCGACACTCATCGGCATGGAGCCAAGATGCACCGGCATGTCGTCGCCCATCGCGATCAGTTCGCCCTCGGCCGAAAACACCGCCGACGAGTAATCCCGCCGCTCCTTGATGTTCGGCGAGAAAGCTGTCCGCCGCAGCGCCGCGCCCATCTCCACCGCAACCGAGTGCAGCGCATGGCCCACCACCGCAACCTCCGCCGCATCCGGCCCAGTCTGCTTTTGCGCTCTCGCCTGCCGCTTCGCGCGTGGTGCAGCCTTCTTCATCGCTTGCCTCCGCGCTTCGCCGTCGGTTCCAAAATCAGATTGGTGTATCCGTCCACGCGCGCCGTCCAGCCCATCGCCACATAGGTCGTCGCGCTCAACTCAGTCACAACCGCCGGGCCCGCAAACCGGTCGCCGGGCTTGAGCGTTGCGCGGTCATAGAGCGAGCCACGCCTCCAGCGACCGTCCTCAAACACTCGATGCGCACCCAGCCGCGCCTGCCTGCCATCACCTGAGACGATCTTCATCCGCGCCGCGCGCAGCCCCGGCGTCCGCACCACGGCCAGTACCCGCAGTGTCACCACCTCCACGGCGCGCGCCCGGTCCGCGTATCCATAGTGCTGCGCATGCAGCCGATGAAAGCGCTCGACCGCGCGCGCACTCCACGGCACACGCAATTCAAACCCCTGCCCGCGGTAGCGCAAATCCGCCACGCGACTGAGCCGCGGCCGCGCGCCCTCCGCCGCAAACGCCGCGCGCGCCTCCGCCTCCAGCACGCGGAACACCTTCGCGATCTTCACGCTCCCCGGCTCCAGCATCACCGTGCGCGAAACCTCGCGCCGCAGTTCCGCATTTAGAATCCCCAGCGCGGAAAGCGCGCCCGGCGCAGCGGGAACCACCACCTTCTTCATGCCCAGCGCCGCGGCCAGCGCGCACGCGTGCAGCGGACCCGCTCCCCCAAAGGCCAGCAGCGCAAACCCGCGCGGATCCAGGCCGCGCTCTATGGAAACCTGTCGCAGCGCGCTCTCCATGCGCACATTGGCCACGCGAATCACGCCTTCGGCCAGCGCTTCCGAGCTCGCGAATCCCGTTCGGCTCATGCGCTCCAGAGCCCTCCGCGCCCGCGCCGCATCCAACCGCATCGCACCGCCCAGAAAATGCTTCGCATGCAGCCGCCCCAGCATCAGGTTCGCGTCCGTCACCGTGGCGCCTTCGCCGCGTCCGTAGCACGCAGGTCCAGGCTCCGCGCCGGCAGACTGCGGCCCCACCTGCAGCGCCCCTGCCGTGTCCATCCAAGCCAGCGAACCGCCGCCCGCTCCCGCCGTGTGAATGTCCAGCATCGGCACGCCCACCGGCAACCCTGCCACCTGGCCCTCGGTGCTCGTCGGCAGCTCGCTGCCCGCCTCCAGCAGGGCCACGTCGGTCGAGGTGCCGCCCATGTCGAAGCTCAGCAGCCGCGCCACACCCGCGGCGCGCGCCACGCTCCGCGCGCCAATCACGCCTCCGGCCGGCCCCGACAGAATCGTTCGCACCGGCTCCTCCGCCGCCGCACGCGCCGACAAAATCCCGCCCGAGGACTGCATGATGCTCAGCCGTCCATCGCGCCCCGCCGGGACGGATGCCAGTCCGCGCTCCAGTCCGCCCAGGTAACTGGCCATCTTCGGCGCAAGATACGCGTTCAGCGTCACAGTCGCCGCGCGTTCATACTCGCGAAACTCCGGCAGAATCCGGTGCGAAAGCGAAACCGGCAGCCGCAGCGCTGCCAGCGCCTCTTCCACGGCACGCTCATGCTCAGGATGCGCAAAGGAAAACAGCAGCGAAACCGCCACAGCCTCCGCGCCGCACGCGCGAACCTTGCGCCGCAGCGCGCGAAGCGCGCCTTCACTTGGCGCGCGCAGCACCTCGCCCTCCGCACTCACCCGCTCCGCAACGCCAAAGCAGCACTCGGCCCCTGCCAGAGGCGCCGGCCTGTGCTCGGTCCAGTCGTAGAGGCTGGGCCGCGCCTGCCGCCCCAGCGCAAGCGTGTCCTCAAAACCCTCGGTCGTCACAAACGCCACGCGCGCGCCCTTGCGCTCCAGCAGCGCGTTGGTGCCCACCGTCGTTCCGTGGCGGATCTCCACCGCACGCGCGCCCACCCGCTCGGCAATTTGCGCAATCGCCGCCAGAATCGCTCGCCCAGGGTCCTCCGGCGTCGACGGCAACTTCAGCACCTCCACGCGTCCGCCCACGCGATACACGCAGTCAGTAAACGTGCCTCCCGTGTCGATCGCGATCCGCAGCCGTCCGTTTCGCAGTGCCATGGCAATGCCAACATATCAGTTGCCGCCCGCTATTCATCTTGCTTTTCAGTAGACCCGCGCAAACGACGAATGAGACAGTGGACTCGAGCGCAACCTTCCCTGTCGCAATCGCATGAGCCAGCCCACCCCGCACGCCGAATCCTTCCGCTGGAGCCGCGCCACCCCCGCGCAGCGCCGCGTCGTCGTGGCCGCCGCGCTCGGGTGGATGCTGGACGCCTTCGACGTGATGCTCTATTCCATCGTGCTGGCCACGCTCATGCGCGCCTTCGCCATGAGCCGCACCACCGCCGGCCTGCTCAACGCGCTCACCCTGGCCGCCTCGGCCCTCGGCGGCCTGCTCTTCGGCCTGCTTGCAGACCGCTTCGGCCGCCGTCGCATGCTCAGCACGAGCATCCTCGTCTACTCCGTTTTCACCTTCGCCTGCGGACTCTCCACCAGCATCCTTGCCCTCGGCATTTTCCGCTTCCTGCTGGGCCTGGGCATGGGCGGCGAGTGGAACACGGGCGCCGCGCTGGTGGCCGAAACCTGGCCCGCCGCGCTGCGTGGCCGCGCCCTCGCGCTCGTCCAAAGCAGTTGGGCCATCGGCTATGCACTCGCCGCCATCGTGGCCGAGCTCATCCTCACCCACGCCGGCTGGCGATGGGTCTTCTTTGTCGGCCTGCTGCCCGCAGCTCTCGTCTTCTGGATCCAGTCCCACGTTCCGGAGCCGCTCGTCTGGCAGCAGGCCCACGCCAAGGCCCAGCCCGGCGAAGGCCGCCGCGCCCTCCGCAGTTCGCTGCGCCCGCTCGCACTGCTCACCCTGGCCAACACCTTCGGCATGTTCGCCTGGTGGGGCCTGTTCACGTGGATTCCCGCCTATCTCATGCTGCCCATCGCGCAGGGCGGCCGCGGCTTCCACGGTCTCGGCCTCACCGGCTTCCTCGTCGCGATCAATCTCTTCGGCATGCTGCCCGGCTATCTCTGCTTTGGCTACTTCGCCGACCGCTTCGGCCGCCGCCCCGCCTTTGTCGGCTACCTGATCTGCGCCGCGCTGGCCGTTCCGCTTTTGGCCGCCGCGCGCCAGCCCGCGCTCATTCTCCTCTTCGCCTCCATCGCCGCCTTTTTCGGCACAGGCTTCTTCACCGGCTCCGGAATTCTGGGCAGCGAGCTGTTTCCCACCGAAGCTCGCGCCACGGCCCTCGGCATCTCTTACAACGTTGCCCGCGGCCTCAGCGCTCTGGCTCCGTTCACCATCGGCGCGCTCAGTGAGCGCTACGGCCTTTCCTGGGCCTTCCTCGTCAGCGCGCTGGCCTTCGCCGCCGCCGCCGTCGTTGGCTTCTTCCTGCCCGAGACGCTGCACACCCAGGACACTGCCCTGCGCGCCACCTGATAATCCGGCCTGACCCTCTGGCCTCCTACTGCGCTCCGCCCGGCGCGTCCTTCGCGGGCTTTGCTTTGGCCAGCTCGTCGGCCTTAGCGCGCTCCTGCGCAGCTTCCTGCGCGCGCCCCTGCCGCTCATAGGCAATCGCCAATTGTTTGTGCGGCTCGGCCCATGTCGGGTCCGCCGCCACGGCCTGCTGGTAGCGGCTGATCGCGTCCGTAATCTGCCCGCGCAACATCAGGCTGTTCCCCGCGTTCATGGCAAAGTTTGCCTGCTGGCGACTCACCGCGGCCCGCGCCAGCTCCGCGCCCGCGCGCCGCAGCTCCACCACCTGCGCGCGCAAATCCTTCATCTGCGCACGCAGCGCTTCGGCCTTCTTCGTGTCGCCAGAGGCCTCGGCGGCGTTGGCCTGGTCGGCCAGGTTCGCCGCCTCTTCGGCCAACACGCCGGCCAGCGTCACGCGCGGTCCCGGCTGCTGCGGAAGCAGCGGAATCGCCTTTCTCAACGCCTCGGCAGCCTCCGGCAAGCGCGAATCCTGCTTGAGCGTGCTGCCCAGAATCGCCCACGCATCGCCGTCCTCGGGCCGCAGCGCCACGGCTTTCTTCATCTCCGCAACCGCCGCGTCCAGCCGCCCAAGCTGCATCAGCAAAATCCCCAGCGTGTACGGCGGATCGGGCAGCTTCGGGTCCAGCTCGCCCGCCTGCGTCAGCTCGCGAATCGCATCGCCGAACCGGTCCTTGAACTTGTACGAGAGGCCAAGATCGTAGTGCAGCTCCGGGTCGTTCGGGTCCAGCTTCAGCGCATGCTCAAAGTCCTGGATTGCCTCGTCAAAGGCCGAAAGCTGCACATGCGCCACACCCAGGTCCTTGTAAACCACCGCATCGTTCGGCTCCAGCGCCAGCGCACTCTGCAAGTCTGCAAGCGCCTCCTTCGCATTGCCCGTCAGCGTCAGAGCAAGCCCCAGATTCGTCAGCGCACTTGCGTTCTTCGGCTGCTCGGCCACTGCCTGCTTAAACCATGGAATCGCCTCCTGCTGCCGGCCCAGCCGTTGCAGCGCCATGGCCAGCGCAAGCGCCGCGCCTGGCAGCTTCGGGTTCGCCTTCAGCGCCGCCTCAAGCTCCGCGGCCGCGTCTTCATCGCGCCCCGCGGCGGCCAGCGTGCGGCCATACTCGAGCAGCGCCTCGGTGTTCGGCGGTTCCTGCTTCGCCGCGGCTTCCAGCGTCGTCAGCGCATCGGCCAAATCGCGCTGCTCGCGATAAACAATCCCCAGATGCACGCGCGCCCGCACCAGCGTGCCATCCATCGCAATTGCCTCCGTGAATCGTTCCCGCGCCTTCTCCCAATCCTTCTGCTGCGCATAGAGCGAGCCGATGGCGTCTTCGAGCGGCGCGCTCCTGCCGGCAAGCTTCTCCTCGGCCTGCATCTGCATCAGCGCCTCACCGGGTTTGCCCACCGCCGCCAGCGCGCGGCCATACGCGTCATAAAACTGAGCGTTCCTCACGGATGCGCCAGCGTTGCCCGCAGCATCGTCAAGCCGCAGCGCTTTCTCAAAGTGCGGAATCGCCTTCGCCGACTGGCCCGTCTGCGCCATCGCCTGCGCCAGGTTCGCCTCAATCCCCGCATCGCGCGGCTTCAACCGCGCCGCAGCCTCATACTCCGGAATCGCATCCGCCGCGTGCCCCAGCTCCACCAGCACAGCGCCCAGCGCCTCGTGCCCCTCGGCAATCTCCGGCTGCAGCTTTACCACTTCGGCAAATTTCTTCCGCGCCTGCTCCAGATTCCCGGCCTGCCGCGCGGCAAAGCCCTCTCGAAAAGCCCGGTCCGCCTGCCTCAGCGCCTGCGGCTCTGCCTTTTTCGCGTGCTGCGCCCCGGCAACCGCCGCACCCCAAGCCAACGCCAGCGCAATTGCGGCCAGCCATCGCGCACGCGCACGCATCATGGCTTCACTTTCCCGTGGGCTTGGGGTCGCCCTGATGCTGCAGCTCCACCGCCGTCTTGAATTCCTGCCCCGCCGCCAGCCGGTCGCCCACCGCGCGATACGCCTGCCCCAGCAGATTGTGCGTCACATAATTCGAGGGGTCCATGTGCACCGCGTGCACCAGGTAGTGCAGCGCCTCAATCGGCTGGTTGAGCTTCAAGAGCGTCTCGCCCAGCAGGATGAACGGACCGGTCGCATTCGGCTCCAGCAGCACCGCGCGGTTCAGCGCCACTTGCGCCTCCGTGTACTGCCCGTTGCGCACATACGCATCGCCCAGCCGGTCATAGAGGCTCGGTTCCATCGGGTTAATCTGCCGCTCGGCCTCCAGCTCGCGAATCGCGCCGGTCGCATCGCCCCGCGCCAGCGCCACCTCGCCCAGCAGCTCGTGCGCCAGCGGCAGCTTCGGGTCCAGCCCCAGCGCCTTCTCTGCCTGCACCGCCGCTTCATCGCGCAGCTCCCGCCGCAGAAACATGCGCCCCGCCAGAAGATACGCCTGCGCCGAATCCGGCGCAAAGCCGAACTGCGCGGCAAACGCGCGGCGCGAATCGTCATAACGCTGCACGTCCGCGTAGCACAGCGCCAGCACGTAATTCGGATCGATGTTCGCGCTCTCCACCGAAGTGCGCGCGCGTTCCAGATACGGAATCGCCTCCGGCACGTGGCCCAGCCGGAAGAGCGTCACCCCGTGCATCTCAATCGATTCGCGATCCTTCGGGTCCTGCGCCTCGGCCTTGGTAAACGCGTCAATCGCCTCGGAAAATTCGTTCTTCTGGTAGAAGATAATGCCGCGCAGCCGCTCCACGCCGGCCGGAACCGGCGTTTCCGCGGCAAGCTGGTTCAGCTCGGCCATCGCCGCATCCAGGTGTCCCTCGTGAGCCAGCGCCTCGGCCGTGGCAAAGGTGGGTGCCGGGCCTTGCGCTGTGCCCGTGGAGGGCTCCGCGGGCATGGTCTGCGCCGCCGCCACGGAAATTCCCGCGGCCAGAATCACGAATCCAAGAGTACGAAACATCACCGGTCCTGCCTTAAAAAAGTGTACTGCCGCACCCGTCGCGTGGGCGCGTCTGCGGTTTGCCACGCTGCCTGGGCGCTCAAGGAAATGATTGAACCACCATGAAAAAGGAGGGGAGCCGAAGCTCCCCTCCCTGCTTTGTGGCTCCTCGCGCGGAATTAGAACTGGACGCGGAGGGAGAATTCGAGCTGGCGCGGAACCCCGGCCGGCGCTTCGCTGCTGATGGTGCCGGCCGACTCGATGTTGCCACCTGGGTTACCTGCGTTGATGTGGTTGAATGCGTTGAACGCATCCATGCGGAACTTTGTCACGATGTTCTCGCGGATGGTGAACGCCTTGGTGACGGCCAGGTCTGTATTGAAGAAGCCCGGACCCCAGTAAGTGTTGCGCCCGGCGCTGCCAATCGTGTCCAGGCCCGGGTTTGTGAAGACTCCCGTGCCGGGATCCGTGATCAGGTCCGTCGTCTGCTGCGTGTAGAACCTGCGCGAGCCGGTGCCGCTTCCATTCGGAGTGTAGGCAGTCAGGCCGGTCTTCATTCGTTGCCCGCTGTTTTTGTTCGGCCAGTTCGGCGCGCTGCCCGGAACGTTCGAGCCCGACTCGTTGTAGGAGACCGTGAACGGCAAACCGCTGGACAGGCTCATCACGCCGCTCAGCTGGTAGCCGCCGATCAGCTCATCCAGCAACCGGCTTGCTCCAGGCACGAACTGCTTGCCATGGCCAAAGGGCAGGTCATAGCTGCCGTACCAGGTGATTTGGTTCTTGCGGGTGTTGCTGTCGCGTCCGTGGGTAATGTTGTGGTCCCACGTGTAGAAGCCGGTCTGCTCGTCGAACGCCGCCGCCCACTGGTAGTTCAGCGTATAGGCCAGGCCGTGAGTCATCTGCTGGGCAAGGGTAATCTGCAGTGCATCGAACTCCGTGTTCTGGTTGTCGCCGTTGTACTGGATGCTGTTCGTCCAGCCGCAGCCGCCCACCGGCAGCGCCACGTTGTCGTAGCCTGAACCCGGCGAAGCATAATTCGGGTCCGAGCAGGCCGTCAGTTGCGCCGCATAGTAGCGCTGCAACAGGTTCGTCGTGCCCACCGCCCCTGTGCTTGGGTTCCACGCTGCCGCGCTGCTGTCGTTCGGGTTGGCCGGATCCGTTGCCGTCGGGTCGTAGTGCAGGGTCTGGCCCGTAAAGCTGTTCGGACCCGGCAGGAAGATGGCCGCTTCGTTGGGGTTGGTGCTGTTGCCGTCTCCGTCGCCCAGGGTATGCGTGCCCTTGTTGCCCACATACGCAACCGTCAGCGTCATGGTCGGCGTCAGCGCCCGCTGCACGCTCAGGTTCCAGGCGTCGATCGTCGGGAAGTTAAGCGGGTTCGGACGCGCCTTGGACGAAACCTGGGTTCCAGGGTTCGGCAGCAGGCCGTTCGACGGCACCGTCACCGGCACCGGCGCGTTTGGTCCAGCCGTCAGCGTAAAGGCCGCGGTCGTGGGCCCGGATGCGTTGATCTGCTGGTTGGTCAGAACCGGCAGGTTCTGCGTCACCGTGTGGCCGAAGACCGACCCGAAGACTCCGGTGTCAAAGCTGCGTCCGTAGCCCGCGCGGATCACCGTCTTGTCGCCAAGCTGGTAGGTCACGCCCAGGCGCGGAGCGAACTGCTTCATCTTGCGGACCCTCCAGCCCATATCCGAAGGAATGCCGCCGATGCCCGCCACGTGCAGGTAGCCGTCCTGCAGGTTCAGCAGCGAGCCGTTGCCCGCCGCGTTCACCGCCTCTGGGAAGTAGAGCTCCCAGCGGACGCCAAGGTTCAAGGTCAGGTTACGCGTCGCGCGCCAGGTGTCCTGCCCGTAGAAGAAGGTTCTCTTCTGGAACTCCTTGGCGTTGGTCGAGGTCGATACGTAGCGGTTGTAGCTGGTCACATCGCCCAGCATGAAGGTGGCAAAGCCCAGGCCGCCCTGCGTTGCCGCCGACTGGTCCGACGTGGGGCCGCCGCTGAAGTTCAGCAGCCCGTCGCGGTCGTTGTCAGAGGGCACGCGCAGGTTGCGCGCGTAGCGCAGGTCCGCGCCCACCTTGATCGTGTGGTTGCCCAAGATCTTCGTCCAATTGTTCACGATCTGGAACTGATCTTCGCGCTCGGTCAGCGGGCAGTTGCAGCGGTTCACGTTCAGGCCGTCGCCGTAAAGCGGCTGAGAGCTGCCGCCCGGCACCGTGCCGATGAAGAAGCCCGGCGCGCCGCCCGTGAAGTACGTCCCGGTGTTGATGCCCGGAATCCCCAGTGTGTTGGCAAACTCCGTGCTCTGGTCGTGCTTGGAGTCGATCACGTTGTAGCGGTAATAGCCCAGGCGGAAGTCCGTCAGCAGCGTCGGGTTGATGGCAATATCCATGCCCGAGGCAAGGCTGTCGTTGGCTCCGTTCGAGTTGCCGCCGTAGCCGCCGATGCCGAATCCCGGGCCACCCGCGTCGCCGAACATCACCGCGCCCGAAAGCACGTCCGTGAACCGCGAGAACCGCTCAAAGGCATGCGCCTTCTCGTTCAGTGTGTAATCCACGCGCTCAGTCCACTGGTTGCTGTTGAACAGGCCCGTTCCGCTGGCGTGGTAGTTGCTGTCCAGTCCGTTCACGTTGCCCTGCCCGCCAAGCGTCACATTCTTCGTGTAGGGCTCCAGGTAAGTCAGCAGCGCCAGAGCCTGGGGTGAGAGCATGCCGGTCGGAATTACATTGTTCTGGAAAGGTGTGGGCGTGCCGCTCGAGTTGTCATAAATCGTGGCCGCCGCGCCGATCTGTGTCTTGTATTCGCTGAAGTCGCAGCCGGCAATCCCGCCTGAGCCCGAACCCAGAGTGTTGCCCAGGCATGATTCGGTCAGGTTGTTCGTCGGCAGCGTGTCGGTGGCCGAGGTGCCCACCTTCTGCCGCTGGCCTTCATAGTTGGCGAAGAAGAACGCCCTGTCCCGCATGATCGGCCCGCCGATGGAGCCGCCAAAACGGTTCTTCAATCCAGGAGGAATCGCATTCGGTCCGGGCGCTTCCGTGTAGGGATCGCGCGCCAGGTTCGCATTCCCGGTGCGGAAGTCATACGCGTCGCCGTGGAAGCTGTTCGTGCCCGAGCGGGTCTGCGCCGTCACCACCGCGGAGACCGCCTTGCCCAGCTCGGCGTCGAAGTTCTGCGTCGTGATCTTGGTCTCCGTCACCGAGTCCAGCGTCGGGTTGATGACGATGATGCCCAGGATCGGGTCCTCGTTGTCGGTGCCGTCCAGCTCAAAGGCCGTGCCGCCGAAGGCCTGGCCGTCCACCTGAATCTGGCGCGATCCCTGCGGGTTTTCGTCGGCCGCGTGGGACCAGCCCAGCAGCTGCGCGCCCGGCAGCAGAAGCTGCAGGTTGGTAAAGTTCTGGTCGCCCACCGGAAGGCTCGAAACCTGCTGCTGGTTGAAGACCGTCGACACGTCCGCGCTGGCTGTCTTTAGCTCCGGTTCCTGGTTGGCGTTCACGGTAATCGTCGTGGCCGCTCCGCCCACCTGAAGCGTTGGGTCGATGCGCGGCGCTGTGTCGGCCAGGACCGAGATCCCGGTCGCCTCAAATTTCTGGAATCCCTTCGCCGCAGCCGTGAGGTTGTAGACGTCGGGAAGAAGGTGTGGAACGCTGTAGTCTCCGGATGCGTTCGACGTCGCGGTTTCGGTGGTTCCCTTCGTCACGTCCTTGACCGTGATCGTCGCGCCGGGAATCGCGGCTCCGCTCGCGTCGGTGACCGTTCCAAAAATCGAACCGTACACCGATTGTGCCTGTGCGGGAGCTACCCAAAGCAAACTCGCGCAGGCAAACAGGGTCAGCACAAGTGCTGAACGCAGTCTCTTATTCATGCGGTCTCCTAAAAACGCTTGTGGTCCTAATCTGTGAACTTGTTTTTACTCTGCCATGCGGCAGTTGTGATCTCGGCTGGTTCGTCCTGCAAGGCACCCCCGCCGCGATGGCAGGTTTGCGCAAAATTTCTCCGCGGACGCTGCTCCCTGAGTTCGTATCAAGGGGAGCTGAAAGGGACGTCTCGGAACCAGCCGCAACAATATCGAAAGAAAATCACGGCTGTCAACGCCCTGACTCAAGAAAAGTGCGGGGGTGAATCCGGAAAACGATATATCAATCTCTGGAAACCTTTACATCCTGCCCAAACATCCCCTTCCAAGCCGCCCCAAACTGGTTCAATCCTTCTTAACTCTCTCGAATAAATCGCTTTAATTTTGCGCTCTGGCGTTTCTTGCCTCAGCTTTCGCCCACGTATCACACCCGAGCATACGGTGCCGCTCCTTCCCCCTTCGCAAATTTCGCCCCCTCGCATCTTTTCATTTGTCATTACCTTTTTTTGAAGCTCCCGCGCGCCCTTTCGCCGCCCCCTTTGGCTGAAATCCAGCTCCCTCTTTCTCCCGCCGCAAGTAGTCCGGCCTGCCCCGCTAATCCAGATAGGCCCGTCCGCCTAAGTCAAAGAAACCTCGCTGGTTGCCGATCCGTTCCAGCCGCCGGGCCGGCCCCTCGCAGGCCGCTCGTCCAGCGGCCCGCGGGCTGCGAATCCGATCCCGCACCGGGACGCGGATTTCCCTATCCTCTTGGTCGGTGCGAGCCCTCCGCAAGGCCCCGGCGATATGACATTTTCTGCGGTTTCCCGAACATTTCCATGACTTTCCCGCGCCGTGAACCGCCCGTTACCGGACGTTTTCCCGGCAGACAGTCGTCCCCAGCATCACCCGCATCTCAAAGCTCTTGGCCTGTTGATTGTCGGGCGAGAAAGCCAGCAGCCGGTCCAGCGTGGCGAGCGTATCGCGGCGCTTGCCCTGCCCGCACTCCAGCACCGCCAGGTTCATGCCGGCCTGCACCAGCGCCGGGTCTCCGGCAAAGATCCTCTGCAGCCTTGCCACCGCCCGCGGAGTCTGCCGCCGCCGCACTTCAATCAGCGCAAGGTCGCCGGCCGCGGTCGCATCGTCGGCATTTGCCGCGAGCGCCGCGCGATACTCCCGCGCCGCGCCCGCCTCGTCCCCCAACTCCTGGTCCAGAAAGCCAATCTGCGTGTGCAGCTCGCTGTCCTTCGCCGCACCCGCCTCCTGCTTTTCGGCCCGGCGCAGCAGTTTCATCGCCCGCTTGCCCGCCGCCTCATCGCCTCGCTCGGCCATCTGCGCATATGCCAGCCCAAGGTCGCGGTCATCCGCGCGCATTCCGCCCACCGCCGCCAGTGCGCCCTCCGTCGCCGACCTCACCGGCTGCTCGGGATGGGGGTCGATGCGAATCCAGTGGTCGGTGATCTGCGAGTGAGCAATGTCGCTCGAGGGCAGCCGCGCCATGTGGCATGCCGTGCAGTCCGGATTCTCTGGATGATGCTGCGCGGCGAATCCCGGCGTGTTGTGGCACTGCAAACATTTCTGCCGGAAGAACGCCACGCGCTCCCCCGGCGGCGGGTCGCCATGCGGATCGTGGCAGGTGGTGCAGGTCATCTTGTCGCCGGAGGCCTGCTTGCAACGGCTCCGCAGCAGCGCTTCCCACTGGCTGCTCGCGCGCCCGCCCGTCGGCTCATCGCTCTTGAAAACAAAGTAGAGCGCGTAATGAAAGAGATTGTCTCCCGGCCGGAATCCTGCCAGCGTCTTGCCGCGACGCCCCACCATTGCCTGGCCCTCCAGGTGGCAGTTCAGGCAAATTGAGTCGCGCCGCACCCCCGCCAGCTTTGTCAGGTCGAGCATCGGCGTTTTGCCGCCTGAGGCAACATGTGCCCGCCCATCGCCGTGGCAGCTTGCGCAGGTCACGCCGCCGGCCGCAAACGGCCTTCCGGCAAAGTGGTTCCGCGCATCCTTGAGCGGCTCAGCCACGCCCGATGCATGGCAGTGCAGGCAGCCCGGGTCCACCTCCATCGTCATCGGCATCTCGGTGGCCAAAAGCATGTTCGGCGCCATGTCCCATACACGCTTCTTCGCGTACCAGTTAATCGGCGACTCGAACCAGTATCCGTCTTCGTCGAACAAATACGTCCGCCCGCGGTCGCCTGAGCCCACAAAGTAGAGCAGCCGCCGTTCGCCGTTTAGCGAGCGCTCGGCGGTCGAGCTCTGCCGCTCAAAGTGCAGCCAAACCTGCCCGTCCTCTTTTGTAATCCGGTAATGCACGCCGGAGCGCGGGTGGACAAAATTCGCGGGCAGAAATCCCGCCGCCGCCGTGCCGCTCGAGTTCGCCATCGGAGTCTGCTGGTAGCGCTCGTAGATCGCGCGATGGCAGCCGGCACAGGCCGCGTCCGGGTTCTCCAGCGCATCGGATGTCCGCGCGCCCGCAGGGCTTCCCCGCACTCTGCCCGCGCACAGCCCAACCAGACACGCCGCTCCAAGGCCAAATCGCAACAGGCGAGACAGGCTTCGAACTCCACCCGCAATTGCCGTCGCTCTCATTCGTGCTTGCTCATTCGCGCTTAAGTGGGAGACGGGCCACCGTGCGGAAAAGATAACCGCCGCTCAAACCTTCTTTGCCGGCTTCAGCGCCTCGTTCTTCAAAATCTTTCCGCCTTCTTCAATCACGTAAAGCCGGTTCACGTCCAGGTCCTTCAGCGTATCCACCTGACCGCTGGGCCACCTGATCTCCACCAGCTCCGCCTTCTTCGCATCGCCCAGCCCAAAGTGCAGCCGCAGGTCGCTGGCCGAGTAATACCCGTTGCACGAGCGCACTTCGTCAATTTGCGTAAGAGCCGCGCCAGGCTTCGCAGCAAGTAAAGGCGTTCCCGTCTGCGCCACCACCTTCACGCGCGCGCCAATCCCCGTGCGATTGCTTTTGACGCCCACCACACGAATCTTGATCCAGCTTCGTTTCCACGTTGAGTCGCAGCGCAACAGTTGCGGAATCGCATTCACGCAGTTCACCACCGCGTCCAGGTCGCCGTCGTTGTCATAGTCGCCCACCGCAAAGCCGCGAGCCTTGGCCGGCGTCGTAATCCCCGGACCGCCCTTCAGGCTCATGTCCTCAAACTGCCCGTTGCGCAGGTTGCGGTAGAGATACTTCCGCTCTGCATACGAGGCATCCACCTGCGTCCCATCCACCTCCGGGTACACGTGCCCGTTGGCCACCAGAATGTCCAGCCATCCGTCGTTGTCGATGTCCATAAAGCTGACACCCCAGCCCAGCAGCCGGGTATTCACGCCCAGTCCGGCCTGGTAAGTGCGGTCGTCAAACGAGCTGTCGCCCAGGTTCATGTAAAGCGAGTCCGTGTCGCCGGCAAAGTTCGTCTTCACAATGTCCAGCAGGCCGTCGCGGTTGTAGTCGCCCACGCTCACGCCCATCCCCGCCTGCGGCTTGCCGTCGGGCGAGTAGGCCACGCCCGCCTCAATCGCCTCGTCTTTGAAGGTCCCGTCTTTCTGGTTCACGTAATAGGCCGCCGCCGTCGAGTCGTTCGCCACGTAGATATTCGGCCAGCCCGTATTGTCCAGATCCGCCGCCGCACAACTTAATGCATACGTCCCCAGCGTGCCCCACATGCCCGCCTTCTCGCTCACGTCCTTGAACGTCCCATTGCCGTTGTTGTGGTAGAGAATGTTCTTCCCGCCCTGCAATCCCGGCGGCCCGCACGCCACCAGAATTCCCTTGTAGGTGCAGTCGGCATCCTTTGGCAGCGGCGCGGTCTTGATGTCGAAGTCGATGTAGTTGCCGACAAAAAGATCGAGGTGCCCGTCCTTGTCGTAGTCCAGAAAACTGCAGCCGGAGTTCCAGCGCTTGCGGTCCTGCAGCAGCCCCGCTTCCTTCGTCACCTCAGTAAACGTGCCGTTCCCGTTGTTGCGAAACAGCGCGTTCTGCCCGTAGTAGCTCACGAACAGGTCGTTCCATCCATCATTGTTGTAGTCGCCCACGCAACAGGCCTGTCCCCAGCCGGATCGCGCGAGGCCCGCATTCCGCGTCACATCGGTAAACGTGCCGTCGCGATTGTTTTTGAACAGATGACACACCGGCTCGTCGCCATGCGGAAACCCCTCCAGCCGCCAGCCGTTCACCAGAAAAATATCCAGCCAGTCGTCCTGGTCGTAGTCGTAAAACGCCGCGCCGCAACCGGTGGTCTCCAGCAGATATTTGTTGTGGTGCTCGCCGCCATAGATCGTCTCCGCCGTCAGGCCCGACGCGCGCGCCACGTCCACAAACTCCACACTCAGCGGCGTGCCTTCCACCGGCGAATAGGCGCCCTTGGGCCTGGGCCTTGCCTCTGCGGAATAGCTCTGCTGCGCCGCTGCGCCCGGCTTCTGCGGCGGCGCGGCGTGCCCGCGCAGCGGACGAGCCAGCGCCAGCACATCCTCAAATGAAAGTACGAGTGCAGTCCTCGAAAGCGACTTCAAAAATCCACGGCGGCTGAAGGGCAAAACAACAATCTCCTCTTCGCTCAGCCGATGTCCGTCTCGGCTGCGCATCTTCCGAGTCTATTCGCTTGGACGGCTTGCCGCGCCATTACCAGAAAGGAGAACGCGGTATAGTGGAAATCGAATCCTTCTGGACGGCAGCGAGACGCGGCTATGAGTTACCGGAAGGATTCTAGATGAGAAGAACGAGTGATTGAGTTCCATGCTTTCACCCATCTCCAAAACCGGGAGAGAGTGGGGCACCCGCCGGTGCCGTTCCTCTCGTCTTGCAATCTGCATCAGGAGCGTTACAATTGCAGGTATTCGGGGTTGAAAAAGGAGATTCCGGCTCATACGGCAAATGACCTCTTCTTCCCTCCACGGCGGAACATATCTGCACCTGGGCGCAGGGTCCAATCCGTCTCATGACTATCTTTTGCCCCCGGTTCTCAAGGAATTGCGTGCAAGGGGAATCCACCGCGTCTTTGACCTCGGCTGTGGCAGTGGATATGTCGACTCTGTACTCACTAAGGAAGGCATTGAAACGCTCGGCGTGGACCCATCCGAGAACGGCATAGCACTTGCCAACGCAACTTATCCAAACATCCGAATCTTCCCCGGCAGCGCATATGACGACTTGGCAGGAAAATGGGGTAAATTTCCTGCGGTAATGAGCCTTGAAGTAGTGGAGCACCTCTACGACCCCACTCATTGGGCAAGCACAGCATTCGACCTCATCGAGCCCAATGGCATTTTCATCGTCAGCACTCCCTATCACGGGTGGCTGAAGAACGTGGTGATTGCCGCAACCGGAAAATTCGACGCCCATTTCCAGCCACTTCGGACCCACGGCCACATCAAATTCTGGTCGAACAACACATTGCGGGAGTTGCTGACGCGTGCCGGTTTCGGTTCCATTCGATTTGAACGCGTCGGCCGCATTCCTCCATTGGCTTGCTCGCTGATGGCATTCGCTGAGCGGCCCTGACAACCGCGGAATCTGGCCGCCGGCTGCCCGTCCCCGCCGCGCCCCACCAAGTTGTCATCCTTGGTGACCGAAGCTTGAGCGAAGGTCGCCCCCGGCGACCGAAGTCGAAAGATCTGCGTCAAGATCGTTGTCTCGTCCGGTGGCAGGTGCCCCACATCTACATCTCATCCTCACCACGAACCTCGTGTGCCCCCCATCTCCAACACCGGGAGCGGCGGTGCACCCATGGATCGCGTTAGGGAAAGATCGCCAGACCTGGGCCCGCCTGCATTAAGACGGAATCATTGGGTCGGATTGGTGATTGTCCAAATTCAGTGAAGCTGCTTGCCACATTGAGGGCAAAAGGCAGCTTCCGCAGCGTTCTGCTGTCCGCAATTGGAGCAGTAACAGAATGCAGAAGGAGCCTGTGGCAAACCCAACCCCCCCCAGGTTACCCTGAATGGCGACATTGTGTTTTGGAGCGACCAAACCGAAACTCTCTTCGGTCTTTATTTCAGCCACTTTCTTAATTACCGCTTCGTTGTAGGTCACCTGATTTGCCCCAAGATCCTGAAAAGTGGCGACCTTCTCCTCTATCAATCTTCTGACGTTGAGTGGGTCTTTGATCCCACGCCAGTAAATGTTCTCATGATTAGTTCCAAAGTTGATGTCCCCGAAGTTGACCACTCTTCCTAATAACCCCTGGCCAAAGGTGACCCCTGTAATTCTGTACGTGCTAGTGTCAAGCAACCCTCCTATTCTTTTAAGCTGCTTCGCATTGAACGACCTACTTATAAATCCATAACCGTGCATGATTCGCTGGTCAGTTAGCGAATAGAACCTATTGCGCCATTTCAGCACGGGTATCAGCAGGGGGAGGAGGACCAGCAAGAACCAGGAGAGCAACACGTACCAGAAAGGCGCCGCCCTCAGCCCTTTTGCGAACCCGGCTGCAATCACAGGGACCAGCACGCTTCCGATGAAGAACCAGATGACACGGCCAAGTCCAACAAAAGCAATAAAATGCGGCCGTGTGTCGAACAGAACAGTCTCCTGCGAGTTCAGATATTGCCGGGGGGTGAACTTTGGAATCGTCTGAGATCGGGCGTTTCTGGTCACTTCGCCTCCTTGGCAGGTGGCGCAGACATTGGCATTTCTATGTCTGCGGAGTATTTCCCTTGCGTAGTTGAAAGTGGCGGGCGGCGGTTGGGCTGATAATACTACGCTGCAATCTGCCGGTAACCCACATATACTTATTTTCTTTTGGAGTTGGGGAAAACACAGGCAGGCGGCCCGCCCTAAACTCTAGCGATGTCCATTCCCCCGCCGTTCGGGGTGCCCCGTCCAAGCTCCGCTTGGGCGGGAGGCAAGCGAATCCCCCTACCGGAACCCCACCATCCCGCGCACGCTTTCGATCAGCTT